>NZ_JBEZCG010000015.1:83988-278407 GCF_040647455.1 Streptomyces sp. NPDC041068
CTCTGGTGGCGGTCCCGTGGGTGCGGGGTTGTTGCCGGGGCCGCAGGGCGGGCCGACGCAGGCCGGTTCGACCCAGGCCCGCTCAACCGCCCTGCGCGTGCTTGACGGTGGCGGTGGCCCGGTGTTCGAGCCTGGTCGGCGAGGTTTCGGAGTCGTTGGTTTCGTGGGCCGGTTCCGCTCTGGTGGCGGTCCCGTGGGTGCGGGGTTGTTGCCGGGGCCGCAGGGCGGGCCGACGCAGGCCGGTTCGACCCAGGCCCGCTCAACCGCCCTGCGTGTGCTTGACGGTGACCGCGGCCCAGCGTTCGAGCACGTCGGCCGTGGCGCCCGAGTCGATGGCGTCGGCGGCCCGCTCCACCCCGGCCGCGATCCGCTCGGTGACGGGCCGCTCGCTGGGCTCCAGGGCCGCGAGCCCGGCCGCCGCCGACAGCAGCACGGCGTCCCGCACGGGACCCCTGGCCCCGGCGAACACCTCGTGCGCCACCCGCGCGTTGTGGGCGCGGTCCCCGCCCCGCAGCGCGGCGGCGGGCGCGTGGTCGATGCCGATGTCCCGCGGGTCGAACGACTCGGTGCGCACCTCGCCCCCGACGACCGACCAGACCGTGGAGGTAGTGGTGACCGTCAGCTCGTCCATCCCGTCGTCGCCGCGGAAGACCAGCGCCGAAACGCCGCGCCGGGCGAGCACCCCCGCGAGCAGCGGCGCCTGGCGCCGGTCCGCGACTCCGACCGCCTGTGCGGTGGGCTTTGCCGGATTCGCCAGTGGGCCCAGCAGATTGAAGGCGGTGCGGATGCCGAGGTCGCGGCGCGGCCCCGCCGCGTGCCGCATCGCCGGATGGAACGCCGGGGCGAAGCAGAAGGTGATGCCGGTCTCCTCGGCGACCGAGGCGACCTGCTCGGGCTCCAGGGTCAGCGCAACGCCCAGCTCCTCGAGGACGTCGGCGGAGCCGCAGGCCGAGGACGCGGAGCGGTTGCCGTGCTTGATCACCCGGGCGCCCGCGGCGGCCGCCACGACCGCCGACATCGTGGAGACGTTGACGCTGTTCGAGCCGTCGCCGCCGGTCCCGACGATGTCCACCGCGGGGCCCGGCACATCGAGCGGCACGGCGTGCAGGTACATGGCGCGCACCATGCCCTCGATCTCGTCGACGGTCTCGCCCTTGGCACGCAGCGCCACCAGGAGACCGGCCAGCTTGGCGGCCCCGGCGCTGCCCGACATCACCTGGTCCATCGCCCAGGCCGTGTCGTGAGCGGTCAGATCTCTGCGTTCCAGCAGTGAGTTGAGCAGTTGCGGCCAGGTACGACCCTGCGGCTCGGCAGTCACGGGGACTCTCCTCGAAAGGCGCAAGCGGACGTTTCGCCGACCAGTCTGTAAACGGCGGCACGTCCTTTCCAGACCACTGTCCGGTGACCGGTACGGACCACTTCAGAAAGGATGGGCCGGTGGCCCTGCACATGGCGGTCGAGGTGGTCAGGGATTCCACGGATTCCCTGACGTCACAGATCCAGGAATTCATCAAGAGGGAGATATCCGAGGGGATTCTCCACCCCGGCACGCGGCTGCCGTCCAGCCGCCGGCTCGCGGGCGACCTCGACGTCTCGCGCAGCGTGGTCGTGGAGGCGTACGGACAACTCGTCGCCGAGGGCTATCTGGAGGCGGCCCAGGGCGCGGGCACCAGGGTGGTGGGCCACCTGGAGGACAAGCCCGTCGTGCCCGCCCTCCTCGACGAGGGACAGGTGCCGCAGGTCCGCTGGGACCTGCGCCCCGGCGGCAGCAACGTCCCCGACTTCCCGCGTCGCGAATGGCTGCGCTGCTACCAACAAGCCCTGCATGTGGCGGAGTTGTCCCACCACGACTACCCGCCGCTGGCCGGTGAGCCCGCGCTGCGCCGCGAACTCACCTCGTATCTGGGCAGGTTGAGAGGGGTACGGACCACCCCGGAGCACATCATGGTGGTGGGCGGCTTCGCGCAGGCGCTCGGGCTGCTCTGCCCCGTCCTGCGGCGCCTGGGCATCGACGCGCTCGCCATCGAGGACCCGGGCCACCCGGGCCAGCGCCAGTTCGTCCGCGAGAGCGGGCTGCGGGCGGTGCCCGTCCCGGTCGACGACGAGGGCATCGACGTCGATGCCCTTGCCGCGTCCGGGGCGCGCGCCGTCCTGGTCACCCCCGCCCACCAGTTCCCCACCGGCGTCACCCTGTCCGCACAGCGCCGCGAGGCCCTGGCCCGCTGGGCCGAGGACGTCGACGGCTGGGTGATCGAGGACGACTACGACGGCGGCCTCTGGTACGAACGAGGCGTCAGGCCCCTTGCGTTGCAGCGCACGATGCCCGACCGCGTCGTCTACGCGGGCACCGCGAGCAAGTCCCTCTCGCCGGGCCTGCGCCTGGGCTGGATCGCGGCCCCGGAGCCGATGCTCGACCTGCTCCTACGGGCCCGCGCCCGGCACGACCTCGGCACCGAGCACCTCACCCAGCTGGCCTTCGCCGAACTCCTGAGCACCGGCCTGTTCGACCGCCATCTGCGGCGCCTCAACTCCCTTGCCCGCAGCCGCAGGCAGGCCCTGGACGAGGCGGTGCGCAGACATCTGCCCGGCGCCACGGTGCTCGGCCCGGGAGCCGGGCTGCACGCCTACGTCCAGCTGCCCCGGCGGGCCGACGAGGGGGCGCTCGTGGCCGGGGCGCTGCGCCGCTCCGTCCTGGTGCGCGGGGCCGCGGCGTTCCACGCCCGACCGCGCGGGGACGCCCCGGCCCTGGTGGTGGGCCACGCCCATCTGCCGCGCTCCGGGGTGACCGAGGCCGTCCGCGCGCTCGGCGCGGTCAGGCGTTGGTGAGCCCCGCCCGTGAACGCGCCGCGGAGGTGAGGAAGTTGCGCATCATGTCGAGCCCGCCCGTGGTGGTGATGGACTCGGGGTGGAACTGCACCGACTCGATGGGCAGCGTGCGGTGCCGCAGCCCCATCACATAGCCGTGGTCGGTGGCGACCGCGGTGGTGACCAGCTCGTCGGGGAGCGGCTCGGCCACGATCAGCGAGTGGTAGCGGGTGACTTCGAGGGTGTTGCCGAGCCCCTGGAAGAGCCCCTCGCCGTCGTGCGTGACCACGCTGGTCCGGCCGTGCATCACCTGGTCGGCCACCTCGATCCGGCCGCCGTGGGCCAGCGCGACGGCCTGGTGCCCCAGGCACACGCCGAGCAGCGGCACCTGCCCGGCGAACCGGTGCACCAGCTCGACGTGACCGGACTCGGCAGGGTGGCCGGGACCCGGGCCGAGCACCACCGCGTCGGGGCGCGAAGCGGCAAGGTCGTCGGGGGAGCGGGTCAGGGACCGCACGACCTCGGTGCGCGCCCCCAGGGTGCGCAGGTACTGGTCGATGATGTGCACAAAGCTGTCGTACGCGTCGATCAGCAGGACCTTCATGTCCGGTACGCCCTTCGGTTCGGCGGTGGTCACGGCAGCAGCTCCTCACCGGTGAGCGCCCAGTAGGCGGCCCCCATCTTGGCGAGGGTCTCCCGCCACTCGGCAGCGGGTTCCGACTGGGCGACCATGCCCGCCGAACTCTGGGTGGAGTACGTGCTCCCGTCGTACTCGATCGTGCGGATGCACAGCGCGAGCTCGCTCCAGCCGCGTACGTCGACGAGCCCCACGGCACCCGCGTAGCTCCCGCGCCGCTGCTCCTCCAGGCCGTCGATGATCTCCATGGCGCGGACCTTGGGCGCCCCGGTCATCGTCCCCGCGGGGAAGGTCGCGCGGACCGCGTCCCAGGCCCCCACGTCCTCCTGGAGCAGCCCTGAGACGGAGGAGACGAGGTGGAAGACGTGGCTGAAGCTCTCCACCGCCATCAGCCGGTCGACGGGCTGGGTGCTGGGCCGTGTCACCCGGCCGATGTCGTTGCGGCACAGGTCGACCAGCATGATGTGCTCGGCCTGCTCCTTGGTGCTCTCCCGCATCTCCTTGATGCGGCGCTGGTTCTCCTCCTCGTCGGGGCCGCGCCGCGTGGTGCCCGCGATGGGCCGCATCTCGATCGTGTCGCCCTCGATGCGGAAGAACAGCTCGGGGCTCGCGCCGATCAGCGTGCTGCCCGCGCGGGGCATCAGATACATGTACGGAGACGGATTGCGGCCCCGCAGCCTGCGGTACACCTCGACGGGCGTCAGCGGGGTCTCCACGTCGATGCGGTGGCCGATCTGGATCTGGTAGATGTCCCCGACCCTGATGTGCTCCAGGCAGCGGTCGGCCCAGTCCAGGAAGGTCTCCCGGCTCACGCTGTCGCGCACCGACAGGGGGGTGGGCGCCTCGGGAACGGCGGGCGCCTGCGCGGGCGCCTCGGCGGCCCGCCGGGCAAGGCCTGCCACGTCCACCGGCGCGGGGGCCTGTGCGAACGCGTCGCTGTCAGCGCTGAGTTGACGTATGACACCCGTGTTCAGGTCGTACCAGACCGTGTCACGGAAGAGCGTGAGCGTGATGTCGGGACCGCGCGGCTCCTTGGTGCGCTCGGGCAACTCCTCCATGTGCCAGGCGGATTCGTACGCGAACGTGGTCAGGAAGCCGAAGGCGTACGAGGCCGGGGGGACGCGGGTGTCCACGTCGAACAGCCGCTGTGCGTCGGCAAGGAGGCCCCACATCTGGTCGGGCCCCGTGAAGCGCAGTCCGTGCGCGCCGGGGTCCGCGCAGGCGTCCTCGGTCATGCCGAGCGCGGCGGCCGCCCGCGCCAGGGCCGGGGCGAGGGGCCCGGTGCCGTCGATCTCCACGCGCCCGTCGAAGACCCTGATCTCGGCGAGCCGGCCCGCGCCGACCACGGCCGAGCGGCGGTCCTGGTCGGCGCCGTCCACGCTCTCGAAGAGGAAGACGTCCCGATCCGGGAGCAGCTCCCGCAGGTGCACGTACAGGTCGAGGGGATCGTGGCGCGGCAGCTCGGTATCGGTGACCACGACACCGATCGTGTTCGTTCCCGGCATGGTGAACTCCCTGTGAATTCGGTGCCGTTGACAGAAACGGCCGATTCGATCCGTTCGGCCGTGATCAGCAAATCAGCGGGCGCGTCGGCGGTGCCAGACCAATCCGTGTCCCCGGATGCGGACCACTCCGGATTCGCTTGACCGAGGCGGACTCCTTGGATTGAGCTGGTGCACATCCAACTCGGCGACAAGAGCCGGGCGTTGCACATCTCGCGCACCTTTCAGAGCTCTTCCTCCCTGTCCGCCGCCCGCACGGAAGGCAGCAATGAGAATCAGCAAGAGGGAACCCGAAGCGAAGAATGACGCCGCCGATTCCTGGCGCGAGTTTCCCGCGGCACAACAGCCCGAATGGCCCGACCCGGCCGAACTGCGCGAGGTGGCGGCCCAGTTGTCTGCCCTGCCGCCCCTGGTCTTCGCGGCCGAATGCGACCTGCTGCGCCGCAGGATGGCGGCGGTGGCGCGCGGCGAGGCCGTCCTCCTCCAGGGCGGCGACTGCGCGGAGACCTTCGCGCGCACGACGGCCGACGCCATCCGCGGCAAGCTCAAGACCCTCCTGCAGATGGCCGTCGTCCTCACCCACGCCACCGCCCTGCCGGTGGTGAAGGTCGGCCGGATGGCCGGCCAGTACGCCAAGCCGCGCTCCAGCTCCGAGGAGCGCAGGGGCGATCTCGTGCTGCCCTCCTACCGGGGCGACGCGGTGAACGGCCTGGAGTTCACCGCGGCATCGAGGCGGCCCGACGCGGGTCGCCTGCGCAAGATGTACGAGTCGTCGGCGACCACGCTCAACCTCGTCCGCGCCCTGACCACCGGCGGCTTCGCCGACCTGCGCCAGGTGCACGCCTGGAACCAGGGCTTCGTCGCGGACTCCCGGGCCGGTGAGCGTTACGAGATGCTGGCCCGTGAGCTCGATCGCAGCCTGGCCTTCATGCGCGCGTGCGGCGTCGACACCCGGGAGCTCGGCACCGCCGAGTTCTTCGTCAGCCACGAGGGCCTGCTGCTGGACTACGAATCGGCCCTGACCCGCGTCGACTCCGACTCCGGCCGGGCCTACGCCACCAGCGGCCATCTGCTGTGGATCGGCGAGCGCACCCGTGACCTGGACGGCGCGCACGTCGAGTACTTCTCCCGCGTGGCCAACCCCATCGCGGTCAAGCTCGGCCCCGCCACCAGGCCCGACGACGTCCTGGCCCTGCTTGAGCGGCTCGACCCGGACCGCGAGGCGGGGCGGCTGACCTTCGTGGTCAGGGCGGGCGCCGACAAGATCCGCGATCTGCTGCCCACGCTGGTGGAGAAGGTCAACGCCGAGGGCGCGCAGGTCTGCTGGGTCAGCGACCCGATGCACGGCAACACGATCACCGCGGCGAGCGGCCACAAGACGCGCAGGTTCGACGCGATCCTGGACGAGGTGCGCGGCTTCGTCGAGGTCCACCACGAACTGGGCAGCCACCCCGGCGGCATCCATGTCGAGCTCACCGGGGACGACGTCACCGAGTGCGTCGGCGGCGGCAACGCGATCCTGCCCGAGGACCTGCACCAGCGCTACGAGACGGCCTGCGACCCCCGCCTCAACCACACGCAGTCCCTGGACCTGGCCTTCCTGCTGGCCGAGATGTACCGCGAGAACGCGGGCCGGTCAGGCGGAGTCGCCCACTGACTCCGTGATGACGTCGAAGGGCGGCTGCTCGGCGAGGTAGAAGTGACCGCCGGGCACCGTCCGCATCCGGAAGGCGCCGCGGGTCGCCTCGCCCCAGGCGGCCGCCTGCTCGGCGCTCACCCGGGGGTCCTCCTCGCCGACGACGGCGGTGACGGGGGTCGACAGCGGGCCCCGCTCGGACCGGTCGTAGGAGGCGAGCATCCGGAAGTCGGCCTTGATGTAGGGCATCACCAGATCGAGAAAGGCCCGGTTCTCCAGGAGTTCGGCGTCCGTACCGCCCAATTCGAGCAGGAGCTCGGCCACCGCCTCGTCGTCCCATGTGCTCTCCGCGTCGGGATCGGGCCGCGTCAAATGCGGCGCCCGCGCCCCGGAGGCGAAGAAATGACTGAGTTCATGTCCCTCGTCCTCCAGCGCGGCGCAGACCTCATAGGCGATGAACGCCCCCATGCTGTGCCCGAAGAGAGCGGTGGGCCGGCCGTCGGCCATCAATTCCTTTACGGAGACGGCGATATGACGCGCCATGCTCAGGATGTCGGTGGCGGGGGATTCGGTGATTCTCTCCGCACGCCCGGGATAGCACACCGTGTGCACCTCGAATCCGGTGAGCGCCTTGGCCCAGCCACGGAAGAAATAGGGCGACCCTCCGGCGTGCGGGAAACAGATCACCCGCTGCGCCGCGAACGGCCGCGGTTCGGCGCACTGCAACCAGACCATCCTGCCCCCAAGCCCCCGGAGTCCTGCAAGTACCGCACCCAGGTTCGAGGGCCTTGCTGACAGCGGCCTGACAGTGTCGTCGGGACGTGGTCCGTCAGGACGGTTCGAACCCGTCGAAGAGCGTGTCGAGCAGGGCGTCGACGTACGCGGGTGTCACCGACTCCGTTGTCACCAGGCAGCGGTAGTAGAGCGGGCCGTAGAGCACGTCCTGGGCGAGCGCCAGGTCGAGCCCGGGTGCGAGCTGACCCTGCTCCTGGGCCGTCCGCAGCCGGTCGATCGTCTGTTGCTCGATGGGCAGCAGGAACCGTTCGTACAGGGCCTGCTTCACCGCGGGGTCGCGCTGGGCCTCCCCGATCAGGGCGGCGTACAGCGGACCGAACGGCGGCTTCCCGAGGAAGTCGGACCCGGCGAGGATCTGCTCGCGCAGGTCCGCCCTGACGTCCCCCGTCTCCGGGAAGCGCAGCGCGGGACCCACCGCGGCCTCCATGGCGTCGAGGAAGACGGCGCCCTTCGACGGCCACCGGCGGTAGATCGTGTGCTTGCCCACGCCGGCGCGGGAGGCGATGCCCTCGATGCTGAGCTTCGCGTACCCGACCTCCTGGGCGAGGGCGAGCGCGGCCTGCAGGACGGCGTCGGTGCGCCCGGGGTCCTTGCGGTCCGCGGGAGCGTTGCGTGAATCGGCCATGGACCCACCGTACCCGGCACGGCACGTGCCGTATTGACAGAAGACAGCCCGCGTCCCCAGACTTGCGCACGGTTTGGCACGGCACGTGCCGTGCCGCTCCGCTCCAGGTTCCTGAGAGTGCCCGATCGAGGAGTTCACATGTCCCGTAGCGCAGTCGCGCCGCGCCCGCAGACAGCCGCCGGCAGCGACTTCGCCCAGCTCAGCCGCCGGATGGCCCGGGAGGGGTTACTCGACCGCCGCCCCGTCTACTACACGGTGCGCTGCACGCTGGTGCTGCTGGCCTTCGCGGGGACCTGGTACGCGCTGTTCGCGCTCGGCGACAGCTGGCTGCAGCTCGGCGTCGCGGCGCTGCTCTCGGTCGTCCTCGCCCAGCTGGCGCTGATGTGCCACGACCTCGCCCACCGCCAGGTGTTCAGCCGCAGGGCACCCAGCGAGATCGGCGGCCGGATCGCGGGCAACCTCCTGATGGGGATGAGCTATGGCTGGTGGATGAACAAGCACACCCGCCACCACGCCAACCCCAACCACGAGGAGCGCGACCCGGACGTGGCCCCCGAGATCCTGGTGTGGTCCCAGCGCCAGGCCGAGCAGGCGAAGGGCCTGCCGCGCTTCATCTGCCGACGCCAGGCCTACCTCTTCTTTCCGCTGCTGCTCCTGGAGGGCCTGAACCTCAGCTTCAACAGCTTCCGCGCCCTGGGCAGCCCGACGATGAAGCGCCCGTTCCTGGAGGGCGCCCTGCTGGTCGCCCACTTCGTCGGCTACTTCTGGGCCGTCTTCGCCGCGCTGCCGCCCGGCAAGGCCGTCGCCTTCATCGCGGTGAACCAGGCGGTGCTCGGCGTCTACATGGGCTGTGTCTTCGCCCCGAACCACAAGGGCATGCTGATGGTCACGCCCGAGATGGACCTCGACTTCCTCCGGCGCCAGGTGCTGACCTCGCGCAACGTGCGCAGCGGCCCCCTCGTGAACGTGGCCATGGGCGGCCTGAACTTCCAGATAGAGCACCATCTGTTCCCGAGCATGCCCACCCCCGCGCTGACGCGTGCCGCGGAGATCACCAAGGAGTTCTGCGCGGAGAAGGGCGTCTCCTACTACGAGACGGGGCTCCTGGAGTCGTACCGCGAGGCCCTCACCCACATGAACCGGGTCGGCGCCCCCGTCCGCGAGGGCGCGGCCTGACCCGGGCCGGCGACCCCGGGAACGCAAGAAGCCCCTCGCTTGCGCGAGGGGCTTCTCACTGTCTGTGCGCCGCCAGGGACTCGAACCCCGGACCCGCTGATTAAGAGTCAGCTGCTCTAACCAACTGAGCTAGCGGCGCTTGCTGACGAGTAAATAGTACCTGGTCCCGGGGGGTGCCCTTGACCACGGCTGAGTCGCGCCCCCCCCGAAGGGGGCGCGGGGAACTGCGCGACAAGCCACACACAGCCCGCAGGCGAAAAACTAGATCGCGAGGGACAGCAGCACAGGCGCCGCCCCACGATTCAACGTATCCGCCGCTTCGCGCAGCCGATGCGCATGCTCCACCGGCAGGGAAAGCGCGAGGCACCCCACCGCGGCCCCCGCGGTGATCGGCACCGCCGCACACACCGTGCCGACCGCGTACTCCTGGAGATCCAGCATCGGCACCGTCGCGGGCTGCGCGGCGAGACGATTCAGCAGGACCCGCTCGTTCGTGATCGTCTGCGAGGTGAGGCGAGCCATCTTGTGCCGGGAGAGGTGATCCCTGCGGCCGTTCACGTCGAGCTGGGTCAGCAGGCTCTTGCCGACCGCGCTGGCGTGGGCGGAGGAGCGGAAGTCCACCCATTCGTTGACCGCGGGGGTGCGGGGGCCTGCCGCCACGTCGGTGATGCGGACCTCGCCGTCCAGATAGCGGCTGATGTAGACAGCGGCGCCGATCGAGTCGCGCAGGCCGTCCAGGGTGCGCTGGAGCTTCTCGCGCAGGGCCTCGGCGTGGTGCTCGGCCGAGCCGAGGCGGCTGAGGGATTCCCCGGTGACGTAGGCGCCCGCGCCGTCGGCGAGCTGCTCGACGTACCCCTCCTGGCGCAGCATGCGCAGCAGCGGGGTCAGCTGGGTGGCGGGGAGCCGGGTCTCGCGGGCGAGCTCCGCCGCGGTCACTCCGGTGCCGTGCCGGGCGACGATTTCGAGCACCCGCAGGGCGCTCTGTACGGAGTGGTGCGGCGCGGTCGCCTCGTGCTTCAACGCCACGGCTTCCCCCTGCGTGGAACGGTTCCGGACAGCTGGGCTCTGTCCCACGATAACCGCCAAGTGGCGCATTCGGAGCGGCTGTTGGGGAGATTGGCGGCGCGCTCCGGCCCTGTCAACAGGAACGCGCCACTCTGGCATATGCCCAGGTCATGCCCCGGGCCGCGGACCTGCCCCGCGGCCCCGGGCGTGACGGCATCCGGTCACAGCACCGCGCTGAGGAACTCCCGCGTCCGGTCGTGCTCGGGCTCGGTGAAGATCTTCTCCGCCGTCCCGGACTCGATGACCCGGCCCGAGTCGAACATCAACACTTGGTCCGAAATGTCACGGGCGAAGTTCATCTCGTGGGTCACGCAGAGCATCGTGATGTCCGTGGTGTGCGCGATGTCGCGGAGCACGTCGAGGACCCCCGCGACCAGTTCGGGGTCGAGCGCGGACGTCACCTCGTCGAGGAGCAGGACCTGCGGCCGCATCGCGAGCGCCCGCGCGATCGCGACGCGCTGCTGCTGGCCGCCGGAGAGCTGCGTCGGGTAGGCGTCGCACTTGTCGCCGAGCCCGACCAGGTCGAGCAGCTCGCGCGCCCGCACCTCCGCCTCGTCCTTGGACAGGCCGAGGACGGTGACCGGCGCCTCCATGATGTTGCGCAGGACCTTCATGTTCGGGAAGAGGTTGAACTGCTGGAAGACCATCCCGATGTTCTTGCGGACCTCGCGGACGTGCTTCTCGCCGGCCGGGACGAGCTTGCCGTTCTTCTCCTGGTGGGTCAGGTACTCGCCGCCCACCTTGATCGTGCCCTCGTCCGGTTTGAGCAGCGTCATCAGCAGGCGCAGGATCGTCGTCTTGCCGGAGCCGGACGGGCCGATCAGCGTGACGTGCTTGCCCGAGGCCACGGAGAAGTCGAGCTCGTCGAGGACCGTGTTGGACCCGAAGCGCTTGACGACCTTGTCGAAGCGGATCAGCTCGCTGCCGTCCACCGCCGGGTTCGGCTGGTCCTTGGAGAGGTTGGTGTCAGTGGACAAGACGGCGCTCCAGGGCTCGGAGGAGGAGGGAGGACGGATAGGCGATGAGGATGAAGGCGATGCCGACGACGGTCAGGGCCTCGGTGTACTGGAAGGTCTCCGCGGCCTGCAGACGGGCGCGCTGCAGCAGCTCCAGGACGCTGATGGCCGAGAGCAGCGGGGTGTCCTTCAGCATCGCGATGACGTAGTTGCCGAGGGCGGGCACCACGCGGCGGATCGCCTGCGGCAGGATCACCGCGGTCCAGGTGCGCCGGTAGGGCAGGCTCAGCGCGGTCGCCGCCTCCCACTGGCCCGCGGGCACGGCCTCGATGCCCGCGCGGTAGACCTGCGCGGTGTACGTCGAGTAGTGCAGGCCGATCGCGACGATGCCGGTGGTCAGCGCGGAGAACTGGATGCCCCATTCCGGCAGCACGAAGAACAGGAAGAACAGCTGGACCACGAGCGGGGTGTTGCGGATGAACTCGGTGACGATCCCCACCGGCCAGCGGACGAAGCGGGTCGGCGCGCGGAACGCCAGCGCCCACACCAGGCCGAGCGAGAAGGAGATCAGCGAGCCGAGGGCGAGGATCTGCAGGGTGGTGAGCAGGCCCTCCCAGAAGTGCGGCATGAAGTCCGCGACGGCACCCCAGTCCCACTTGTCGGTTCCGTTGTTCACGAGGAGACACCCCCGCCCAGCGGGGCGACTTCCTTGGCCGTCTGACGGTTGCCGAGCCTGCGCATGATGCCGGTGCCCTTCTCGGGCCGCTGCCCGATGCCCGCCTTGGCCTTGCGCTCGATGGCGCGCATGCCGCGGGTGAGTACGAACGCGATCACGAAGTAGATGACCAGGGTGATCGAGTAGATCTGCGCGCTCTCCGTGGTCGCGAGCCGCACCAGATAGGCGGCGAAGGACACGTCACCGATGCCGAGCAGCGAGACCAGGGCGGTGCCCTTGAGCAGCTCGATCAGCAGGTTCGAGAACGGCGGGATCATCTCGGGCACCGCCTGCGGCAGCAGGATCAGCCGCATCCGCTGCCACGGCGTGAAGCTCAGCGCGACCCCCGCCTCGCGCTGGGCGGGCGTCACCGCGTTCAGGGCGCCTCGCACGATCTCGGCGCCGTACGCGCCGTAGGAGAGTCCGAGTGCGAGCACGGCCGCCCACATCGGGACCAGCGCCCAGCCCACCAGCTGCGGCAGGACGAAGAAGATCCAGAACATCAGGACCAGCGACGAGGTGCCGCGGAAGACCTCGGTGTAGAAGCCCGCGAGGAAGCGCACGAAGCGCGAGTGATGGGTGCGGGCGATGCCGATGCCGAAGGCGACGACGGTCGCGAGGGCCGCGCTGTAGAGCGTCAGCTGGATGGTGATCCAGATGCCGGGTATGACCCAGTGTTCCCACAGTCCCGCTGTCATTTGCACAGCTCCTCTGCGGTCAGCGTGGTCATTTCGGCCTTGGTGAAGCCGAACGGCTCGAGGATCCGGAAGAGCTCGCCGCTCTTCTTCATCTTGTGGATCTCCACGTTGAAGGCGTCCCGCATCTTGGTGTCGGTGGGCCGGAACGTGAAGCCGCCGCCGTCGATCTGCTTCTCGCCGTCGATGACCGTCGCGAACGGCTTGGTGGCCTCGGCCTTCTTGCTCTTGCGGACCACGTCACGGCTGGTCAGCGCGGTGCCGGCGAAGACGTCGATGCGGCCGGACTCGACGGCGTTCATGCCCGCGACCGGGTCCTGGAGGATGGCGACCTCGCTGCGCTTGTAGCCCGCCGCGATGGCGTACTCGATCTCCGCGTAGGCGGGCCCGGTGGCTATCCTCGCCTTCTGCTCGAAGGCGTCCTCGTAGTTGTGGATGTTCTTCGGGTTGCCCTTGGGGACGATGAACGAGTCCAGCATCTGGTACTCGGGGTCGGAGAAGATGACCGTCTGGCACCGGTCCTTGTTGATGTACATCCCCGCCGACACCACGTCGAACTGCTGCGTCGTCAGGCCCGGGATGAGCGAGCTGAAGTCGGTGGCGACGGGCTGCACGTTGTCGACGCCCAGGCGCTTGAAGATCACCTTGGCGAGCTCCACCGCCTCGCCCGTGAACTTCCCGTCCTCGTCGATGTAGCCGTACGGCGCCTCGCCCGCGATGCCGAGCCGCACCGTGCCCTGCGACTTCAGGCGCGCCAGGGTGTCACCCGTGGGCACCCTGCTGCAGCCCGCCGCGCCCAGGGCGCCGACGGCACCGATCGCGGCCGCGCCCGTCAGCAGGGATCGTCGGCGTATCCCCGCGCGTCTCCCTGTGTGTCCTCTTTCGGACTTTTCTGTCCCGTTGCTCTCTGTGTCTTTCCTCAGTGGTGGAGCCATGGCCGCGCGGCTACCCGACTCGACACGAGATATGCCGGTGAATTCAGGCCCCTGATGCAATCGTTGTGCCCTTGACCCAGGGAGGAGCATGGGACACATGGCAGAGCGATTCATCGAAGTCTCCCTCGCCAAGCGGGGAGTTCAGTGCACGGCAAAGCTGCTCGACGACCGGGCTCCGGTGACCTGCGCGGCGGTGTGGGAGGCACTGCCGCTCGGCTCGGACGTCTATCACGCGAAGTATGCGCGCAATGAGATCTATGCCCTCTTTCCTGCTTTCGCGGACCGCGAGCCGCCCCTGGAGAATCCGACCGTCACCCCCATCCCGGGAGATCTCTGTTATTTCTCCTTCTCCGGTACGGAATTGGGGACACAGGCGTACGGCTACGAACCCGCGGCCGATGTGAAGGCGGGCACCACCGTCGTCGACCTGGCCCTCTTCTACGAACGGAACAACCTGCTCCTCAACGGCGACGTGGGCTGGGTCCCCGGCATCGTCTGGGGCCAGATCGTCGAAGGCCTCGACCGCATGGCCGAGGCCTGCAACGACCTGTGGCGCGCGGGCGCACAGGGGGAGACGCTGAACTTCCGTCGCGCGTAGCGCGGTTCAGCTCAGAGCGGGCGGCGCGACTCCCGCGCTGCCCGCCTCGTACAGCGCGTGCGCGGCCCGCAACACCACCGTGTCCGCATGCCGTGCCCCCACGATCTGCACCCCGACCGGCAGCCCGTCCCCGTCCACCCCACAGGGCACCGTCGCGGCGGGCTGCTGGGTCAGGTTGAAGGGGTACGTGAACGGCGTCCACCCCGTCCACCGCCGGTGCCCCGCACCCTTGGGCACCTCGGCCCCCGCCTCGAACGCGGTGACCGGCAGCGTCGGCGTGACGAGCAGGTCGTACGTCGAGTGGAAGCGGCCCATGCGGCGCCCGAGGTCCATGCGTACGTCGACGGCCGCGAGGTAGTCGAGCGCGCTGTACCGCGCGCCCTGCCCGCAGATCTCCCGCAGCCCGGAATCCAGCAACTCCCGCTGCGCGGGCGCGAAGTGCTGCACGACGCGCGCGGCCCCGCTGAACCACAGGGTGTGGAAGGCCTCCACGGGATCGGAGAAGTCGGGGTCCGCCTCCTCCACGTACGCCCCCTGCGCGGCGAGGGACTCCACCGCCCGCCGCACGGCCGCCGCGACGGCGGGACGCACCGCGACCTGCCCGCCCAGCGAGGGGGAGTACGCGACGCGCAGCCCGCGCACACCGCCGTCGAGGCCGGCCCTGAAACTCCCCGCCACGGCGCCGAGTTGGGACCAGTCACGGGGGTCGGGCCCCGTGATCACCTCCATCATCAGCGCCGCGTCCGCCGCGTCACGCGTCATCGGCCCCACATGGGCGAGCGTGCCGAAGGGGCTCGACGGATACAGCGGCACCCGGCCGTACGTCGGCTTCAGGGCGAAGATCCCGCAGAACGCCGCGGGAATCCGCACCGAGCCGCCGCCGTCCGTGCCGAGCGACAGCGGGCCCGCACCGACGGACACGGCCACCGCGCTGCCCCCGCTGGAGCCGCCCGAGGTGCGCGAGGTGTCGTACGGATTGCGGGTGATTCCGCTCCGCGGACTGTCCGTGACGCCCTTCCAGCCGAACTCCGGGGTCGTCGTGCGGCCGACGAAGACCGCGCCGTGCTCCCGCAGCCGGGCGACCGACGGCGCGTCCTCGTCCCAACTGCCCTCCGGGCGCACGGTCATCGACCCCCGCAGCGTCGGCCCGCCGCGCAGCAGGAGCAGGTCCTTCACCGACACCGGTACGCCGTCCACCAGGCCCTGCGGCTCACCGCGCCGCCACCGATCCGCGCTCGCCGCGGCCTGTTCGAGGGCCGACTCCGCCTCGATCCGCACGAACGCGTTCACCGCCGGCTGGGTCTCCTCGGCCCGTCGGAGCACGGCACGGGTGGCGTCGACCGGACTGAATTCGCCCTTGCGGTAGCCGTCGACGAGTTGTACGGCGGTGAGATCCGTGAGCTCGGTCATGCACGCTCCTCAGGAGGCAGTCGGGGTGATCCCGGGGCATTGATCTCGGGGGGTGATCAATGCCCTGGGACATACCCACGTTTCTTGTCGACCACGTTCACCGGCTGCCGACCGGACTCCCAGGCCTTGTACAACTCCAGGAACTGAGCGCCAAGTTCGTCCCGCCAGCCGACCGTGTCGCCGCTCATGTGCGGCGAGACCAGGAGCCCCGGCGTCGTCCACAGCGGGCTGTCCGCGGGCAGCGGCTCGTGCTCGAAGACGTCGAGGGCGGCGCCCGCGATCCACCGCTTGGACAGGGTGGCCACCAGGTCGTCCTCGACGACGAGCGGGCCGCGCCCGATGTTGATGAAGTGCGCCGACGGCTGCATGACGCCGAAGCGCCGCACGTCGAACATGCCGCGCGTCTCGTCCGTGAGCGGCGCCGCGCACACCACCCAGTCGGCGCGCGAGAGCAGCCGGTCGAGGTCCTCGGAGGCGTGCACCCCGGCCCGCGCGGTGCGGCCCACCAGCGCCGTGGTGATGCCGAGCGCCTTGAGCGTACGGACGATGGCCCGCCCGATCGGCCCCGAACCCACCACGCACGCGCGCGTGCCGGAGATCCGCCGCGTCTCGCGGTGGCGCCAGGAGTGCTCGCGCTGCAGCTCCAGGGTGCGCGGCAGATCCTTGGCCATGGCAAGGACGAGCGCGGCGACGTACTCGGCGATGGGCTGGTCGAAGACGCCGCGCGCATTGGTCACCAGCGTGTCGGACGCGGCGAGTTCGGGGCACATCAGATGGTCCACGCCCGCGCTCGCGGTGTGCACCCAGCGCGGTCTGCGCCCCTCGCCCGGCCAGGCGCGGCGCACCGCGTCCGAGGTGAAGTCCCACACCAACAGCACGTCGGCGAGCGGCAGTTGCCCGGCCAGCGTGGACTCGTCCGCGTGCAGGACGCGGGCGCGCCCCGTCAGGCTGCCGAGCCGGGGCGGCGGTGTGGGCGGCCCGGCGTCAAGGACGAGGACGGTCGTTTCGGGTGACGCTTCCGACTTCGTTTCGGACATCGTGGGGAAACCGTTTCGCAATGAGGTTCCGCTTCCCTGAAGAGGTACGGCTCGGCCGTCTGAGATGTGCGGATTGACCACGCTGGCACCCGAACCTACCTTCGTCAACAGAGGCTCTGCCGTACCGGCATCCCGACAATCGCGTACTCTCCGTGCAACCGTTCGCACCCTCTGTGCGGCAAGCCCGCGCAGGCATCCCCGTCCCGACGTCCCGGCGCGTCGCCGGCATCGCTCGTCCCCGGCCCCCGGCCGGTCCCTCACATCACCACGCACGAACTTGGGGCCTGCTCATGGACGTCTCCTTTCTCGGCGGACCGCACCCACAACGAGGTGTCGGTGTCGTCGCCCCTTTCGACTTCGCCCTCGACCGCGAACTGTGGCGCTGGATCCCGGACGAGGTCTCTCTCCATCTGACCCGTACGCCGTACGTGCCCGTCGAGGTGAGCCTCGACCTGGCACGCCTGGTCAGCGAGCACGAGACGCTCGCCGAGGCGGTCCGCGCACTGACCGCCGCCGAGCCCGAAGTCCTCGCGTACGCCTGTACGTCGGGCAGTTTCGTCGGCGGCACCGCCGGCGAGCGCGCGATGTGCGAGGCCATGACGCGGGAGGGCGCGGTCGCCTCGGTGACCACGTCGGGCGCGCTCCTGGAGGCGCTCGACGAACTGGGCGCCCGGCGCATCGCGCTCGTCACGCCCTACACCTGGTCGGTGACCCAGTCCCTGGAGGAGTACCTCGCCGAGGCCGGGGTCACCGTCGCGGGCCGGGCCTATCTGGGCCTGACCCGGCACATCTGGAAGGTCCCCTACCGGGATGTGGCGGACATGGCGCGCCGCGCCGTCCACGGCTCCGTCGACGCCCTGTTCATCAGCTGTACGAACCTGCCGACGTACGACGTCATCCCGCAGCTGGAGGCGGAGCTGCGCATGCCGGTGATCTCCGCGAACCAGGTGACGATGTGGTCCGCGCTGCGTCGGCTGGGTACCCGTGCGGTAGGGCCCTACCAGGCGCTGATCGATCC
The DNA here is from genome assembly GCF_040647455.1 of Streptomyces sp. NPDC041068. Lineage (NCBI taxonomy): Bacteria > Bacillati > Actinomycetota > Actinomycetes > Kitasatosporales > Streptomycetaceae > Streptomyces > Streptomyces sp. NPDC041068. The sequence continues at coordinate 101,594 of NZ_JBEZCG010000015.1, forward strand.
GGGGGCTCGGCCGGGCGCGAGCCCGCTGAACCCGCCACCGCCGGCGCAGGGCCTGCCCGAAGGGCCGCCCGCAGGACCAACCGCAGAAGGAGGAGGCTGGACGTGACGGCACTCGGATTTCTCTACCCGGGTTACTCGGCCGAGGACGACTACCCCCGCATGGAGCAGATGCTCGGCAGCGACGTCCGGCTGCAGGTCGTCCACACCGACATCGGCGAGGACGCGCACCGGGTCGACGCGCTCCTGGAGATGGGCTCGGCCGACCGGCTCGTGGCGGGCGTCGAGGAGCTGCGGCTCTCCGGCGCGGAGGCCGTGGTGTGGGCGTGCACCAGCGCCAGCTTCGTCTACGGCTGGGAGGGCGCCCACGAACAGGTCCGCAACCTGGCGAGGGCGGCGGGCCTGCCCGCGTCCTCGACCTCGTTCGCCTTCGCCCACGCCCTGCGCGAGGTGGGCGCGACCCGCGTCGCGATCGCGGCGACGTACCCGGAGGACGTGGCGGGGCACTTCTCGGCCTTCCTCAAGGCGGCGGGCGCGGAGGTCGTCTCGGTCCGCGGGAGCGGCATCATCACGGCGGTGGAGGTCGGCACATGGGGCCGCGACGAGGTCCACGCGCTGGCCCGCGAGGGCGACCACGCGGACGCCGAGGCGCTCCTCCTGCCGGACACGGCCCTCCACACGGCGGCGTACGTGCGCGAGCTGGAGGAGGCCATCGGCAAGCCCGTCCTGACGGCGAACCAGGTCACGGTCTGGGAGGCCCTGCGCCTGGCCCGGCGCAGGGTCAACGCCCCCGCACTGGGCTCCCTGTTCACGAAGGAACCCTTGGTCCAGGTCAAGGGCTGAGAGGCGAAGGGCTGCCAGGTCACGGACTCAGGATCAGTCTGACCACGGTTAACGTCTGGACCGACCCGGAGACGTAGTAGAGGACGATGGCGCCGTTGACCGTCGCCTCCCTGCGGTCCGGGTCGTCCCGCACGGGCGTCGACCCGTGGCCGTAGGGATCGCGGCCCACGGTGCGCGCGAGGACGGCGCGGAAGGTGTCGGCGTCGCCCATCTTGGCGAGGGTGTCGTCGGCGGGCGGCGCGTAGGTGACGCGGTGGCCCCTGCGGTGGCGAGGGCTCACGACGTGCCCCGCCTCTCGGCCTCGTCGGAGGCCAGGCGCGCGAGACGGGCCTCGGCGTCGGGATCGGGCACGGCTTCGAGCATCCAGTGCCGCATCACGGCGTGGATCTCGTCGACCCCGGCTTCGTTGATGGCCCGGTCGAACTCCGTGCGCCGTTCCTCGGGCAGGGCGGCGCGGATGTCGGGGATGGTGTTGGGCACCTCGACCTCGACTCCGTCGACGAGGGTCTTCAGCGGATCAGCCATGGCAGGAACGGTAGTGGTACGAGCGGGCGGTCCGACGTGCGGGGAATAAAACGGAGTGTGCCTCCTGTTGGCTCTCCCGTACCCAGGAGACGTACGTACGCAGCGCAGGAGGCACCCCCAGTGACAGTGGACCCGACCGACGACGGCATCCGCGGCGAGCGGCACGGAACCGCGCCCGTGCCCCTGTCCGTGCTCGACCTGGTCACCGTCGGCGCGGGGCGCACCGCCACCGACGCGCTGCGCACCAGCGTCGAGATCGCGAGGCTCGCCGAGAGCCGCGGCTACCACCGCTACTGGGTGGCCGAGCACCACTCCATGCCGGGCGTCGCCTCGTCCTCGCCGGCCGTGATCCTGGCCCACCTCGCCGCCCACACGGACCGCATCCGCCTGGGCTCCGGCGGCGTCATGCTGCCCAACCACGCCCCGCTCGTCATCGCCGAACAGTTCGGCACCCTGGAGGCGATGGCCCCCGGCCGCGTCGACCTGGGCCTCGGCCGCGCCCCCGGCACCGACGGCGCCACCGCCGCGGCCCTGCGCCGCACGGACCGCCTGAACGAAGGCGCCGACGACTTCCCGCAGCAACTGGCCGAGCTGACCCGCTTCCTGGACGACGACTTCCCCGACGGCCACCCGTACAGCCGCATCCACGCGGTCCCCGGGCCCGTCCAGGGGACCTCGCCCGGCGGCGTCCAGTCCACCCACCGCCCGCCGATCTGGCTGCTCGGCTCCTCCGGCTTCAGCGCCCGACTCGCCGGAGTCCTCGGCCTGCCGTTCGCCTTCGCGCACCACTTCTCGGCGCAGAACACGATCCCGGCGCTCGACCTCTACCGCGAGTCGTTCAAGCCCTCCGCGGTCCTCGACGCCCCGTACGCCCTCATCGGCGTCTCGGCCCTCGCGACCGACGAGGAGGACGAGGCGCGCCGCCAGGTCAGGGCCGCGGCCCTGAACATGATCCGCCTGCGCACGGGCCGCCCCGGCCTCGTCCCCACCCCCGAGGAGGCGGCGGCGCACCACTTCACGGAGATGGAGCGGGACTTCGTCACCAGCTGGAACTCCAACGTCATCCACGGCACCGCCGACCAGGTCCGCACGGGCCTGGACGACCTGGCCAAGCGCACGGGCGCCGACGAACTGGTGATCACGGCCAACGCGCACACCGGGGAAGTGCGCCTGCGCTCGTACGAGTTGATAGCGGACGCGTACGGTTTGCCGAAGGCGTAGGAGGCGTAGGAGGCGAAAGGCTCCTACGTCCCGATTTCACCCCAAGGCAAACGGGCGGGCGGGTGGGAGACATCCGCCGCGAAGCGGCGGTTCAGTCCCCACCCCCACGCAGCAGCACGGAGATACGATCCGGCGGCACGGGCCGGGAGTACAGCCACCCCTGCCCCGTGTCGCACCCGATCCGCCGAAGCCGACCGGCCTGAGACGCAGTCTCGACACACTCCGCGGTCACCGTCAGCCCGAGGCGATGCGCGAGCTGCACCATCGCCTCGACGATGATCTCGTCGGCGGGATTGATGTGCGCCTCACCCTCCTCGTACTGGAAGCCCCGTACGAAGGACCCGTCCAGCTTCAGCACGGACACCGGAAGCCGGCTCAGGTACGCCAGGTTCGAGTACCCCGTCCCGAAGTCGTCGATGGCGATCCGCACCCCCATGTCGCTGAGCGCCTGCAGGGCCTGCAGCGGCCGCCCCGCCGACCCCATCACGGCGGACTCGGTGAGCTCCAACTGCAGCAGTTCGGAGGGGAGTTCGGTCTCGGCGAGGATCTCCGCGACATCCGCGACCAGGTCGGAGTCCCACACCTGCCGCACCGCCACGTTGACGCTCACGAACACCGGCTCCCGCTCCGGGTGCGCCAGCTGCCAGCGCCGGGCCTGCCGACAGGCGCTGCGCAGCACCCAGCGGCCGAGCTGCACGATCGACCCGTCCTCCTCGGCCAATCCGATGAACCGATTCGGCGTCAATAGTCCGAACTGCGGATGCCGCCACCGCACCAGTGCCTCCACGCCCCGTACGCCCCCGTCGTCGAGGCCCACCAGCGGCTGGTAGTCCAGGACGAACTCGCCGCGCTCGACGGCGGGCCGCAGCGAGCTGGAGAGCGCCTGGCGGGTCATGCGGTGGGCGTTGCGCTCGGGGTCGAAGAGGGTCCAGCGGGCCTTGCCGTCGGTCTTCGCCCAGTACAGCGTGGTGTCGGCGGCCTGCATGAGCCCCGTCGTGGTGGTGCCTGCGGCGCGCCGCTCGACGACGCCGATGGACGCGGAAACGGAGAGCCGCTGCCCGGAGAGGTTGAACGGTTCCTGCAGGGCCTTCAGCGTCGTCTCGGCGAGGTCCGCCAGCTGATCCGTGCCGGTCGAGTCCTCGACGAGCAGCGCGAACTCGTCGCCGCCCAGGCGCGCGACGAGCGGAGCCGTCGCCCTGCCGTACCCGGCCTGGTCGGCGCAGCGCGTGAGCCGTTCCGCGACGGCGGCGAGCAGCCGGTCGCCGATCCGGTGGCCGAGGGTGTCGTTGACCGCCTTGAACCCGTCGAGGTCGAGATAGCAGAGCCCGATCCTGCCGGTGCTCGTGTCGTCGTACGCACCCGCCTCGAGCGCGGCGGCCAGGCGCTCGAAGAAGAGGTTGCGGTTGGGCAGCCGGGTCACCGGGTCGTGCATCTGTACATGGCGCAGCCTGGCCTGCAGCTCGCGGCGCGCGCTGATGTCGGCGACGGCGAGCAGCACGGTTCTGCCGGAGCCCCGGACCGCGGGCTCGGGTGTCGGCATCGGTGAGACGGTGACCTGGACCCACAGGGAGTGCCCGTCGGGGTGCTTCAGGCGCCGGGTGCAGCGCAGCTTGGCCTGCCGGCCCCGCAGCACCTCGCGGTACGCGTGCCAGGTGCGGGCGTCGGAGGCCAGGTCGACCAGGTCCGCGGCGATGCGCCCGGCGAGCGCGTCGGGGGCGGTGCCGAGGAGGGCGGCCAGGGCGTCGTTGGCGTCGACGACGAGGCCCTCTTCGTCGACGACGGCCAGGGGAAGAGGGGCGGCTCTGAAAGCGCCGCGGTAGTCGGCCCGCTCGGGGGCGGCCCGCTCCGGGGCGCGGCGGCCCGAGAAGGTGGGGCGGGCTCGGCCTGGCGCTGTGACCGCCGTGGGGTGGGTGGGCCCTTCGGACGTTCCGTTCACCGCTTGCTCCCGCAGTGCAGTTTGTACTCGAACAGGTCTCGTCGGGCGGCGGGCAGGTGGCTGGCGGTGGCATGGAGGCCGGGCCCGCGCAGGAAAGTGGACCGATCATAGAGGCAGGCCAGAGACCCGTTCCAGCCGCGCCACCGGGCCGGGCGGGGCCCACTGCCGACGACAGATCGTTTCTGCTCGGCACTGAACTGGTTCCGTTGGGACCCGATCGCTTGTGACGATCGATGAGCGGTCGGGGTGTCGCCCCCTTGCCCGTCGCTCACTCGGAAGGGCCAGACAAACAGGGCGAAGCTCAACAAAACATCACAGGGTGGGTGGGGTGTCCCGCATTCCGCACCCGGAGGTCGACGTGCCGCGTCAGCTCCCCCCTTGGGGACTCACCCGTGGAGGGGAGAATTCCCGTCTGCGCACCACTGCGGCGCTGCTCACCTCGCTGACCGCTCTGGCCGCCACTTCCCTGGTCGCCGGCCCCGCGATCGCCGAGTCCGCGGCGGGACCGTGCGCCCTGCGCCGCACCGCCGCGCACCACTCGGAGGGCCTCGACACCTGGAACACCGCCTATCCGCGGCCGACCCGGACCCTGAACGCCGTGATGGTCTTCCTGTCGTTCCCCGACTCCCCGCCGCTGACCACCCCCGAGGAGCTGACCGCTGACTACTTCCCGGCCACCAGCCGGTTCTTCGAGCGCGCCTCGTACGGCAGGTTCAAGCTGGAACCGCACCCCCAGCGCGAGTGGGTGGAGATGCCGGAGGACTCCCTCTCGTACGCCATACAGCGCGACTGGAACGCCCAGCGGCGCAGCGCCTACCTGCGGGACGCGGTGGCCGCCGCCGATCCGCACGTGGACTTCTCGCGGTACGACATCGTGTACTTCGTCGCCGACCCGGACGCGCCGGGCGTCGACTCGGACGCCACGAAGGTCGTGAACTTCGACCGGCCGATGCGGGCCGACGGCACGGACATCCGGCGCATCGTCACGGTCTTCGAGCGCCACCCGCCGGACCGCAACGTCCTGGCCCATGAGACGGGCCACGTCTTCGACCTGCCCGACCTCTACCACCGGCCGACCGACGGCAAGGGCGACTGGGACACCTACGTCGGGGACTGGGACGTCATGGGCAGCCAGTTCGGCCTCGCCCCCGACCTCTTCGGCTGGCACAAGTGGAAGCTGGGCTGGCTGGAGCCGCGGCAGGTGCGGTGCGTGGGCACGGGCACGGAGCGGCTGACCCTGGAGCCGCTGTCGGCGGCCCCCGCGCCCGGCGCGCTCGGCGGCACGAAGCTGGCGGTGGTCCGCACGGGCCGGGACGCGGCGATCGCCCTGGAGGCGCGGGGGCCCGCGGGCAACGACCACGCGACGTGCACGGAGGGCGTGCTCGTCTACGAGGTGCGGAACGAGACGGCGTCCGGCGGGGGCCCGATCGAGGTCGTCGACGCCCACCCGGAGTCCGAGTCCTGCTGGGGCGACTCGGTCTATCCGCAGCTGGCGGACGCTCCGGTGCGGGTGGGGGAGAGCTTCACGGTGCCCGGCACCGACGTGCGCGTCGAGGTGGAGGGGCGGACGTCCTCGGGGGCGTGGACGGTGAAGGTCACGACGGGCTGAGCCCCTGCCCCGTACATGCAAGAAGCCCCTCGCTTGCGCGAGGGGCTTCTCACTGTCTGTGCGCCGCCAGGGACTCGAACCCCGGACCCGCTGATTAAGAGTCAGCTGCTCTAACCAACTGAGCTAGCGGCGCCTGCTGACGTCGTAGACCTTAGCATCCTGATCGCCGCCAGGAAAAATCGATATGCGCACCGCGGATCCCGCTGCCGCCCTGGCCGCCCGTACGCAGGCCCAGAGCATCACCTCGGGGCCCGGCAGCCAGGGGTGACGGGTGTCGGGGGCGACGAGCCAGCGCGAGTCGAGCCGGTCGGCGGAGGTGGTGGCGTCCGCGGCGCCTGCGGTGGGCGGCGGCACGGTGACGGCGTCGCCCGTGCCGTGGCAGAGCACGGAGGGGACCGCGGGGCCCCACTCCTCCCACTCCAGGAGCGAGGGCAGGCGCTGGGCGGTGCCGGGGGCGGCGAAGAGCAGCATGCGGCCGCGGTGGGCGGCGACGGGGCCCGAGCCGGGGCCTTCCTCCCATAAGCGGTCGAGCATTCGCCGTCCGAAGACCGCGGGCACGCTCACCACGTCGAAGGCGGAGCCGCAGGGGAGGACGGCGGGGGCCGTGGGGCGGGTGCGCCAGTGAGCCAGGGCGCTGCGCGGATACGTTTCCGCAGAGGCGAGCCAGGCGGCTCCTTCCGCGGTGACGTCGCAGGCGTCGTGCGCGGGCCCGGTGGGGGACGGGGCCGTGGGGGCTGCGGCGGGGGTGTGGAGGGGAGTGCTGCTGCTCATGGCAGATACATCTACCGGTAGTGAGCATTCCATTTCTGAGAGTTGCTAGAAATCGGGACAACAAGGGGTGGGGTGGGGTACCTTGCCCCTTGGCATATGCCAAATGATCTTGCTGGGGCCGTGTGCCGCCCCTGCCGGCCCCCTCAGCCCTGCTTCTCGACGCTCCCGCGCAGCAGGTCACGCCCGAACTCGACCATCTTCTTGGCGTAGTCCTCGGTCCAGTCCGCGCGCTCCGCGATCAGCGCGGGCGTCAGGCGGTCGAAGCGGCGGGGGTCGGCGAGCTGGGCGGCCGCGATGGCCTGGAACTCGATGGACCGGTCCGTCGCGGCACGGAAGGCGTGGGTCAGCTCGGTCGCCCGGTCGAGGAGCTCCCGGGGGTCCTCGATCGACTCCAGGTCGAAGAAGTGCTCGGGGTCGCCGGCCGCCTCGGTCGGCTCGAAGAGCAGGGGAGCGGGTCGCATGCGCTGCTCGGTCCGGGGCCGCTCGGGCTCCGCCATGGTTTGTCCTCCTCGTACGGTGCGGGCCGTCCGTCCGGGGCCCGGCCGTCTCTCATTGTCCCTCGCCCTGCAAGTGGGCCTCGGGCCCCGTCAGGGGCGCGGGGAACTGCGCGAGCAACCACAAAGAAGCCGCAGACGCGTCTGCTCAGGAACTCGGCAGACGCGTCTGCGGCTCTTCATGGGCTGAGCACGCAGTTCCCCGCGCCCCTTACGGGGCCGCTAATGGGGCCGCCAGGCCACGCGATGTTCCGCGAGGCGGGCGAGAACCGCCTGGTTCGCCTCCCACCCGTCAGGGAACTTCACCGTGACGCCCAGCTGGACCGGCTCCGTGGACGGGTGGTCGTCCAGGAGGTCGGAGACGCCCGCGCGGCAGACCACGATGCAGGCGTGGCGGTGGCGGGAGGCGAGGACGCAGAGGCGGCCCGTCTCCAGGTGGAAGGCCGTGGCGTCCGGGCGGCCCGAGAGCGGGTGCAGGACGACCGTCACGTCGTACTCACGGCCCTGGAGGCGGTTCGCCGTGTCCACCGTGACGTCCATGACGCCCAGGTCCGCGAGTGCCGCGCGGACCGCCGCCGCCTGGTCGCGGTGGGCCGTACCGACCGCGATGCGGTCGGCGGTCAGCGGCGTCGGGTCGGGGGAGCGCTCGGAGGTGGCCGCGCCGCCGCGGTCCAGGAGTCGGCGGACGACCTGGGCCAGTGCGCGGACCGCCTCCGGGTCCGTGCGCGGCGTGTTCCGCGCGGGGAGTTCGAGCAGGCCCCAACCCGCCTGCGCCGCCTCGTCGATCACCCGGTCGGGGCCCGAACCGTCAGACGGCACCGCGAAGTTGAGTGAGCGGTCTCCGTGGTCCGTGCCGCTGCGGAACGGCGTGTACGGATAGAAGGCGTCCGAGACGAGCGGCGCGGCCGAGGCCGGAAGCCGCCACGACACCGGCAGGCGGTGCTGCGGCAGTTCGGGGTTGTGGGCGAGGAGCGTGGCCACCGCCGAGGCCGAGGGGTCGTACGAAAGCCCGGCCCATTGCTCCGCGCCGACGATCGAGAACGGGTCCAACTGCCCCGGGTCGCCCACGAACAGCGCCCGCTCGAAGAGCCCCGCGACGGCCAGCAGCGCGTCCGACCGCATTTGGTACGCCTCGTCGACGATGGCGTGCCCCCACGGCGCGTCGAGCTGGTCGGCCTTGACGTGCGCCCACTTCGCGGCCGTGGAGATGACCACGTCCAGGCCCGCGAGGTCGCCCGCCTTCGTCGACTTCCGTACGTTCGCCAGGTCGTCGAGCGCCTTGTCGTACGGGTCGGGGTCGCTGCTGTGCAGACGGCCCACCGGCAGCTCCGGGTCCTTCTCGGCGAGCCGCAGGACCAGGTCGTCCACCTGGGCGTTCGTCTGCGCGATCACCATCAACGGCCGTCCTGCCGCGGCCAGTTCGCGGGCCGCGCGGACCACCAGCGTCGACTTCCCCGCGCCCGGCGGCGAGTCGACCACGACGCCGCGGTGCGTGCCGTGCAGGGTGTCGTGGAGGATCGCCTCCGTGGCGCGCGTGGCCTCGGCGCCGGGGTCGAACGTGCCGCCCGCGGGCGGGGCGAGCTGCATCACAGGGTGTCCTCCGCGGTCACGGGGTCGGGGCTCTCCGCGGCGTCCGCGTTGTCGGCGGGCGGCCCGCCGTGCGTCCACGGAGTGTCCTCGGGGTCAGGCAGCTTGGGGCCGCCGCGCTGCTCGTGCTCGAAGAGCGTCCAGCAGATCCGGTCGCCCTTCTCGGGGACGGACCCCGCGTCGGGCTCCTTGCCGCGGCCCATCTTGTCGGTGAGGCGCAGCACGACGACGCCCTCACCCTCGTACGCGACGAACTCCGCCGTCTGCGGCTTGCCTTGGAGCGCGCGGTACGCCTTCGTGCGCTCGCCGAGGTGCGGCCGGTCGTCCGTGCGGACGGTGATCAGCGGGCGCGGCCTCGGGCTCTTGGCCTCGCTGTACGCCATGACGACCTCCGTCACCTCACCGGCGAAGGCCTCGCCCGCGAGGCGGCGGCCCGCCATCACCAAGGGGTCGTCGAGCGCTTCCTGGGCGTCCAGGCGGGCCTGTTCGCGCTCGCGCGTGGCCAGCTTGTTCGCCGCGGTGACCGCGTCGTCCACGCGGGGCTGCGGCGGCTCGCCCGCCGTCACGCGGTCCCGGTGGCCGGTGAACGACCAGCGGTCGCGGGTCCAGCGGTCGGCGGCGTGCGCCGCCTCGGGGAGGGTGCACAGGGCGTCGAGGCCGCGCCACACCGCGTCCCAGGTGGGGCGGGTCCTGCTGTCGACCAGGGAGTGGATCTCCCGCTCGGCCGCGGTCAGCAGAGCCAGGCGCTCGTCCGCCTCGACGCCGTCCTCGGCGGCGGCGAGGGCGGTGCGCGCGCGGTCGTAGCGCTCCATGGCCGGGGCCAGCAGGTCGTTGTCGAACGCCGGGTCCGTGGCCGGGCCCGCGGGCGGGCACAGCAGCTGTCCGGCCTTGTCGCGGCCGAGCTCGGCGCGGAGCGCGGCCTCGGCGCCCGATGTGCTCTCCGGGGCCTCGATCCAGGCGAGCAGCGCGCCCAGGTGCTGGTCCTCGAGGCTGGACTGGCCGGTGGCCCAGTGCCGCGCGAGCAGCTCGGTCATGGCAGTGAGCAGGGATGAGCCGGGCACGCGTGCGCGCTCCCCGAAGTGCGTGAGCCAGCGGCCGAGCAGCGGGACGCGGGGCGGGGCGGGGTAGGGCGCGTCGGGGTCCTGCTCGGCGGTGCGGCGAAAGCGCATGGAGCGGCCGAGGAGCCGCACGAACTCGATGCCGGCACGGCTGGGGACGATCAACTGCGGGGCGTCCGCGCACAGTTCGACCTCGACCTTGACGCGCTTGCCGGTCTCGGGGTCCGTCTCGCTGCGCTCGGCGGCCTCGACGTCGTCCGCGAACGAGTCCACGTACGGCAGGACGACCTCGGCGAGCTGCGCGAGGAAGGCGAAGCGGAGGTCGCGGTCACGGGGCTGGGGGACCACGAGGAGCCGGGGCGAGGTCCGCTCCGTCCCGACGAGCGCGCCGAGGGGCGCGCCCGCCTCTCCGGCGGTGGTCAGGGGGACGAGGACGAGGGGGCGCTGGGAGATGTGCCGGTGCCGGACCGTCGCGCGGGGCTGCGCGCGTCCGGTCTCCACGGCTTCCAGCCGGGCGAGGCTGTCGATCAGCGACACGTGCCGTCCTTTTTCGTCTGCGGGGCGTGGGTGTCCTTGCCGCCGCTTCGCGGCGGATCGTCCCCACCCGCCCGCCAGATTGCCCGGGGTCGAGCAGCCACCGGACAAGCCGCCGGGTGGGTGGGGGACTCGCGTACGTGCGTCGAAGCGGCGGTCAGCATGAGGCGCCCCCCGAGGCGCTCCCGCCGGGTACACGGCCCACGCCGGGCGCAGCGCTCCCGCCGGGCATGGCGCTCCCGCCGGGCAAACCCCCTGCCCCCGACAACGCCTCCGCCCCCGACAGGACCCCCGCCCCGCACACCGCTTCCCGCCGCAGCCGCGAGGCCCTCCGCAGCGCCGCCACCGCAGGGTCCATGGGGTCGCCCGCGGAGCCGTTCGCCGCCGCGAGGACCTCGCCGATGGTCGTCAGGCCGCCGAGCTCGCCGCGGATCGCGCGGCCCAGGGACGTCACCTCGCCCTCCTCGCGGGCGCGGTCCCGGCAGTGGAAGGCCAGCTCGCAGGCGGCCAGGCACTCGGGGGCGTACGTCGCGGGGACCGCCTCGACCGCCTCGGTCAGCTCGGCCGCGGGGCGCCGCACGTCGAAGCTCGTGCCCTGCGGAAGCTGTGCCGCGATGTCCTCGACGCGGGTGAGGCGGGCCAGCTGGCGCCGGGTCACCGACAGTTGCTTGCGGACATCGATCGCGGACGCCGTGGGGAGGTTCGAGAAGTCCTTGGGGCAGACCAGCAGGACGTGGTGCCGGATGCGGGGCGCGGGGTCCATGCGCTCGGCCACGCGCTCCAGCGCCAGGGCGTACACCGCGGCCTGGCGGGCGGCCGCGCCCACCTTCGCCGCGTCCGCCGAACCGTCGATCATCGGGAAGGACTTGATCTCCACGACCGCCCAGCCGCCGTCCGGCTGGACCACCACCGCGTCCGGCTCCAGGAAGGCAGGCGTCCCGGCCACGTCCAGGGCCAGCATCGGGTGGTCCAGGAGCGTCCAGCCGCCGGACTCCGTGGCCTCGCGCAGTGCGAGCGCCGTGCGCGCCGCGCGGCCCTCGGGGCCCGCCGCCGACAGATCGGGGACGGCGGACTCGCCCGGCACCGGCTCGGGCCCGCCGCCCAGGCGCGCGTGCGTCAGGCGCAGCAGCTCCGCGCCGCCGTCCGCCTTGACCCGCGCCTCGAAGGCATTGCCCCGCATGAACGCGAACTGGGACTGGCCGAAGCCGGAGGGCGAACCGAGCGACTGCGCGAGCGCGGTCTTGTCCACGCCCGCGCCGTCGAGCAGTGCCCGCCGTCTGCACCCGGGGTTGGCCGCGAGCGCGGCGAGCGCGCGGGCGTCCAGCGGCCGCGCGGGAACGTCGGGGCCGCGCAGCTCAGCGAGCAGCTGCCGGAGCGCCGTCCCCCGCTTCGGCGGGGTGGGCGCTGGGCTCGGCGCCGGAACCGGCACTCTGCTTGCGCTGTCGGGGAATTCGCTCACCCGACGAAGTCTGGCACCCGGCACTGACAATTGAGGACTCTGTGGCGGAGGAGGCCTCGTCGGGCCGCATGAAACGCGCCCGCGCCCGCGCCATCAGCGGGTCGGTCAGCCGCTGCACGGGACGTACGAGCAGGAATCCGACCCCCATCACGGCGGCGCCCGCCAGCGCGTCGAAGAAGTAGTGGTTGGCGGTGCCCATCACGACGAGCGTGGTGATGAGCGGGTAGGCGACCGCGGCCACCCGGGTCAGCGGCGAGCGCCCGTGCCGCCACAGCATCACGCCGCACCACAGCGCCCACCCCACGTGCAGGCTGGGCATCGCCGCGTACTGGTTGGTCATGCCGCCCAGGCCCCGCGGCGCGCTCGCCTCGCCGCCCCACCAGCCGTAGTCGCTGAACTGCGCCATGGTGTCGACGAAGCCGTGGCTCGCGTCGAGCAGCCGCGGCGGACAGGTCGGCATCAGCGTGAAGCCGACCAGGCCGATCAGGGTGGAGATCATCAGCCACGCGCGCGCGGCGCGGTAGTGGACCGCCCTGCTGCGGAACAGCCAGATCAGGACCGCAGGCGTGACGAGATAGTGCAGCGAGGCGTACCAGAAGTCGGCGGGGACGCCGATCCAGGCGTTGGCGGTGAAGAGACGGTTCAGCGGGCTCTCCGCGTCGAGCCGCAGGAACTGCTCGACCTCGAGGATGCCGACGCCGTGGTCGACGGCGGTGGACACGTCACCGCGGGCCAGGAGCCGGCCCGCCGAGTACGCGGCGTACACCAGCACGATCAGCGGCAGCTCCGTCCACCAGCGAAGCCGGTGCCCGGTTATGCCCCCGGTGCCTGGTACGTCGGTCTTCGGCATCCGGTCGTTCCCCCACTCATCTCTGTTCACACGGCGTACGCCGCGGCATCACTTTACGGCGTACGCGAAGGTCGTTCGGGGCATCCCCCGGTCGTCTTAGACGCAGAGATCGGCGCCCGGGTTGCCAGGCCCGACGGGCTGGTGATCGCGGGTGGGCGATGATGGGAAGGGTGGGCGCGCAACCGCCCGCAAAAGCGGCAAAGGCCACACCGGAGCGCGCCGCACGAGATTCACGCGTACGACATTGGAGAGTTCCCCATGGCACCCCGCATCCTGCTGGCCCGGCACGGACAGACGGAATGGTCACTGTCCGGCAAGCACACCGGCAGGACGGACATCCCGCTCCTGGAGGAGGGCCGCCAGGGCGCCAAGCTCCTGGGCGAACGCCTGCGCCGGGCGCCCTACGACGGCCTCCCGGACGTCGAGGTGCGCACCAGCCCGCTCTCCCGCGCGCGGGAGACCTGCGAGATCGCCGGCTTCGGGGACCGCGCCACCACCTGGGACGCGCTCATGGAGTTCGACTACGGCGCGTACGACGGCATGACCCCCGCCGACATCCAGGCGATCCGCCCCGGCTGGTTCATCTGGCGGGACGGCGTCCCCGACGGCGAGACGCTGGAGCAGGTCTCCGCGCGCGCGGACGAGGTGGTGCAGTGGGCCAGGAGCGCCGACCGCGACGGCCGTGACGTCCTCGTATTCGCGCACGGCCACATCCTGCGGGCCATCGGCGCGCGCTGGCTCGGCCTCGGCATCGAGTTCGCCGCCCGCATCCGCCTCAACCCGACCTCGCTGTCGACCCTGGGCTGGGCCTATGGAGAGCCCGCCATCGAGTCGTGGAACGAGACGGGCCACCTGGCCTAGGTCCCGCTACACCGCCCGCGGCAGCGCGGCGTGCCGCTCCAGGAAGCCGCTCACCTCCGTTGCCCTGCGGTGCGGAAGCAGGACCCGCGCGGTCGTGGCGAGCATCGACTGGATGCGGGAGGACTGCACCTCGTCGAGGAACGAGAGGACCCGCAGCCCCGCCGTCGCCGCCTCGTCGGGGCACCCGGCGCGGGCCAGGTCGTCGGCGAGCTCGGCGGTGTAGAGCGCGATGTTCCTGGTGAACTGCGGGGTCTGACAGGTGGCGGTGGCCGCCGCGTGCCGCGCGTGTCCCGCGGCCCGCGCCCACTCGCCGAGGGCCGACCAGCACTGCGCCTCGAGGCCCGCCAGCTCGGCAGGGCCGTAGAACGTCATCCACTCCGGGTCGCTCTCGCAGGTACCGCGGTCGAAGAGGAGATGCGCGCGGGTCAGCGACTGCTCGCAGCCCGAGCGGTCGCCGAGCCCCGCCCAGCCCCCCGCCTCCCGCAGCGCGATCAGCGAGAGCAGCCGGTGCGAGCCGAGGTGGCGGGCCGCCCGGGTCGCCGCCTGCGCCGCCCGCACCGCCTCCCTGGGGCGCCCCGCGTCCCGCGCGAGGAAGGCGGTGTTGCAGAAGGCGTGCGCCTCCAGAGCGGCGTCCCCCGAGACCCGGGCCGTCGCGAGGGCCTCGGCGTAGTGCGAGCGGGCGTCGTCGAAGCGGCCGGAGTCGTGCGCCAGCCAGCCGACGGAGATGGCCAGTTCACCGGCGCCCGCGTGCAGCCGTTCCGAGGTGGCCCGCCGCGTCGTGGTCCCCGCGTCGAGCAGGGTGTAGGCGGTGCGCAGCGGGGCGGCGGCCCGCCGGTAGAGGCCGTCGGCGCCGTGCCGGTCGTCGAGCAGCCTGATCTTGCGCACGGCCGCCTCGACCGCGCCGACCTCGGCCTCGCCGACCCGGCGGCCGCGCAGGGCGGCCGCCTCCGCCGGGCCGCCCAGGGTGAGGCCGATGGGCCCCAGGGCGGCGGCCACGGCGGCCGTGGAGCCGGTCATGAATGCGCGACGCTGCACGTCGCTCTCCTCGTGAGTCTGGATCGCGTACGGATCGCAGGCGCGGGGGTCGGACCCGGACGGATGGGACTCGTACAAGTGGATCGTGGTCTGGGACGGAATCAGGAAGTGGGCGGGGGGCTGCGGCTGGAACGTGAGGTCGGGCTGGTCGGGAAGGTCGGGCTGGTCGGGCTGGTCGGGAAGGTCGGGAAGGCGGGGGAGACGGGGGAGGTCGGTAAGGCCTTCGGACTCGGTGCGCGCCGCCCTTCCGCGCACCTGCGCGCGAGGGGCGAACCCCAGGTCCGTCAGCGTCCGGCCCGGGAACATGTGCAGGAACACACGCTCGTAGGCGTAGTTGGGGCAGCGGATCTCGCCCGCTTCCACGCGCCCGATGTAGCGCGCGTCGCAGCTGACCCGCTCGCCGATCTCACGGGCCGCCCGCCGGACGGCGGCGGCGAACTCGCCGGGCGAGCGCTGTCCGCGAAGCTGTCGGAAGGCAAGGTTCGGTCGTGGGGACTGAGTTGACGATGTCATCGGAGACGACGCCATGGCCGGACCCTCTCGTGCGGATCGTGCCGGACCGTGCACACGCTCGCGCACTGGATACGCCGCGCCCGCGCGCTGGATCCCGCGGGGCCGCCCCTGTTCCGGCGGAGCACGAACGTACCGGCTCATCCGGGCCCGGCACGCGGTGTTTGGCTACAAACCGGATATCTCACCCGGGATCTGCCATGAACTGCCATCCTTTGCGGCGGCGCGCCGCAGTGCCTGTTGACGCCGATGCGCGTTGAACCACGAGGAGCGGGAGTGACGCGGCTCCCGCACTGGCGAGGAGGGGTCCCCTTGTTGGAGGTCGGCATGGAGAACAGCGACTCCCTGGCGGAGAGCGGCGCGCCCTCGGCATCACTGACGACGGCACGGCACCGGCCCACCCAGGACGGCAGCGCCCTGCCCCCCGGCGCCGCCCCCTGCGACGACGAGTGCTGCGACCTGGTCACGGTCCCGGCCAGGCAGGGCCTCGAAGCCGTCGACATCCTGCGCCGCGGCGCGGGCGACACCATCGGCCCCGTGCTGCACGACGGGAGCTGCGACACCCTCGGCTTCCTGGTGCCGCCCGGCACCGCCGACGGCTGGGACCTGCCGGGCAGCGCCTGCACCCAGACCTTCGGACGCGGCATGAGCGTCTACGCGACGCCCGATCCCGGCCCCGCCGTCCCCGAGCCGCCCGTCGCGGGCACCGGCTGGCTCCTGCCGCCCGGCGGCGAGACCGACCCCGTCACCGACCCCGCCGTCCTGCGGGCCGCGCTCGGCCAGGCCGCCCGCACCATCGAGGCCGCCGACAACTGCCGCTGAGCGGCTCCCGCACCGCCGCCGGGCCGCTTCGTCCTCGTACGCCGATAATGGCCTGATGGCAAGGAACAAGCGGTCCCGGGAAGGCCGGGAGGCCGTCGTCGAGAAGGTGGACGGCGGGCTCGCCGAGCTGATGCCGGACCGGGACAGGCCGCGCGCCTGGACGCTGCTCGTGGACGGCGCCCCGCAGTCGCACGTCGACCTCGACGACCCCGCACACCTCGACTTCGAGTACCAGCGCAGGATCGGGCACATCGCCGACCTCGTGGCGCCCCCGGGCAAACCGATACACGCCCTGCACCTCGGCGGCGGCGCCTTCACCCTCGCCCGCTACATAGCCGCGACCCGCCCCCGCTCCACCCAGCAGATCGTCGAGCGCGACACCGCGCTCGTCCAACTGGTGCGCCGCGAACTGCCGTTGGACCCCCAGGCCCGGGTGCGGGTGCGCGGCACCGACGCCCGCGAAGGCCTCGCGAAGGTCCCCGACGGCTGGGCGGACCTCGTCATCGCCGATGTGTTCAGCGGGGCCCGCACCCCCGCGCACCTCACCAGCACGGAGTTCCTCACCGAGGTGCGCAGGGCCCTGAGGCCCGGCGGGTACTACACCGCCAACCTCGCCGACGGCCCTCCGCTCGCGCATCTGCGCGGCCAGCTCGCCACCGCCGCCGCGCTCTTCCCCGAGCTCGCGCTCGTCGCCGACCCCGCGGTGCTGCGCGGCAAGCGCTTCGGCAACGCCGTGCTCCTCGGCTGCGACCACGCGCTGCCCCTCGCCGAGCTGACCCGGCGCTGCGCGGGCGACCCGCACCCCGGCAGGGTCGAACACGGACGGGGCCTTCGGGACTTCAGCGGGGGAGCGGCGGCCGTCACGGACGCGAGCGCGGTCGCCTCGCCGGCGCCGCCGTCGTCGGTGTTCCGGTGACGAGGCCCCGCCCAGAGCCGGTCAGTACTTGTTGATCTCCACCCGCGGTGCGGTGTCGTGCCAGGTGCAGAACACCGACAGCTTGGCCGCGCCCGCCGTGAACTCCACGCGGATCCACTTGTCCTGCTTCCACGTCTGCACCGACCAGCCTGCCGCGGGCACCGCCGTGACCAGCGTCGCGGAGTCCTTGCCCAGGTCGAAGACGACCCGGCCGCCGTCGGTGTTGTAGCTCTTCACCGTGCCGGTGCCCGCGCTCGTGGGCGGGGGTGCGGTGGGGGTGTTCGGGCGGGTCCTGGACGGTTTCGCCGCGTCCGGGGACTTCGACGGCTTCTGCGATTTCGACGGCTTGTCGGCCTTCGGCGACTCGGGGCGGTGCGTCGAGGAGGCCAGCGGTTTCGCGTGGTCCGTGTCGTCGCTGTCGTCGCCGCCGTCGTCGCCCGCCAGGGGCAGGGCGCGCGGCGGGTCGTAGGCGGTGCCCGCCATCACCGTGTGGACGCCCCACCAGGACAGCGTGACCGCCGCGCCCGTGGCGAGCGACCACGCGATGGTGTGTACGAGTCCTCTGTGCATCGCGGGCCATACTGCACCACGCCACCCGGGGGAGACACCCCTGCCCCCGCCCCCGGGGCGGGCGTCCCAGGGAGGACCGCGTTCCTCCGTATGGCGTACGGTGCCGCCCATGGCAAGTGTGCTCGTCGTCGAGGACGACCAGTTCGTGCGCTCCGCCCTCATCCGGCACCTGACCGAGGCGTCGCACACCGTGCGCAGCGTCGGGACGGCTCTGGAGGCGCTGCGCGAGGTCGCCCATTTCCGCTTTGACGTGGTGATCCTGGATCTCGGCCTGCCCGACCTCGACGGGTCGGAGGCGCTGAAGATGCTGCGCGGCATCACGGACGTACCCGTGATCATCGCCACCGCGCGCGACGACGAGGCGGAGATCGTCCGGCTCCTGAACGACGGCGCCGACGACTACCTCACCAAGCCGTTCTCCGTGGAGCACCTCTCGGCCCGCATGGCCGCCGTCCTGCGCCGCGCCCGCGTCCCGGCGGGCGAGGCGCCGCCGAGCAACGTGATCCAGGTCGGCGGGCTCTCCATCGACCCGCTGCGGCGCCAGGCCGAGCTGGACGGGGCGCGACTCGACCTGACCCGGCGGGAGTTCGACCTCCTTGCCTTTCTCGCGGGGCGGCCCGGCGTCGTCGTGCCGCGCAAGGAGCTGCTCGCCGAGGTCTGGCAGCAGTCGTACGGCGACGACCAGACCATCGACGTCCATCTGTCGTGGCTGCGGCGGAAGTTGGGCGAGACGGCCGCGCGGCCCCGCTATCTGCACACCCTGCGCGGGGTCGGCGTGAAGCTGGAACCGCCGCTGCCGGAGCCACCGCTGTGAGATGGGCCCTCGTCAAGGTCTGCCTGGCCGTCACGACGATGGTCGTGGTCGCCTTCGCGGTGCCGCTCGGCCTCGTCATCAAGGAGATGGCCAGGGACCGGGCCATCTCCAACGCGGAGCGGCACGGCGCGGGCATGGGCCCCACCCTCTCCATCACCACCGACCGCGAGGAGCTCACCCGGGCCGTCGCCTCGTCCGAGGCCGGCGGCGACGGGCGGATGGCGGTGTACGTCCCCGCCGTCGACGACGCCCCCGCCTTCGAGGTCGGCGAGGTCCGCGCCGAGCCGCGGGCCGTCGAGGCGACCCGCAAGAAGGGCCGGGCAAGGACCACCGAGGTGCCCGGCGGCTTCGTGGTTCTGCAGCCGACCGCGCTCAGTTCGGGCACGGCGGTCGTGGAGATCTTCGTCCCCGAGGACGAGGTCAGCAACGGCGTGACCACGGCGTGGGTGGTCCTCGCGGGCGTCGGCATCGCGCTCGTCATCGGCTCGGTGGCGGTCGCGGACCGGCTCGGCGTACGCATGGTCCAGCCCGCCAAACGACTGGTGGGCGCCGCGCACGACCTCGGCGAGGGGAAGCTGGGGGCGCGGGTGCCGGAGGAGGGGCCGACCGAACTGCGCCTGGCGGCGGTGGCGTTCAATTCGATGGCGGACCAGGTCGTCCAACTCCTCGCCAACGAGCGGGAGCTGGCGGCCGACCTCTCGCACCGCCTTCGCACACCGTTGACGGTGCTGCGGCTCAACGCGGCCTCGCTCGGTGAAGGGCCCGCGGCGGAGCAGACCCGTACGGCGGTCGAGACGCTGGAGCGCGAGGTCGACACGATCATCCGCACCGCGCGGGACGCCAAGCCGCAGACGGCCATGGCGGGGCCCGGTGCGGGCTGCGACGCGGCCGAGGTGATCCGGGAGCGGATGGCCTTCTGGTCGGCGCTCGCGGAGGACGAGGGACGCGAGGTGCGGGTGGCGGGCGTGGACCGGCCGGTCCGCATCCCGGTGGCCAGGCCCGAACTGGTCGCCGCGCTCGACGCGTTGCTCGGCAACGTCTTCCGGCACACCCGCGAGGGCACGGCGTTCTCCGTGGACGTGCACAGCGGTGAGGACGCGGTGATCGTCCTCGTCTCCGACGCGGGGGCGGGCATCGCGGACCCCGAGGCGGCGTTGGCGCGGGGCGCGGGCTCCGGGGAGGACGGCTCCACGGGCCTCGGCCTGGACATCGTCCGCCGCCTCGCCGAATCGACGGGCGGCGACGTCCGCGTGGGCAGCTCGGTGCTGGGCGGTGCGGAGGTTCGGGTCTGGATCCAACTGGGGGCGCACGGGGCTTCGGAGGGCCGCCGGGGCCACCGGGGCCCCGCGGTCCGCCGCCGCAAACGCCTCTCCCTGCGGGGCACGTAGCGGTTGTTTGCGCCGTTCCTCGCGCCCCTGAGGGGGGGTGCGGTCGTGTGCAGCCTGCGGGTGATTGGTGGTTGCTCGCGCCGTTCCCCGCGCCCCTGGTGGGGGTGGCGGTCGTGTGTTTTCTGCGGGTGTGTGGTGGTTGCTCGCGCCGTTCCTCGCGCCCCTGGTGGGGGTGTACGGTCGTGTGTTTTCTGCGGGTGTGTGGTGGTTGCTCGCGCCGTTCCTCGCGTCCCTGGTGGGGGTGTACGGTCGTGTGTTTTCTGCGGGTGTGTGGTGGCTGGTCGCGCCGTTCCTCGCGCCCCTGGTGGGGGTGTGGCGTCGTGTGTTGTCCGCGGGTGCGTCGTGGTTGCTCGCGCCGTTCCCCGCGCCCCTTGAAGGGGCGTTCAGCTCAGCCCCGTAAGGGGCGCGGGGAACTGCGCGACCAGCCCCCGATCACCTGCAGACGAACGACCTTTAACCACCCCCCATCCCTCCCTTAAACGAACCCTAAGATCCCCAACTCAGGCCAGAGTTACCCCTTTTGTCGTTCCCCCCGCGGCTAGCGTGATCGCACCCCCACCCCCGCACAACAAAAGGCAGGCAACGCCATGACCCGCACGCACCGCCGCACGATGCGCACCCGTACCAAGGTCGTCGGCGGCCTCGTCGCCGCCTCACTCGTCGGCGGCGGAGCCTTCGCCTTCTCCGGGGCGGCCCTCGCGGCCAAGACCCCGGCCAAGAAGGCGACCACTGCCAAGACAACCGCCAAGACCTCCGCCAGGTTCGCCCCCTTCGTCGACACCTCCCTCGCCCCCGCCTACGACCTCCTCGACACCGCCAAGAAGACCGGCGTCAAGGAGTTCAACCTCGCCTTCATCACCTCCGGCGGCGGCTGCGAGCCCCTGTGGGGCGGTGCCACCGCCCTCGGTGACGACAAGGTCGCCTCGCAGATCAAGGCCCTGCGCGCCAAGGGCGGCGACGTCCGCGTCTCCTTCGGCGGCGCGGCAGGATCCGAACTGGGCCTGAAGTGCGACAGCGCCGCCTCCCTCGCCAAGGCGTACGGCAAGGTCGTCGACGCGTACGACCTGACCAAGGTCGACTTCGACATCGAGGGCGCCGCCCTTCCGGACACCGCCGCCAACACCCGCCGCGCCCAGGCGATAGCGAAGCTCCAGAAGCAACACCCGGGCCTGGACGTGTCGTTCACGCTGCCCGTGATGCCCGAGGGCCTGACCCGGCCCGGCGTCGACCTCCTCGCGAATGCCAGGAAGAACGGCGTGAAGATCTCCGCCGTCAACATCATGGCGATGGACTACGGGCCCGCCTACAGCGGCGACATGGGTACGTACGCGACCCAGGCCGCGACCGCCACGCAGAAGCAGCTCAAGACCGCGCTCGGCCTCTCCGGCAAGGCCGCGTGGAAGGCCGTCGCCGTCACCCCGATGATCGGCGTCAACGACGTCACGACCGAGGTCTTCAAGGTCGACGACGTCGCTGAACTCGTGAAGTTCGCCAAGGCCAAGGGAATCGGCCGGCTCTCGATGTGGTCCTCGACCCGCGACAAGGCCTGCCCCGGAGGTGCCTCCGGCTCCGCGCAGCCCACGTGCAGTTCGATCGAGCAGCGGCCGCTGGCCTTCACCAAGGCGTTCGCCGCGTACAAGTAGGCGTACGAGGAGGCCCGTACACAGAGCCACCACCCCCAAGATGCCCCGGCCGGAGCCCCCCACCCCGGCCGGGGCATCGCCCTGCCCGGTACACCGGTAGCCCGGAGGCCCGTTGGCCCCGGTCCGTGGAACTCAGTCCACCGCGACCTCCCCTGGCAGCTCCCCGGCGGCGGCGACCTTCGCGTACCAGTGGGCGCTGGACTTCGGGACGCGGGCCTGCGTCGCGTAGTCGACGTAGACCGCGCCGAACCGCTTGCTGTAGCCGTACGCCCACTCGAAGTTGTCGAGCAGCGACCAGAGGTAGTAGCCGCGCACGTCGGCGCCCGCCAGGATCGCCTCGTGCACGGCGGCGAGGTGGCCGTGCAGATAGCGGATGCGCTCGGGGTCGTGCACCTGACCGCCCGCGCCGGGCTTGTCGTCGTAGGCCGCGCCGTTTTCCGTCACGTAGAGCGGAACCCCAGGAGCCTGAGCGGTGTACTCAAGGAGAAGGTCCTTCAGACCGGTCGGATCCACCGGCCAGTCCATGGCGGTGAGTTCACCGGGCGCCCGGTGGAAGGAGACGTGCTCGTCGGCGCCCGGCCAGGGGGAATGGGTGCTCGCGCCGTGCCCGTCGGGGCGCGGCCGGCCGGCCTTGTCGGCCTCGGAGGCCGACACGACAGCGGGGGAGTAGTAGTTGATGCCGAGGAAGTCCAAGGGATGGTGGGTGATGCGCAGATCGCCGTCGCGGACGAAGGACCAGTCCGTGACGCGCGCGGTGTCGGCCAGCAGATCGTCGTCGTACGCACCGTGCAGCATCGGCCCGGTGAAGACGCGGTTGGCCAGCGCGTCGATCCGGCGCCGCGCGTCCTGGTCGGCGGCCGACGGGGTGAGCGGGCGCACCGCGCTCGGATTGAGGCTGACGCCGATCCGCGCGCGGCCCGGCAGGGCGTCGCGCAGCGCCTGCGCGCCCAGGCCGTGCGCGAGGTTGAGATGGTGAGCCGCGCGCAGGGCGGCCGCGGGGTCGGTGCGGCCCGGGGCGTGCACCCCCGAGCCGTAGCCGAGGAAGGCGCTGCACCACGGCTCGTTGAGCGTCGTCCACATCTCCACGCGGTCCCCGAGAGCGCCGGCGACGATCCCGGCGTACTCCGCGAAGCGATGGGCGGTGTCCCGCTCCGGCCAGCCGCCGCCCGCCGCCGAGCCGCTGGGGAAGGCGTCCTCCAGCTCCTGCGGCAGGTCCCAGTGGTAGAGGGTGACCATCGGGCGGATGCCGTGCGCGAGCAGTTCGTCGACGAGCGCGCGGTAGAAGTCGAGGCCGCGCTGCACGGCGGGCCCCCGCCCGGTGGGCTGCACCCGCGACCACGACACCGAGAAGCGGTACGCGGACAGGCCCAGGTCCGCCATGAGGCGCACGTCGTCGCGCCACCGGTGGTAGTGGTCGACGGCGACGTCCCCGGTGTCGCCGCCGAGCACCTTGCCGGGCGTATGGCTGAACGTGTCCCAGATGGACGGCGTCCGGCCGTCCTCCCGCACGGCCCCCTCGATCTGGTACGCGGCGGTCGCGGCACCCCACAGAAAGTCGGGCGGAAAGGTCAGTCGGGCGGTGGACGAAGACATAGGAGCGCTCCCATGAGTCGTACGGAAAGGGGGAGTTGACGAGCCGGTGAACAGCAGGGGAGGGAGGGGCGGGGGGGGAGGGGGAAGGGGGGGAAAGCAGGATCAGCCCTTGACCGCGCCCTGCATGATCCCGCCCACGATCTGCTTCCCGAACAGCACGAACGCGAGCAGCAGCGGCAGCGTCCCGAGCAGTGCGCCCGCCATGATCACGGACTGGTCCGGGATGTTCCCGCGGCCGAGCCCGGCCAGCGCCACCTGCACGGTCGGTTCGCCCTCCTGGGTCAGGGCGATGATCGGCCAGAAGAAGTCGTTCCACGCCATGACGAAGGTGAGCATGGCGAGGACCGCCATCGCGGGGCGCGCGGCGGGGAAGACCACGTGCCAGATCACGCGCCAGCTGCTCGCGCCGTCCACCCGGGCGGCCTCGATCAGCTCGGTGGGCAGCGCCTCCTTGAGGTACTGCCGCATGAAGAACACCCCGAAGGCGCTGACGAGGGTGGGCAGGATGACGGACTGCAGCTGGTCGGTCCAGCCCAGCTTCGCCACCACCATGAACAGCGGGACGACGCTGAGCTGCGGCGGCACCATCATCGTGCCGATCACGAGCAGCAGCAGGAAGCCCCGGAAGCGGAAGCGCAGCTTGGCGAAGGCGAAGCCCGCGAGGGTGGAGAAGAGCACGGTGCCGAGCGTGATGGTGCCCGCCACCACCAGCGTGTTGAGGAGGGCCGCGCTCATGTTGGCGTCGGTCCAGGCGATCTCCAGGTTCTTGAAGAGATTGCCGCCGAACCAGAAGGGAGGAGGGGTCTCGGCGAGCCGGGTGTTGTTGCGGGACGCCGCGATCGCCGTCCACACCAGCGGGAAGAGCGAGCCGATGGTGAACAGGATCAGTACGGCGTACGTGATCTTCCCGCCGTGCAGCTGGCGCCCCGCGCCCCGCTTCCTGGAGCGCCGCGGCCCCTGCTCGCGGGGCCCGGTGGACCTGGTCGACAGAGTGGTGGTCACGTCATCCCCTCACGCGCTCTTGCGGATCCGGCGGCTGATGACCCAGTTGACGAGGCCGATCAGTACGAGAATCAGGAACATCGTCCAGGCGATCGCCGAGGACCGGCCGAGGTGCTGGTTGAACCAGCCCTGCTCGTAGAGATAGAGGCCAAGGGTCTGGAACTGGTGGTCGGAGCCGCCCGTGGGGCTCGCCCCCTGGCTGAACAGCAGGGGCTCACCGAAGAGTTGGGTCGCCCCGATCGTCGAGACGACGCAGGTGAACAGGATCGTCGGCCGCAGCGAAGGGATCGTGACGTGCCGGAACTGCTGCCAGCGGCTCGCGCCGTCCAGGGCCGCCGACTCGTAGAGATCGTGCGGGATGGCCTGCATCGCCGCCAGATAGATCAGCGCGTTGTAGCCGGTCCACCGCCAGATGACGATGGAAGAGACGGCGAACTGCGCGGTCCAGTCCCCGTTCTGCCAGTCGACGGCATCGACCCCGACGAGCCCGAGCCCCCAGTTGATCATCCCGTGGTCGGTGCGGCTGAACATCAGCACGAAGACCAGCGTCGCCGCGGCCACCGAGGTGGCGTACGGGGTGAGGATCGCGACCCGGAAGAACATCGAGCCGGACAGCCGGTAGTTGAGGAGGTGGGCGAGGCCGAGGGCCATCAGGAGCTGGGGCACGGTCGAGAGCAGCCCGATGGTGAAGGTGTTGCGCAGCGCGTTCCAGAAGAACTCGTCGTCCCAAAGGCGCGAGAAGTTGCGCAGCCCCACCCACTCCATGTCGGTGGGCGTGCCGAGCTCCACGCGGTGCAGCGAGGCCCACCCCGTATAGAGCAGCGGGAAGAGCCCGAAGGCGATGAAGAAGAGGAAGAAGGGGGCGATGAAGGCATAGGGACTCCACTTGACGTCCCAGCGGTAGCGGCGGCTGCGCCGTGCCCTGCGGCGCTCCTCCGCAGGGTCGTCGAACCGCGTGGCGGCCTTGGTGCGGGGGACCGCGCCCTCCTCCTGGGAGGGCGCGGCGGTACTGGCGTCGCTCGTCATCCCGGTCACTGGTCCAAAGCGTTGTCGATCGTCTTCACGGCCTTGTCCCAGGCCTTGTCGGGGGCGGTTCCCTTCTGGTCGATGCCGAGCATCCCGGTGTCGGCCAGGTACTGGGAGATGATTCCGTCCTTGGGGCCGATGGGCTGGACCGGCACGCCCTCGGCGGCTGCGGAGAAGATCTGTCCCACGGGCGCGTTGTCGAAGTAGGGGTTCTTCGCGTCCTTCACCTCGGGCAGTTCGTACGAGGCTTCGGCGCTCGGGAAGCTGGCCCGCTCGTCGAAGAGCTTGGCGAGCTGCTTGGGCTCGGTCAGCCAGGCGGCGAGCTTCGCGGCCTCCTCCTTGTTGTCGCCCGCCTCGGGCACGGTCAGGAAGGAGCCGCCCCAGTTGCCGGGCTTCGGCGAGGCGGCGACGTCCCACTTGTCCTCGCCCTTGTCGCCCGCCTTGTCCTTGATGTAGCCGAGCATCCAGGGCGGACAAGTGATCGTGGCGAAGGAGCCGTTGGAGATGGCCTGGTCCCAACTGGGCTGGAACTGCTGGAGCTTGGCGGTCAGGCCGTTCTCGGCGAACTGGGCCGCGAGGTCCCAGCCCTCCTTGACCGCGGCGCTGTCCTTGTAGATCAGCTCCCCGTCCTCGTCGTAGAACTTCTCCTTGCCGGAGGCGTGCACGGCCGCCATCACACCCGTCGCGCCGTCCACGAAGGAGGTGCCGTCGGGGGCCTTGGCCTGGTAACGCTTGCCCGTGGCGAGGTACTTGTCCCAGCTGCCGGCCCAGAGCTT
This sequence comes from Streptomyces sp. NPDC041068, assembly GCF_040647455.1. NCBI lineage: Bacteria > Bacillati > Actinomycetota > Actinomycetes > Kitasatosporales > Streptomycetaceae > Streptomyces > Streptomyces sp. NPDC041068. The sequence continues at coordinate 127,434 of NZ_JBEZCG010000015.1, forward strand.
GCCGACCTCCTCGCGGTCGGTGGGCAGCCCTGCCTTCTCGAAGAGGTCCTTGCGGTAGCAGATGCCGGTCGGGCCGATGTCGGTGCCGAGCCCGATGGTCTTGCCGTCCTTGGTGGTGCCCTGCTGCCACTTCCAGTCGAGGAAGTCGTTCTTGCCGACGCCGTCGGTCTTGCCGAGGTCCATCAGCTTGGCGGAGTGGGTGCCGGTCAGCTCGGCGATGTTGCCGACTTCGACGGCCTGGATGTCGGAGAGGCCGCTGCCGCTGCTGAGGTGGGTGAGCAGCGCGGGCCAGTAGTTCTCGTTGCGCTGTACGGAGTTCTGCTTGATCGTGATGTCCGGGTGGAGCTTCTCGTACTCCTTGTAGAGACCGGCCTCCTGCAGGCCGAAGGCCCCGAAGACGCCGATCGTGAGCGTGGTCTTGCCCTTACCGCCTCCGCCGCCGCCCGTGGAGCCGCCGGGCTCCTCCTTGTCCTCGGCGCAACCGGCGAGCAGGCCGGCGGCGAGGGCGGTGACGGCCGCGAGGACCGTCACCTTGCGGGACGTGCGAGTCCTGTGGCGCATTGCGTCCTCCTCGTGCCCTGACGTGCCGACCGCCCTCGGTCAACTGGAGTGATGCGGCGGAGGGTTGGGGATATCCGACGCGGGCGGGGAACGTGCGGGTCATGTAAGAGCCAGGTACGGTGGGAGCGCTCCCATGTGTGATGTCTTGAAGAGTCGCGGCTCGCCGCGGGGGTGTCAAGGCGGCGGACGCCAAGTGTTGAAGGCATCCGTCGAGCGGTGGCCGAGCCGCGGTCGGCCGCCGGACGGGCCCTGGTCCAGGCGGCGGTACCGACTGTTAGATTCGCGTGTGGGGAGGCAGGGATGGGGACTCGTCAGCCCAGGGGACGCAGCGGTGGGCGGCCGACGCTCGAAGAGGTGGCGGCCCGCGCGGGCGTGGGGCGCGGCACCGTGTCCCGGGTGATCAACGGCTCGCCCCGGGTGAGTGAACGCACCCGCGCTGCCGTGGAGGAGGCGGTGGCCGAGCTCGGTTATGTTCCGAACACGGCGGCCAGGGCGCTCGCCGCCAATCGGACGGACTCGATCGCGGTCGTCGTCCCCGAGCCGGAGTCGCGCTTCTTCGCCGAGCCGTACTTCTCGGACATCATCCACGGCGTGGGCCAGGCCCTCGCCGACACGGACATGCAGCTCCTGCTGACCTTCGCGGGCGGCGACCGGGAGCGCAGGCGCCTGGCCCAGTACCTGGCCGCGCACCGCGTGGACGGTGTCCTGCTCGTCTCGGTGCACGCCGACGACCCGCTGCCCGACCTCCTGGAGCAGCTGGAGATCCCCGCGGTGATCAGCGGCCGCAGATCGGCGGACGAGACGCTGGCGTCGGTGGACTCGGACAACTTCGCTGGGGCCCGCGCGGCCGTCGGCCACCTCCTGGAGCGCGGCCGCCGCTCGATAGCGACGATCACCGGGCGCCTGGACGTGTACGGGGCCCAGCGCCGCCTGGACGGCTACCGCGACGCCCTGGAGGGCGCGGGGCGCGAGGCCGACGAGGCGTTGATCGCGCAGGGGGACTTCACCGAGGAGGGCGGCCGCCGCGCGATGGCCGAGCTCCTGGAACGCGTCCCGGCCCTGGACGCGGTCTTCGCGGGCTCGGACGTGATGGCGGCGGGCGCCCGCCAGGTCCTGCGCGCGGCCGGCCGCCGGATACCGGAGGATGTGGCGCTCGTCGGCTTCGACGATTCCGCGATCGCCCGCCACATGGACCCGCCCCTGACGAGCGTGCGCCAGCCGATCACGGAGATGGGCCGCACGATGACGGACGTCCTGCTCGCGGAGATCGCGGACCCCCGCCCGGCGGCCTCGCGCCGCCCGCAGCGCCCGCAGATCGTGCTGCCCACGGAGCTGGTCCGGCGGGCGTCGTCCTGACCCTGGTGACCCTTGTCACAAGAAGAGGAAAAGCACCGGCAAAGGAAAGGTCAAGTGGGCGGCCGTCCAAGTGGGCGCGGGATGGGGCGCGTTGGCTGCCCCTCCGCCTCACCGGTATCGCCCGGCAATCCCCTCCTGCCGCTCATCGCACCCTCCGGCATCCTCGCTCGAAGTTCGACACGCATGTAGAAGGTCATTACGGTCTCCTCCGGACTGTTCCGCGCAAACCTATGGGGGCGTTGATCGGGATATGGCGTACAGCTCTCGCGACTGGTGGACTGAAATGGCGATCGGGACCCTGGTCACCGTCGTCTGCACGGCGCTGCTGCTCGCAGTGGGCATCTGGGCGCTGGAGGGACGCGGGGGGACGGTGAACCTCCTGAGCTGCCTCGTGCCCGGCCTGGCCGTGGGCATCTGGTCGGCCCGCCGCTACCGCAGCCGTCACTCCACCTGACGGAAGGTTCCAGACGGGAAGTTCCACCCGAGACGGGAAGCTTCACCCGAGACGGGAAGCTTCACCCCGGAAAACGCCTGAGGGCCCGATCCGCTTTCGCGGATCGGGCCCTCAGGCCTTCAGGGTGAGTGACGGGACTTGAACCCGCGGCCACCTGGACCACAACCAGGTGCTCTACCAACTGAGCTACACCCACCATGTCCGGTCGTTTGTCGTTCTTCCGACCGGCCGAGAAAAAGTGTACAGGGTCCGAAGGGGTGCTCGCGCACACGTTTCCCGGACCCCGTACACAGGGCCGCCCGCGGGGCTACTCCGCAGGCAGGACGTGCTTGGACGCGATCGACTTCGCGGTGTCCGAGTCCGGTCCCGGCTGGGGAACGAAGATCGCCTCGCGGTAGTACCGCAGCTCGGCGATGGACTCGCGGATGTCGGCGAGCGCGCGGTGGTTGCCGTTCTTGTCCGGGCTGTTGAAGTACGCCCTCGGGTACCAGCGCCGGGCCAGCTCCTTGATGGAGGAGACGTCGACGATCCGGTAGTGGAGGTACTCCTCCAGTGTCTGCATGTCCCGCAGCAGGAAGCCGCGGTCGGTGCCGACCGAGTTTCCGCACAGCGGAGCCTTCCGCGGCTCCTTGACGTGCTCACGTACGTACGCCAGGACCTGCTCCTCGGCGTCGGCCAGCGTGGTGCCGCCGGCCAGCTCGTCGAGGAGCCCCGAGGCGGTGTGCATGCTGCGCACCACCTCGGGCATGGTCTCCAGCGCCGCGTCCGGCGGGCGGATCACGATGTCCACACCTTCGCCGAGCACGTTCAGTTCCGAGTCGGTGACCAGTGCGGCCACCTCGATAAGTGCGTCATCCGTCAGCGAGAGCCCGGTCATCTCGCAGTCGATCCACACCATGCGATCGTTCATGCGTCTTACCCTACGGCGCACTCCTCTGGCCGGGCAGTGGCGGACGACCTGGCGCGTACGCGTCCGAGTGCGGCTTGCCGGGCTCGGTGGGCACGGAGGCCGAGGGCCCGAGCGCGCTGGCTGCCGCCGTGCGCCGGGTCTGGGCCGGCACCGGGCCCGCCTCCACCAGGGTGGGCATCACCTGTGGCGCCGCTGACGCGGCCTCCAGCGCCCGCTCGCCCTGCGGCCTGCGGGCGCGGTAGGCGGCCCGGTAGGCGGCGGGGGACGAGCCCAGCTGACGCCGGAAGTGACCCCGAAGCGCCACCGGCGAACGGAAGCCGCAGCGGCCCGCGACCTCGTCGACGGAGTAGTCGGACGTCTCGAGCAGCCGCTGTGCCTGGAGCACCCGCTGGGTGATCAGCCACTGCAGCGGCGCGCTGCCGGTGAGCGAGCGGAACCTGCGGTCGAAGGTCCGCCTGCTCATGTACGCACGCGCGGCCAGCGTCTCCACGTCGAACTGCTCGTGGAGGTGCTCCAGCGCCCAGGCGACGACCTCGGCGAGCGGGTCGGCGCCGATCTCCTCCGGTAAAGACCTGTCGAGGTAGCGCTCCTGGCCGCCGGCCCGGCGCGGCGGAACGACAAGCCTGCGGGCGAGAGCGCCCGCCGCTTCGTTGCCGTGGTCCGTGCGCACGATGTGCAGACAGAGATCGATTCCGGCCGCGGTGCCCGCGCTCGTCAGGACGTCTCCGTCGTCGACGAAGAGTTCGCGCGGATCCACGTGTACGGACGGATAGCGCTTGGCCAGCGTCGGCGCGTACATCCAATGAGTGGTCGCCGGGCGCCCGTCGAGCAGGCCGGCCGCGGCGAGCACGAACGCCCCCGTGCACAGCCCGACGATGCGGGCACCCTCCTCATGTGCGCGGCGCAGCGCGTCGAGCGCCTCCGGCGGTGGCGGCGATGTGATCGACCGCCAGGCCGGCACCACGACGGTGCCCGCTCGGCCGATCGCCTCCAAGCCTTGCGGCGCGGTGAGTTCGAGCCCACCGGTGGTCCGCAGGGGTCCCTCCTCGCCGGCGCATACGAGCAGCCGGTAACGGGGGACTCCGGCGTCCTGCCGGTCGATTCCGAACACGGAGAGCGGTATGGAACTCTCGAAGATGGGGCCACCGCTGAAGAGAAGCACCGCTACGATCTCTCGGCGGCGCCGCCCCGAGAGTTTCCGAGCCGCGGCCTCCGGCGCGGCAGTGGAGTCGTGGCTCATGGTGCTAAACCCCCCTCGGTCGTCGCGGCTCCCTGTTCCTGACGGACCTGTCGCTCCTGCACGTTTCCCCTCGGTCCTCCACCAGTCCCCCGCCGTAATGCAGTCAAGATCGAATCTACTGTGTCCCGTGCCACCGGGGTGACCAGTTCAGCACCCGGCAGATTGTCGACATGGCAACTTGGCGTGAAGCATTCGATCACGAAGCGTTGCACTCGGGGGGCTTGCTGGGAAGTGCGCCTCCGCGCCATGGCCGGTCCCCATAGGGTGCACACGGCTTCAGGGCGGCTTTCAGCCCTGGTCGGACGAGGGTTCAGGGCGTGTTCGGCCAAGGAATGCAGCACTCCCGGAAGTTGGCTGAAAAGCTACGGGAGCGTGTGTGTGAATCAGTCAGTCGACCGGCGCACGTTCGGCATGTTGTCGCGTGCCCCTGTGCGCCCCGGGGGTCGTTCTGCCGTGCCGGCCGCGGTGCCCGATGTTCTGTTCTGCAAGCAGTCGCGCGGCGCCCCGTTCGGACTGCCGCAGGAGCACCCGGCAGACCCCGGTGACGGCCGCGAGGCCCAGCGCCGCGCCGGCGGCTCCGGCCAGTGAACTCCCGTACCCCACGAGTACGACGGGAACCAGGACGCAGCTGAACGCGGCCCAGCGCACCACGTCGCTCGCCGAGTCCTGCGAGGGCGCGCCCTGTGGCTCCTGGGCGCGCGGCGCGGGCACACCCGCCGGGCGGCGCTCGTGCGCCCCCTCGGGCGGGCGCCGGCGGCCGTGCTCGGCTTGCTCGGGCGAAGCCGTGAGGCGAGTGGAGGGTGGGGACGCGGTCGAGGGTCCAGGCACGGCGTGCTCCCTGTGGCGGTGGCGTACGGAGGTTCAACGCGCGGTCCTGCGGTGGGTCACTGAAGGGGGCGTCCGGTGGCGCCGGACGGGTGGGCAAACCGCCTGTAGGAGGCAGCAACCATTGCCATACGGGCGAGGCTCATGCATGCTCCGGTGAACGCCGGGAGGCCCTGTGCGCGGCCCGGCGCGGGCCCGTGCGGGCTCTTCACGAGCTCTGGGCAGGAGAGGAGTGTCGCCGTACCCTTGGGGGTATGGGGTTGGGAAGATGATTCCCGGACGACCTTCCAGGTCCTGAACTTCCGCACCACCTGAAAACGCCGACCCTCCCACAGAGGACTCCTTCGCCGAGACACCGATGGCCGGTCACGAATTCTCCGAACCCGCGGACCGCAAGCGGCAGGTCGCCGATCCGACAGCGACCCCCCAAGCGGCGGAAGAACCACGTCACTCTTGCGATCCCGCCTTCCGGCACGGCGTCGTCGTCGGCTTCGACGGCTCGACCTCCAGTGAGCGGGCCCTCGCCTATGCGATCGGGATGGCCCATCGCTCGGGGTCGGGCCTGATCATCGTGCATGTCGCCAACCGGCTGCCCACCACGGTGTGGGCGGGGTGCGAGCCGCCCGTCTTCGTCGACGTGCCGGACCACCGCACCGAGGTGCTCGGCCTCGAACTGGCCTGTGCGGACTATCTGTCCGAGGTGCCGTGGATCCTCGTCGAGCGCGGCGGCGACATCTGCCACGAGCTGGAGGAGGTCGGCCGCGAGTACAGCGCGGACGCGATCGTCGTCGGCTCCACGCACGGCATCGTCGGCCGCATCTTCGGCTCCGTCGCGGGGCGCCTGGCGCGGCGGGCGCAGCGGCCCGTGGTCGTCATTCCGTAACGTCCCGTCGCCGCAGGTGGGATGAGGAAGTCGAACCCTCAACTCCCTCTCTGTCACGGCTTGGTGAACAGATAAATCTACTCGCGCGTAGAGGTGGTTTGTGCCCTTGTGAAGGGTACATAAAGGTCGCTGGTGCGCTTCGTGCGGACCGGCACCGCGCAGCACGACCGCACAACTGCACATGAAGGGAGCCCGCCGTGGACAACGACGTCTCTGCGGGAAGCACCACCTCGACTCTCGGCCATCTCGCCCTGGGACTCACCCTGTTGGCCTTCGGACTCGGCCACACCGGAGTGATCGACGGCGTGACGGCGGCGGACGCCGCCTCCATCGCCACGTTCGTCGGCGGGATCGCCCTGTTCATCGCCGGTCTCTTCGCGCTCCACGACAAGGACACATCGACCGGCACGGCCTTCGCCGCGCTCGGCGCCCTCTGGTTCACCTGGGGCACGGCCGACGCGCAGGTCTCGGCGAACGCCGCGGGCCTCTTCCTGTTGCTCTTCGCGCTCGTCGCGCTCAGCCTGACCCTCGGCGCGGCCGGCGGTCCTGTGCTCGCGCGCGGTACGTACGGGCTGCTCTTCGTGGCGCTCGTCCTGCTCGCCGTCGCGCAGTTCGGTGACAGCGCGGGCCTCGGCAAGGTAGGCGGCTGGTTCGCCGCGGTCGGCGGGCTCCTTGCCTGGTACGGCGCGACGGCTGCCCTCGCCAACTGGCCGACGGCCCTCCCGGGGCGCCCAGCCGGCCGGGGAGTGACGGCCGCCGGCTGAGCCGGGCGCGGGCCGGGGTAATGGGCGACCCCGGCCCTCTGGGGAACGGGTCCTGTGTGCTGGTGGCACGCACAGGGCCCGTTCCGTCTGTTCGTCGGGTGCGAGTTCGTGAGGGCTTGTCGCGCAGTTCCCCGCGCCCCTGACGGGGCGCTCCTCGAGGGGCGCTTCCTACTCCACCGTCACCGACTTCGCCAGGTTCCTCGGCTTGTCGATGTCCCGGCCCAGGGCCAGTGCCGTGTGGTAGGCGAGGAGTTGGAGCGGGATGCCCATCAGGATCGGGTCCAGCTCGTTCTCGTTCTTCGGGACGACGATCGTCTGGTCGGCCTTCTCCTGCTCCTGGTGCGCGACCGCGAGGATCTTGCCGCTGCGGGCCTTGATCTCCTCCAGGGCGGCGCGGTTCTTCTCCAGGAGGTCGTCGTCGGGGACGATCGCGACCGTCGGCAGGGCCGGCTCGATGAGGGCGAGCGGGCCGTGCTTCAGCTCGGAGGCGGGGTAGGCCTCGGCGTGGATGTACGAGACCTCCTTGAGCTTGAGGGAGGCCTCCCGGGCGACGGGGTAGCCGCGTACACGACCGATGAAGAGCATCGAGCGGGCGTCCGCGTACTGCTTGGCGATCTTCTTGATCTCGTCCTCCTGCTTGAGGATCTCCGAGATCTGGCCCGGCAGCTTGCGCAGGCCCTCGATGATCCGCTTGCCGTCGGAGACCGACAGGTCACGGATGCGGCCCAGGTGCAGGGCGAGCAGGGCGAAGGCGACCGTGGTGTTGGTGAAGCACTTGGTCGAGACGACGCAGACCTCCGGGCCCGCGTGGACGTACACGCCCGCGTCCGCCTCGCGGGCGATCGCCGAGCCGACGACGTTCACGACGCCGAGGACGCGGGCGCCCTTGCGCTTGAGCTCCTGGACGGCGGCCAGTACGTCGTACGTCTCGCCGGACTGGGAGACCGCGATGTAGAGGGTGTCGGGGTCCACGACCGGGTTGCGGTAGCGGAACTCGGACGCGGGCTCCGCGTCGGCGGGGATGCGGGCCAGCTCCTCGATCATCTGGGCGCCGATCATGCCCGCGTGGTACGAGGTGCCGCAGCCGAGGATCTTGACGCGGCGCACCTTGCGGGCGTCGTGTGCGTCGAGGTTGAGGCCGCCGAGGTGCACGGTGGAGAAGCGGTCGTCGATGCGGCCGCGCAGGACGCGGTCCACCGCGTCGGGCTGCTCGGAGATCTCCTTGTGCATGTACGTGTCGTGGCCGCCCATGTCGTACGACTCGGCCTCCCACTCCACGGTGGTCGGCGAGGCGGTCGTGCGGGAGCCCTCGGTGGTGTACGTGCGGTAGTCGTCGGCCTTGATGGTGGCCATCTCGCCGTCGTCGAGGGTGACGACCTGGCGGGTGTGCGAGACGAGCGCGGCGACGTCCGAGGCGACGAACATCTCCTTCTCGCCGATGCCGAGGACGACGGGGGAGCCGTTGCGGGCGACGACGATGCGGTCGTTGAAGTCGGCGTGCAGGACGGCGATGCCGTAGGTGCCCTCGATGTGGCGCAGGGCCTCGCGGACCTTCTCCTCCAGGGTGTCCGCCTGGGCGCGGGCGACGAGGTGGGTGAGGACCTCGGTGTCCGTCTCGGAGAGGAACTCGACGCCGTCGGCGGTGAGCTTGGCGCGCAGCTCCGAGGCGTTGTCGATGATGCCGTTGTGCACGACGGCGACCTTGCCGTCCTGGGACAGGTGCGGGTGGGCGTTCTCGTCGGAGGGGGCGCCGTGGGTGGCCCAGCGGGTGTGGGCGATGCCGGTCGTGCCCTTGAAGCGGGCGGGGACCTTGGCCTCCAGGTCACGGACGCGGCCCTTGGCCTTGACCGTCTTCAGGCCCGCGGCCTTGGGGCTGGTGACGGCGATGCCGGCGGAGTCGTAGCCGCGGTACTCCAGGCGCTGGAGGCCTTCGAGGAGGAGCGGGGCGACGTCACGCTTGCCGATATATCCGACGATTCCACACATAGAGGGTCCTAGTCGTAGGAGGGCGGCCGTGATCTAGCCGTAGACGATGCGGCGCAGCTGCCTGAGGGTGAGCTCGGGCGGCGCGACCGCGCGGTATTCGAGATCCGCCGAGATCCGCTGGAAGATCGCCGCGTTCAGCAGGCCCTGACCCTGCAGTTCGCGGTGGCGGCGACGGACGAACTGTTCGGTCGTCTCGTCGAAGTAGGCGAGCACGTCCTGGACGACCCGCAGCGCTTCGCCCCGCTGGAGCGGGGTGCTGCGGGTGAGGTGGTCCACCAGGTCGTCGTGCATTCGTTGATCCTGGGGTATCGGATGTTCATTCGCAAGAATCCTGCCCGGAATCGGGCAGGGTCGTGTCGGATTGGGCCGAGAAGGGGCCGCGAGGGGGCCGAGAACGGGGTCGCGGAGGGGGCGAGGAAGGGGCGAGGAAGGGGGCGAGGGGGCGGGAAGGGGGCGAGGGGGGGCGGGGAGGGGGGGGCAAGCCGTGGCGCGGAGAGCGCTCACATCCGCTTCAGGACCGCCTGCTTCGCCGCGCTGAACTCCTCGTCCGTGAGGATTCCGGACCGGTGGAGCTCGCCCAGCTCCCGCAGCCGCCGCAGCAGCGCGTCGTGGTCGTCCTCCGCGGGCGCCGCCGCCCCCGAAGCCGCCGCCAGGGCGGGCGCGGGGTCGGGGGAGGCGTCCTTGTCCGGTCCCGTGGGATGCGGCAGACGGGCCTGGACCGCGGCCGCCACCAGGGCCATGAGCGGGTCCTTCTTGAAGCCCCACAGCTCGACGGAGTTCGGGTCGTACTTCGGCGGGGCCTTGGTCGGCGCGTTCTTCACGGTGAAGCGGAGGTACCCGTTCTCCAGGCCGACCGCCGGCTGCCACTCGACCGCCGCGACATCGGCGAGCGCCAGCGAGCGCGTGCCGGACGCGGACTTCGCCTCCTCCGTCTTCCAGTTCCACTCCAGACGGATGTACTCCCCGTCGAAGCTCGCCGTGCCGTCCCCCGCCGAGACGGACAGCGGCACGGACGGGCCCGCGAGGAGGTAGGCCTCACAGGACGCGGAAGGGACCTGTTCGATCAGATGGGCGTTGCGCACCTCGTCGACCAGGTACTCCGCGACCCCGTACCGATCCGGCTCCACCGTCAGCTGGTACGGGTCCGTGGAGTCCGTCAGCTTTCCGCCCGTCGCCTGGAGCAGTGGGTCGGCGCCGTCCCGCAGGCGCAGCCTCAACCGACCCGACTTCTTGCCCTGTTCGAAGGCGATGCCCGCCAACGCCTGCAGCGGTACGGCCAGTTCGCCCAGCGTCTTGCGCAGCAGGGACACGTTCTTGTCGCGGCCCGGCACGAGGCGCAGCGTCTCCCCGTCGAAGGTCCAGGTCCCGTCGCGCTGGATGATTTCCGCCATGAGGGGATTCTCGCACCGACCACCGACTGAAGTGGTCTACACCCCTTGACCCCTTGTGGGGGCCGGGTTACCAATGAGGATCGTTCGATTGCGATGCACCACAGATGCGCCATCGCGGCGCCGGCCCGTCGAAGGGACCCGCTTGTGAGACTGCACGGGAGATCGACACGAGTCCGACGAGTACCACGCCTTTTCGGCTCGCTGCTGCTCGTGGCGGCCGCCGGAATCTCCTGCTTCGCCGCCGCCCCCGCCTCGCGGGCGGCGGGGCCCGAAGTCACCCCGCTCGGCCAGGTGGTGCCCGTACCCATGAAGGCCGAGCCGGGCGGGCCAGGGTACGAGATCACCGCCAAGACCCGTATCCGGGTCGGCGGCACGGCCGAGGAGAGCCGTGTGGGCGAGTACCTCGCGAAGGTGCTGCGCCCCTCCACCGGCTACGCGCTCCCCGTCACCACCCGCAAGGGCGGCGACGGCATCCGGCTGCGGATCAGCGCCGAGCCCGCGAACAAGGACCTGGGTGCCGAGGGCTACCGGGTCGTCTCCTCGCGTGGCTCCCTCACCATCACCTCGCGGACGGGCGCGGGGCTCTTCCACGGCGTCCAGACGGTGCGCCAGCAACTGCCCGCCGCCGTCGAGGAGAAGACCGAGCAGCGCGGCCCGTGGCGGATCGCGGGCGGTACCGTCACGGACGCGCCGCGCTACGGCTACCGCTCCACGATGCTCGACGTCTCGCGGCACTTCTTCACCGTCGACCAGGTCAAGCGCTACATCGACCAGGCGGCGCTCTACAAGATGAACAAGCTGCACCTGCACCTGAGCGACGACCAGGGCTGGCGCATCGCCATCGACTCCTGGCCGCGCCTCGCGACGTACGGGGGCTCCACGCAGGTCGGCGGCGGCAAGGGCGGCTACTACACGAAGGCGCAGTACAAGGAGATCGTCGACTACGCCGCGTCGCGGTACCTGGAGGTCGTCCCCGAGATCGACATGCCGGGGCACACCAACGCCGCGCTCGCCTCGTACGCGGAGCTGAACTGCAACGGCGTCGCCCCGCCGCTGTACACCGGCACCGGGGTCGGCTTCAGCTCGCTGTGCGTGAAGAAGGACGTGACGTACGACTTCGTGGACGACGTGATCCGTGAGCTCGCCGCGATGACGCCCGGCAAGTACATCCACATCGGCGGCGACGAGGCGCACTCCACCAGCCACGAGGACTTCGTCGCCTTCATGGACAAGGTGCAGCCCGTGGTCGCCAAGTACGGCAAGACGGTGATGGGTTGGCACCAGCTGACCGGCGCCAATCCGGCCAAGGGTGCCGTCGCGCAGTACTGGGGCTACGACAGGACCGGTGCCGCCGAGCGCGAGCAGGTGGTCAACGCCGTGAAGAACGGCACGAAGCTGGTCCTCTCGCCGGCCGACCGCTCCTACATCGACCACAAGTACACCAAGGACACGCCGCTCGGTCTGTCCTGGGCGGGCTACGTCGAGGTGCAGCGCTCCTACGACTGGGATCCGGGGACGTACCTCCAGGGCGCGCCCGCGGACTCGATCCTGGGCGTCGAGGCGCCGCTGTGGACGGAGACCCTCTCCACCACGGACCACCTGGAGTACATGGCTTTCCCGCGGCTGCCCGGCATCGCCGAGCTCGGCTGGTCGCCCGCGGCCACGCACGACTGGAACACGTACAAGGTGCGTCTCGCCGCGCAGGCCCCGCGTTGGGGCGCCCTCGGCATCGACTACTACAAGTCGCCGCAGGTGCCCTGGCCCGCCAAGTGACCTGTCCGGTCACGTGACTTGTTCGGTCGCATGACTTGTTCGGGCGACATGGACGGGCGCCCCGGAGGACCGTCTCCGGGGCGCCCGTCGGCTTGTGGGCGGCACTTTTCGTCGGCGGCGCTCAGGCCGCGGCGAACCGCTCGCGGGTGCAGAAGCTGAGCAGGGCCTGCTTCTCCGGCTTCTGGACGACCGTCTCGGCGCGGAACCCGACGGCTTCGAGCAGGACGTGCGCCGTGGTGTCGCGCAGGTCGGGATCGATCACGACGCGCTCGGTCGCCGGATCCGCGAACAGCTCCCGCACCGCCGCGGTGAGCGCGCCGAGCGTGAAGCCGGGGACGGGGAAGCGGACCTCGGAGGGCAAGGCCAGCAGCCGCATGCCGACGTCGCCGGGCAACGGGTCGTAGAGGCCGACGAGTTCGGCGTACGAGGGGTCGTACCGCTCCACGAGGAAGGACGGCACGCCCGCGTGCAGGCCGAGGAAGGCGTCGCGGTGGTCGGCGGCCGCGATGGCCATGTACGCGCGCTCGACGTCGGGCAGCTTGGCGTTCTGCATCAGCCAGAACGCGGACTCGGGCCGGGTGACCCAGTCGTGGACCAGTTCACAGTCGGTCAGGGGGTCCAGGGGGCGCAGGGTGAAGACGGCGGTCGTCTCGCGCGGCTCAGCAGGCGCGGTCAAGGTTCTCTCCCAGGTACTGCTCGGCGTGGTCGGCGATCAGATCGAGGACGGCCGTGATGTCGTCGACCGTCGTCTCCGGGTTGAGCAGGGTGAACTTCAGGAACTGGCGGTCGCCCACCTTGGCGCCCGCCACCACCGCGTCCCCCGAGGCGAACAGGGCCTTGCGGGCGTAGAGGTTGGCGCGGTCGATGGCGGAGGGGGCGCAGATCGCCGCGGGGATGTAGCGGAAGGTGAGCGTGGACAGCTGCGGCTCGGCCACGACGTCGTAGCGGGGGTCGGCGACGAGCCGCCGCCAGCCCTCGGTGGCCAGCTCGCAGACCTCGTCGAAGAGGTGGCCGATGCCGTTCGCGCCCATCACGCGCAGCGTCATCCACAGCTTCAGGGCGTCGAAGCGCCGGTCCCTCTGGAGGGACTTGCCCGCCTGGTCGGGGGTGCGGTCCTGCGTCGTGCGGTCCTGCGTCGTGCGGTCCTGTGCCGTGCGGTCCTGCGTCGTGCGGGACAGGGCGGCCCGGTCGCGCACCAGGAGGGCCGACGAACTCACCGGCTGGAAGAAGGACTTGTGGAAGTCCACGGTCACGGAGTCGGCGCGCTCGATGCCGTCGATGAGGTGCCGGTTCCTGCGCGAGGCGAGCAGGCCGCAGCCGTACGCCGCGTCCACGTGCAGCCAAGTGCCGTACTGCGCGCACAGCGCGGCGACCTCGGGCAGCGGGTCGATGGAGCCGAAGTCCGCGGTGCCCGCCGACGCGACGACCGCCATGGGGGAGAGGTCGTCGCGACGGCAGCGCTCCAGCGCACGTGCCAGGGCCACGGTCTGCATGCGCTTGTTCCGGTCGGTGGGGATCACCACGACGGCGTCCTCGCCGAGGCCGAGCAGCTCGGCCGCTCTCCTGGCGCCGGCGTGACCGGCCTCGGAGGCGAAGACGCGCAGGGTCGCGGGGTCCCGGTGCGCCGCGGGGTCCCGCTCCGCGGCGGCGTCGCGGGCGAGCAGCAGGGCCTGCAGGTCGGACTGGGCGCCGCCGGAGGTGAACACGCCGTCGGCGTCCTGGCCGAGGCCGATGCGCCCGGCGGTCCAGTCGACGAGGCGGCGCTCGATGAGGGTGGCGCCCGCGGACCGGTCCCAGGTGTCCAGACAGGAGTTGACGCCGGTGAGCACGGCCTCGCCCAGGACGGCGGGGATGACGGCCGGGCTGTGGAGGTGGGCGAGGTGGCGGGGGTGGTGCGCGTACACCGCGTCGCGCAGGTACAGCTCCTCCAGCTCGTCGAGGGCGTCGAGGGTGTCGTGCAGGGGCTCGTCGAGGTCGACGGAGTCGATGCGGGAGGCGAGGCTCTCGGTGGTGACTCCGGTGAACGGACGGGAAGCGGCGGCCAGTTGGGCAGCCACCCGCTCGACTCCTTCGGTCACGGAGCTGCGGTACCGCTCCGCGGTGGTGTCGTTGAGCAGGTGCGAGCGCATGAACTGTCCTCTGGGGTGAGGGGTCTTGAGAAGTGAGGTAAGCCTAACCTAACTATTCCTCGCTTCGGGGTGGGGGCGGCGAAAAACGGAACAGCCCTCTCCGCGGTGCGGGGAGGGCTGTGGTGCCAGGGGGGTGGGGTCAGCCGACCTTCTTCGCCTTCTCGATCGCGTCGGCCAGGTCCTCGAGGATCGGCGCGCACTTGTCGTACGAGAAAATCGGCTCCGTCACGCGCGGGATGACCTGTCCGGCCTTGACCGCGGGCAGCTGCTGCCAGGTCGGCTTGGACTTGTCGAGGTCGGCCGGCTGGAGCGCCGAGGTGCGGTTGTCCATCATGATGATGTCCGCGTCGTACTTGTCGACGTTCTCCCAGCTGAGGTTCTCGAACCAGCCGCCGGTCTCCTTCTTGGCCTTCTCCGGCGGCTCGACGATGTTCACGCCGAGCGCCTTGAAGTACTCCAGGTCGGCGGAGAGGTTCGAGCCGGAGACGTAGAACAGGTCCTGGCTCGCGGAGCCGATGAGGACCTTGATGTCCTTGCGTGACTTGGCGACCTTGCGCAGCCGCTCGGAGGCCTCCTCGAAGCGCTTCTTCGCCTTGACGACCTTGTCCGACTTCACGTCCGCGCCGAGCGACTCGGCGAGCGCCTGGATGCGCTGCAGCGGCTGCGTCATCTGGCGGTCGTAGACGCTGATGCCGACGCTCGGGGCGAGCTTGAGCACCTTGTCCTTGCTCTCCTCGGGGACGTACCAGAGGGTGCCCTGGTCGTCGAACATCGTGGAGATCAGCACGTCCGGGGCGAGGGCCGCGTACTTCTCGATCTTGAACTGACCCCATTCGTTGCCGATGATCGTCAGCTTGCTGATGTCCATGTCGCCGGCCTGGACATCGGGCTTGCCGTCCTTGGTCTTCGTCGGGCCGAAGACGCCCTTGCACTCGATGCCGTAGTCGAACAGGGCGGCGGCGACGCCGGTGAACGCGACGATGTTCTTCGGCGTCGCGTCCTTCTCGGCGGTCTCGCCGCGGTCGTCCTTGAAGCTCCAGGGGCCGGACTTGCCCGCGCCGCCCTCGGTCTTGCCCGACCCGTCCTTTTTCTCGGAGCCGCAGGCCGCCAGGACGGCGGTGAGGCCGAGGGCGCCACCGGCGGCGAGAATGCCGCGGCGGGAAGGCTGGGGGAGGCGGGCCTGGGGCATGAGGTCTCTGCTTTCGTGACGTACGGCGGCGGGGCCGCTGGCCGGAATTAGTGCTTAGGCTAGCCTAAGCTGACTCCGGAACCGGCGGCCCCTCGCGTCACGGTCGGCTCACGAAGGCCGAGCGGCGTCCGGGCCCCGGCTCAGCCCGCGAAACCCAGCTCGCGCGCGATCAGCATGCGCTGCACCTCGCTCGTGCCCTCGCCGATCTCCAGGATCTTGGAGTCCCGCCACATCCTGGCCACGGGGTACTCGTTCATGAAGCCGTACCCGCCGTGGATCTGGGTGGCCTCGCGGGCATTGTCCACGGCCACGGTCGAGGAGTAGAGCTTGGCGATCGCCGCCTCCTTCTTGAACGGCTCGCCTGCGACCATGCGCGAGGCGGCGTCGTACCAGCCCACGCGGGCCATGTGCGCCCGCATCTCCATGTCGGCGATCTTGAACTGGATGGCTTGATTCGCGCCGATCGGCCTGCCGAAGGCGTGCCGCTCCCCGGCGTACTTCACGGACTCGTCCACACAGCCCTGGGCAAGCCCGGTGGCGAGCGCGGAGATCGCGATCCGGCCCTCGTCGAGGATGCGCAGGAACTGGGCGTACCCCCGGCCCTCCTCGCCGAGCAGGTTCGCGGCGGGGACGCGGACGTCGGAGAAGGACAGCTCGCGGGTGTCCGAGGCGTTCCACCCGACCTTCGAGTACGGCGCCGCGACCGTGAAGCCCGGTGTCCCGGACGGCACGATGATCGCGGAGATCAGCGGGCGGCCGTCCTCCTTGCGGCCGGTGACGGCGGTGACCGTGACCAGGCCCGTGATGTCCGTACCGGAGTTGGTGATGAAGCACTTGGAGCCGTTGATCACCCAGTCGTCGCCGTCGCGCACGGCCGTGGTGCGGGTGCCTCCCGCGTCCGAGCCGCCGTCCGGCTCGGTCAGGCCGAAGGCGCCGAGCATCTCGCCGGAGCACAGTCGCGGCAGCCACTCGCGCTTCTGCTCGTCGGTGCCGAAGAGGTGGATCGGCATGGCGCCGAGCGAGACGCCCGCCTCCAGGGTGATCGCCACGGACGAGTCGACGCGGGCGAGCTCCTCCAGGGCGATGCCGAGCGCGAAGTAGTCGCCGCCCATGCCGCCGTACTCCTCGGGGAAGGGCAGGCCGAACAGGCCCATGCGGCCCATCTCGCGGACGATCTCGTACGGGAACTCGTGGCGCTCGTAGAGGTCGCCGATCTTGGGGGCCACGACATCGTGCGCGAACGCCTCGACCGTACGGCGCAGTTCCTCGTGCTCGGGGCTCAGACGGTGGTCCATCGTTCTTCACTGCTCCTGGTGGGTCAGGGCACGGACGGTGCGGGACGGGCTGGGTCGGCCCAGTTGTCCGGCCATCCACGCGCTGGTGGCGCTGAGGCGGCCGAGGTCGACCCCGGTGTCGATGCCGAGGCCGTGCAGCATCCACACGAGGTCTTCGGTGGCGAGGTTTCCGGTGGCGCTCTTCGCGTACGGGCAGCCGCCCAGGCCGCCCGCCGAGGCGTCGACCGTCGTCACGCCGTGCTGGAGGGCGGCGAGGGTGTTGGCGAGCGCCTGGCCGTACGTGTCGTGGAAGTGGACGCCGATGCGGTCGGTCGGCACACCCGCTTCGTTGAGCGAGGCGAGCAGTGCGAGGACGTGGCCCGGTGTGGCGACGCCGATGGTGTCGCCGAGGCTCAGTTCGTCGCAGCCCATGTCGAGCAGGGCACGGCAGACGCGGACCACCTGGGCGATGGGCACGGGGCCCTCCCAGGGGTCGCCGAAGCACATCGAGAGATAGCCGCGCACATGCGCCCGCTGCTCCCGCGCGCGGGAGACCACCGGGTCGAACATCGCGAGGGCCTCGTCCACCGTGCGGTTCAAGTTGGCCTTGGCGAAGGACTCGGTGGCGCTGGCGAAGACCGCGATGCGGTGCGCGCCGAGCGCCAGGGCGCGGTCCAGGCCGCGTTCGTTCGGCACGAGGACCGGCAGGTGGACGCCTTCGAGGTCGCCGAGGAGCGGGAACAGCTGCTCGGCGTCGGCCAGTTGGGGCACCCACTTGGGGTGCACGAAGCTGGTCGCCTCGACGGTGGTCAGGCCCGCGTCGGCCAGGCGGTGGACGAACTCCGCCTTGATCTCCGTGGGGACGACCGCCTTCTCGTTCTGCAGGCCGTCCCGGGCGCCGACCTCGTGGATGCGGACGCGGGGCGGCAGGTCCTGGGCGGGGACGGCCATGGGGAGTCCGGCGGCGGTCATGACGCCTCCTTGGAGTCGGCCTGCGCGGTCTTCTCGGACGTCTTCTCGGACGTCTCGTCCGGCTCGACCACGGCGAGCACCTGGTCCATGGCGACCGTGGCGCCCGGGGTGACGTCGAGCTCGGTGACCGTGCCGGCGTGCGGGGCGGAGATGACGTGCTCCATCTTCATCGCCTCGACCACGAGCAGGCTCTGGCCCGCGCTCACCCGGTCGCCGGGGGAGACCTTCACGACCGTGACGGTCCCGGGCATGGGGGCGGTGAGCGCGTCCGCCCCGGCGTGCGCGGCGCCGGTGAGGGAGGCCGCCACGGGGTCGTGGTCCTGGACGTGCCAGGCGTCGCCCTCGCGGCCGAGCCAGTCGCCCGCGCGGTGGAAGGTGTGCAGCACGCCGTCGACGGCCACCGAGACGCGGTCGGGGCCGACGGCCGGGACGGTGCCGCGCAGTTGGTGGGTGACGGGCTCGTGGCCCGCGACCCGCACCCAGTGGGTGAGGGGCGCGGGGGTGCCGCCGAGCCGCCAGCCGCTCGGCACGGAGAAGGGGTCGCGCCAGCCCTCTGCCGACGGCTGCAGGGCGGCCTCGCGCACCGCGGCCGCCGCTTCGTACACCTCGTTGGGCACGCCGTCCGGGACCAGGCCTGACGCCTCGCGCTCCACCAGGCCCGTGTCCAACTCGCCCGCCACCACGGCCGGGTGGGCGAGCAGCCTGCGCAGGAAGCCCGCGTTCGTCGGCACGCCGAGCGTGACCGTCTCGGCCAGGGCGGCGCGCAGCTTGCGCAGGGCCGTGGCGCGGTCGGGGCCGTAGGCGATGACCTTGGAGAGCATGGGGTCGTAGAGGCTGCCGACCTCCGTGCCCTCGCTCAGGCCGGAGTCGGTGCGCACGCCGTCGCCCCGCGGTTCGTGCAGGGACAGGATCGTGCCGCCGGACGGCAGGAAGCCGCGGGAGGGGTCCTCCGCGCAGACACGTGCCTCGACCGCGTGCCCGGTGAGGCTGATGTCCTCCTGCCCGAAGGGCAGTTGCTCGCCCGCGGCCACCCGCACCTGCCACTCCACCAGGTCGAGGCCGGTGACCAGCTCCGTGACCGGGTGCTCGACCTGGAGGCGGGTGTTCATCTCCATGAAGTAGTACGAGGAGGGGTCGCTGCCCGGGACGATGAACTCCACCGTGCCCGCGCCCGCGTACCCGCACGAGCGGGCTGCCTGGACCGCCGCCTCGCCCATCGCCGCGCGCGTGGCCTCGTCCAGGAGGACGCTGGGCGCCTCCTCGATGATCTTCTGGTGGCGGCGCTGCAGCGAGCACTCGCGCTCGCCGAGGTGGATCACCTGGCCGTGCCCGTCGGCGAGGACCTGGATCTCGATGTGCCGGGGGCGGTCGACCCACCGCTCCACGAGCAGCGTGTCGTCGCCGAAAGAGGCGCGGGCCTCGCGCCGGGCCGCCGCGATCTCGTCGGCGAGCAGGGCCTCGTCCCGCACCAGGCGCATGCCCTTGCCGCCGCCGCCCGCGCTCGGCTTGAGCAGCACCGGGGTGCCGATCTCCCGGGCGGCGTCGGCCAGTTGGGCGTCGGTCAGGCCGCTGCCCGAGGAGCCGGGGACGACCGGGACGCCGGCCGCCTTCACCGTCTCCTTGGCGCGGATCTTGTCGCCCATGAGCGCGATGGCCTCGGCGGGCGGGCCGATGAAGGTGAGCCCGGCGTCCGCGCAGGCCTGCGCGAAGTCGGCGTTCTCCGCGAGGAAGCCGTACCCCGGGTGGACCGCCTGGGCGCCGGACTTCGCCGCCGCCTCCAGGATGCGCTCCACGGACAGATAGCTCTCGGCGGCCGGGGGCGGGCCGATGCGCACGGCCGTGTCGGCCTCGCGCACATGGCGGGCGTCCGCGTCCGCGTCGCTGAAGACGGCGACCGAGCGGACACCGAGCGCCCGCAGGGTGCGGATGACGCGGACCGCGATCTCGCCGCGGTTGGCGACGAGCACCGTGTCGAACATGGTCCCTCTCCCGGAGGTGGTCCCTTGCTGGAAGTCGCGCAGCTGGAAGTCGCTCATCGTCCGCCCCTCACATCCGGAAGACGCCGAAGCCGGGCGCTGCGGGGTCCCTTTGGGGAAGTGGGGCGCCCGCGCACGCGGTCAGGGCCAGACCCAGGACCTGCCGGGTCTCCATCGGGTCGATCACGCCGTCGTCCCAGAGGCGGGCCGTGGCGTAGTAGGCGTTGCCCTGCGTTTCGTACTGTGCGCGGATCGGGTCCTTGAAGGCCTCTTCGTCCTCGGCCGCCCACTCCTCGCCGCGCGCCTCCAACTGGTCGCGCTTGACGGTCGCGAGGACGGAGGCGGCCTGCTCGCCGCCCATCACGGAGATCTTGGCGTTCGGCCACATCCACAGGAAGCGCGGGGAGTACGCCCGGCCGCACATCGAGTAGTTGCCCGCGCCGTACGAACCGCCGACCACGACCGTCAGCTTGGGCACGCGCGTGCAGGCCACGGCCGTGACCATCTTGGCGCCGTGCTTGGCGATGCCGCCCGCCTCGTAGTCCCGCCCGACCATGAATCCGGAGATGTTCTGCAGGAAGACCAGGGGGATGCCGCGCTGGTCGCACAGCTCGATGAAGTGGGCGCCCTTCTGGGCGGATTCGGAGAACAGGATGCCGTTGTTCGCGACGATCCCGACCGGGTGGCCGTGGATGTGGGCGAAGCCCGTGACCAGCGTCGTGCCGTACTCCGCCTTGAACTCGGCGAAGCGGGAGCCGTCGACCACGCGGGCGATGACTTCTCGTACGTCATAGGGGGTGCGGGAGTCCGTCGGCACCGCGCCGTACAACCCCAGGGGGTCGACCTTCGGCTCCTCCACCGGCCGCACGGACCACGGCAGTTCGCCGCGCTCGGGGAGGGTGGAGACGATCGTGCGCACGATGCGCAGGGCGTGGGCGTCGTCCTCGGCGAGGTGGTCGGTGACTCCGGAGGTGCGGGAGTGGACCTCGCCGCCGCCCAGCTCCTCCGCGGTGACGACCTCGCCGGTCGCGGCCTTCACCAGGGGCGGGCCGCCGAGGAAGATCGTGCCCTGATTGCGCACGATCACCGCCTCGTCGCTCATCGCGGGGACATACGCCCCGCCGGCCGTGCAGGAGCCGAGGACGGCGGCGATCTGCGGGATCTTCGCCCCCGACATCCGCGCCTGGTTGTAGAAGATCCGCCCGAAGTGCTCGCGGTCGGGGAAGACGTCGTCCTGCATGGGCAGGAAGGCGCCGCCCGAGTCGACGAGGTAGAGACACGGGAGGCGGTTCTCCAGGGCCACTTCCTGGGCGCGCAGGTGCTTCTTCACCGTCATGGGGTAGTACGTGCCGCCCTTGACCGTGGCGTCATTGGCGACGATCACGCACTCGCGGCCCGAGACGCGGCCGATGCCCGCGATGACACCGGCGGCCGGGGCGTCCCCTCCATACAGTCCGTCGGCCGCGAGGGGGGCCAGCTCCAGGAAGGGCGAGCCCGGGTCGAGGAGGGTGTCCACGCGGTCCCGGGGCAGCAGCTTGCCGCGCGCCACATGGCGGGCCCGCGCCCGCTCGCCGCCGCCGAGCGCGGCCGCCGCGAGCTTGGCCCGCAGCTCCTCGACGAGGGCGGTGTGCGCCGCCTCGTTCGTCCGCCATGCCTCGGACGCGGGATCAGCCGCGCTCGCCAGCACTGGTGCCTGCCGCATCAGTCGAGCCCCCTTGCTCGGTCCACTCGGTCGACCTCTGGATCACTCTGGATCGGTTAATGAGCGTTAACGCGTTTCCTTCAGGTTAACGAGCGCTAACCGGCCTGTCTAGAATCAATTCCATGGCCACCAGAACCGACGCCCCCACTCGCCGCGAGCAGATCCTCAAGGAGGCCGCGCGGCTCTTCGCCGAGCGGGGCTTCCACGGGGTCGGCGTGGACGAGATAGGGGCCGCCGTCGGCATCAGCGGACCGGGTCTGTACCGGCACTTCGCGGGCAAGGACGCCATGCTCGCCGAGCTGCTCGTCGGCATCAGCGGGCAGCTCCTGACGGGCGGCAAGCGCTGTGTGGCCGAGGCGGACGGCTCGCCGGAGCGGGTCCTCGACGCGCTCATCGACGGGCACATCGACTTCGCCCTCGACGACCGTTCCCTGATCACCCTGCACGACCGCGAACTGGACCGCCTGCGGGACAGCGACCGCAAGCTGGTCCGCCAGCTCCAGCGGCAGTACGTGGAGATCTGGGTCGACGTCGTGCGCAAGGTCTATCCGGACCTCGCCGAGAACGCCGCGCGGATGTCCGTGCACGCGGTCTTCGGGCTGCTGAACTCCACGCCGCACCTGAGCCGCCGCGACGCGCTGCCCAGCAGGGCGGCCATGGTCGAGCTCCTGCACCGGCTCGCGCGCGGGGCGTTCGCCTCGGCCGTCGCCGGGTGACGGGCACTTCCGGCGACAGACGCCCCCGGACGCTCCGCCGAGTGACGCGCATCTCTGGACGCTCTGGTGACTCCCGGGTAACCTGCATCCTGAGCAAGCGCTTAGTCGTCGTGGGCAGAGGGAGTTCTCCGTGCGCCGTACCGTTTTCAATGAGGACCACGAGGCGTTCCGGGAGACCCTGCGCGCCTTCATCGAGGCCGAGGTCGTCCCGGTCCACGACGAGTGGTTCGCCGCGGGCCAGGTGCCGCGCGAGTTCTACTACAAGCTCGCCGAGCTCGGCCTGTTCGGCATCAACGTCCCCGAGGAGTTCGGCGGCGCGGGCCTGGACACCCACAAGTTCGAGGCCATCCAGTACGAGGAGACCGCCCGCGCGGGCGTGACCTTCGGCGGCTCCGGCGTGCACGTGCTGCTCGCCCTGCCCTACATCAAGGCGCTCGCCACCGACGAGCAGAAGAAGCGCTACCTGGAGAAGTTCGTCTCCGCCGAGGAGATGTGGGCCCTCGCGATGACCGAGCCGGGCACCGGCTCCGACCTCGCGGGCATGAAGAGCACGGCCAAGCTCTCCGAGGACGGCACGCATTACGTCCTCAACGGCTCCAAGACCTTCATCACCGGCGGCGTCCACGCCGACCGCGTGATCGTCTGCGCCCGCACCTCCGCGCCGACCGCCGAGGACCGCCGCTTCGGCATCTCCCTCTTCGCCGTCGACACCAAGTCCGAGGGCTACTCCATCGGCCGCAAGCTCGACAAGCTGGGCCTGAAGACGTCCGACACCGCCGAGCTGGCCTTCGTCGACGTCAAGGTCCCCGTCGAGGACCTCCTCGGCGAGGAGAACAAGGGCTTCTACTACCTCGGCAGCAACCTGCCCTCCGAGCGCTGGGGCATCGCCTACGGCGCCTACGCGCAGGCCAAGGCCGCCGTCCGGTTCGCCAAGGAGTACGTCCAGGACCGCACGGTCTTCGGCAAGACGGTCGCCTCCTTCCAGAACACCAAGTTCGAGCTGGCCGCCTGCCAGGCCGAGGTGGACGCCGCCGAGGCCGTCGCCGACCGCGCCCTCGAGGCCCTGGACGCGGGCGAGCTGACCGCCGCCGAGGCCGCGTCCGCGAAGCTGTTCAACACCGAGGTCGCGCACCGCGTCATCGACAAGTGCCTGCAGCTGCACGGCGGCTACGGCTTCATGAACGAGTACCCCATCGCCCGCCTGTACGCGGACAACCGCGTCAACCGCATCTACGGCGGCACCAGCGAGGTCATGAAGATGATCATCGCGAAGGACATGGGCCTGTAACCCGGTCCGCAAAGACAGCCCTGTAGAACTGCCTCCATGAACCAGGCACTTGAAGCCCTCCTCGCTCTGCTCGACCTGGAGCAGATCGAGGAGGACATCTTCCGGGGCGTGAGCCGCTCGGCTCTCGTGCCCCGCGTCTTCGGAGGCCAGGTCGCCGCACAGGCCCTGGTCGCCGCAGGGCGCACGGTCCCGGGCGACAGGCCCGCCCACTCCCTGCACGCGTACTTCCTGCGTCCCGGGGACCCCGGCGCGCCCATCGTGTACACGGTCGACCGGATACGCGACGGCCGCTCCTTCACCACGCGCCGCGTCGTCGCCGTCCAGCACGGGCACCCCATCTTCCACCTCTCCGCGTCCTTCCAGACGTACGAGGAGGGCCTGGAGCACCAGAGCGAGATGCCCGATGCGCCCGACCCGGAGACGCTGCCCACCGCCGCCGAGATGCTGCCGCGCCACCTGCCCGCGCCCGTCGCCGAGCGGCTGGTCGAGGCCCGCGCCGCCGTCGACCTGCGCTACGCCGACGTCCCGCCCTGGGGCACCGTCGGGCAGCCGCGCGAGCCGCGCTCCCAGGTGTGGTTCCGCACCAACGGCAAGCTGGCGGACGACCCCCTGCTGCACGTCTGCCTCGCCACGTACGTCTCCGACATGACGCTGCTCGACTCCGTGCTGCTCGCGCACGGCAGGGGCGGCTGGGCCGTCGGCGACGTCGTCGGCGCCTCGCTGGACCACGCGATGTGGTTCCACCGGCCCTTCCGCGCGGACGAATGGCTGCTCTACGACCAGGAGTCCCCCTCGGCCTCCGGAGGGCGCGGCCTCGGCCAGGCGCGGATCTGGACGCAGGACGGGCAGCTTGCGGTGACGGTCATCCAGGAGGGCGTGGTCCGCGTTCCTCGCTGATCGGCTTCTCCGGAGAGGCATGATTTCGCGTTCTTCGCTGATCGGACATACCGTCCGATACATGTCGGAGTCAGCGGAGCGCGCGGAACAGCAGGAGCACGGCGAGAGCGCCTTCACGGTGGTCGTCGCCGCCGTCGCCAACCTCGGGATCGCGGCGGCCAAGGCCGTCGCCGGTGTCATCAGCGGATCCAGCGCCATGCTCTCCGAGGCGGCGCACTCCGTGGCCGACACCGTCACCGAGCTGATGCTGCTGGTCTCCCTCAAGGCCGGTGACAAGCCCGCCGACGAGGAACACCCGCTCGGCTACGGAGGCGCCCGCTACATCTGGGCGCTGCTCGCCTCCGTCGCCACCTTCGTCGGCGGCGGCGTCTTCGCCGTGTACGACGGCATCCACACCCTCACCCACGGCGAGGACCCGGGCGACCCGCTCATCTCGTACATCGTGCTGGGCATCGCCTTCGTCCTGGAGGGCTACTCGCTGCGGACCGGCCTCAAGCAGGCGCGCGGCGAGGCCGACCGCTTCGGGGTGCACATCAAGCGCTATCTGCGCCACACCCCCGACACCGCGGTCAAGGCCGTCGTGATGGAGGACTCGGCGGCGCTGGTCGGTCTCGTGCTCGCCGCGGCCGGGCTGCTCGGCGGGCAGCTCACCGGGTCCGGCGTGTGGGACGGCATCGCCTCGCTCTGCATCGGCGTGCTGCTCGTGTACGTGGCGTGGGTCCTCGGGCACGCCAACTCCGAGCTGCTCATCGGGCGTCCGCTGCCGCCGGAGATGCGGGCCGCGGTGCGGGCCGAACTCCTCGCCGACCCGCACGTCGTGGACGTACTGGAGCTGACCACGCTGCTGCAGGGGCCCAAGGAGGCCCTGGTCGCCGCGAAGGTCGACTTCCGGGACGTGTCCACGGCCGCCGACATCGAGCGGGCCTGCGACAGCATGGCGCACCGCATCCAGGAGCGCTTCCCGGCGGTCAGGCGGGTCTACCTCGACCCGACGCCGGGGCCCGCTCAGGAGTCGCCGGAGAGCCCCGCCGCGTCGAGCAGGTAGGCCGTCATCGGGTCGTAGTGGCGCGGGCTCGTGACGTGGTCGTCCAGGGGGACCGTCACCTGCACCGTGCCCTCGGCCTCGCCGATGAACAGCGCCGGGTCGTTGCAGTCCGCGTAGCCGAGGGAGTCCAGGCCGCGCTGGCCCGCGCGTCCCGCCCAGCCGTGGTCGGCGACGACCAGGTCGGGCTGCGGGCGGCCCTCGCGCTCCAGGCCGTCCAGGATCGCGTTCATCGGCTCGGGGGAGTGCGTGTGCCACAGCGTCGCGCCGCGCTCCAGCATCGCCACGTCCGCGAACTGGAAGACCATGCCCTCGTCGGCCGTCAGGCCCTCGGGGATCACCACGATCTCGCAGCCCGCCGCGCGCAGGGCGGCGGCCGTCGCGCGGTGCACGTCGAGCAGGCCTCCGGGATGGCCGGTGGCGAAAAGCACCCTCTCCTTGCCGGCGGCGGCCTTCCGCAGGCGGGCCGCCATGCGCTCCAGGGCGTCGACCGTCAGCTCCGGGTCGATGGTGTCCTGGCCGTGCCGGTGCTGCGGGTCGTCGATGACGCCGCAGCGCTCCGCCATCACCGCGAGGACGTCCTGCTCGTCGGTCCAGCGGTCGCCGAGCTCCAGGCCGAGCCAGTAGTGGCGGTCGCCGTTCGCGAGCTTCCTGTAGTGGCTGAGGTTGTTCTCGCGGGGCGTCGCGACGTCGCCCGCGATGCGGGTGCGGACGAGGTGGTCGACCAGCTCGGCACGGTTGGGTATCGGCATGGCTTCTATTGTGCCGTCGCTCGGGCCGCGGGGCCGGGGGACGCGAAGGCGGGGGCTGTGACTTGTACCGCTGAGCTGCGCGTGCCGGGGTGGGGGCGGTTCGTTGTCGGCTGCGGGCTCGTTGTGGCTTGTCGCGCAGTTCCCCGCGCCCCTTGAGGGGCGCCGCGGCGCCCCTTCCTCCGCGGCGCCCCTCTCAGTGATCTCTGCTCAGCGCGAACCACAACTCCATTCGCACATCCGGGTCGTTCAAGTCCGCGCCCAGGAGCGCCTCGCAGCGGGCGATCCGCTGGCGCACCGTGTTGCGGTGCACCCCCAGGGCCACCGCCGAGCGGTCCCAACTGCCGTGCAGGGAGAGCCAGGTGCGCAGGGTCGCCGTCAGGGCCTCGTTGTCGGCGAGCGGGGCAAGGAGCACGCGCGCGTGGGCGTCGGCCTCGGCGGGGGCGACCAGCGCGGCCAGGCCGTTCTCGTGGTGGCGCACCAGGGGCACGCGGGTGGCCTCGGCGCGGCGCAGGGCGCGGGCCGCCTGAGCGTCGGCGGCCGCCAGTTCGCCGGGCGGGGCGGGGGTGGAGACACCCAGGGTCCAGCCGTCCGTGGGGGTGATCTCGCGGTCGGCGGGGACGAGGAGGCGTACGACGTCGTCCCTCGGGTCGGCCAGGCCCCCGCCGAGCGCAGCCGCGAGCGCGGACGCGGCCAGCGGGGTGTGCTCCCCGCGCGCGTGCACCACGGTCCACAGGGCGCTGCCCAGGAGAGGACCGACATCCTGCGGTGAGGCCCCGAGCAGCAGCCGTACGAGGGCGGACGTGCGCGCCGCCTCGGAGGCGCCCTGGTGCTCCCCGGTGAGCAGCGAGAGCAGCACGACGGCGGCTCCCGCGATGGTGTGGTCGCCCGGTTCGCGGTGGTCCGTGGCGACCCCGAGCGCGAAGCCGCGGCCGCCGCCGAGCGCGTAGGCGGCCAGATGCGTGGCCCCCGCGGTGTCGGCGGCGGACGCCGGGGCGGCGGGCGCGGCGCGCCGCACGACCGCGGTCAGCTCCCGCAGCGCCTCCCGCGCGGCATCGCGTGCCTGCCCCGCCGCCTGCAGCTCCGCCCCGTCGGGCCCGTACAGCGCCGCGGCACCGCCGAGCCGCGCCGCCAGCTGGCGCAGGACGGCCGGGACCGGGTCGGGCCTGGCGGCCGCCGTCGCGAGGCCCTGCTGCGCCTCCGTCACCCGGCGCAGCTCCGCGTGCCGCGCCTCGGCCATCAGCCGCCACACCGCGCGGGCGACCCCGCTGAAGGTGGTCCGCGGCGGGACCTCGACGAGCGGCAGGCCGTGCCGGTCGCAGGCCTCGACCAGGGCGCGCGGCACCGTGTCGTGCACGGGTGCGACGCCGAAGCCGAGGGCCGCGCCGCGCGCCGCGACGATCCGGGACACGTAGGCGTCGAGGGAGCCGTCCGGGTCCGCGGGGTCGGTGATGTGCACACCCGCCGTGAGGAGCAGCTCGCCGCCGAGCAGATACGGGTACGGGTCCGTCATCTCCGAGGTGTGCACCCACTGCACGGCCGTCCCCGCAGCCCCGGAGTCCGGCCCGGCGATCTGCCGCAGCCCGAGGTCCTCGCGGGCGAGCAGCGCGGCGAGCGGAACGGGTGGGGTCGGCGGGGCCGCGGGGTCGGTCATCGTGGACGTTCCATCCGTTTTGATCGTGAAGAGTGGAGGAAACGTACACTTCAGCGTTGCTTTCCGGCCACCTAAGGTCGTGCCGACCACAGGCCGTGGGTACGGGCGGATGTCCCCACGACCGGTCCTCACCCCCATCTGCACGACACGCCACCGAGGTGCGCGAAGGAGGCCCCCTATGGCCGTCGACTACACAGTGATCGTCGTCTATCTCGCCGGGATGCTGGCCATGGGCTGGTGGGGCATGCGCCGCGCCAAGTCCAAGAGCGAATTCCTGGTCGCAGGGCGCCGCCTCGGGCCGTGGATGTACTCAGGGACCATGGCCGCGATCGTCCTCGGCGGCGCCTCCACCATCGGCGGCGTCGGCCTCGGCTACCAGTACGGACTCTCCGGCGCCTGGATGGTCTTCACCATCGGCCTCGGCCTGCTCGCGCTGAGCGTGTTCTTCTCGGCCCGCATCGCGCGCCTGAAGGTGTACACCGTCTCCGAGATGCTCGACCTGCGCTACGGAGGGCGCGCGGGCGTCATCTCCGGAGTGGTCATGTGGGCGTACACGCTGATGCTGGCGGTCACCTCGACCATCGCGTACGCCACGATCTTCGACGTCCTCTTCGACCTGAACCGCACCGTGGCGATCATCCTGGGCGGCTCGATCGTCGTCGCGTACTCCACGCTCGGCGGCATGTGGTCCATCACGCTCACCGACATGGTGCAGTTCGTGGTGAAGACCATCGGCGTGCTGCTGCTCCTGCTGCCCATCGCCGTCGTCAAGGCGGGCGGGTTCGGCGAGATGAAGGCCAAGCTGCCCACCGAGTACTTCGACCCGCTGGGCATCGGCGGCGAGACGATCTTCACGTACGTGCTGATCTACACGTTCGGCATGCTCATCGGGCAGGACATCTGGCAGCGCGTCTTCACCGCCCGCAGCGACAAGGTCGCCCGCTACGGAGGCACCGTCGCCGGCACGTACTGCCTCGTCTACGCGATCGCGGGCGCCGTCATCGGCACCGCCGCCAAGGTCATGTACCCGAAGCTGCCGAGTGCCGACGCGGCCTTCGCGACCATCGTCAAGGACGAACTGCCCGTGGGCGTAAGGGGATTGGTCCTCGCCGCCGCGCTCGCCGCCGTCATGTCGACCTCCTCCGGAGCGCTCATCGCCTGCGCGACCGTCGCCAACAACGACATCTGGTCGCGGCTGCGCGGCGTCGTGAAGGCCGACGCGGGCGACGAGCCGCACGACGAGGTCAAGGGCAACCGTGTCTTCATCCTCGTCATGGGCGTCGGCGTGATCCTCATCGCCATCGCCCTCAACGACGTCGTCGAGGCGCTGACCGTCGCCTACAACCTGCTCGTCGGCGGTCTGCTCGTGCCGATCCTCGGTGGCCTGCTGTGGCGCCGCGGCACCGCGGCGGGCGCCCTCGCGGCCGTCGCCGCCGGTGGTCTCTCCGTCATCGGGCTCATGTGGGGGTACGGCATCCTCGCCAACGAGCCCGTCTACTACGGCCTGTTGACCTCCCTGGCCGTCTACGTCGTCGTCTCCCTCGCCACGCCGCCCACCGACGCGGCGGTCCTCGCCGCCTGGCGCGAGCGTCTTGCCGGACGCGGCGCCGAGGAGGCCGAGCCCGAGGCCCCGGTGGCCGTCTAGATAGACCTCCGCGCGGGCCACTGTCGGTGGGCCGCGCGACACTTGAATCGCAGCACCCGCACCAACTGGAGGAAACCGACCATGAGCAGCGCCGAGACCCCGACGACCCCGCGTGGCCCCGTCGACTCCTCCCGCATCCCGAGGTACGCGGGCCCGGCGACGTACGCCCGCCTGCCCCGCCTCGACGAGGTCGGTGGCAAGGCGGATGTCGCGGTGGTCGGCGTGCCCTTCGACACCGGCGTCTCGTACCGCCCCGGCGCCCGCTTCGGCGGCAACGCGATCCGCGAGGCCTCCCGCCTCCTGCGCCCCTACAACCCGGCACAGGACGCCTCGCCGTTCGCGCTCGCGCAGGTCGCGGACGCCGGTGACATAGCGGCCAACCCGTTCAACATCAACGAGGCCGTGGAGACCATCGAGGCCGCCGCCGACGACCTGCTCGGCTCCGGCGCCCGCATGATGACCCTCGGCGGCGACCACACCATCGCCCTGCCGCTGCTCCGCTCGGTCGCCAAGAAGCACGGCCCGGTCGCCCTGCTCCACTTCGACGCCCACCTGGACACCTGGGACACCTACTTCGGCGCCGAGTACACGCACGGCACGCCGTTCCGCCGCGCCGTCGAGGAGGGCATCCTCGACACCGAGGCGCTCAGCCACGTCGGTACACGCGGCCCGCTGTACGGCAAGAAGGACCTCACCGACGACGAGAAGATGGGCTTCGGCATCGTCACCTCGGCGGACATCTACCGCCGCGGCGCCGACGAGGTCGCCGACCAGCTGCGCCAGCGCATCGGCGACCGCCCGCTGTACATCTCCATCGACATCGACTGCCTGGACCCGGCGCACGCGCCCGGCACCGGCACCCCGGAGGCGGGCGGCATGACGTCGCGCGAGCTCCTGGAGATCCTGCGGGGCCTGGCCTCCTGCAACCTGGTCTCGGCCGATGTCGTCGAGGTCGCCCCCGCGTACGACCACGCGGAGATCACGGCGGTGGCGGCCTCCCACACGGCGTACGAACTGACGACGATCATGAGCAGGCAGATCGCCGCGGGCCGCGCCACCGCCGCGGAGCAGAACGCGCAGTGACCACGGCCGGGCGAGAAGGAGGAGACGCCGCATGACCCACGACCACGACCTGGTGCTGCGCCCCACGCCGCGCCAGACCGAGGCCGCGCTGAACCCGCCCCCGGGGCGCAACGGCGGCGACCTCGTCGTCGAGACCCTCCAGGGCCTCGGCGCGACCACCGTCTTCGGGCTGCCGGGCCAGCACGCGCTCGGCATGTTCGACGCGCTGCGGCGCTCCTCCCTCTCGTACGTCGGCTTCCGCGTCGAGAACAACACGGGCTTCGCGGCGGATGCGTACGGCCGGATCACCGGCGAGGTCGCCCCGCTGCTCCTGTCCACCGGGCCCGGCGCGCTCACCTCGCTCGCCGCGCTCCAGGAGGCGGCGGCGGGGTCCTCTCCGGTCCTCGCGATCGGCAGCCAGGTCCCGGTGGCCGGGCTCGGCGGCGGTCGCCACGGCTATCTGCACGAACTCCGCGACCAGCAGGCCTCCTTCCGGGACGTGGTCAAGTCCGTCCACACGGTCCGCACGGCCTCGCAGATCCCGTCCGCGATCGCCGCGGCCTGGGAGTCGGCGCTCACCGCGCCGCACGGCCCCGTCTGGGTGGAGATCCCGCAGGACGTGCTCCTCGCCGAGACGACGCTGCCGGTGGTCACGGCGATGGACGCGACACCCGACGACGTCGTGCCCCGCCCCGAACTGACCGCCGTGGCCGCCGACCTGCTCACGCGCGCCGAGCGCCCGGCGATCATCGCGGGCGGCGGCGTCGTGCGCTCCGACGCCTCCGGCAAGCTGCTCGCGCTCGCCGAGCGGCTCAACGCCCCGGTCGTCACGACCTTCGGCGGCAAGGGCGCCTTCCCCTGGGAGCACCCTCTGTCGCTGCAGTCCTGGCTGGAGGACCGGCACACCACGGACTTCCTGGAGGACGCGGACGTCCTGCTCGTGATCGGGTCGGGGCTCGGCGAACTGTCGTCGAATTACCACACGTTCAAGCCGCGTGGCCGGGTGATCCAGATCGAGGCGGACGCCGGGAAGCTGGAGTCCAACCACCCCGGGCTCGGCATCCACGCGGACGCCCGGCTCGCGCTGTCGGCGCTCCTGGAGACGATCGAGACCCCCAGGGAGGACCCCTCGGCTCCCGAGCGGGTCGCGGGGCTGCTGGCCAAGGTGCGCGCACGCATCGACGCCCAGGACCTCACCTTGGAGCAGCAGATCCTCGCCGCCGTCCGCGAGGCCCTGCCCGACGCGTCGCCGTCCTTCTGGGACATGACGATCCTCGCCTACTGGGCGTGGTCGGCCTTCGACGCGCGGCGCCCGAACACCATGCACTCGGCACAGGGCGCGGGCGGCCTCGGCTACGGCTTCCCCGCGGCCCTCGGCGCGGCCGCCGCCGACCCCTCGCACCCCGTCCTCGCGGTGTCGGGCGACGGCGGCGCGATGTACTCGATCGCGGAGCTGGCCACGGCCAAGCAGTACGGGTCGAACGTGACCTGGCTGATCGTGGACGACGGCGGCTACGGCATCCTGCGCGAGTACATGTCCGACGCCTTCGGCGAGGCGACGGCCACGGAACTGGCCCGCCCCGACTTCGTGGCCCTCGCGGAGTCCTTCGGCGTACCGGGCGTCCGGACCTCTCCGGAAACCCTCAGGGACGACCTCGCGAAGGCCCTGGCGGAACCAGGACCCTCCGTGGTGGTGCTTCCGGCCCTGCTGCGCATGTTCGCGCCGACGCACCTGGGCTGAGCGGGGGCCTGTGGACCTAGGTCCACAGGCCCGTATTTGTTGCGGTGGGATGAAATCCACCGCCCCCCGTGTTGGGCTTCTCGGCAGGTCAGGTCGAGTGGGAGGCAACACGTGGCGGAGCAACGGGGCTGGGCGAAACGGCTGAGCGGGTACGCGTGGCGGTACCCCAAGGACGTCGTGCTCGCGCTCGGGTCCTCGCTCGGTGGCATGGCCGTCATGGCCCTCGTGCCGCTGATCACCAAGGTGATCATCGACGACGTCATCGGGCAGGACGGGCAGGGCGGCGGGCGCTCCATGGCCCCCTGGGCGGGTGCGCTGATCGGCGCTGCCGTCGTTGTTTATGTTCTGACCTACATACGCCGCTACTACGGCGGCCGGCTCGCCCTCGACGTCCAGCACGACCTGCGGACCGAGATGTACGGGACGATCACCCGGCTCGACGGACGGCGTCAGGACGAGCTGTCCACGGGGCAGGTCGTCGGCCGCGCCACCAGTGACCTGCAGCTCATCCAGGGGCTGCTCTTCATGCTGCCGATGACCATCGGGAACATCCTCCTCTTCGTGATCTCCCTTGTGATCATGGCGTGGCTCTCCCTGCCGCTCACCCTCGTCGCCCTCGCCGTCGCCCCCGCCCTCTGGTTCATCGCCCGCCGCTCCCGCTCCCGCCTGCACCCCGCCACCTGGTACGCGCAGGCCCAGGCCGCCGCCGTGGCCGGTGTGGTCGACGGCGCCGTCAGCGGCGTACGCGTGGTGAAGGGCTTCGGGCAGGAGGAGCAGGAGACCGGGAAGCTCAGGGAGGTCGGGCGCAGGCTCTTCGCCGGGCGGCTTCGGACCATCCGCCTCAACTCCCGCTACACGCCCGCCCTCCAGGCAGTCCCCATGCTCGGCCAGGTCGCCATGCTGGCCCTCGGCGGCTGGCTCGCGGTGCGCGGCGAGATCACGCTCGGCACGTTCGTCGCCTTCTCCACCTACCTCGCGCAGCTCGTGGGGCCCGTGCGGATGCTCGCCATGGTCCTCACCGTGGGGCAGCAGGCCCGCGCCGGCGTCGAGCGCGTGCTCGAACTCATCGACACCGAGCCGAGCATGAAGGACGGGGAGAAGGAGCTGCCCGCCGACGCCCCGGCGACGGTCGAGTTCGACGACGTGGGCTTCGCGTACGAGGGCACCTCAAAGACTCGGCCCGTGCTCGACGGGCTCTCCTTCGAGATACGCCCCGGCGAGACCCTCGCCGTCGTCGGCTCCTCCGGCAGCGGCAAGTCCACCGTCTCGCTGCTCCTGCCCCGCTTCTACGACGTGACGCACGGCGCCGTCCTCATCGGCGGCCACGACGTGCGCGAGCTGACCCTCTCCTCCCTGCGGTCCGCCATCGGGCTCGTGCCCGAGGATTCCTTCCTCTTCTCCGACACCGTGGGCGCCAACATCGCCTACGGCCACCCGGACGCCACCCAGGAGGAGATCGAGACCGCCGCGCGCGCCGCCCAGGCCGACCGGTTCATATCCGAGCTGCCCGAGGGGTACGACACCAAGGTCGGCGAGCAGGGCCTGACCCTCTCCGGCGGCCAGCGCCAGCGCATCGCGCTCGCCCGCGCCATCCTCACCGACCCCCGCCTCCTCGTCCTGGACGACGCCACATCGGCGGTGGACGCGCGCGTGGAGCACGAGATCCACGAGGCCCTGCGAGGCGTGATGGCGGGGCGTACCACCCTGCTCATCGCCCACCGGCGCTCCACCCTCGGCCTCGCCGACCGCATCGCCGTCCTCGACGAAGGACGCCTCGCCGACCTCGGCACCCACGAGGAGCTGGAGGAGCGCTCCGCCCTCTACCGGCGGCTGCTGACCGACCCCGACGAGCTGGGCGGCGTCTCGCCCGGCCACGCCCTTCCCGCGGACGTCCCCGAGGACACCTCCGTACGGGCCGAGCTCGACGCCGAGTTCGACGCGGAGCGCGGCATCACGCCCGCCCTGTGGACCGGCGACCGCGAGCCCAAGGACGCCGCGCTCTCCGGGATGCCCTCCACGCCCGAACTGCTCGCCCAGGTCGACGCGCTGCCCCCGGCGAACGACACCCCGGGCATCGACGAGGCACGCGCCGTCACGCCCGAGGAGTCGTACGGCCTACGCAGGCTGCTCGCCGGGTTCGGGGTGCCGCTGCTGTTCAGCCTGCTGCTCGTCGCCGTCGACGCGGGCATGGGCCTGCTGCTCCCCGTCCTGATCCGGCACGGCATCGACGAGGGCGTCAACCAGCTCGCGCTCGGCGCCGTCTGGGCCGCGTCCGGGCTCGCGCTCGCCGCCGTCGTCGTCCAGTGGGCGGCGCAGACCGGCGAGACGCGGATGACCGGACGCACCGGCGAGCGCGTCCTCTACTCGCTGCGCCTCAAGATCTTCTCGCAGCTCCAGCGGCTCGGACTCGACTACTACGAGCGGGAGCTGACCGGGCGCATCATGACCCGGATGACGACCGACGTGGACGCCCTGTCGACCTTCCTGCAGACCGGTCTCGTCACGGCCTTCGTCTCCGTCGTCACCTTCTTCGGCATCATGGTCGCCCTGCTCGTCATCGACGTACAGCTCGCGCTCGTCGTCTTCGCGACGCTGCCGCTGCTGATCGTCGGCACGTACTTCTTCCGCAAGTCCAGCGTGAAGGCGTACGAACTGGCGCGTGAACGCGTGTCCGTGGTCAACGCCGACCTCCAGGAGTCCGTCGCGGGGCTGCGCATCGTGCAGGCCTTCCGGCGCGAGGGCGTGGGCCGCGAGCGGTTCGCCGCGAACAGCCACAGCTACCGACAGGCCCGCATCCGCGGACAGTGGCTGATCTCGGTGTACTTCCCGTTCGTGCAGCTCCTGTCGTCGGTCGCCGTCGTCGCCGTGCTGATCGTGGGCGCGGGCCGGGTCGAGGCGGGCACGCTCACCACCGGCGCGCTCGTCGCCTACCTGCTCTACATCGACCTGTTCTTCGCGCCCGTGCAGCAGCTCTCCCAGGTCTTCGACGGCTACCAGCAGGCCACCGTCTCGCTCGGCCGCATCCAGGAGCTGCTCCAGGAGCCGACGTCGACGAAGGCCGCCGACGAGCCGATGGAGGTGCTCTCGCTGCGCGGCGAGATCGCCTTCGAGGACGTCGACTTCGCGTACGCCTCCACCGGCGAGGGCGATCCCGAGGAGGCGCTCAGCGGCGTGCGCCTGCGGATACCCGCGGGCCAGACCGTCGCCTTCGTCGGCGAGACCGGCGCCGGCAAGTCGACGCTCGTCAAGCTCGTCGCCCGCTTCTACGACCCCACGGGCGGCCGCGTCACGGTGGACGGCACGGACCTGCGCTCCCTCGACCTGACCTCGTACCGCCACCGCCTCGGCGTCGTCCCGCAGGAGGCGTACCTCTTCGCGGGCACCGTGCGCGACGCCATCGCCTACGGCCGCCCCGACGCCACCGACGCCCAGGTCGAGGCCGCCGCCCGCGCGGTCGGCGCGCACGACATGATCGCCACCCTGGACGGTGGCTACCTCCACGAGGTCACCGAGCGGGGCCGCAACCTCTCCGCCGGGCAGCGCCAGCTGATCGCGCTGGCCCGCGCCGAGCTGGTCGACCCCGACGTGCTGCTCCTCGACGAGGCCACCGCCGCCCTGGACCTCGCCACGGAGGCGCAGGTCAACCAGGCCACCGACCGCATCGCAGGCAAGCGCACCACGCTGGTCGTCGCGCACCGCCTGACCACGGCCGCCCGCGCCGACCGCGTCGTCGTGATGGACCACGGGCGGGTCGCGGAGGACGGCACGCACGAGGAACTGCTCGCGCTCGACGGGCGGTACGCACAGCTGTGGCGGACCTTCGTGGGAGAGGCGGTCGAGGCGGCTTGAGGGGGGCGGTGTCCAGCCCTTGGGACGCCGGGGAGAAAAGCGGAGGATGCCGCAACCGCGCGGGCAGTGGGCTGCGTCCGTACATCAGTACGTTGATACCGAAGTGGCGGGAGGGGCAACCGTGGGCAGTGGACGCGGCAGTGGTCGCATACGACGGCGGCTGACGCTCGGCACCGCCGTGCTCGCCTCCTCCGTCCTGCTCGCCCTCGCGGGCCCCGGCACCGCGTCGGCGGAGGCCGTCACGGGCCTGTGCGCGGGGCGCAAGGTGCGCACGCTCCCCTTCAGCACCGGCAAGGTCGAGGTCTTCAAGAGCCGCGGCTACATCTGCGCCGTGGCCGTCGCCAAGAACCCCGGCGCCCGCAAGAGCATGTCCGTCAGCGTCCAGGCGCGCGGCAGCAGACCCGCGCGCGACAAGGGCCGCTACACCCACCACGCGGGCCCGGTGACGGTCCACGCGGGCCACCGCTGCGTCTGGGTGAAGGGGAACATCGGCGGGCGCGGGGTCAGCTCCGGCTGGATCCTCTGCTGACGCGCGTTTCCCGCCGCGAACTCTTCTCAACTCCCTCTGGTCCGCACCCAGTTGCTCCGTTAGGTTCCCCGGCATCGCTGTGTCGACAGGGGAGGGTGCATGCGCAAGGCGCTCAGATGGCTGCTGTCGCTCGTGGTGCTGATAGGCACCGTGAGCGCGGCCGGACTGACGACCGGGGCGACGGCCGGGGCGACGACCCGCGCGGCCGTGACCTCGGAACCCGACGTCCCGGATATCGCGGATCCCGAAGTCCCGGACATCAAGGACAGGCTGCTCGCCATACCCGGCATGAGCCTGATCGAGGAGAAGCCGTACCCGGGATACCGCTTCTTCGTCCTCAACTACACCCAGCCGGTGGACCACCGGCACCCGTCCAAGGGCACCTTCGAGCAGCGCCTGACCGTGCTGCACAAGGACACCGGCCGCCCCACGGTCTACTACACCAGTGGCTACGGCGTCTCCACGAACCCCAGCCGCCGTGAGCCGACCCAGATCGTCGACGGCAACCAGATCTCCATGGAGTACCGCTACTTCACGCCCTCGCGCCCCGATCCTGCCGACTGGTCCAAGCTCGACATCTGGCAGGCCGCCACGGACCAGCACCGCATCCACCGCGCCCTCAAGCCGATCTACGGCAAGAAGTGGCTGGCCACCGGCGTCTCCAAGGGCGGCATGACGGCGACGTATTACGAGCGTTTCTACCCGCGCGACATGGCGGGCATCGTCGCCTACGTCGCGCCCAACGACGTCGACGACCAGGAGGACTCCGCGTACGACGCGTTCCTCGACGGCGTCGGCACCAAGGAGTGCCGCGACCGGATCCAGGCCGTGCAGCGCGAGTCCATGGTGCGCAGGGGCCCGCTGTCGGCGAAGCTCAAGGCCTACGCCGAAGCGGAGGGCTACACCTTCACGACGGTCGGCACGCTGGACAAGGTCTTCGAAGCGGTCGTCATGGATTTGGTGTGGACGTTCTGGCAGTACCAGCCCGCTGCCACCGCGTGCGGCGAGATCCCCGACGCGGCCACCGCCACCGACCAGGCGCTCTACGACTACGTCGACGCGGTGGTCGGCTGGTCCGCCTACACCGACCAGGGTCTTGAGGGCTACCTGCCGTACTACTACCAGGCGGGCACCGAGCTCGGCGCGCCCTTCATCCGCCAGCCGTGGCTCGGCGACCTGAGCCGCTACGGCTACCAGCCGCCGCGCAGCTTCGTGCCGCGCGAGATCCCCATGACGTTCAAGCCGTGGGTGATGCGGGACGTGGACCGGTGGGTGCGGCACAACGCGCAGCAGATGATGTACGTGTACGGGGAGTACGACCCCTGGGGCGCCGAGCGGTTCCGCCCCGCGCGCGGAGCCAAGCACGACAGTCACGTCTTCACGGCGCCCGGCGCGAACCACGGGGCCAACGTCGCCCGGCTCACCGCGGACGACAGGGCGAAGGCCACGCAGCGGATCCAGGCGTGGGCGGGCGTCTCCTCGGCCTCCGGTAAGCCTTTGGCCGCGTACGACGAGAAGCTCGACCGGCGTGACGTGCGCAAGGAGATGACGCTGCGGCCGTGAAGGGCTGAAGCGTTCAGCCCGGCCTCACACCCGCACCGCACACCCGACGGGCCTGTCGCCGCCCAGTGTCACGTAGAGCTGGGTGGCGGCGGGGCACCGTGCGCGTTCCGTCACCGCGGACGCCACGCGATACTCCGGCTTCCGCTTGCCGGAGCCGTCGCAGGCCGTCTCCCGCACCTCGCCGGGCCCCGCGCCGTACACGCAGTCCCCGACGACGGTCCGCGGGCCGCCGCCGCGGCCGGGGTCGCCGGGGTGCGGCGGCTCCAGGTTCCGCATGCACGCGTAGCCCTGCGGGACCTCGCCGTCGCCGTCCTCGTCCACCGCGGGCCTGCTCTCGCTGATGTGCAGCACGAAGTCCGTGCGGGCGGGGCAGGCCGGGCCCTCCTTGACGTCGCCGTCGTAGCGCGCGACGACCCGCGCGGCCGCCCGCTCGCTGGTGCACGGCACCTCGGTGAACGTCTCGCGCCCGCGCGAACTGCACTCGTCGACGGCGAGGAACACCGCGCCGAAGCCGGTGGGGCGCGAGGCGGCGGGCGCCTGGTCGTCGGCCGGCCCCGAGGGGGAGTCGTCGGATCCGCCGGACTTCTGGCAGCCGGTCAGCGACGCCGCGGCGAGCAGCAGCGCGCATACCACCCCCACGGCCGCGTGCGGCCGCGCCGTGTTGCAGACAAGCATGGCAATCCCCCCGATATGTGCACCCAGCGTGACCCGCCGAAGCGGGCGCACGCCAGGTGCGCGGGGGGCTTTGGGTCTCTTGGGGGTGGTGTGTCGGTGGGGCGGCGTACGTCTCGATACGTCCGTGTCAGTACGTCAGTCCGTGGCCGATCGGGTACAGCTCCTGCGTCGGGTCGTCCGCCCGCCGCACCGGCACGGGCAGCCGCCCCCGGGGCGCGGCGCGGCCCGCGATCACCCGTGCCGCGGCGCGGAGTTCGACGTCCGTCCAGCAGTACGAGGCGAGGGCGGCGTCCACGGGGGGCAGGTGCGCCACGTCGTAGGGGTTGCGGATGGCGAGGGCGACGACGGGGAGGCCGGTGGCCTTGAGGGCGGTGACGAGGGCGGCCTGACCGTTCCGGTCCCCGTCCTCGTGCGGGTCCGTCGCCTGGTGGGCGCGGGCGTGGGTGGCCAGGGCAGTGTTCGCGGCCTGGGTGTTGTCCTTCGTGGCGGCGTGGGTGGTGATGTTGTACGTGGCGACGAGCACCGCGTCCTGGCCCCGAGCGGCCGCCACCGCCTTCTCGATCGTGGCGGTGTCGGGCGCCGTGCCGGTGGACAGGGCGCTCGCGCGAAAGCCCAGCCCGGTCAGGGTGTCGGCGAGGACGGTGGTGGGCGGGCCCGTGGTGCCGGATGGCGAGCGCGGATCCGCGCCGACCACCAGGACGCCGGGGCGGGTGTCGGGGGAGAGGGGGAGCAGGCCTTCGGGGTTGGCCAGGAGGGTCGTGGTGGCCTCGGCGATGCGGTCGGCGGCGGCGAGGTGGGCGGGGCTGCCGACGAGGGTGTCGACGGCGTCGGTGTCGGCGGTGTCGGCGGTGACCTCGGCGGCGGAGTCTTCGAGGAGCCCCACCCTCGCCTTCATCCGCAGGACCCGCAGGACCGACTCGTCGATGCGTTCCTCCGTCAACTCGCCCTCCGCGACGGCCTGGAGCACCGCGTTCCACGCGACCTCCGGGTGCGGCGGGTTCAGGAGCTGGTCGGCGCCCGCCTTCAGGGCGAGCACGGCCACGCGGTCGTCGCCGTACTTCGTGCGGACGCCGCGCATGGCCAGCGAGTCGGTGGAGATGACGCCGTCGAAGCCGAGTTCCTCGCGGAGGATGCCGGTCAGGATCGGGTGGGAGAGCGTCGCGGGGTCGCCGGAGGGGTCCAGGGCGGGCACGACGATGTGCGCGGTCATGACCGAGTCGACGCCGGCCGCGATGGCCGCGCGGAACGGCGGGGCGTCGTGGCGGTCCCACTCCTCGCGGGTGTGGTGGATGTGCGGCAGTTCGGTGTGGCTGTCGTCGGTCGTGTCGCCGTGCCCGGGGAAGTGCTTGGCGGCGGTGGCGACGCCGGCGCTCCGGTAGCCCTCGATCTGCGCGGTCACGAAGCCGGCGACCGCTTCGGCGTCGGCGCCGAAGGAGCGTACGCCGATGACGGGGTTCGCGGGGTCGACGTTCACGTCGGCGTCCGGGGCGTGGTCCTGGCGGATGCCGAGGGCGCGGAGCTCGGTGCCCGCGATGCGGGCGGCTTCGCGGGCGTGGGCGTGCGAGCCGGAGGCGCCGAGCGCCATGGCACCGGGGAGCAGGGTGGCGGGGGCGCCGACGCGGGCGACGGCGCCGTGCTCCTGGTCGACGGAGATCAGGACGGGGACGGCGGGGGCGGCCTTCTGGATGCCGCGGGAGAGCTCGGCGATCTGTTGCGGGGTACGGGTGTTGTGGGCCCAGCCGAAGTAGATGATGCCGCCGAGGTGGTAGCGGGCGATCAGCTCGGCGGCGTCGCGGACGCCGATCTCGCGGAGGTTGGTGTCGACGTCGGCCTGGTCCGGGTCGGTGGCGGTGTGGCCGTACACGTGCATCACGAAGAGCTGGCCGACCTTCTCCTCCAGGGACATCGTGCCGATGAGGGCGCGGAGCCTGCGGTCGCGGTCGTCTGGGTGGGAGCGGTCGTCTGGGTGGGACACGTGAGCTCCTGCGGACTGGAGGAAACTTTCAGGGGCTACGGATATCCCGAAGATTTCTGCCGGTCAAGGGAGGCGTGGGGGAAGGGCGGTGGGGAGGCTCCGGGGAGAGGGGCCGTCACCGGTGCTGTTTGGAGGGGGGCACACCGGTGACGGCGAGCTGCCGGCCGCAGGCGGCGGAGAGGGTGGTCAGCGTTCGCAGCCAGCAGCGAGGCCGACACCGCCTTGCGGAGACTCACCGGCAGTTGCCGGTTGGACGAGGGGGCGGGCGGCTGGGTTCCCGACTGGGCCCTGGATTCGGCAAGTTGGTGCGGGTGAGCTGGGGGCTGGGGGCTGCGCCGTGGGTTCGGTTGTGGGGCGGGGCCGCGGGGGTATGTCCGTACTCGCCATCTTTGTTGCGGGGCTTTGTTGCTGCGGCTGGGGCAAGCGTTGTGCTCGGTGCTCCGTGCGCACATACCCCCACGTCCCCTCACGTGCGTACGCGACTGCGGGCCGTCTCGGTCTCCGTCGGCCAGTGCGCCTGTAGGGCCTTGACCGTTTCCGCGATCGCCGGGCGGCGCGAGGCACCCGTGCGCCACAGGGCGTAGAGGCGGCGGATCGGCAGGGGGTCCAGGGAGACCGTGACCGCGCCGTCGGGGACGGGGCCGCGGCCCAGGCGGGGGATCAGCGCGATGCCGAGGCCCGCCGCGACCAGCGCGACGAGCGTCGGGTTCTCCTCCGCCTGGTGGGCGATGTCGGGCTCGCACCCCGCCTCCCGCAGCGTGCGCACCAGCCACTCGTGGCAGACGAGCCCCGGCGGCTGCGTGATCCAACGCTCCGCCTTCAGCTCTTCACGGCGTACGGAATCACGCCCCGCGAGCCGGTGCCCGACCGGCACCACCAGATCGCAGAGGTCGTCGCCGATCACCGCCTGCTCGACCCCCGCGGGCGTCGGCAGCGGCGCGATGTCCCAGTCGTGGACGACGGCCACGTCGACCGCCCCCTTGGCCACCAGGTCGATGGAGAGATGCGGGTCGATCTCCGACATGCGGGCGTCGAGCGCCGGGTGGCGGCGGGCCAGGTCCGCGAGCACCCCGGGCAGCAGGCCCCGCGCCGCCGAGGCGAACGCGGCGATCGTGAGGCGCCCCGCGGGCACCCCGCGCCGCTCTTCGAGTTCGGTCTCCGCGCGTTCGACGATGGCCATCAACTGGCGTGCGGTGTCGGCGAGATGGAGCGCCTCCTCGGTGAGTGCCACGCCTCTGCCCCGGCGCTCCAGAAGTGTCGTACGCGTCTCCCGTTCCAGCTTGGCTATCTGCTGGGACACCGCGGACGGGGTGTAGCCGAGCGCGGTGGCGGCCGCGCCGACGGTGCCGTGCACGGAGACGGCGTGCAGGGCGCGGAGCCGGGCGAGATCGAGCACGTGGTCCTCCCCATTCATCAGCGTTGCTTCATCCAACCATGCAGAGATCCGCGCTGGTCCTACACGGTCGGGCCGGGTGATCCTCTACGCATGCGACCCGCACATGTCTGCCTGGCCGTCCTCGTCGCCGCCGTCTGGGGCGTCAACTTCGTCGTGATCGAGGTGGGGCTCGACCACTTTCCGCCGCTGCTCTTCTCCGCCCTCCGCTTCCTCGTCGCGGCCCTGCCCGCCGTCTTCTTCGTGGGGCGGCCGAAGGTGGCGTGGGATGGGGGCTCCCCTGCTCGAACGAAGGTGAGGGCTTGGGGATGGGTGGTGGGCGTGGGGCTCGTCCTGGGGGTCGCCAAGTTCGGGCTGCTCTTCATCGGGATGGACGCGGGCATGCCGGCCGGGCTCTCGTCCCTCGTCCTGCAGATCCAGGTCGTCTTCACCGCCCTCTTCGCCTTTGTGGCGCTGGGCGAACGGCCCGGCAGGATACGGGTGTCGGGCATGGTCGTCGCCCTCGCGGGGATCGGCGTCGCGGCGGTGGACGAGGGGGA
Organism: Streptomyces sp. NPDC041068; assembly: GCF_040647455.1. NCBI lineage: Bacteria > Bacillati > Actinomycetota > Actinomycetes > Kitasatosporales > Streptomycetaceae > Streptomyces > Streptomyces sp. NPDC041068. Next base: position 170,136 of record NZ_JBEZCG010000015.1, read on the forward strand.
GACCGGGCCGCTCACCGCGTTCGCGCTGCTGATCGGCGCGGCGGCCTGCTGGGGCGTCTCCAACGTCCTCACCCGCAAGGCGTCGCCGCCCGACTCCCTGAACTTCATGGTGTGGGTGAGCACCGTCCCCGTACTGCCCCTGCTCGCGCTCTCCCTGCTCCTCGAAGGCCCGTCCAGGGACCTCGCGGCGCTGCGCTCCCTGGACTGGTCGGGCGCCGGCATCATCGTGTACGTCGCCTGGATCACGACGGTCTTCGGCTTCGGCGCCTGGGGCTACCTCCTGCGCCGACACCCCGCGTCCACGGTCGCCCCGTTCTCCTTGCTGGTCCCGGTCTTCGGCATGACGTCGGCGGCGTTGGTCCTGAACGAGTCGGTGAGCGGCTTGAGGTGGTGCGCGGCGGCACTGCTGGTGGGCGGAGTGGCGCTGACGTCACTGCCGCGCGTCGCCCGCCCCGGTGGCGTCAGTGTGCCCGGCTCACCAGCCGCGACAGGAGATCCCGCCCAGGCCCCAACAGCCCCTCCAGCGGCGCAGCCCCCTCGTACCACCGCTTCTCGTACTCCCAGCACAACCACCCCTCCCACCCGGCCTCGGTGAGCAATGACACGCATTCGCCCAGCGGCAGCGCCCCCGCCCCCAGCGCCAGCGGCGTCGTGTCGTCCTTCGAGGCGATGTCCTTGACCTGGACATAACCGAGATAGGGAGAGAGCGCGGCGAAGCTCTCGGCGGGCGCCTCGTCGCCGAGCCAGGTGTGCATCACGTCCCACAGCGCCCCGACCTGCCGGTGCCCGACCGTCCCGAGGACACGGGTGACGTCCGCACCGGTGCGGTGCGAGTCATGGGTCTCCAGCAGGATGCGTACGCCGGCGTCCGCCGCGTGCCGCGCCGCCGTGCCGAGCCGCCGCGCGGCCGTCGCGTCGGCCTCGACCGCGCTCTGCTCCGTGCCGCCGCCGGGGAAGACGCGGATGAACGGGGCGCCCAGGTCACGCGCGAGGGTGACGAGGGAACGTATCTCGTCGAGGACGGGCTCGTCGTCGCCGGGCGCCGCCACGTGCGCGTACCCGGCGATGCCGAGGATCTCGATGCCGGACGCCTTGAACTCGGCGGCCACGTCGGCCCGTTCGACCAGGCCGAGCCCCGGGTGCACCGGTTCCTCGGGGTGGGCGCGGAGCTCTACGCCGTGGTAGCCGTGGGCGGTGGCGAGCCGGAGCACGTCGGAGACGGGAAGGCCGGGCACACCGAGGGTGGAGAAGGCGAATTTCATGGGACCGACAGTAGGCGGCGTGCGGGCATGGTCAACCCCGCCGCGACCCCGCCGCCGCGCCGGACTCGCGCGGGCGCTCACGCGGGCCGCTCGTGCAGCGGAAGCCGCCAGTCCTGCCCGACGAGGTCGGCGCCGAAGGAGCGGTGGGGCTTCTCGGCGACGAGGACGAAGCCGTGGCGGCGGTAGATGGCGCGGGCCGACGCCAGGACGTCATTGGTCCACAGGGTCAGCTCGCGGTAGCCGACGCCGCGCGCGAACTCCACGCAGGCGCCGACCAGTTGGTCACCGATACCGAGGCCGCGCGCGTCCGGATCGACGAGCAGGAGCCGCAGCCGCGCCGCCCCCGGCGCCTCGTCCCGTACGCACATCACGCACCCCACGGGCCGCCCGTCGAGCTCGGCGATCCAGACGCGCTCCAGGTAGGGATCGTGATCCTGGGCGAAGTCGGCGACGATGCGGGCGACCAGGCCTTCGTAGTCGGCGTTCCAGCCGAACTCGGACGCGTACACCGCGGCGTTGTGCTGCACGATCCACCCGAGGTCGCCCGCTCCGGGCTCCCTGAGCAGGACGCTCTCGCGGCGCCGGGGGCGTCCCGGGGTGCGGGTGAGGATGTCCCGCACGGTGCGCATGGCCGAGGCGAGACGGGCCCGCTCGGCGGCGGGCACCTCGGCGAGCAGTGAGCCGACCGCCTCCCGGGAGCGCTCGTCGAGGAGGGCGGCGGCCTCGCGCCCGCGCGCGGTGAGCGTGATGCGCTGGCGGCGCGGATCGGGCGCGGAGGGCGCTCGCTCCACCAGGCCGTCCCGTTCGAACTTGGCGAGCAGACGGCTCAAGTACCCGGCGTCGAGGGAGAGTTCGGCCCGCAGGTCGGCCGCGTCGGTGTGCGGCGCGTGCGCCAGTTCGTACAGGACGCGGGACTCGGTGAGGGTGTAGGGGACGTACAGGTGACGGCTGTAGTCGAGCGCGCCGATGAGGTTGGTGTAGAACCGGTTGAAGGCCCGCATCTCGTGGATGGGCGTGTGCGGCGCCGATGTCGGTGAGGGGGCTGGGGAGGGCTTCGTCATGCGGATCACTCCGGGTCGCCTTTGACTGAGTCAACGGTACGTCGGAGCGGCGACGCCGGGAACCCTCCACGCCGGAGCCGCTCGGAGGAACGCGAGCCGCTCAGAGGAACGCGAGGCGCGCCCCCAGCGCCGCGAACGCCGCCGCGAAGGTGCGCCGCATCCAACTCACCACGCGCGGCCGCGAGATGACGTGGCTGCGCATCGCCGCCGCGAAGTGGCCGTACGCCACGAAGACCACGAACGTGATCAGCATGAAGTACGCGCTCAGCTCCGTCATGCGCAGGAACGCGTAGGGCTCGGCGGCGCTCACGAACTGCGGCAGGAACGCGAAGAAGAACAACGTCAGCTTCGGGTTGAGGATGTTGATCAGTACGCCCGTCAGGATCGTCCGGCCCGCCGGGCGCGGCTCGCTCTCGCGCTCCGCGGTGAGCTCGCTCTTGTCCCGCAGCGTGCTCCACGCCATGTACAACAGGTAGGCCACACCGAGGTACTTGAGCGTCTGGAAGGCGACCGCGCTGGTGTTCAGGAGCGCGGCGAGACCGGTGATCGCGGCGACCATGTGCGGAACGACGCCGAGGGTGCAGCCGACGGCCGCGACCACCGCGGCGCGGGTGCCCCGGGAGAGGCCCGCCGCGATCGTGAACAGCACGCCGGTGCCGGGGGTCACGCAGACGACGAGGGAGGTGAGCAGAAATTCCATGTCTCGACCCTCGCGCCACAATGGCTCCATGAACAGGTCCAATGGAGGCCCTCCCCATCGGTCCATAAATCGGTCCGCGGATCGGGGCGTGGCTCGGTCCGCGACAGGTGGCGACGTGGCCGCCGAGAGCCGCGCCACCTCCGACTTCCTGCAGCTCGACCCACGCGACGCCCCGCGTGGCGGCCTCTCCGACTGGCTGGCGCGGCAGATCAGGGGCGCCATCGCGGACGGCCGCCTCACCGTCGGCAGCAGGCTCCCCGCCACTCGCGCACTCGCCGACGAGCTGCGCGTCTCCCGCGGCGTCGTCACCGAGGCCTACCGCCGGCTCACCGAGGACGGGCACGTCGCGGGGCGCGGGCGGGGCGGCACCGTCGTCGTGGCCGTGCCGCAGGCGTCAACCGGCAGCGGCAAGGCGCCGGTTGAGGGGGCCGCACGGTCCCGTGACGTGTTCACCGCGCCCACCGACCTCGGCACGTTCGACGCCGTCCGCGCCGCAGCCGCCCGCATCGACCTGTCGCCAGGCCTGCCCGACCTGGCCGCCTTCCCGCGCGCGGCCTGGCTGCGCGCCGAGCGCTCCGTGCTCGCCCGGCTCACGCCGTCGGACTTCGGGTACGGGGATCCGCGCGGCACCCCGGCCCTGCGCGCCGCCGTCGCGCGCTGGCTCTCCCACAACCGCGGCATCCCGGCGGCCCCGGACGACGTGATGATCGTGAGCGGCACGGCCCAGGCGCTGCGGCTGCTCGTCGACGTCCTGCACGCCGACGGGATCACCCGGATCGCGGTCGAGGAGCCGGGGTCGCTCGGCGTGCGGCAGCACCTGCGGCCGCTCGACACCCCGCCCGTCCCCGTCGACGCCCACGGCATCCGCGTCGACGCGCTGCGGGCCACCGGCGCCCCTGCCGTGCTGCTCACGCCCGCCCACCAGTTCCCCACCGGGGTCGTCCTCGGCGGCGAACGGCGCCGCGAGCTGATGGACTGGGCCCGCGAAGGCGGCCTCGTCGTCGAGGACGACTACGACGCCGAGCATCGCTACGACCGGCCCGCCGTGCCCGCCCTGCGCGCGCTGCTCCCCGAGCACGTCTGCTACGCGGGCAGCGTCTCCAAGCTCCTCGCGCCCGCGCTGCGCCTGGGCTGGCTGCTCGCCCCCGCCGCGTACCGGGACGCGCTGCTTGACGCCAAGCGCCTCGTCGACCTCGGCAGCGCGGCGCTGCCCCAGCTCGTCCTCGCCCACCTCATGGACTCCGGCGACCTGGAGCGTCATCTGCGGCTCATCCGCAAGCACCACCGCAGGCGCAGGGACGCGATGATCGAGGCGATAGGGGAGTGCCTTCCGGGCGCGGTCGTGCACGGCGCCGCCGCGGGCCTGCACCTGACCATCACCTTCGGCGAGGACGCGTACGACGGCTCCGACGCCGACCTCGCCACCGCGGCGCTCGCACGCGGCGTCAAGGTGCACCCCCTGTCCTGGCACACCCAACTCCCGCACGCCCCGGGCCTGGTCCTCGGCTACGCGGCGAGCACGCCCACCGAGATCGCGGAAGGGGTGGCGGTGCTCGGGCAGCTGCTATGAGGCTCCGGTCCTCCGGGGCGCCGCCGTCGACCCCCGCACCATCAACTCCCCGTGCACCGTGGCCACGTGGCCCGGCGGGGGCTTCTCCTTGCCCATGGCGATGCGGCCCGCCCGTGCCCCCGCCTCGTGCAGCGGCAGGCGCACCGTCGTGAGGGCGGGGACCGCGTCGATGCTGAACGGCAGGTCGTCGAAGCCCGCCACCGACACGTCGTCGGGGATGCGCAGGCCCTTGTCGCGCAGGGCCGCGCAGGCACCCAGCGCCACCGTGTCGTTCGCGGCGACCACGGCCGTCAAGTCGGGGGCGCGGCGCAGGAGTTCGTCCGTGGCGTCGTAGCCGGAGCGGCGGTCGTAGGGGCCGTGGACGGTGAGCGCGGGGTCGTCCTCGATGCCGCGCGCGGCGAGCGCCGCCCGGTGGCCCTCCAGGCGGTGCCGGGTGGTCGTGCGCTCCTCGGGTCCCGCGATGTAGCCGATGCGCCGGTGGCCGAGGCTCAGCAGATGTTCCGTCAACTGCTGCCCGCCGCCGCGGTTGTCGAAGGTGAGCGCCACCGCGTCGGTGTCCGGCGAGGGCGGCCGCCCGCACAGCACCACCCGGGTGCCCGCCTCCGCGAGGCGCCGCAGCTTGCCCGAGATGGCGGAGGCATGGTCGACGTCCTCGATCGCGCCGCCGGTCAGGATCACCGCGGCGGCGCGTTGGCGCTGAAGGAGTGTGAGGTAGGTGAGTTCGCGCTCCGGGGAGCCGCCCGTGTTGCACACCACCGCCATGCGCTCCCCGCCCGCGCGCCCGCCGGGCCCGCCGATCTCGGACTGCACGGCGCCCGCCATGATCCCGAAGAAGGGGTCCGCGATGTCGTTGACGAGGATGCCGACCAGGTCGGACGTGGCCGCGGCGAGGGCGCTCGCGGGGCCGTTCAGGACGTACTCCAGGTCGTCCACGGCCCGCAGCACGCGCTCGCGCGTGGCCGCCGCCACGGGGTAGTTGCCGTTCAGCACGCGGGAGACGGTGGCGGGGGAGACCTGCGCGCGGGCCGCCACGTCCGCCAGGGTCACGGTCATCTCGTCGTCCTCCGGTCACCCGTGTTGTCGTCCTCCGGTCACCGCTGTCGACCGAAGCCCTTGTCCCAACCTTGTGCGGCAGGCTAGCTTGCCCTTGGGTAGAAAGCGCTTGCTATGCACCTACGGAGGGACTTTCGTGACACGCAAGACGGTGCGCATCGCCATGAACGGCGTCACGGGACGCATGGGCCACCGCCAGCACCTGGTCCGCTCGATCCTCGCCCTGCGCGACCAGGGCGGCCTCGACATCGGCGACGGCACCGTGCTGTGGCCCGAGCCCGTCCTGGTGGGCCGCAGGGAGCACGCGCTGCGCGTACTCGCCGCCGAGCACGGCCTGGAGCACTGCTCGACCGACCTCGACGCGGTCCTCGCCGACCCGTCCGTGGACATCTACTTCGACGCGCAGGTCACCTCGGCCCGCGAGGACGCCCTCAAGAAGGCCATCGCGGCCGGAAAGCACATCTACACCGAGAAGCCGAGCGCCACCGGATTCGACGGCGCCCTGGAGCTTGCGCGCCTGGCACGGGACGCGGGTATCAAGCACGGCGTCGTCCAGGACAAGCTCTTTCTGCCGGGCCTGCTCAAGCTGAAGCGGCTCATCGACGGCGGCTTCTTCGGCCGGATCCTGTCGGTGCGCGGCGAGTTCGGGTACTGGGTCTTCGAGGGTGACTGGCAGGACGCCCAGCGCCCCTCCTGGAACTACCGGGCCGAGGACGGCGGCGGCATCGTCGTCGACATGTTCCCGCACTGGGAGTACGTCCTGCACGAGCTGTTCGGCCGTGTCCGCAGCGTCCAGGCGCTGACCGCCACGCACATCCCGCAGCGCTGGGACGAGCGCGACAAGCCCTACGACGCCACCGCCGACGACGCCGCGTACGGCATCTTCGAGCTGGACGGCGGCGCGATCGCGCAGATCAACTCCTCCTGGGCGGTACGGGTCAACCGCGACGAGCTGGTGGAGTTCCAGGTCGACGGCACCGAGGGCTCGGCCGTCGCGGGGCTGCGCAACTGCCGTGTACAGCACCGGAGTACGACCCCCAAGCCTGTCTGGAACCCGGACCTGCCCGCCACCCACTCCTTCCGCGACCAGTGGCAGGAGGTCCCCGACAACCAGGGGCCCGAAGGGTTCGACAACGGCTTCAAGGCGCAGTGGGAGCTCTTCCTCAAGCACGTGTACGCCGACGCGCCCTACCACTGGGACCTCCTCGCGGGCGCGCGCGGCGTCCAACTCGCCGAGCTGGGCCTGAAGTCCTCGGCCGAGGGCCGCCGCGTCGAGGTCCCGGAGATCGAGCTGTGAGCACCCAGGACACCGTCCGCCTCCCGCGCGCGGGAGGCGGCACCTACGCCCACACGCCCCGCACCGACGCCGCCCCGCAGCCCTCGCCGGGTGCCCCTTTCACTTCCCGTACGGTCTTCTCCGCCGCCCACGTGGTCGCCGACCCGTACGCGGACGTGTCGCCGGACGGCCCCGCCGCCGTCGACTGGGACGCCACCCTCGCCTTCCGCCGCCACCTGTGGTCGCACGGCCTCGGTGTCGCCGAGGCCATGGACACCGCTCAGCGCGGCATGGGCCTGGACTGGGCGGGCGCCGCCGAGCTCATCCGGCGCTCGGCGGCCGAGGCGAAGGCCGCCGGGGGACGGATCGCGTGCGGCGCGGGCACGGACCAACTGGCCGTGCCCGCCACCCTGTCGCAGGTCAGAGACGCGTACGAGGAGCAGCTCGCCCTCGTCGAGTCGGTCGGCGCGCAGGCGATCCTGATGGCGTCGAGGGCCCTGGCCGCCGCGGCCGCCACCCCCGACGACTACCTGGAGACGTACGGCCACCTGCTGCGCCAGGCCGCCGAGCCGGTGATCCTGCACTGGCTCGGCCCGATGTTCGACCCCACCCTGGAGGGTTACTGGGGCTCGGCCGACCTGGACGCGGCGACGGAGACCTTCCTGGAGGTGATCGCCGCCCACCCCGACAAGGTCGACGGCATCAAGGTCTCGCTCCTGGACGCGGACCGCGAGATCGCCCTGCGCCGCCGCCTGCCCGACGGCGTGCGCTGCTACACCGGCGACGACTTCAACTACCCCGAACTGATCGCGGGCGACGACCGCGGCTTCAGCCACGCCCTGCTGGGCGTCTTCGACCCGCTGGGGCCGCTGGCGGCGGAGGCGGTACGGATCCTGGACACCGGAGACACGAAGGGTTTCCGCGAACTCCTGGACCCCACAGTCGAGTTGTCCCGCCACCTCTTCCAGGCCCCCACGCGCTACTACAAGACCGGCGTCGTCCTGCTGGCCTGGCTGGCCGGGCACCAGAGCCACTTCACGATGGTGGGCGGCCTGCAGTCGGCCCGCTCGCTCCCGCACCTGGCCCGCGCCTACGAACTCGCCGACGGCCTCGGCCTGTTCCCCGACCCTTCCCTGGCGGCGTCCCGCATGCGCGCGCTGCTCACGGTCCACGGAGTCCCGCAATGAGTGCCCTCCAGCCCCAGCCTCAGCCCTTTCCTCTGCCTCTGTCCCGTCTCAGCATCAACCAGGAGACCATCAAGCAGTGGTCGCTCCCCGAACTCGCCGAGGGGTGCGCCAAGGAGGGCATCGGAGCGGTCGGCCTGTGGCGCGCGCCGGTCCAGGAGTACGGCGTCGAACGCACCGCCCGTCTGATGCGGGACGCCGGGCTTGCGGTGACGAGCCTGTGCCGGGGCGGCTTCTTCACGGACCCCGACGAGGCGGCACGCGCGCGTGCCCTGGACGACAACCGCGCGGCGATCGACGAGGCGGCGACCCTCGGCACGGACACGCTGGTCCTGGTCTCGGGCGGCCTGCCGCCGGGCAGCAGGGACCTGGCGGGCGCCCGCGAACGCATCGCGGAAGCACTCGCCCTGCTCGGCCCCTGTGCCGAGGACCGCGGCGTACGCCTCGCCATCGAGCCCCTGCATCCGATGTTCGCCGCGGACCGCTGCGTGGTCTCCACCCTGTCCCAGGCGCTCGACCTCGCGGAACGCTTCCCCGCACGTCAGGTGGGCGTGGTCGTGGACACGTACCACGTCTGGTGGGACGACAAGGCCCCCGAGCAGATCGCACGGGCGGGCCGCGGCAACCGCATCCACGCCTTCCAACTGGCGGACTGGATCACGCCGTTGCCCGCGGGCGTCCTCCTGGGCCGCGGTCAACTGGGCGAGGGAAGCATCGACTTCACGTTCTTCCGCGACCAGGTGGAAACGGCGGGCTACACGGGCCCGATCGAGGTCGAGATCTTCAACGAGACGCTGTGGGAAAGGGACGGCACGGAGGTCCTGCGGGAGACGGCAGAACGCTTCCGCACGCACGCGTGACGCGCGTTCCGTACGTCCGCGGAGCCGCGGCCGCTACTTCTTGCCGCCCAGGATCTGGCCCAGCAGGTCGCCGAGGCCGCCGCCCGAGGAGGAGGCGGGCGCGGCCGATCCCGCCCCGGGGGCCTTCGCCTTCGCCGCGCGCTTGGTCAGGACCGCCAGGACCACGGGGATCAGCATCTCGATGACGCGGGAGACCGTCGGTGCGGGGATGCCGGTCTTCTTGGAGACCGCGTTGGCCACCGGCTTGCTCATCTTCGCGAGCATGCCGGACATCATGCCGCCGGCGGCGAGACCGCCCAACCCGCCGAAGGCCGCGACACCTTGGAGGGGGGCTTCCTCCTGGGCCTCCTCCCGCACCGCCTCGGCCGGCTCCTGCTCCGTGGTCGACGCCTGGTCCTCGAGGTCCGCGGAGAGCGCGGACACCGTGGTGCCCACGACGTCCCGGGCCCCGGCCGCGTCCGTGCCGAGCAGGCCCGCGATCTCCTGGAGCTTGTCGTCGCCGAGCTCGTTCAGCACGTCCTCCTCGAAGGACGGGGAGCCGTCGGCCTGAGAATCATCGCTCATGCCCCAAACGCTACGTCTGCCCGGGTTCATCAGCATCTGGAAGCCGTACCGAAAACTCGCCCACAACGCCGTGCAACCCTTCGGCCACCAGGCGTGTCGTACTTGGCGTCAGGACTTCCCGAGGGGGATCCGGGGGGATTCGAGGGGGTTGCTGACAGGGGAGGGAAGCGAGGGGCCCGGTCGACGGACCGGGCCCCTCGAAAATTGTCCACAGCTCCTGCGGTGAGCGGGCCCTGTTGTCCACGGGCCGTCCGCGTTGTCGGTGCCGGGCGGTAGCGTCGGATCATGTCGAGTCAAGCACCGGCGATGTCGGTGCTCGAGGGGGTCCTCGAGCGCATCACGTACGCCAATGAGGAGACCGGGTACACGGTCGCGCGCGTCGACACCGGCCGCGGCGGTGGCGACCTGCTCACGGTCGTCGGCTCACTGCTCGGCGCCCAGGTCGGCGAATCGCTGCGGATGCAGGGCCGCTGGGGCTCCCATCCCCAGTACGGCAAACAGTTCACCGTGGAGAACTACACGACGGTGCTGCCCGCCACCATCCAGGGCATCCGCCGCTACCTCGGCTCCGGCCTCATCAAAGGCATCGGCCCCGTGATGGCCGACCGCATCACCACCCACTTCGGCGTCGACACCCTCGACGTCATCGAGACCGAGCCCAAGCGGCTCGTCGAAGTACCCGGGCTCGGTCCCAAGCGGACCAAGATGATCGCCGCCGCCTGGGAGGAGCAGAAGGCCATCAAGGAAGTCATGGTCTTCCTCCAGGGCGTCGGCGTCTCCACCTCCATCGCCGTGCGCATCTACAAGAAGTACGGCGACGCCTCCATCTCCGTGGTGAAGAACGAGCCCTACCGCCTCGCCGCCGACGTCTGGGGCATCGGCTTCCTCACCGCCGACCGCATCGCCCAGTCCGTCGGCATCCCGCACGACAGCCCCGAACGCGTCAAGGCCGGCCTGCAGTACGCCCTTTCGCAATCCACCGACCAGGGAAACTGCTACCTCCCCGAGGAGCGCCTCATCGCGGACGCGGTGAAGCTGCTCCAGGTCGACACGGGCCTGGTCATCGACTGCCTCGCCGAACTGGCGGGCGAGGAGGAGGGCGTCGTCCGCGAGTCCCTCCCCGACCCGGACGGCGGGGACGACATCACCGCCGTCTACCTCGTCCCCTTCCACCGCGCCGAACTCTCCCTGGCCGCCCAGCTGTCCCGCCTCCTCAAGACCGACGACGACCGCATGCCCGCCTTCCGCGACGTCGCCTGGGACAAGGCCCTTGCCTGGCTCTCGGACCGCACGGGCGCCGAACTGGCCCCCGAGCAGGAGGAGGCGGTCAAGCTCGCGCTGACCCGGAAGGTCGCCGTCCTGACCGGCGGACCCGGCTGCGGCAAGTCCTTCACGGTCCGCTCCGTCGTCGAGCTGGCCCGCGCCAAGAAGGCCAAGGTCGTGCTCGCCGCCCCCACGGGCCGCGCCGCCAAGCGCCTGGCCGAACTCACCGGCGCGGAGGCCTCCACCGTGCACCGCCTGCTCGAACTGAGGCCCGGAGGCGACGCGGCGTACGACAAGGAGCGGCCGCTCGACGCCGACCTGGTCGTGGTCGACGAGGCCTCGATGCTCGACCTGCTCCTCGCCAACAAGCTGGTCAAGGCCGTCCCGCCGGGCGCCCATCTGCTCTTCGTCGGTGACGTGGACCAGCTGCCCAGCGTCGGCGCGGGCGAGGTCCTGCGGGACATGCTCGCTCCGGAGAGCCCGATCCCCGCCGTCCGCCTCACCCGCATCTTCCGGCAGGCCCAGGAGTCGGGCGTCGTCACCAACGCCCACCGCATCAACTCCGGCGTCCCGCCCCTGACTCAGGGCATGAAGGACTTCTTCCTCTTCGTGGAGGACGAGACGGAGGACGCGGGCCGCCTGACGGTGGACGTGGCCGCGCACCGCATCCCGAGGAAGTTCGGCCTCGATCCCCGGCGCGACATCCAGGTCCTCGCCCCCATGCACCGCGGCCCCGCGGGCGCCGGCACCCTCAACGGCCTCCTCCAGCAGGCCATCACCCCCGCGAGGCCCGGCCTCGCCGAGAAGCGGTTCGGCGGCCGGGTGTTCCGCGTCGGCGACAAGGTCACCCAGATCCGCAACAACTACGAGAAGGGGCAGAACGGCGTCTTCAACGGCACGGTGGGCGTCGTCACCGCCCTCGACCCCGACGAACAGCGGCTCACCGTCCTGACCGACGAGGACGAGGAAGTCCCGTACGACTTCGACGAACTGGACGAGCTCTCCCACGCCTACGCGGTGACGATCCACCGCTCCCAGGGCAGCGAGTACCCCGCGGTGGTGATCCCGGTCACCACCGGCGCCTGGATGATGCTGCAGCGGAACCTGCTCTACACCGCGGTGACGCGCGCCAAGAAGCTGGTCGTCCTCGTCGGTTCGCGCAAGGCTCTGGGGCAGGCAGTACGCACGGTCTCCGCGGGTAAGCGCTGTACGGCCCTGGATTTCAGGCTTTCGGGGCGCCGTGGGTCAGGCCCGTGACGATTTGATCGATCAAACGAGTCGGAAACGTCACACAGCACTTTCGGAACCGGGGCGAAGGGGGCAGGATGAGCAGGTTGGCGGCACTGAGTGCCGCCAATAGGCCCAATGGTCGACCCCGAGTGCACTCTCCAGGGCCAAATGGGGGATGGTAGAGACAGTCAGGGCACCTCGAAGAAGAGGCACAACGTCGGTGAGGGATGACGTGAGCGACAACTCTGTAGTACTGCGGTACGGCGATGGCGAGTACACCTACCCGGTGATCGATTCGACCGTCGGCGACAAGGGCTTCGACATCGGGAAGCTCCGCGCCCAGACCGGTCTGGTGACCCTGGACAGCGGCTATGGCAACACCGCCGCCTATAAATCCGCCATCACCTACCTCGACGGCGAGCAGGGCATCCTCCGGTACCGCGGCTACCCGATCGAGCAGCTGGCCGAGCGCTCCACCTTCACCGAGGTGGCGTACCTGCTGATCAACGGCGAGCTGCCGAAGGTCGACGAGCTTTCCACCTTCAAGAACGAGATCACGCAGCACACCCTGCTGCACGAGGACGTCAAGCGTTTCTACGACGGTTTTCCGCGTGACGCCCACCCGATGGCGATGCTGTCGTCCGTGGTCAGCGCGCTGTCGACGTTCTACCAGGACAGCCACAACCCGTTCGACGAGAAGCAGCGTCACCTCTCGACGATCCGCCTTCTCGCCAAGCTTCCGACGATCGCCGCCTACGCGTACAAGAAGTCGCAGGGCCACCCGGTCGTCTACCCGCGCAACGACCTCGGCTACGTCGAGAACTTCCTGCGCATGACCTTCTCGGTGCCCGCCGCCGAGTACGAGCTGGACCCGGTCGTCGTCTCCGCGCTCGACAAGCTCCTGATCCTGCACGCGGACCACGAGCAGAACTGTTCGACCTCCACCGTGCGTCTGGTCGGCTCCTCGCAGGCGAACATGTTCGCCTCGATCTCCGCCGGCATCTCGGCCCTGTGGGGCCCGCTGCACGGTGGCGCCAACCAGTCGGTCCTGGAGATGCTCGAGGGCATCCAGGCCACGGGCGGCGACGTCGACACCTTCATCCGCAAGGTGAAGAACAAGGAAGACGGCGTGAAGCTCATGGGCTTCGGGCACCGCGTGTACAAGAACTTCGACCCCCGGGCGAAGATCATCAAGGCGGCGGCGCACGACGTCCTCTCGGCCCTCGGCAAGTCCGACGAGCTGCTCGACATCGCGCTGAAGCTGGAAGAGCACGCGCTGGCCGACGACTACTTCGTCGAGCGCAAGCTGTACCCGAACGTGGACTTCTACACGGGTCTCATCTACCGCGCGATGGGCTTCCCCACGGAGATGTTCACCGTGCTGTTCGCCCTCGGCCGGCTGCCGGGCTGGATCGCCCAGTGGCACGAGATGATCAAGGAGCCGGGTTCGCGCATCGGCCGCCCGCGGCAGATCTACACGGGTGAGGTTCTGCGGGACTTCGTCCCGGTTGAAGGTCGCTGATCCTTTTCGGGAACTGCGGGCCGCCTGTGGCTGGCCGCGCAGTTCCCCGCGCCCCTTACGGGGCTTAGCGGAAAGCGCCCCGCCATCGATCCCCCCACGGGTCGACGGTCGGGGCGCTTCCCTTTTTCCCGGTGCGGATTCCCCCCACGGGATCCGGCCGGGCGTCTGTGGTTGCCCTGCGGTCTGCCGGGACGCGTACGTACGGGAGGGCCGCTCAAAGCTCCCCGGTGCACGTGCCCCGGCAACGCAATTCAAGGAACATCCCCCAAGATGTCCCCATATGCCGGAAGACGTCCCCCAAGACATCTTCCTGCATCGCCCCATTAGACTCGCGACCCCCCTCAATGGTTACGTTCGGATCACTGTGATCTGCGTCTCTTGCATATGTCCTGTACATGCGCAAGAGCCCCGATATGGGGATCGGGGCTCTGGTGTGAAGGTGTCGAAACGGACATGTGAAGGGCTTATGTGAACGCCCTCAGGCGAAGACTGTTCGTGACCACGAAGACCGAGGAGAACGCCATGGCGGCGCCCGCGATCATCGGGTTCAGCAGTCCGGCCGCGGCGAGCGGCAGCGCGGCGACGTTGTAGCCGAAGGCCCAGAAGAGGTTGCCCTTGATGGTGGCGAGGGTCTTCCGGGAGAGCCTGATGGCGTCGGCCGCCACCCGCAAGTCCCCGCGCACCAGCGTCAGATCGCTCGCCTCGATCGCCGCGTCCGTGCCGGTGCCCATCGCCAGGCCCAGATCGGCGGTGGCCAGCGCCGCCGCGTCGTTCACGCCGTCCCCGACCATCGCCACGACCTTGCCCTCGCCCTGCAGCCGCTTCACGACGTCGACCTTGTCCTGCGGCAGGACCTCCGCGTACACGGCCTCGGGGGCGATGCCCACCGTCCGCGCGACCGCGTCCGCGACGGCCTTGTTGTCGCCCGTGAGCAGCACCGGCGTGAGGCCGAGCGCGCGCAGCTCGCGCACCGCCTCGGCGCTGGTCTCCTTCGGAGTGTCCGCGACGGTCAGGACGCCCCGCGCGGCCCCGTCCCAGGCGACCAGGACGGCGGTGCGACCCGCCGCCTCCGCGTCGGCCCTCAGCTTGGCGACGGCCTCCAGGCCCGTGACGCCCGCGTCCGCGAGGAGCCGCTCGCGTCCCGCAAGCACTGCGTGCCCCTCCACCGTGCCGCGCACCCCGAACCCGGCGACGTTCTCGAACCGTTCGGTCGCCGGGAGTTCACCGTCGCCGATGCCCAGGCGCTCGGCGGCGCCCGCCGCGACGGCCCGTGCGATCGGGTGCTCGGAGGCGTGCTCCAGGGCGCCCGCGAGGCGCAGCAGCTGCCTCTCCTGGGTGTCCCCGGCGACGCACACGTCCTTCAGCTCCATGCGGCCCGTGGTCACCGTCCCGGTCTTGTCCAGGGCGACGGTGTCGACGCGGCGCGTGGACTCCAGGACCTCGGGGCCCTTGATGAGGATGCCGAGTTGGGCGCCGCGCCCCGTGCCGACCATCAGGGCGGTCGGCGTGGCGAGGCCGAGCGCGCAGGGGCAGGCGATGATCAGGACGGCGACGGCCGCGGTGAACGCGGCGGTCGCGTCGCCCGTGGCGCCCAGCCAGCCGCCGAGCGTGCCGACCGCGATGAGCATGACCGCCGGCACGAAGACTCCCGCGATGCGGTCCGCGAGGCGCTGCACCTGGGCCTTGCCGGTCTGCGCGTCCTCGACGAGCCGCGCCATCCGCGCCAGTTGGGTGTCCGAGCCGACGCGCGTGGCCCGCACCACCAGGCGCCCCGAGGTGTTCACGGTCGCCCCGGTGACGGCGTCGCCCGCGCCCACGTCGACCGGCACGGACTCGCCGGTCAGCATCGAGGCGTCGACCGCGGATGTGCCCTCGACGACGGTGCCGTCGGTCGCGACGGTCTCTCCGGGGCGTACGACGAAGTGGTCCCCGACGGCCAGTTGCCCGACCGGAATCCGTGTCTCCCTGCCCTCCCGCAGCACCACCACGTCCTTCGCGCCCAGCTCCAGGAGGGCGCGCAGCGCCGAGCCCGCCTTCCGCTTGGAGCGGGCCTCCAGCCAGCGCCCGAGCAGGATGAACGTGATGACGCCCGCGGCGACTTCGAGATAGATCGTCGAGGCGCCTTCCCCTGGCGCGACGGTGAAGTCGAAGCCGTGCCGCATCCCCGGCATCCCGGCGTCTCCGAGGAACAGCGCCCACAGCGACCAGCCGAAGGCGGCGAGCGTGCCGACCGAGACGAGGGTGTCCATGGTCGCCGACGCGTGCCGCAGGTTGGTGAAGGCCGCCCGGTGGAAGGGCAGTCCGCCCCAGACGACGACCGGCGCGGCCAGCGTCAGCGAGAGCCACTGCCAGTTGTCGAACTGCAGGGCGGGGACCATCGCGAGCAGCACGACGGGCAGTGAGAGGAGCGCGGAGACGATCAGGCGCTGCCGCAGGGTGTCGGGCTCGGTGATGTCGGCGGTGGTCGGGGCCGGGGCGCCGCCGTCCTCCGGCTCGGGGGCGGGCGGCAGGATCTCCTCGGCGCTGTAGCCCAGCTTCTCGATCTGGGCGATCAGCTGGGCGACCTCGACCCCGTCGGCGTACTCGACCTTGGCCTTCTCCGTGGCGAGGTTGACCGAGGCGGTCACGCCCTCCATGCGGTTCAGCTTCTTCTCGATGCGGGACGAGCAGGAAGCGCACGTCATCCCGCCGACGGCGAGTTCGACTTCGGAGACTTCGGTCATGGCTCTTTCGTACTGCTTCCGGGGTGGTGGAACGGCGGCGGGCCCTGTGGTGTCGGTCTCGACGCCACAGGGCCCGGGGTACCCGGCGGAGTGCCGGTCAGCCCTGCGCCCGCGGGGGTTCAGGCCTTGACGCCGACGAGCTCGTAGCCCGCCTCGTCGACGGCGGCGCGCACCGCGGCCTCGTCAAGGGGTGCCGCGGAGACCACGGTGACCTCGCCGGTCGCGGCCACGGCCTTGACGGAGTCGACGCCCGCGATCTCCGAGATCTCGCTGGAGACGGCGCCCTCGCAGTGCCCACAGGTCATGCCCGTCACCTCGTACACGGTGGTGACGGCGCCCTGCGGGGTCCCGGCGGTGGCGCCGGAGTGGCAGGAACCGGAGGGGGAGCAGCAGGAGCCGGTCGTCTCGGCCTGCGGAAGCTCGGTCTGGGCGCTCATATCGGTTCTCCTCGGAAGGCGTGTGTCCAGGTGCGGCGTAGCGTGCAGGAGGGCCCCGGCAACCCCCGGTGACCTCCTGACGCACTCCACACTATACCCCTAGGGGGTATTTCTCAACGAGGTCGGCGTGTGCCGTTCAGTCTCTGCGCCCGCGGTTGCCCGGGCGGGAAGCGACCCAGGCGCGGATCGTGTCCGCGTACCAGAACGGCTTGCCGCTCTCCACGTGGTCGGGGGCGGGCAGCAGTCCGTGCTTGCGGTAGGAGCGCACGGTGTCGGGTTGCACCCGGATGTGCGCGGCGATCTCCTTGTACGACCAGAGCCTGCGGTCGGTCATCAGTGCACCTCCCTGCGTGCGCGCCCAGAGCGGCCGGAGAGGCCGACGGGGGAGCTGGGCGCGGCGCGCGGCGATCACTCAGCCTGTGCCCGGTGAACGACGCCCGGTGAGTGCAGGGGAGCGGCTGTCGACTCCCTGTGACGCAAGACCCGCGTACGCGAGACATGTGTGACAGGAAGAGAGTGTTTGTGACGGAAGAGACGCATCAGTGCAGCGCGTTGCTCCGGCGCGCGAGCGGCGTGAGCGTGGTGGTGCGCGCGTGGCGGTGCGAGCGGTGTGCGCGTGCTGGTCCGCGTGGCGGTGCGAGCGGTGCGGGCGGTGTGAGCACAAGCCGAGGTGGGCCGGGCCCGCTGCGCCGGGTCCGGCCCACCGGCTTCCCCGCGTCCCCTCCGGCTCCCGGCACAGAGGTGAGCGGGTTCCCCCGCGCCAGTTGGCTCAAGGGCCACAGAGTGCCGTCAGCGCCGCCCGCGGGTCTTGGAAAAAAGCGCACCGGGCGCGGCGGCCCCCGCGGGCAGCACCAGGCTCGTGGGCTCGCCGTCGAGCCGGTCGTTCGACGGCGGCCCGGACCGGGGCACCGGGCCCGTCCGTCGCGCCGCCGTGAACTGGCGCGGTGTGCACCCCGTCATCGCCTTGAACTCGCCGCTCAGATGCGCCTGGTCGTAGTAGCCGCAGACCGCCGCCGTCTCCGCCTGGCCGCGTCCTGCCGCGAGCATCGCGCGGGCCCGCTGCAGCCGCAGGACCCGCGCCGCCGCCTTGGGGCCGATGCCGATCTGCTCCCGGAAGCGGTTCTCCAACTGGCGCACGCTCCAGCCGACTTCCTCGGCGAGGTGCCCGACGGGGGCGGTGCCCCGGGAGCGCACGAGCTCACTCCAGGCCCGCACGGTCCGCGCCGATGGCGGCGGGCCCTCATCGGACCAGCGGGCGAACACGTCGTCAAGGAGGTCGAACCGCGCCCGCCACGACGGCGACGCGCCGAGCGCCGCGGCCAGTTCGGCGATGCTGTCCCAGCGGCCCCGGCCCGGCCGCACGCCGAGCGCGTCGGGGTCGAGGGTGCGGTCGGCCAGTTCGTGCAGCGCGGTGCCGAAGAGCGTGGAGGCGGCCCAGGGCGCGAGCAGCACCTCGATGCCCGCGAGGCGCCCGTCGTGCTCGCCGAGCACCGGCGTCGTGCCGAGGCCGGAGAGCACCGAGACGAGCGACACCGCGGGGCGCACGGGCCGCGCGCCGCCGGAGCCGCTGACGCCGGAGATCCGTAAGGGCCGGTCGAAGCCGAGCATCAGGGTCACCGCGCCGATCGGCACCTCAAGGCGTCTGCGCGGTCCGGTCATCGTGAGCCGCAGCCCGCGGTAGCTGATCACGCCGGGGCGCAGGCGCGGGTGCGGGCGCGCGAGGGCGATCTCCCACTGCCCGTCGGGAGCCCGCAGGACGTCTGTCGCCGTCAGGCTCCGCACGACCGCAGGAAGGCGCGGGTGCGGCGGGCGATCGGCAGCGGCCTGTCCGGCTCGCAGGGGTACATGTCCTGCTCCACGATGGCGAAGAGCTCGACGCCCAGCTGCTGTGCCGCGGCGAGGACGGGCTCCAGGGCGGGCACCCCGGCAGGCGGCTCGCACATCACGCCGCGCGCCACCGCGGGGCCGAACGGCACCTCCTGGGCCCGCACTTCGGCGAGGACATCCGGGTCGACCTGCTTGAGGTGCAGATAGCCGATGCGTTCGCCGTACGTCTCGATGAGCTTGACGTTGTCGCCGCCGCAGTAGGCGTAGTGGCCGGTGTCCAGGCAGAGCGAGACGAGGTCGGGGTCGGTGGCGTCGAGGAAGCGGGTGACGTTCTCCTCGCTGTCGATGTGCGTGTCCGCGTGCGGGTGGACGACGACGCGCAGGCCGTACCGCTCGCGGACCTCGCGCGCCAGGCGCTCGGTCTGGGTGGTCAGTTCACGCCATTGTGCGGGCGTGAGCACGCGGTCCTCCAGGACCTCGCCGGTCTTGTCGTCGCGCCAGAAGGAGGGGATGACGACGAGGTGTTCGGCGCCCATCGCCTGCGCGAGCGCGGCGTTGTCCGCGACGTGCGCCCAGGTCCTGTCCCAGACGGCGGGGCCGTGGTGCAGCCCGGTGAAGACCGTGCCCGCGGACACCTTGAGGCCGCGCCGCTCGGTCTCGGCCCTCAGCAGGGCGGGGTCGGTGGGCAGATAGCCGTACGGGCCGAGCTCGATCCACTCGTACCCGGACTCCGCGACCTCGTCGAGGAACCGGTGCCAGGGCACCTGTCGGGGATCCTCGGGGAACCACACGCCCCACGAGTCGGGCGCCGAACCGATCCGGATGCGAGACAGCGTCGTCATACCGGCAAGCCTCCAGGCCCCCTCGGAAGAGTGTCAAGGACTGGTCCGAATGTAAGGACAAAATGTTGACAGGGCTCCTGGGGCGGGATTAGACCTGGGGGAGACGACCGACCGGGCCCGGAGAGGGGACGTGCAGGGTGACCGATCCGTACGACGTCGATCCCTATGACGTCGATCCCTATGACGTCATCACCATGGGCCGGATCGGGGTGGACCTGTATCCCCTGCAGGCCGGGGTGCCCCTCGCCGAGGTCACCACGTTCGGGAAGTTCCTCGGCGGCTCGGCGAGCAATGTCGCGGTCGCCGCGGCGCGTCTCGGGCGCCGGGTCGCCGTCGTCACGCGCACCGGCGAGGACCCCTTCGGCGCGTATCTGCACCGGGCGCTGCGGGAGTTCGGCGTCGACGACCGCTGGGTGAGCGGCGTCGCGGGTCTGCCGACGCCGGTGACGTTCTGCGAGGTCTTCCCGCCGGACGACTTCCCGCTGTACTTCTACCGGCTGCCGAAGGCGCCCGACCTGGAGATCCGCGAGAGCGAGCTCGACCTCGACGCGATCGCGGCGGCGCGGATCTTCTGGATGACGGGTACGGGGCTGTGCGCGGAGCCGAGCCGTTCGGCGACGCTGGCGGCGCTCGCCCGCCGCGCGCGGTCGGGAATCACCGTGTTCGACCTGGACTGGCGGCCGATGTTCTGGGCGGATCCCGATGCCGCACGACCCCACTACGCCGCCGCCCTCGCGCACGCCACCGTGGCCGTCGGTAACCTCGACGAGGTGGAGATCGCCACGGGGGAGCGCGAACCGTTCGCGGCGGCGCGGGTGTTGCTGGACGCGGGCGTCGAACTCGCCGTCGTGAAGCAGGGGCCCAAGGGGGTCCTCGCGATGAACCGCGCGGGGGAGTCCGCCGAAGTGCCGCCGCTGCCGGTGGAGGTCCTCAACGGCCTCGGGGCGGGCGACGCGTTCGGCGGGGCGCTGTGCCATGGGCTCCTTGCCGGCTGGGACTTGGCACGGATCATGCGGTACGCGAACGCGGCGGGCGCGATCGTGGCGTCCCGCCTGGAGTGTTCTTCCGCGATGCCGTTCCCCGACGAGGTCCTTGCCGCGGTGGAAGCGGGGGCCGTCACGTGACCGGGCTCGACGTCGTCGACGTGAGCGAACTGTGCCGCATTCGCGCGCAGCACCCCGAAGCCATCGCCGAAGCCGCCGCCCGTCGTCCCCGGCGACCCCTCCTCGGGGACGGCGGGCGGCTGATGATCGTGGCCGCCGACCACCCCGCGCGCGGGTCGCTCGGCGTGGGGAGCGATCCCCTTGCCATGGCCAACCGCGGGGACCTCCTGGAGCGGCTCTGTCTCGCGCTCTCGCGGCCCGGGGTCGACGGTGTGCTCGCCAGTGCCGACGTGCTCGACGACCTGCTCCTGCTCGGCGCCCTGGACGGCAAGGTCGTCATGGGGTCGATGAACCGCGGGGGCCTCGCGGGGGCCTCCTTCGAACTGGACGACCGGTTCACGGGGTACCGCCCCGAGGACATCGAACGGCTCGGCTTCGACGCGGGCAAGCTGCTGCTCCGCGTCGACTACGAGGACCCGGGATCGCTGACCACCCTGCACTCCGCGGCCCGCACCGTCGACGCCATGGCGGAGCTCGGCCTTCCGGTGTTCGTCGAGCCGTTCCTGACCCGCCGCCAGGGCACGGGGGCGCCCCGCAACGACCTGAGCGCCGACGCCGTCACGCGCTCCATCGCCATCGCCTCCGGGCTCGCGGGGACCTCCGCGTACACCTGGCTGAAGGTCCCCGTCACCGAGAACCCCGACGACATGGCGCGCGTCATGGAGACCTCGACCCTGCCGGCGGTGCTGCTCGGCGGCGACATCGGCAACGATGCCGGGGGCGCGGTCGCCGCGTTCGAGAAGTGGCGCGGCGCCCTGCAACTGCCCACCGTGCGGGGTCTCGTCGTGGGAAGAGCTCTGCTCTACCCGCCCGACGGGGACGTGGCGGGGGCGGTCGACACCGCCGTAGGACTGCTGTAGCAGGGCAACAGGCCGCGTCCAGGCCGAGGAGGCAAGGAGGCCCCCATGACGTACGTACCGAAAGGGAGTGCGGCCGAAGGGCCGTACGCCCTCGACATCGATCCGAAACGGGCCGGTTGGGACTACTCCCACCTGCGCGTCGTCGAGATCGAGCCGGGCGGACGGCACTCCTTCGCCACCGGAGAGAGTGAATGGATCGTGCTCCCGCTGACCGGCGGCTGTACGGTGCACACGGAAGGCGAGATCATCGAACTGCTGGGCAGGGAGAGCGTGTTCAGCGGAGTCACCGACTTCGCTTACGTTCCCCGGGATGCCCGGATCCAGATCGCCTCCGGCGCGGGAGGCCGCTTCGCCCTGGCAGGAGCGAAGTGCGAGCGTCGACTCCCCGCCCGCTACGGCTCCGCGCCGGAGGTCCCCGTCGAGAGCCGCGGCAGCGGCACCTGTGCCCGCGAGGTCCGGAACTTCGCGTCCGCCGACGCCTTCGACTGCGACCGGCTCATCGCGGTCGAGGTGATCACGCCGGGCGGCAACTGGTCCTCGTACCCGCCGCACAAGCACGATGAGCACCGCCCCGGCGTCGAGGCCGAGCTGGAGGAGATCTACTACTTCGAGATCGAGGCGACCGGTGGCCGCGACGGCCTCGGCTACCAGCGGGTCTTCCCGTCCCGCGCGGGCGGCACCGACGTCCTCGCCGAGGTGCGCACCGGGGACGCCGTCCTCGTGCCCGACGGCTGGCACGGGCCGTCGATCGCCCAGCCAGGCCACGCGATGTACTACCTGAATGTGATGGCGGGACCTGGTGAGGAGAGGGAGTGGCGGATCTGCTTCCACCCCGACCACACGGAGGGATATCGATGACCCGGCTCACCACGGCCCAGGCCCTTGTCCGGTTCCTGGCACGGCAGTTCACCGAGCGGGACGGCGAACGGCACCGGCTGATCGGCGCCACCTGGGGCATCTTCGGGCACGGCAACGTCGCGGGGATCGGACAGGCACTCGTGGAGTACGCCGACGACATGCCGTTCCACCAGGGCCGCAACGAACAGGCCATGGTGCACGCCGCGGTCGGGTACGCACGCCAGCGCGGCCGCCTGTCCACGCACGCCGTGACGACCTCCATCGGGCCCGGCGCCACCAACCTGGTCACCGGCGCCGCGCTCGCCACCGTCAACCGGCTGCCCGTCCTGCTGCTGCCCGGCGACACCTTCGCGACCCGGCCCGCCGACCCGGTCCTCCAGCAGCTCGAAGTCCCCGGTGCGGGCGACGTGTCGGTCAACGACTGCCTGCGCCCCGTCTCGCGGTACTTCGACCGCGTGGGTCGCCCCGAGGCGCTGATCCCCGCCGCGCTCGCCGCGATGCGGGTGCTCACCGACCCCGTCGAGACCGGCGCCGTCACGCTCGCCTTGCCGCAGGACGTGCAGACGGAGGCGTACGACTGGCCCGATGAGTTCTTCGCCGAGCGGGTGTGGACGGTGCGCCGCCCCGCGCCCGATCCGCGCGAACTGACCGCCGCCGCGAGCGCGGTGCGCGAGGCGCGGCGCCCCCTGATCGTCGCGGGCGGCGGCGTCCACCACAGCGCCGCCGAGGACGCGCTCAAGGCGCTCGCCGAGGCGACCGGCATCCCCGTCGCCTCCACCCAGGCGGGCAAGGGCTCCCTGCGCTTCGACCACCCGGCGGACGTCGGGGGCATCGGGCACACCGGGACGGCCACCGCCAACGAACTGGCCCGCACCGCCGACCTGGTGATCGGCGTCGGCACCCGGTACAGCGACTTCACCACGGCATCGGGCACGCTCTTCGAGGCGCCCGCCGTGCGCTTCCTCAACCTCAACATCGCCTCCTTCGACGGCCACAAGATGGCGGGCGCCACCCTGGTCGCCGACGCGCGTTCGGGCCTCGACGCGCTCACGGAAGCGCTGCGCGGCCACCGCGTCGAGCCCGCCTACGCCGTCGAGTACTCCGACGACAAGGAGCGCTGGGAGCAGCGCGTCGACGCCGCCTTCCAGGCGGACGAGCCGGACGTGCGCCCCACCCAGGCCCAGGTCCTCGGCATCCTGGACGAGTTGGTGACGGACGAGGACGTCGTGATCAACGCCGCGGGGTCGCTCCCCGGCGATCTGCACAAGCTCTGGCGGGCGCGGTCGCCGCGGCAGTACCACGTCGAGTACGGCTACTCCTGCATGGGATACGAGATTCCCGCGTCGATCGGTGTCGCGCTCGCCGCGCCGGAGCGGCCCGTGTGGGCGCTGGTCGGCGACGGCACGTATCTGATGAACCCGACGGAGATCGTCACGGCCGTCCAGGAGAACGTCCCGATCAAGGTCGTGATCCTGCAGAACCACGGGTACGCCTCCATCGGCGGCCTCTCGGCGTCCGTGGGCGGCGAGCGGTTCGGCACCGCCTACCGCTTCCGGGCGCCGGACGGGACGTACACGGGGGGCCCGCTGCCCGTCGACCTCGCCGCCAACGCCGCCTCGCTCGGGATGCGGGTGCTGCGTGCCAAGACCGTGCGCGACCTGCGCGAGGCGCTGCGCGAAGCGCGCGGCGCAGACCGTCCCACATGTGTCTATGTGGAGACGGAAACGGCAGACACAGTGTCGGGCCCGCCCCCGGCACAGGCGTGGTGGGATGTGCCCGTGGCCGAGACGGCGACCCGGGTGTCCGCGGTCAAGGCCAGGGAAGAGTACGACCGGCACGTCACTGCCCGACGCCGCCACCTGTGAGAGTAGGGATGCTTGTCATGACGAAGACCGTCAATCACTGGATCGGTGGAAAGCCCGTTGAAAGGGCTGCGGGCGCGTCCGGAACGTACGGCCCGGTCACCGATCCGGCGACCGGCGCCGTCACCACGCAGGTCGCCTTCGCATCCGTGGACGAGGTCGACGCGGCCGTCGCCTGCGCCCGCGAGGCCTTCGCGACCTGGGGCACCTCCTCGCTCGCCAAGCGCACCGCGATCCTCTTCAAGTTCCGCGCGCTGCTCGACGCCAACCGCGACGCCATCGCCGAGCTGATCGTCGCCGAGCACGGCAAGGTGCACTCGGACGCGCTCGGCGAGGTCGCCCGCGGCCTGGAGATCGTCGACCTGGCCTGCGGCATCACCGTGCAGCTGAAGGGCGAGCTGTCGACGGAGGTGGCGAGTCGCGTGGACGTGTCGTCCATCCGCCAGCCGCTGGGCGTCGTCGCCGGCATCACGCCGTTCAACTTCCCGGCCATGGTGCCGATGTGGATGTTCCCGCTGGCCATCGCGTGCGGCAACACCTTCGTGCTCAAGCCGAGCGAGAAGGACCCGTCCGCGTCGATGAAGATCGCGGAGCTCCTGAGCGAGGCCGGTCTGCCCGACGGCGTGTTCAACGTCGTGCACGGTGACAAGGTCGCCGTGGACCGCCTCCTCGAGCACCCGGACGTCTCGGCCGTCTCCTTCGTGGGCTCGACCCCGATCGCCCGCCACATCCACACCACCGCCTCCGCCAACGGCAAGCGCGTGCAGGCGCTCGGCGGCGCCAAGAACCACATGCTGGTCCTGCCGGACGCCGATCTGGACGCGGCCGCCGACGCCGCCGTCTCCGCTGCCTACGGCTCCGCGGGCGAGCGCTGCATGGCCATCTCCGCGGTCGTCGCGGTCGGTTCGGTCGCCGACGAGCTCGTCGCGAAGATCAAGGAGCGTGCCGAGAAGATCAAGATCGGTCCCGGCACCGACCCGACCTCCGAGATGGGCCCGCTCATCACGGCCGCCCACCGGGACAAGGTCGCCTCGTACGTCACGGGCGCCGCGGCCGAGGGCTGCGAGGTCGTCCTCGACGGCACCGGCTACACCGTGGAGGGCCACGAGGACGGCCACTGGATCGGCCTCTCGCTGCTCGACCGCGTCCCGACGACCGCCAAGGCCTACCAGGACGAGATCTTCGGCCCGGTCCTGTGCGTGCTGCGCGTGGACACGTACGAGGAGGGCGTGGCGCTCATGAACGCCTCGCCGTTCGGCAACGGCACCGCGATCTTCACCCGCGACGGCGGCGCGGCCCGCCGCTTCCAGCTGGAGATCGAGGCGGGCATGGTCGGCGTGAACGTCCCGATCCCGGTGCCGGTCGGGTACCACTCCTTCGGCGGCTGGAAGGACTCGCTCTTCGGCGACCACCACATCTACGGCAACGACGGCACGCACTTCTACACCCGCGGCAAGGTCGTCACCACGCGCTGGCCGGACCCGTCGGACGCGCCGGCCGGGGTGGACCTGGGCTTCCCGCGCAACCACTGAGGCACCCCCAGGGTCTGTGAGCCCCCGGCCTTCCTGGCCGGGGGCTTCTGCGTCGGCCCGTGGTTCTACGATGCGTGTGCACTACACGAGAGGCCGTGAGCATGCCGCACATCGACATCGACTACGCCGACACCCTGTCCGGCGTCCTGGATCTGCCCGCCCTGGTGGCGGAGCTGCATCCGCTGGTCGTGGAGCGGGTGGACTCGGTGGGGGTCGGCAAGACGTTCTGCCGCCCCGGTGCGGCCTTCGTGGACGGCAGGCCCGAGGCCCCCTTCGTGCATGTCACTGTGGGCCTGCTCGCGGGGCGCGTGAGCGGCGTGAAGGCGAGGCTCTCCGAGGACGTGCTCGCGCTGCTGGGCAAGCATCTGTCGGGCGTCGAAGGGGCGACGTACTCGGTGGAGGTACGGGATCTCGACGCGTCGTACAGGCTGCATCCGACGCACTGAGTCAGGTTTTCGTAACCGAGAGTGGAGCGGTGCCGTCCGGATTCCGGACGGCACCGTTTCTTTTTTGACGAGCCTTTTGCGGTTCCCGTGCACAGGGTGCAATTCGGGCACCGAAAGCTTCCGAGTCGGTATGCCTGCGAAGGCAAGGTCAATTGCGGCTTCGGGATGTTCATTGCCACCCCAGGGTGCAAACCCTTTGGAAAGCCAGGTGACTTGGGCGTGCGCGCACCTGCGGATTCCGTAGGCGAATGACCGTTGACGTGCTGGTTACCGCCGGGGTTGCATGACCCGCCGGGAGCCACAGAAAACGCAGCTCAACAGCCTTCGGAGGCGATAGCGCTCCCGCCGGAACTCTGCCGCACGAGTCGATCGGAACCGCGCTCCATGACCGATACGCTTCGCCCGCTCCAGTCACCCGAGACCGCGTCCCCGGCGTCCCCGGCGGTCCCGACGGACCCGGGCAGTCCCCAGAAGCTCAAGCGCTCCATCGGCGTCGTCGGCGGCACCCTCCTCACGCTGTCGTGCGTGACGCCCGCCTCCACGCTCTTCGTGGTCGTCCCCGACCTCTTCTCCTCGCTCGGCACCGCCACCGCGCTCACCATCGCCATCGGCTCGCTGCTCTGCGTGGGCGTCGCGTTCTGCTACTCCGAGCTCGGCACGCTCATCCCCAGCGCGGGCGGCGAGTACGCGATGGTGTCCACGATGGCGGGGCGCCTGGCCGGCTGGCTGGTCTTCGTCCTGTCGCTGCTGGTCGTGATGATCGTCCCGCCCGTGATCGCCATGGGCACGGCCGACTATCTGGCGCCCGTGATCCACCTCGACCCCTCCTACGCGGGCGCGGGCGTCATGATCCTCGCGACCCTCGCGGGCCTGCTCGACCTGCGGGCCAACGCGTGGATCACCGGCATCTTCCTGGTCCTCGAAGTCGTGGCGGCGGGTGTCGTGGCCGTCCTCGGCTTCACGCACGCCGAGCGGGGCGCGGGCAGCCTGGTGGACCTGACGGTGGCGTCGGGGTCCGGCTCGGGGGCCGGTGGCTCCGGCGGGGTCGACACCGTCACGGCCATGCTGATCGTCTCCGGTCTCGCCATCGCCCTCTTCGTCACGCAGGGCTTCTCCACGGCGGTCTACCTCTCCGAGGAGATGGAGAACCCGCGCCGCAACGTCGCGCGCACCGTCCTCGCCACCCTCGGCATCTCCTCCGTGATCATCCTGGTGCCGGTGGTCGCCATCACCATGGGCGCCGAGAGCCTGACGGCGCTGACCGAAGGCGACATCAGCGCGATGGTGACGGCCTGGTCCAGCTCGGCGGTCGGTACGTTCGTCAGCCTCTGCGTGGCCCTCGCGATCATCAACGCGGGCATCGTCATGGTCATCCAGAACTCCCGCGTCCTGTTCGCCTCCGCGCGGGACAGGGCGTGGCCCTCGCCGGTGAACAAGGCGCTGTCGAAGCTGGGCGCCTCCGGGGCGCCGTGGGTGGCGACGCTGCTGGTGGGCGTGCCGGGTGCGCTGCTGTGCTTCGTCAACCTGGACACGCTGTACGGGGTGACCGGGGTCTCCGTGACCGGCATGTACCTGCTGGTGGCCGTGGCCGCGCTGATGGCGCGGCGGGGGTCGCACGGGACGGGCACGGCCTGGCGGATGCCGCTGTGGCCTGCGGTGCCGGTGGTTCTGATCGCGGTGCTCGCGTACGTGCTGAGTCAGCAGGAGCTTTCGTACCTCGGGTGGACCGGGGGGATCGTGGCGGTGGCGACGCTGTACTGGGCGCTGTACCTGCGGCCGCGGCGGGATACGCGGTGGTTGGTGACGGTGCCGGAGGAGGGGCGGGGCTGAGGTTGTCCTGGGCTGAGGCCCAAGCGGTCTCTCTTCCCCAAGCCCGGCCCTTCCCGAAACCGGAGCTCCGCCCCGGGCCCCGCTCCTCGAACGCCGGAGGGGCTGATACTGCTCAGCCCGGGCCGAGATCATTCAGCCCGTCCGGCGCGTGAGGAAGGAACCGCCGGAGGCAGACCTCAGCCCCCGCCCGCCTCCACCCTCCGCTCCACCTCCGCCCAGTCCTCCGGATCCAGCCCCGCCGACCCCGAACTCGCCAGCAGGTCACGGTCCTTGAAACCGCTCGACGTGGAGACGCAGACCACCGGCCCCGAGCCGAGATCGAGCCCGGCGGCCTCCTGCTGCCGATACCCCGCAAGCCCCGCCGCGGCCGACACCTCCGCCCACATCCCACCCCGCGCCAACTCCGCCCGCGCCGCGGCCATCTCCCCGTCGGAGACCAGCAGGGCCCCACCCCCGCTCTCCCGCACGGCGACAACCCCGCGATACCCCCCGACCGATGAGCTGATCGCGTACGCCGCCGTCTCGCCGACAGGAACCCGCGTCGCGGGCACCCCGCCCCGCACCGCCGCCGCCAACGGCCCCCCGACCGCCGGCTCACAGCCGAAGACCCGCGGCACCCGATCGGTGACGCCGAGCGCGACCAGCTCCGCGAAGCCCTTCCAGACGCCGAAGAGCAGCTCTCCGTACCCCGTGGGCACGAACACCGCCGCCGGAACGCCGAGTTCCGCGTAGATCTCGTACGCGACGGTCTTGTAGCCCTCGGGCCCGAACCCGTGCCCGGTGTGCGTGGGCGTCACATTGCTGACGGGGTGGTAGCCGAACCGCTCCACGATCCGCCGCAGCAGCGGCCACCGCGCGTCCACCGGCACGGGCAGCACCACGGCCCCGTACGCCCGCAGGAACGCGTCGACCGCGGGCGGCGTGTCCGTCGAGGTCAGCACGGCGCACCGCAGCCCGGCCCGCGCCGCGTACGCCGCCGCGGACGCCCCGTGGTTGCCGGACGAGGCGACGACGATGCCCTCCGCGCCCGCGCCGACCGCCGCGCTCACCGTGACGCGGTTGATGCGGTCCTTGTGGCTCCACGTCGGGTTGCGGGACTCGTCCTTGATCCAGAGGCCGTCGCCGAACCGGACGAGGGGCGTGCCGCCCTCGCCGAGGCCCGGCGCGTGCAGCGGGGGCAGGAGCGGGGCCCACCGCTCGTGGCCCCGCGGCCGCCCCGGCGCGGTGGTGAAGAGGTCCGCGGGGACCTTGTCGTAGGCGTAGTCGACCTCGACCGGGTACGACACGGTCTCCGTACTGGTGACGGGGCAGCCGGCGGTGAGCGGCGGCCACAGGGGGAAGCGGACGGACGGGTCGCCGAGCGAGCGCTGGCCGGTGGCGAGGGAATCCCGGGATGTCATGGGTGAAGACTCTATTCACCCATGACCGGACGCGCTCCCGGAAGCGCCTTGCCCGAAGCTCCAGTTGATCGAAGCGAACTCCCCCTCGTCCTTCCCGCCCGCACTGCGATACGTCGCCGACGCCGCCTCGTTGTCCGTGTCGACGCCGACCCACATGCCGTAGCAGCCCCGTTCCCGCGCGAGCGCGGCCAGCGCGTGGACCAGGGCGCGGCCCGTGCCGCGGCGCCGATGGCCCTCCGCGACCCCGAGCTCGTACAGGAACATCTCCGCGCCCTTGTCGGGGTGGATCGTCTCGACGCCGCTGACGAAGCCGACGGGAGTGCCGTCGCCGTGTGGGTCGTCGTACGCGAGGAACAGGTGGTGACCGGGGGTCTCCAGGAAGCGCAGCGCCGCATCGGGGCGGACCGGGCCGTCGAAGAGGTGCTCGGCGGCGGTCAGCTCGGCCACGGTCGTCGCGGGTCTGATTTCCATGCCTACCACGATCGCGGTACGTGGAGCGCGGCGTCTACTCCCGGGGGAGGCAACGGGGTTCAGCCCGGCGGCTGCCCCGGTTGTCAGTCGGCGCCCGTACCTTTGACGGCATGGATCTACGACTGCCGGGGGCCAGGTCCCTCGTGCCGCGCGGGCCGCGCAGGCTGCTCGCCGCCGCGGCCGCCGTCGCGGTGCTCGCCGGTGTCGGCACGTGGACGGCGGTGGCCTCGGACGAAGGACCGGCCGTGCACCGCTCGGACCGCTTCGTCGCCACCGGCGGCGTGAAGATCGACACCTCGTACTTCACCGCGGGCGACACCTCCACCAAGCGCCCCGCCGTCCTCATCGGGCACGGCTTCGGCGGCAGCAAGAGCGATGTGCGCGAGCAGGCCGAGGATCTGGCGAGGGACGGGTATGCCGTCCTGACCTGGTCCGCGCGCGGCTTCGGGAAGTCCACGGGCAAGATCGGCCTCAACGACCCCGACACCGAGATCGCCGACGTCTCCAAGCTGATCGACTGGCTGGCCACCCGCCCCGAGGTGCGCCTCGACGCGGACGGCGACCCGCGCGTGGGCATCACCGGAGCGTCGTACGGGGGAGCGGCGTCCCTGCTCTCCGCCGGGTACGACGAGCGGGTGGACGCGATCGCCCCCCAGGTCACGTACTGGAACCTCGCGGACTCGCTGTTCCCCGACGGCGTCTTCAAGAAGCTCTGGACCGGGATCTTCGTCAACACCAGCGGCGGCTGCGACCAGTTCGAGAAGCGGCTGTGCGAGACGTACGAGCGCGTGGCGGTGGCCGGCAAGCCCGACGCGGCGGCGCGCAAGACGCTCGCCGAGCGCAGCCCCTCCGCCGTCGCCGACCGCATCAAGGTGCCCACCCTCATCACCCAGGGCCAGACCGACTCGCTCTTCCCGCTCGGCCAGGCCGACGCCATGGCCAAGGCGATCCGCGCCAACCACGCCCCCGTGTCCGTCGACTGGATCGCGGGCGGGCACGACGGCGGCGAGCGCGAGCAGGATCGCGTGGAGCGACGGGTCGGGGCATGGTTCGACCGCTACCTCAAGGATGAGAAGGGCGTCGACACGGGCCCGGCGTTCCGCGTCACGCGCACCGGAGGCATCGACTCCACCGACGGCGCCGCGCAGCTGCGGGGCGCGAGCGACGACCGCTATCCGGGTCTGGACAGCGGTCGGCGCGAGGTGCGGCTCGCCGGGCGCGAGCAGACCTTCGACAACCCCGCGGGCGCGAGCCCGCCCGCGATCTCCTCGCTCCCCGGCATCGGCGGCGGCTCGCTCTCCCGGCTGTCCTCGCTCGGCGTCGGTGTGTCCCTGGACTTCCCCGGGCAGTACGCACGCTTCGAGTCGAAGCCCCTCGACGGCGACCTGCGGATCACCGGCACACCGAAGGTGCGGGCCCATGTGAAGTCCTCCGGCGAGGACACCGTGCTCTTCGCCAAGGTGTACGACGTCGGTCCTGACGGCACCCAGCAGGTCCTGCCCTCCCAACTGGTCGCCCCGGTGCGGATCGAGGGAACCAAGGGCGGCAAGGACGTCGAGCTGACCCTGCCCGCCGTGGACTACGAAGTGCAGAAGGGCCACCGCCTCCGCCTCGTCCTCGCCTCGACCGACCTCGGGTACGCCTCACCGGCCGAGCCCGCCACGTACACCGTCTCCCTCAAGGGCGGCCTCACGGTGCCGACGGCGCCCGGCGTGGAGACCGCCGCCGCCCCGCTGCCCTCGTGGGTGTGGTGGCTGCCGGTCGCGGGTGCCGTGATCGCGCTGGGCCTGCTGGTCACCGCGCGCCGCAGGACGACCGCGCCCGCGCCCGACCCGGAGCTCGCCGAAGTGCCGCTCCAGATCACCGACTTGAGCAAGCGGTACGCAAGGTCCAGCGAACGGTACGCGGTCCGTGACGTCTCCTTCCGCGTCGAGAAGGGCCAGGTCCTCGGCCTCCTGGGGCCGAACGGCGCGGGCAAGACGACGACCCTGCGCATGCTCATGGGCCTGATCAGGCCCGACGCGGGCGAGATCCGCGTCTTCGGGCAGGCGATCAGGCCGGGGGCGCCCGTCCTCTCGCGGGTCGGCGCGTTCGTCGAGGGCGCCGGGTTCCTGCCCCACCTCTCGGGCCGCGAGAACCTGGAGCTGTATTGGAAGGCCACGGGCCGACCGGCCGAAGACGCCCATCTGGAGGAGGCGTTGGAGATCGCCGGCCTCGGCGACGCCCTGGCCCGCGCGGTACGCACCTACTCGCAGGGCATGCGGCAGCGCCTCGCCATCGCCCAGGCCATGCTCGGCCTGCCGGACCTGCTGATCCTGGACGAGCCGACGAACGGCCTCGACCCGCCGCAGATCCGCGAGATGCGCGAGGTCATGATCCGGTACGCGCGCGGCGGACGCACGGTCATCGTCTCCAGCCACCTCCTCGCCGAGGTCGAGCAGTCCTGCACGCACCTGGTCGTCATGGACCGTGGCCGGCTCGTCCAGGCGGGCCCGGTCGCCGAGATCGTCGGCTCCGGGGACACGCTCCTGGTGGGCCTCGCGTCCGACGTCCCGGACCCGCTGGTCGACAAGGTCGCGGCGCTGCCCGGGGTGGCCTCCGCCGTGCGCGTGGACGGCGGTCTCCTGGTGGTGCTCGACGGCACCGAGGGCGCGAGCGCCGCCCGGCTGCTTCCCGAACTGGTGCGCCTGGAAGTGCCCGTGGAGTCCATGGGCCCGCACCGCCGCCTCGAAGACGCGTTCCTGACCCTGATCGGAGGCAGCGCATGAGCGCCCCCACCCTGGAGCGCCCGACCGCGCCCGGCTACCGCGCGGGCCGCACCCTGCCGCTGCGGGTCGAGGCGGTCCGCCAGCTGAAGCGGCGCCGCACGCTGGTGATGGGCGGCATCATGGCGCTGCTGCCCGTCGTGCTCGTCATCGCGTTCGCCGTCGCGGGATCGCCGGGCGAGCGCAACGACGCGGTGACACTGATGGACACCGCCACCGCGTCCGGCACGAACTTCGCGGCGACGTGCCTGTTCGTGTCGGCGGGCTTCCTGCTCGTCATCCCCGTCGCGCTGTTCTGCGGGGACACCGTCGCCTCCGAGGCGAGCTGGTCGTCGCTGCGCTATCTGCTTGCCGCGCCCGTGCCGCGGGCCCGGCTGCTCTGGTCCAAGCTCGCCGTCGCGCTCGGCCTCAGCGCCGCGGCCATGCTGCTGCTTCCTCTGGTCGGCCTCGCGATCGGCACGCTGGCGTACGGCTGGGGGCCGCTGGAGATCCCCACCGGCGGCACACTCCCGGCGGGCACGGCAGCCCAGCGGCTCCTGATCGTCGTCGCGTACGTCTTCGTCTCCCAACTGGTCACCGCGGGCCTCGCGTTCTGGCTGTCGACGAAGACCGACGCCCCGCTCGGCGCGGTCGGCGGCGCGGTCGGCCTCACCATCGTGGGGAACGTCCTGGACGCGGTGACGGCGCTCGGCGGCTGGCGCGACTTCCTGCCCGCGCACTGGCAGTTCGCCTGGGCCGACGCCATCCAGCCGCGCCCCGAGTGGGGCGGCATGATCCAGGGCTGCGCGATCTCGGTGACGTACGCACTGGTGCTGTTCGCGCTGGCCTTCCGGGGGTTCGCGCGCAAGGACGTGGTGTCGTGACTTTGGGGGCGTGGTCCGTGAACCCGAGGGGCATGGCCCCGTGAAGCCGCCGCCGTAGCCGCATCGAGACGGATCCGCAACGTCCTGTGACGATCGTTCGAGGCGTCCCCCACGTCACAGTCAGGAAAGCCGACGACTCAAGGGGGAGAGATGCGGACCCGGAAGATACGGCACGGGCTGCTCGCCGTGGCCATGGCGGGCAGCCTGCTGCTCACCGGCTGCAGCGGCGGAGGCACCAGCGACAACAGCGCCACCGCCGACGACAAGAGCCGGGAGAACGGCAGCGCGCCGCTGCCCGCGCCCGACGCACCCGGGACCGGCGAAGCCGCGACCCCCGGCGACCAACAGGACGGCAAGGAGCGGGAGTACGCACCCGACTACCTCTCCACCTTCGCCCTGGACGTCGACACCGCGAGCTACGGCTTCGCGCGCCGCACCCTCGCCGAGGGGCGGCTGCCCGACCCGTCGACGGTCCGCCCCGAGGAGTTCGTCAACAGCTTCCGCCAGGACTATCCGCGCCCCGACGGCGACGGCTTCTCGGTGAGCGTCGACGGCGCCCGCACCGGCGACCGCGACTGGTCCCTGCTGCGCGTCGGCCTCGCCACCGGCGGCGACAGGGACGGTGCCGAACGCCCGCCCGCCGCCCTGACCTTCGTCATCGACGTCTCCGGGTCGATGGCCGAGCCGGGCCGCCTCGACCTCGTCAAGAAGTCCCTCGGCATCATGACCGACGAGCTGCGCCCCGACGACTCGATCGCGCTCGTCACCTTCAGCGACACCGCCGAGACGGTCCTGCCGATGACCCGACTCGGCGACCGCGACGGCGGAGACGGCCGCTCCCGCGCGCACGAGGCCGTCGACCGCCTCGAACCCACCCAGTCCACCAACCTCGAAGCGGGCGTCACCACCGGCTACGACACCGCGGTGCGCGGCAAGAAGGAAGGCGCGACCAACCGTGTCGTGCTGCTCTCCGACGCCCTCGCGAACACCGGCGAGACCGACGCCGACGCCATCCTTGAGCGCATCTCCGACGCCCGCAGCGAGCACGGCATCACCCTCTTCGGGGTCGGCGTCGGCAGCGACTACGGCGACGCCCTGATGGAGCGGCTCGCCGACAAGGGCGACGGCCACACCACGTACGTGTCGAACGACGACGACGCCCGCAAGGTCTTCTGCGAGCAGCTCCCGGCCAACATCGAGCTGCGCGCCCGCGACGCGAAGGCGCAGGTCGCCTTCGACCCGGAGACCGTCGAGCAGTTCCGCCTCATCGGCTACGAGAACCGCGACGTCGCCGACGACGACTTCCGCGACGACTCGGTGGACGGCGGCGAGGTCGGCCCGGGCCACACGGTGACGGCGCTGTACGCGGTGCGGGCCAAGCCGGGCGCCACGGGCCACCTGGCCACGGCGAGCGTGCGCTGGCTCGACCCGGACAGCCGGGCCCCGCACGAGGAATCGGGCCGGATCGAGGCGGCCGACCTGGAAGGCGACCTGTGGAAGGCGGACGGCGGGCTCCAAGTCGCCGCCGTGGCCGCCTACTTCGCGGACAGTCTGCGCTCCGGGACCGGCGGCGGCCACGTCGGTGCCGAGGGCCACACTCCGCTGCCCGCCACCCCGCCCCTGGCCGAACTCGCCTCCCGAGCGCGCGTGTTGGGCCTGGGGGAGAAGTCGGTGAGCGACCTGTCGCTCGCCATCGACCGGGCGGCACGGCTCATGGGAGGGGAGCCCACCCCGAAGTCGCCGGAGTCGCCCCGGGGCGAGATCAGGCCCGGAGATTCCCTGGCGGGCTAGGGCGCTCTGCGGTGGGCTAGGCGCTCTGCCGGACGGCCTCACCGCCCCCGCCCGCACAACTCCCTCTCCGCGCGCACCGGATCGTTGGGGAAGCGGAACGACGTGCGCTCCACGGCGCCCGTCAGATTCCGCCAGAACCGCCCCGCAGTCATCGGCGCCCGTGTGGCCTCCCGCAGCTCGGCGAGGGGCCCGCAGCGCAGGGCCCGGCGGGCGGCGTCGACACGGGCGGGGTCGAGGCCCTCCGGCAGCTCGGCGGCGCCGCGCTCGGCGACGATCCACTCGTCGGGCAGTCGTTTGTCGTGCCCCACACGGCCGTTGATGCCCTCCGAGTGGGCCGCGAGAGGGTAGGCGAGCCCGATGGGGTCGAGGGCGGCGCCGGACAGCGGGACGACGGAGCCGCTGAAGCCGAGCGTGTTGTAGACGCCCGTCACTCCCGGCGTGCTGCCCGCCACCGGCGTCCTGGCCAGGAGCAACGTGGGCGCGCCGACCCGTGCCCTGTCCCGCACGAGCACGGCGTACGCCCTGTTCCCCGGCTGGCCCGCGAAGTCGTGGTGCAGGGGATGCGGTGCGGCGTTCTGGCGTACGTACACGCCGCGTTCGTCGGCGATCCCCGCAGGGCCGATCCGCCCCTCGTACGGCACCCGCAGCACGCTCGCGCACGCCACGGCCCACACGGCGACGCCCGCCGCGACGATGCTCCACGCGCGCGTGACGGGCACCAGGAAGACGGGCAGCAGCATCAGCAGCAGCCCCGGCAGGAACATCCGCCCGTGCATGAAGTCGCCGCCCACCTTGATGACGTAGACCCAGCACAGCGTCCCCGCGACGACCGGGGCGAGCGCAGGAACCGGCACCCGGACGCGTCCCGACGCCAGCACGCCGGCAAGGACGAGCAGCAGCGGCAGCCACACCGCGTACGGCCCGACGAAGTCCCAGAGGTACCCGGCCCCGCGCCCCCACAGGCTCCGCGAGGCCTCCTTGGTGACGCCGGGCAGCGGCATCAGATGGCCGTAGTACCCCATGCGGAAGATCTCGTACGAGACGGGCAGCGCGCCCGCGGCACCGGCCCCCGCGAGTGCCCCGCGCCACGAGGGCCGCACCGTCACCCACTGCGCGGCCAGGAAGACCACCGAGACCAGCGCCAAGTCGGGCCGCACCAGGGGACCGAGCCCGAGGACCGCGCACGTCGCGAGCGACCGCGGCCGTGCGACGAGCGCGAGCCAGGCCCCCGCGAGCCAGCAGGTGGCGAGCCCCGTCTCCAGCCCCGAGGTGGCGAAGTCCCAGACGGGCGGCAGCGCGAGCAGCACCAACGCCCCGCAGGGGACGAGGAATCGGGGCTCGTCGCCGCGCAGCCGCAGCACCCCGAGCCCGGCGAGCGCGAAGCCCGCGACGGTGAGCAGCAGCCCGCCGTACATCGCCGCGGTCGCGATGTCGGCCCCCGTCGCCCCGCCCGCCACGAGCAGCCACTGCCACAGGGTGCCGGTGGACGACTCGGCCCGCTCCCCGGGGTTGAAGACGGGCCCGTTGCCCGCGAGGACCTGGCGCACCGTACGCACGTAGATGTGCCCGTCGTCGGACATCCACCGCCGCTGGAACCCCGCGAGGCCGATGACGAGCGCGGGCAGCAGACAGAGCCCGAGGCGGGCGCGGCCCCGCCATCGCCCGAGCGCTCCCGGCGACGGCCCGGCGGCGGATCGGGCGCCGGGGACGGAGGTACGCGCGTCGCTCTGCACAGAAGTCGTCATGAGCGCTACATCGGCGCAGGTCAACAAGTGCTTGAGTAAGGCGACCGCGGGGGCAGGGCCGCGGGGCGCCCCGCGGGGAACGACGTAAACCCCGGGGCGCCCCGCAGGGGATGACGTGAATCCCGGGGCGCCCCGCCGGAGGCGATCAGCGGATCTGTCGGCCGGAGATGGCCCGCGCGATCACCAGCCGCTGTATCTCGCTGGTGCCCTCAAAGATCGTGTAGATCTTCGCGTCCCGGTACATCCGCTCGACCGGATGCTCCCTGCTGTACCCCGCGCCTCCCAGCACCTGCACGGCCTTCTCACTGGCGGCCACCGCGAGTTCCCCGGCCCGCAGCTTGGACATCGAGCCCTGCCCCGCGTCGAAGACCTTGTCGTTGCGCGCCATCCACGCGGCCTGCCAGATCAGCAGCCTGACGGCCTCGATCTCGGTCCGCAGATCGGCGAGGGCGAACGCGATGGCCTGGTTCTCGATGATCGGCCGGCCGAAGGCGACGCGCTCGCCGGCGTAGTCGAGGGCGTACTCGTAGGCGGCGCGGGCGATGCCGAGCGCCTGCGCGCCCACGGTGGGCCTGCTGACCTCGAAGGTGGCCATGGCGGCCTGGCCCCGAGCTCCGGCGGTGCCCGTGGTGCCCGTGGTGCCCGTGGTGCCCTCCCGGGCCCGCGCGAGGCGCGCGTCGAGGCGCTCCTTGCCGCCCAGCAGACAGCTCCCCGGCACGCGTACGTCGTCCAGGAAGACATCCGCGGTGTGCGAGGCCCGCAGCCCCAACTTCCGTATCTTCTTGCCCCCTTCGAGCCCGCGCGTGCCCGGCGGCACGACGAACGCCGCCTGCCCGCGCGCGCCCAGCGAGGGGTCCACCGACGCCACCACGACGTGCACGTTCGCGATGCCGCCGTTGGTGATCCACGCCTTCTGCCCGGTGAGCACCCACTCGTCACGTGCCTGGTCGTACGTGGCGCGGGTCCGCAGGGCGGAGACGTCCGAGCCCGCCTCGGGCTCGGAGACGCAGAACGCCGCGACCTTCGGGTCGTCCTCGTCCCCGAAGCACTGCGGCACCCACTCCGCCAACTGGTCCGGCGTGCCCGCGGAGAAGATCCCGGCGACGGCGAGCGACGTGCCGAACAGGGCCATGCCGATGCCCGCGTCGCCCCAGAACAGCTCTTCGTTGGCGATCTGCAGGGAGAGCCCCGAGGGGTCGCCGAACAGGTCGGCCAGCGACTCGAAGCCGTAGAGCCCGATCTTCGCCGCCTCCTGGATGACGGGCCACGGGGTCTCCTCGCGCTCGTCCCACTCGGCGGCGGCGGGCCGCACGACGCCGGCCGCGAAGCCGTGCACCCAGTCGCGCAGGTCCCGCTGTTCCTCGGTCAGTTCGAGGGAGAAGGCCATGGCGCGCTCCTCAGACCTTGGGGATGTCGAAGTACCGCGTGAGCCCGGACGCGAGGGCCACATCGCCCGCGATCTTCACCTTGCGCATCATGAACATGGTGACGGGGGAGGCGTTTCCGGAGACCAGCTTGAGGAACTCGGCGTCGCCCATGATGAGCGTGACGCGCGGCTCGGCGTTCGAGCGGCCCTCGCGGACGGTGCAGGTGCCGTCGGCGATGTCCGTCTCGTACACCGCCTCGTCGTTGTCGCCGCTGCCCGTGACCTTCCAGCGGATGAGCGCCTTCAGGGATCCCGCGGTCTCGGGCTTGAACTGCCGCTCCATGCGTCCGAAGACCTCCTGCAGGACGCGGGTGCGCAGCTCGCCGTCGCGGGCGATGTCGGCGATCTCCTTGCTGGAGAGCCCCTTCACGATCCGCGCGAACTCCTCGGGCGTGACGCTCGCGAAGTCGAGCGCCGCGATCTTCTCGGCACCCTTCGCGGTGCCTTTCTCGGCGCTTCCGATGCCATCGACCTCGTCAGCCATGGCAATCTCCTTACTCTTAAGTAAACTTACTAAGAAGTAAGGTAGAGCGAGCCGAGGAGGCTGACAAGAGTGACCGGCAGGCGACGCGTCCCACGGCCCGAGCGCGAGCGGCAGATCGTCGACGTTGCGGTCCACGTCTTCGCCAAGCGTGGCTATCACGGGGCCTCGGTGGACGAGATCGCCGAACTCGCCGGAATCTCCAAGCCGATGGTGTATCTGTACCTCGACTCCAAGGAGGGCCTCTTCCTGGCCTGTCTGCGCCGCGAGGCGGACCGCCTGGTCGGCGCGTTCCGGAGTGCGGCGGCGGCGAGTGAGGCATCCCCGGAACGGCGCCTGTACGCAGGCCTGTTGGCGTTCTTCTCCTTCGTCGCCGAGCATCGTGACAGCTGGGTGGTGCTGCACCGCCAGGCCTCCGAGCTGAGCGAGGCGATAGCGGCCGCCGTCGCGGAGGCGCGCCGCGCGGTGATGGCGGAAGTGGCGGGTCTGGTCTGGGCGGGCATCACGGAGAGTGGCCCGCACACCCAACTCTCCGATGAGGACGCCGACTTCGTGTCCCACGCCCTGGTGGGCGCGGCGGACTCGCTGACGGACTGGATGGCGCGGCATCCGGGTCAGTCACCGGAAGGAGTGACGCTGCGGCTCATGAACATGGTGTGGGTGGGCATGGGCCGGGTCCTGGAGGGGGAGGTCTGGGTCCCGGCGTCCGGCTGAAGCGGGACTTCCCGCCCGGTCCTGTCCGTCCCATTGAATTTTCCTTACGTGTGAGTAAGTTGACCCCGGAGTAAGTACAGCTGGCGAGCAAGTGCGGATGGGTCGACCGGAAGCCGGGGAACCGTCATGGGCGTACGCAAGGATCTGAAAAGGGCACAGCGCCGCAGCGACCTGGCGGAGCGCGGCAAGGCCGAACTCATCAGGGACGAGCACGGCACCGTGCGCGAGGCCCGCGCCGCGCCGCTCGCGCCGCGGGCCACCGCGGGCAGCACCGCCGACATCCCCTTCGCCAACGCGGCCGAGGCGCCCGACGCCGTGGTCCTGCGCCGCAAGCAGGGCGGCCGGTGGCACCCCGTCACCGCCGCCGACTTCGCGCGCGAAGTCACCGAGACCGCGCAGGGGTTGATCGCGGACGGCCTCGAACCGGGCGGCCGCGTCGCGCTGATGTCCCGCACCCGCTACGAATGGGCGGTCCTGGACTTCGCGATCTGGGCGGCGGGCGGGCAGACCGTGCCCATCTACGCCACGTCGTCGGCGGAGCAGATCGAGTGGATCGTCCGGGACTCGGGCGCCCGCTTCCTCGTCGCGGAGACCCCCGAGAACGCGGCGACCGCAGAGGAGGCCGTCCGCGCCCTCGACGCCCCGCCGCGCATCCGGCACATCGACGGCGGTGCCATGGCCGAACTGGCCGCTCTGGGGCGTGAGGTGTCGGACGAGGAGGTCACCAAGCGCCGCTCCGCGCTCACCCCGGACTCCATCGCCACCCTCTGCTACACCTCGGGCACCACGGGCCGCCCCAAGGGGTGCGTCCTCACGCACGGCAATCTGCACGCGGAGGCGGCGAACACCGTCGACCTGCTCCACCCCATCTTCAAGGAGATCACCGGCCAGGTCGCCTCGACGCTGCTCTTCCTGCCGCTCGCCCACATCCTGGGCCGCACCATCCAGGTCGCCTGCATGCTGGCCCGCATCGAGCTCGGCCACTGCCCCAGCATCAAACCCGACGAACTCCGCCCGGAACTAAGGGCGTTCAGGCCGACCTTCGTGGTCGGAGTTCCGTACCTCTTCGAGAAGATCCACGACACGGGCCGGGCTACCGCCGAGAAGATCGGGCGCGGCGCGTCCTTCGACCGCGCGGAGCGGATCGCGGTGCGCTTCGGCGAGGCGTACCTGAACAAGTTCCTGGACAAGAACGCCCCGGGCCCCTCCCTCGGCCTCTACCTGGGCTGGGCGCTGTACGAGCTCCTCGTCTACCGCCGCATCCGCAAGGAGGTCGGCGGCCGGCTGCGCTACGCCATCAGCGGTGGCTCACCCCTGGACCGCAACCTCAACCTCTTCTTCTACGCCGCCGGAATCATCATCTACGAGGGCTACGGCCTCACCGAGACCACGGCGGCCGCCACCATCACCCCGCCGCTGAGGCCCCGCCCCGGCACCGTCGGCCTGCCCGTGCCCGGCACGGCCGTGCGCATCGCCGACGACGGGGAGGTGCTGATCAAGGGCGGCATCGTCTTCGGCTCGTACTGGAACAACCCGGCCGCGACGGACGCGGTGCTGACCGACGACTGGTTCGCCACCGGCGACCTGGGCGCGCTCGACGCGGACGGCTACCTCACCATCACCGGCCGCAAGAAGGACATCATCGTCACCTCCGGCGGCAAGAACGTCTCGCCCGCGATCCTGGAGGACCGGCTGCGCAGCCGCGCACCGGTCGGCCAGTGCATCGTCGTGGGCGACAACCGTTCCTACGTCGCCGCGCTCATCACCCTGGAGCCCGAGGCCGTCGAGCACTGGCTCGCCGTGCGGGGGCGCCCCAAGGACACGCCGCTCGCGGAGCTCGCCCGCGACCCGAAGATGATCGCGGAGGTCCAGAAGGCCGTGGACTACGCCAACACGGCGGTCTCCAGGGCCGAGTCGATCCGCAGGTTCGCCATCGTCGGGGGCGAGTTCACGGAGGACAACGGCCTGCTCACCCCGTCCCTGAAGATCAAACGGCATGCGGTGGCCGCGGCCTACGCGGCGGAGATCGAGGCGCTCTACGGTGAGTGAAGGGACGTACGACTTCGACGTCCTGGTCGTCGGCTCCGGGTTCGGCGGTTCCGTGGCCGCACTCCGCCTGACCGAGAAGGGCTACCGCGTCGGCGTCCTCGAGGCGGGCCGCCGCTTCACGCGCGACACGCTGCCGCGCGACTCCTGGCACCTGCGCGACTACCTCTGGGCCCCGGCCCTCGGCCTCTACGGCATCCAGCGCATCCACCTCCTGCGCAACGTCATGGTGCTCGCGGGCGCAGGCGTCGGCGGCGGCTCGCTGAACTACGCGAACACCCTCTACGTCCCCCCGCCCGCCTTCTTCGAGGACAAGCAGTGGGCGGACATCACCGACTGGCAGGACGAGCTCGCCCCCTACTACGACCAGGCGCGGCGCATGCTCGGCGTACGCCCCAACCCGACCACGACCGAGGCGGACGAACATCTGCGGGCCGCGGCCGAGGAGATGGGCGTGGGGGAGACCTTCCGGCTGACACCGGTCGGGGTGTTCTTCGGAGACGGGCAGGACGCGGAAGGCAGTGGCGGGGCCGGTGGCGCCACCGGCACCGCTGGGTCAACGGGCGGGGGCCGCAAGGAAGTTCCCGATCCCTACTTCGGCGGGGCGGGCCCGGCGCGCACGCCCTGCACGGAGTGCGGCTCCTGCATGACGGGCTGCCGGGTCGGCGCGAAGAACACGCTCATGGAGAACTATCTGCACCTGGCCGAGCGGGCGGGCGCGCGGATCCACGCGATGACGACGGTGGTGTCGGTACGGGAGACGGACATGACCGGCGAGGGCGGAGAGGGCGGCTTCGACGTCGTCACCGTCCCCACCGACCGTCGCCGCAGAGGCCCCCGCACCACCCTGCGCGCTCGCCACGTCGTCCTCGCCGCGGGCACCTACGGCACCCAGACCCTCCTGCACCGCATGAAGGACACCGGCCTGCTGCCCCGCCTCTCCGACCGGCTCGGCCGCCTCACGCGCACCAACTCCGAGGCCCTGGTGGGCGCGGTGACCTTCCCGCGCCGCTACCGCAGGAAGCGGGGCGAACGGCGCGGTGCCGGGCGCCCGTTGGACTTCACGCACGGCGTCGCCATCACCTCCTCCATCCATCCGAACCCCACCACCCACATCGAGAACGTGCGGTACGGCAAGGGCTCCAACCTGATGGCGCTGATCTGCGTCCCGCAGTACCGC
The DNA here is from genome assembly GCF_040647455.1 of Streptomyces sp. NPDC041068. Lineage (NCBI taxonomy): Bacteria > Bacillati > Actinomycetota > Actinomycetes > Kitasatosporales > Streptomycetaceae > Streptomyces > Streptomyces sp. NPDC041068. Next base: position 212,943 of record NZ_JBEZCG010000015.1, read on the forward strand.
AGGAACCTCCCCAAGCCGCTGGCCGCCGCGCTGGCCTTCCTCTCCCACCCGCTCCTGGTCGCCCGCGTCGCCTCGACGCACCGCTGGTCGGAGCGGACCATCATCGGCCTCGTCATGCAGACCCACGACAACTCCCTGACCACGCGCATCGGCCGGCGCGGACTGCTCACCGCGGAGCAGGGGCACGGCGCCCCCAACCCCGTGCACATAGAAGAGGGCTGGCAGGCCGCGAAGCTCGTCGCCGACCGCATCGGCGGCTACCCGGGCACCAACCTCGGCGAGCTGATGAACAAGCCCCTGACCGCGCACTTCCTGGGCGGCTGCCCGATCGGCGCGTCCGCGGCCGAGGGAGTCGTCGACCCCTACCACCGGCTGTACGGACACCCGGGCATCTCGGTGGTCGACGGCTCGGCGGTCTCGGCGAACCTCGGGGTCAACCCCTCACTGACGATCACGGCCCAGGCCGAACGGGCCATGGCGCACTGGCCGAACAAGGGCGAGCGGGACACCCGCCCACCCCAAACCGCCGCCTACGCGCGCGTGCCCGCCGTCGCCCCGCACAGCCCGGCGGTGCCGAAGGGGGCGTACGGGGAGCTGCGGCTGCCGTGAGGCAGGGACGGCCGACCGCTAGCGGTACTCGGGGCGGGCCTTCACCAGGTCGAGGAGCGCGTCGAGCCGGTCGAACCCGTCGGGCAGGGCACGCCTGAGGGCGATGCGGACCTTCCGCTCCTTGAGCGGGTTGTCGATCCAGGAGTCCTGCTTGGAGCCGAGCACCGCCGTGTCGGCGTCGGCGGCCAGACGGTCGTCAGGGCGGAAGAAGTCGACGAGCGCCTTCCGCGCGCCGTTGTCCGCCCAGTCGGGGTAGGCGGTGTCGGACTCCCCGCTGCCGAGCCGGGTGGCGGTGTCGAGGAGCGCGGCGAGGTACTGCTCGTACGCGACGGCTCCCTCGCGCCGCTTCTCCATGGCCGCGTCGAGGAGCGCGGACATCCGGTCGTAGTACTTCGGGTTCGTGGGGCGCTCGTCGGCGATCTTCCTGCGCATGGTGTTGGTGAGCGTCTCGGTCACGGCCTCGGGGCTGTTCCTGATGCCCGCGGGCAGCTTGTCGAGCGCGGCCGCCCCCTGGGAGACGAGGAGCCGGATGAGCCCCACGCCCTCGAAGTCGGCCACGACCCGGGACGCGCCGGCCTGGACGTAGGTGTCCAGGAGGAACCGCATGTCGGCCTCGTACCGCTTGAAGTCGGTCCTCTCGCCCGCGCCGAGCTTCACCTCGTCCCGCACGGAGGCATAGTGGCGGACCTCCTTGCGGATGGCCTCGGCCCGGTCGGCGGAGTACTTCGCCGCCGCCATGTCGTTCGCCAGGTCGCCGTAGGCCCGCGTGAGGGAGGCCACCGCCTTGTAGAGCTCGACGCGCCCGGGTTCGTTGGCCTTGAGCTGCTCGGCCTTCAGCTCCGGGTCTGCCAGGTCGGCGGCGCAGAAGTGCTGCAGGTACTGCAGGGTGTTGCGGGGCGGCGCGACCGGTGCGCAGATCTTGCGGATCGCGTGCAGCGCCGAGTCGAGCCGCTTGCGGGACTCGTCGACGCGGTTGGCCAACAGGCCCTGGACGTCCTTTCGTTCGTACCCGTCGAGCGCCTTCGACGTGTAGTCGGTGATGGCGCTCTCCAGCGAGTCGAACAGGTCCTGGTAGTCGACGACGCAGCCGTACTCCTTGTCGTCGCCGTCGAGCCTGTTGACCCGGCATATCGCCTGGAACAGCCCGTGGTCCCGGATCGTCCTGTCGATGTAGAGGTAGGTGGCGCTCGGGGCGTCGAAGCCGGTCAGGAGCTTGTCGACCACGATGAGCAGGCGCATCCGGCCGGGCTCCTCGACGAACCGCCGCTTGACCTCCTGCTCGAACTGCTCGACCTTCGTCACCGCGACGTCCTCGGGCTCCCCGAAGTGGTCGGCCAGCATGCGGCGGTAGATGTCGTACTGCCGCCGTTTCTCGGTCCTGCCCGCTCCGGAGTCCTCCTTGGAGATGTCTCCCGGGGTCGGGACGTAGCTGGTGACGATCGCGCACTTGCCGTGCAGATCGGTGTCGCGGAACAACTCGAAGAACGTGCAGGCCTGGTAGATGTTCCCGGCGACGAGCATGGCGTTGCCGCGCCCGTCCGACAGGCGGGGCTTCGTGGCCATGTCGACGAGGATGTCCTGCACGATCTGCTGCGCCCGTGGCCGCGAGGTGACGACCTTGCGCATCGAGGCCCAGCGCTTCTTGAGCTCCGCCTTCGCCCGGTCGGTCATGCCGTGCGTCTTGGCCTCGAACCACGTGTCCACCTGCGCCGGTGACGTCAGGTGCTGGTCGATGTCGCGCGCTTCGTAGCGCAGGTCGAGCACGACGCCGTCCTGGACGGCCTCGTCGAACTTGTACTCGTGGATGAAGGACCCGAAGGTCTCGGTGCTGTTGTCCTTGTCCGCCTTGAGCAGCGGCGTCCCGGTGAAGCCGATGAACACGGCGTCCGGCAGCAGCTCCTTCATGGCGTCGTGCAGGGCGCCGGACTGCGTACGGTGGGCCTCGTCGACGAAGACGAACAGGTTGCCCTTGGCCCTGAAGTCCTTCGGGAGCGCGGAGTTGAGCTCCTTGATGAAGGCGCTCGTCGCCCCGTCGTCGTCCGCCGACGGGTCGTCCGCCGACGTGCGGAACTTGTGCACCAGGGAGCAGATGAGCCACTCCGTGGACCTGTTCAGGGTGTCCACGAGGTCCGCGCCGCTGCGGGTGCGGTGGATGTGTTCGTCGACGCCCTTGAAGACCTTCTCGATCTGCTCGTCCAGCTCGGTGCGGTCGGTGATCAGCAGGACCCTGGGGTCCTTCTGGTTCTCCCGGATCCACTTGGCCAGCCACACCATCGTGAGCGACTTCCCCGACCCCTGGGTGTGCCAGATGATGCCGCCCTCGCGCCGGGCGATGCGCTCCTGCGCCGCTTTGACGCCGAAGTACTGGTTGTGGCGGCACACCTTGCGCACACCGGAGTCGAAGACCGTGAAGTCGTGGATGAGCTCAAGGAGCCGCTCCTTGGCGCACATCTGCAACAGTGCCCGGTCCAGCGGCTCCTGGACCGGTGACTTCTCCTTCCACTCCAGCCAGTACTTCTCGGGGGTGCCGTAGGCGCCGTAACGAAGGCCCTCCGCGTCGTTGCCCGCCAGGACGAGCTGGACGGTGGCGAAGAAGGAGCGGATGAAGTCCGGCTTCTGGTTGCCGATGGTCTGCCGGATGCCTTCGCTGACGGCGACCCGGGAGCGCTTGAGCTCCAGGGTCACCAGGGCGAGGCCGTTGACGTAGAGGACGACGTCGGGCCGCTTCGTGCGCCGTCCGACGACCGTCACCTCCTCGACCACCACGAAGTCATTGGCCTGGACGTCGGTCCAGTCGATCGGCCAGACCGTCTCGTACTGCTCGCCGGCGCCGCGTTTGACGTTCACGCCGTAGCGCAGCAGGCCGAAGACGGCGCGGTTCGCCTCGGGCAGGTCGCGCCCGCCGCCGAGCGCGGCGGCCTTCGTCAGCTGCTCGATGGCCTTGGTGACGAGGGCGGAGTCGTAGCCGCGGGCGAGCAGGTTGCGCTCCAGGAGGTCGACCTCGATGTTGGCGTTGCCCTCGCGCTCCTCCCAGTTGCCGAGGTAGCGGTAGCCGAGCTGTTCCGTGAACAGCCGGACGACCCGGTCCTGCGCCTTGCGCTCGACCTGCCCGACGTCGCTCATGCCGAGTCCTCCCCCTGGACGTCTCCTTGGACGTCTCCCCGGACGTCCTCCTGAACGGGCAGCCGTGTCCGCCCCGTGAGCAGCTCCTGCGCCATGCCCTGCCTGACGGCCCTGGCCTTGGCCACGCGCACCCTCAGCGCCTCGATCTCGTCGTCCGCGTCGACGAGCACGCGCGCGACGGCCGCCTGCTCGTCCTCGCCGGGGACCTGGATCTCCTGCTTGCTGTACTCCGAGATCCAGTACCGCTTGTGGTCGCCGAGCGGGAAGTCGATCAACTGCATCCGCCCGTGGACGAAGCGCAGATCGACCCCCTCCCTGGGCTTGAGGATCTTCATGGCCGAGGACTTCGCCTTGAAGTCGAAGTCGACGTACTTGGACGCCGTCGTGAAGTCGTCGAAGATCACGACCGGATGGGCCCGGTAGACGCCGTGGGTCTCGTTGGTGAAACCGAGGACGAAGGTCTTGCCCGCGGTGAGCACAGGAACGCGCCCGGCGTCGAGCTGCTTGGACGTCCGCACCAGATAGGGGCCGGGCTGCTCGTAGGTCAGCAGGTCGCTCAGGCGGTGGGTCGTCCACGGCTCCGTGAAGCCGGGCAGGCGCCTCCTGCCGGTGAGCAGCTCCTGCATGACCCCCTCCTTGATCGCCAGCTTCTTGGCGATCAGCTCTTCGAGGGCGGCGGCAAGGCGGTCGGTCTCCTGCAACGCCGCCGCGATGCGCCGCTGCTCGTCCAGGGACGGCAGGGGGATCTCGAAGGCCGAGAAGTCGGACTTGTTGACCAGCGGTACGGCCTGCTCGCCCGCCCTCTCCCGGACGAGCGCCGACAGGGTGGTCGCCGCGTAGTAGAGGTACTCCGGGTCGACCCTGTCGTTCGGGACGATGGCGTTGATCTGCTGGTTCGTCGCCAGCTCGGCGGCGGCGAGCCCGACCTTCCCGATCGTGGAGCCGATGCACACGAAGAGCGTGGATCCGGCGGGAACGCGACGGGAGCGCGCGAAGCCGCGCGCGGACAGCATCTTGGCGGTCCTCGCCACGTACTTGGTCCGGCCGAGGTCCGCGGGGCCCGCGAACATCCGGTGGCGGCCGTAGTTGGACCGGTCCTGGGTCGGGGGCGTGCTCCCCGTCACGATCGCGCCGACGTGGTCGAGCCGGACGAGCCGCCACTCGTCGTCGGCGGGCGTCTGCCGGGCCATCAACCGACCCCCATGGCGGCGAGGTTCGCGGCGACCCGCGCCTCGATCCGCTCAAGTTCACTCTGCAGGGCCCCGACCGTGGTGGCGTACCGCCCGCCGAGTTCCTGGATGCGCGCCACCAGGGCGAGGGTGAGCGCCTCGACCTCCAGGGTCACGCGCGTGGTGACGGCGGCCTGCCACTTGTCGTCGAGGACGAGGGTCTTCACGTCGTCCTCGGTGAGCTCGCCGTACTTCTCCAGGGTCGCCAGGTCGAGCGCGGCCTCCGCCTCCCTGGCCGCCTTCTTCGCCTTGGCCTCCGCGGTGTACAGCTTGATCAGATGCGTCAGGGCCCCGATCTCGTCCTCGGCGTCCGCGCCCTCCTGCCGCGCGTCCTTCAGCCGGGACGACGCGAGCCCCTTGTTGATCTTGCCGTCCTCCATGGCCTCCGCCAGGAGCCCGTCGTCGACGGCGTGTTCCTCCACGTACTCCTCGACGAGGCGTCCCGCGTCCTGAGCCGCCGTCACGAGCGCGTCGACCTCGGCCTGTTCCTTGGCGAACCAGCGCGCGACGATCAGCGGCGGCGGGACGAGGTCCATCTTGTACTTCACGGTGCCGCGCCCCGAGCGCACGGTGAGGTCGGGAGTCTCGGAGAGCTTGCGGTCCTTGTCCGCCAGGACCTTGCGCGGCCGGGAGGCGCCGAGCCAGCCATCGTTCATGATCATGAAGATGTCGTCGTGCAGGACGTCGTCCCAGTACGTCATCAGCTGTTCGTAGACGTCGTACTCGTCGAGCAGGGGTACGGGCCTGAAGCGGGCCAGCAGGTCGTCGCTGAGGGCGGCGATCAGATCGCCCGGCTGGGTGTCGGCGTCGACGGACGCGAGCCGGTCGCGGTGCGCGCGGAACCACTCGGCGGTGAGGGCGCGGGCCCGGTCGGTGAACTCCTGGAACTCGGGCGAGTCGAGGATCGCCTGCTGGATCCCGTCCACGTCGATGGTCAGGTCGCTGTAGCGGGGGCGGTTCGTCCGGAACAACTGGCCGCGCAGATGCGGGAAGGCGTCCCAGTAGCCGTCGAGCGCGTCGAGGTCGCGGTCGGGGATGCCGCCGTGCAGATGGGCGTGGAGGTCCTGGACGTCCTCGGGCGCGGAGGAGTCGATGTAGCGCGGGATGTTGAGGTTGTGGCCGTTCTTCGGGTCGGCGATCTCGGCGAAGGGGACCATGCGCGCGTAGCGCTCGACGGGCGTCTGCCGGGTGAAGACGTCCACGATCTTGTGGATGTCCTGGCTGCGCAGGCGGTTCTTGGGGCCGTCCTTCACGAAGCCCTTGGAGGCGTCGACCATGAAGACGCCCGTGCGGGCGGCGGCGCCCTCCTTGTCGAGCACGATGACGCAGGCGGGGATGCCGGTCCCGTAGAAGAGGTTCGGGGGGAGGCCGATGATGCCCTTGATGAACCGCCGCTCCAGCAGGTACCGGCGGATGTCGGCCTCCGCCTTGCCGCGGAAGAGCACGCCGTGGGGCAGGATGACCGCGGCCTTGCCCGTGTCCTTGAGGGACTTGAGGATGTGCAGCAGGAAGGCGTAGTCGCCCTTCCCCTTGGGGGGCCTGCCGTGCTCGAAGCGCCCGTACTCCTCCTCCAGGCCGTTGCTCCAGGACTTGAGGGAGAACGGCGGGTTGGCCACGGCGAAGTCGAAGGTCTTCAGTTCACGGCCGACGGTGAACTGCGGGCTCGTGAGGGTGTCGCCCTTGGCGATGTCCTGCACGGCCTCCGCGTGGCCGTGCAGGATCATGTTCATCTTGGACAGCGCCCAGGTGGCGTTGTCCTTCTCCTGGCCGTAGATCGTGATGCCGCGCGGTGCCTCGGCGGCGACCTTCAGGAGCAGCGACCCCGAGCCGCAGGTCGGGTCGTAGACCGTCTGGTCCTGGCGGGTGTCCTTGTCGATGCCGACCACCTTGGCCAGGACGCGGGAGACCTCGGCAGGCGTGTAGAACTGCCCCTTGCTCCGGCCCGACTCCGTGGCGAAGTGGCGCATCAGGTATTCGTAGGCGTCGCCGAGCAGATCGTCGCCCTCGGCGCGGGAGCCGCGGAAGTCCAGGTCGTCGAAGATGGCCACCAGCTTGGAGAGCCGGTCCTGGATCTCCTTGCCCTTGCCGAGCTTCTCCTCGTCGGCGAAGTCGGCCAGGTCGATGACGTTGCGCAGGTCGTTGGCCTCGGCGAGCGCACGGATGACGGCGTTGAAGCGGGGGCCGATGTCCTTGCTGCCCTTGGCGTCCAGCATGTCGTCGAAGGAGCCGCCGGGCGGCACGTCGATGAGGCTGTCGGGGTCGGCCTTGGCCTTGTCGGAGACGTACTTCACGAAGAGCAGCGTGAGGATGTAGTCCTTGTACTGGCTGCCGTCCATGCCGCCGCGCAGCTCGTCACAGCTCTTCCAGAGCGAGCTGTAGAGATCGGATTTCTTGAGAGCCAAGGCAATCTTCCCGAGGGGTTCCGATGCCCGCCCCGGGCGGTACCGGCCCGGCGCGGACGGGCCGCGATCTGACCTCGGCCACGCGGCAAGCCTAGTCGCCGACGGCGCGCTGCCCGACCGACGCTCAGACCCCGCCCCGGCCTTGTGCGGCGCACAACCGCTCGCGCAGTTCCTCGGCGAGCGGGCTGCCCATCTCCTCGTGGATGTCCAGGGCCCTGGCGAGGTCGTCCCGGAGCCGGGACCGGTCGGCGCCGGGGCGTTCGGCGATGGCTGCCAGGTCGAGCAGGGCCTCGGCCTCGTAGGCGTACGCCTCGCACTCCCGCAGTGTCCGCGCGGCTTCCCGCAGGGCCGGTACGGCTTCGTCGATCCGGCCGAGGCGGTCCAGGGCCCGGCCGAGCGCGGCGGTGGCTCGGGCCGCCATGCGGTGGTCGGGGGTGGTCAGGGACAGCAGGTCCTCGCGGGCCCGCCGAAGGGTGGCGAGCGCCTGGGCGGGGTCGCCGTTCGCGTCCTGGGCGCGCCCGAGGAAGAAGGCGGCGATGGCGGCTCCGCGCGGTTCGTCGGCCCGCGCGTTCAGCTCCATGGAGCGCTGGTACGCCGCGATCGCGCGGGCCGGGTCGAACCGGTCCCAGTAGCGGCCGAAGAACTCCAGCGCGGAGGCGAGCAGCACCACGTCGCCGGACACCTCGGCGCAGGCCAGCGCCGCCGTCAACTCCTGCTCCGCCCGGTCGTGTTCGCCGAGGTCCATGAGCGGGCGGGAGAGCAGGGTCCGCAGTCGCGCCTCGGCCGCCGGGGCCATGGCGGCCTGTGCGTACCGGGCGCCGAGCTCCAGGGACTCCCGCCAGTCGCCGAGGTGCCGGTGGTGCAGGAACAACACGGTGAAGCACTCCGCGAGTTGCCACCCCGGTGTGTGCAGCCCGTGTGCGCCGGCGGCACGCAGCACCGCCATGATGTCGGCTCGTTCGGCCTCCAGCCAGTCCAGCGGCCTGGGGCCGTTGGACGCCGCGAACGGGTCCGTCCGCCCGGCCAGGAGGCTGCCCACATCCGTGACGCGTGTCCGGTCGGCGCGCACCGAGCGGTCGGCGAATGCCGTGAGGGCCAGATAGTGCGTCAGTACGCGCTGTACGACCATGGACTCGGCGTCCGGGGGCTCCTCGGCGGCGGCGCGGTCACGGGCGTGGACGCGTACGAGGCCGTGGAACCGGTAGCGGCGGTCCTCCAGCGCCTCCAGCAGACTCATGTCCTCCAGGACGTCGAGGAGCAGTTGGGCGGCCGCCAGGTCGGAGCCGAGCGCGGCCGCGGCCGTCGCCGTGTCGAAGCGTCGGCCGGGGATCAGGCCGAGCAGCCGGTAGTCGTGTGCCAGCTCCGGCGTCAGCTGCCGATAGGCGGCGTCGAAGACGGCGGACACCGGGGACTCGCCTCCCACGCTCAGGACGGACAGTCGGCGCCTCTCGTCGTCCAGTTCGGCGGCGAGTGCGGCGAAGGTGAGGCGGCGGTCGTTCACCAGGCGCGCCGCGGCGACATGGAGGGCGATCGGGAGCCCGGAACACAGCGCGGCCACGCGGCGTGCCGCGTCCGGATCGGCGGCGACCCGCTCCTCGCCGCAGCGGTCGGCGAGCAGGAGCAGAGCGGCCTCCGGAGCGAGGGGCTCCAGAGCCAGCGGCAGGGCGCCGTCGAGAGCGAGCTCGCCGAGCCGCGCGGTGCTCGTGGCGAGTACGGTGCTGCCGGGCCCTTGCGGGATCAGGGCCCGTACCTGCGCGGGTGAGGTCACGTCGTCCAGGACGAGGAGCACCCGCAGTTCGGATGTCCGGCTGCGGAAGAGCGCCGTCCGTTCGGCCAGGGACGGCGGCAGGAGCGTGTCGTCGACGCCGAGGGACCGAAGACAGTGGCCGACGGCTTCCGTCATGTCCCCGCCGACGCCCTCGTGGTCCCGCAGCGCCGCAAAGTCGACGTAGAGCTGTCCGCCGGGGAAGCGCTCGCGCGTCGTGTGCGCCCAGTGGCGGGCCAGGGCGGACTTGCCGACTCCGGGGGGACCGGCGAGCACCCGGACATCGATGTGCGAGGCGGTGGCGGTGCCGCCCGTCGCAGAGCGCTCCAGATCGGCGAGTTCAGTGACCCGGTTGATGAAGCGGGTGCGCAGGGCGGGCACTTGCGAGGGCGGCCCGTCGGGCCGCGGGGCAGCGGACACGGTGTAGGAGATGCCGGTCGGGGCGGCCGTGGTCCGGGCCCCTGCCGTGGCGGGTTCCTCCTCGCCCTCCTGGTTCAACTCACGCAGGAGCTCGACCAGTTCACGGGCGGTCTCGGACTCCTCCCGCAGGGAGTGGCGCAGCCTGCGCCGCAGCTGGTCGGCGGCGTCCCCCAGGGAGTGCTCGTCCTCCGACCGGAGCGCCGCCGCCAACTGCTCCACGGCGGACTGGAGCTGCTGGTCCCCTGTGGTGGCGGTGTCCTGTCGCCCCCTGAAGAGGCGGGTGACGAGAGTCCGTGTGCGCGTCCACGCCTCGGTGACCGCGAGCCCGGCCAGCGTGCTCGTCGCCCCCGACGCGGCGATCGCCGCCACCTCGATTGCCACTGGTCCCCCTTCGCATACCGGCTGAGCCGCCGCACCGGCTTCCCCCTGGGTCTCGATGGACACCGTAGTGCGATCAAGAAGGGCTGTGTAGTGCGGCACTTGGGTGTCACGGCGGGGCAGGGGACTCGGCGGTACGGACGGGCGGGCAGATCAGGGTGACCAGGACGGCAGACGGACGTCCATGTGCGCGTCACCGGTGCGCACCGTCACCAGCCCGCCGTCGGGCAGGTGATCGGCCCGGAGACAGCTGTAGACGACTGCGGCGACCAGCCCCGGGTCGGTACGTCCCGCATCGTCGGTACCGGCGGGCCGCGGGTCGGTGTCTTCGGTACCGGCGGGCCGCGAGTGGGTGCCTCCGGTGCTTTCGGCACCGGCGGGTCCCGGGTCGGTACGTCCCGCATCGACCGTCACCAAGCCGGTCCGGCCGTCGCGGAGGGCCACCAGGCAGTCCCCGGAGGACAGCGGGACCGTGGCCAGCAGACCTCCGGGCCACCGGGCGAGCGCGTCGCGCGCCCAGCGCCGGGCAGCGGAGGCAGCCGGCGCGGGAGCGGAGCCGAGCAGGACCGAGGCGCTCTCGGTCAGGCGTCGGTCGCGCTCGTCGTCCGGCCGCACGGACAGATGCGAGAAGTGCCCTGCCTTCTCGTCCCGGACGTCGGCGACGGCGGCGGGAACGCGGCGGACGGTCACAACGGTCCGCCCCGTGGCCCCGATGTCGATGCCTGTTGCGACGACCCAGGAGGCGACGGCCGAGGCGGGGTTGCCCGGCGCCGTCAGAACGAGGGGAGGCGGCGACGCGGCCGGTGGCGGCTCCAGCCGGAGCAGACCGTACAGCGCGGTACGCAGCCGGGCGAGCGAGGTTCCGGGCTCGTCGAAGGCGCGGGCGGCCACCGGCGAGTACTGCTCGGGTTCGCCCGCGTGGGCTCGCAGTACGTCCTCGATCTGCCGCAGGGGACCGTCCTCGGGATCGAACCGGGGCGCGAGTCTCGCCAGGTCGGCGCCGGCGGTGCCGGGCACGGCGTCCTTTCCGTACGCGGCCAAGGCGAGAGGCTTGCCCAGGGCGGCACCGTAGAGCGTGACCGAGCCGTGGTCCCCGATGACCATGTCGGCGGCCACGAGCGAGGGACGCCAGTCGTGCACCGGCGGGATCAGCAGCAGCCCGGCGTCGAGGGCCTCGGCCTGCAGAGCGCGGAGGTACCAGGCGCCGTGGGCCGCCCAGACGTTGGGGTGCAGCACCAGCGCCACGCGGTACTCGTCCCAGGGCAGGTCCGAGAGGAGGCGCGCGGGCAGGCCGGGGCTGCGGCCGATGAGGGAGGTCGGCCCCCACGTCGAACTCACCAGCACCAGACGCTGACCGTCCGCGACACCGAGCGCCCGCCGGTAGTCACCGCGGCGGTCCCCGCTGACGAGCAGCTCGTCGAGGCAGGGATCGCCGATGACCAGGGTCCGCCCGGCGCTCTTGGGGTGGGCGGCGAGCAGTTGGCGCTCCTGTTCCGGGTGTGACACGGCCGTCCAGGCCCGGCCCGCTTCGAGGAGCGCGTCGGGTGCGACCCCCGACAGGCGGCTGCGAGGAGAGCGCGAGTCCGGCACGTACTTCTGGAAGCCGATGCCGTGCGGGAGTACGAGGACCGGGCAGGTCCCCTCCGGGACGTCGATGTTCTCGCTCGCGCTGAGGATCAGATCAGGGGCGATGTGGGGCAGCTGATCCCACGGCATGACGCGGCAGCCCGAGTCGTGGAGCAGGTCGAGCGAGCCGTCACCGAAAGCGGAGGTCGGGTCGTGGGCGAAGACCACGGTCACGCGGGGGTCGCCGCGAAGCACCGACGGCAGCGTCTCCAGGGCCCGGATCGTCGACGTGAGCGTGCGGGTGGCGACGACGAGCTTCCGCTCGCCGGGGAATGTGCTCCAGCGGTGGGAGTCGTGCCCGACAGGAACGCGCAGGAACGGAATGTCAGCGGAACGCCCGGCCACCCCGAACCCCCTTGCGCTCAGCGCAGGTTGCGCGGTTCGCGGTTCGCGGTTCGCGGTTCGCGGTTCGCGGTTCGCGGTTCGCGGTTCGCGGTTCGCGGCTAGTTTGGCTAGCGAATCTCAAGCCCTTTTACAACCTCTCTGGTCTGCATCGGGGCGCACGAGGGGCCGCCTCCCGGCGGTGAACCGGGTCATTGTAGAGCGGGCGGGAAACCAGCAAAAAGCCCTCCCTGAAGGGAGGGCTGAACCCTGCACGGACAAAAAGCGCCCCCGGCAGGACTCGAACCTGCGGCCAAGCGCTTAGAAGGCGCCTGCTCTATCCACTGAGCTACGGGGGCCGGGTGTGGCCGGTGGCATGGAGCCCGGATGTGGGGGAGATCCGTGACCTTGCCGGGGACAAGGATAGGGCTCCCGGGTCCCTGTCCCTGGTGCTTCGCCTACGTGCCGTGATGTGGAGGTTCGGTGAAGCGGTCCTGATAATCGCAGGCAGGTGCGAATCTCGCATCGCTTTTGGCGTCTCACGCCCCGGGTGTTGTGCACTCGTTATGCCTGCGCCCCAGTCGCCCCTTCCATCCCCTGTGTCTGATCGGCGCGCAGAGGCCCCCATATGCTTCAGAAAGCCGCCAAAATTGGGCATTCTTCGCATGTGGTGACCTTGGACGTACGGCCTCAGTTGCTTGACGCACTCTCCGCCCTGCGCGAGCGTGTCGCCGCCGCACGCTTTCCGCTCCCCCTGCCAGGGGCGCCACGCGCGCGTGCCAACCGGGACGAGTTGCTGGCACAGCTCGACGACTATTTGGTGCCCCGGCTCAAGGCGCCCGAAGCGCCCCTGCTCGCCGTCGTCGGCGGATCCACCGGGGCAGGCAAGTCCACGCTCGTGAACTCCCTGGTGGGGCGTCAGGTCAGCGAGGCGGGGGTGCTGCGGCCCACCACACGCACACCGGTGCTCGTCTGCCACCCCGACGACCACCACTGGTTCGCGGGCATGCGCGTGCTGCCCGACCTCACGCGCGTGTGGATGCCCCACCAGGACGACGGAGCGGCCGGCGTCGGGGACGGCGAGACGGACGGCGACGATGACGTTCCGGCGATCGGAGGTGGCGTCGGGGACGCCATCGGGGAGGGCATCGACGACGAGCGCGCCCTGCGGATCGAGACCGCGCAGACCCTGCCGCGCGGCCTCGCCCTCCTCGACGCGCCCGACGTCGACTCGCTCGTCGCCGAGAACCGGGTCCTGGCCGCCGAGCTGATCTCCGCGGCCGACGTATGGGTCATGGTCACCACCGCGTCCCGGTACGCCGACGCCGTGCCCTGGCACCTGCTGCGCACCGCCAAGGAGCACGACGCCACCCTCGTCACCGTCCTCGACCGCGTCCCCCACCAGGTGGTGACCGAGGTGTCACGGCAGTACGGGGCGCTGCTCGCCAAGGCGGGCCTCGGCGACGTGCCGCGCTTCACGGTGCCCGAACTTCCCGAGTCCGCGGGCGGTGGCGGGCTGCTCCCCGCCACCGCCGTCGCGCCGCTGCGCGCCTGGCTCACCCACCGCGTCCAGGAACCCACGGCCCGCGCCCACGCCGTCGCCCGCACCGCCCACGGCGTCATCGGCTCCCTCAACTCCCGCATGCCGGAGCTCGCGGGCGCCGTCGCCGCCCAGTACGCCGCCGCGCTGCGGCTCACCTCCGCCGTCGACGAGGCGTACGAGAACGAGCACGCGCGCGTGCGGGGACGTCTGCAGGCGGGCGGGGTGCTCGCCGGGGGAGCCCTGAAGCGCTGGCGCAGCTATCCGCTGGACTGCGGTCCCGGCGAGCTGCTCGACGCCATCGTCGAGAGCTTGGAGGCGCTGCTGCTGTGCGCCGTCACCGCCGCCGACGAGCGCATCGACGAGGCCTGGCGCCGCGAACCGGCGGCAGGCGCGCCCGGCCTCGCCGACCGCGACCCGGAGGTGGAGAGCGCAGAACACCGCATCGGGATGGCCGTACGCCGCTGGCGCCGCGTCCTGGAGGAGTACGCCGAGGACGAGGTGCGCGGCCTGGAGCGCGTCGACAAGAACGCCCTCCCCGACCCCGAGGTCGTCGCGGCCCTGCTCGCCACGGCCCTGCTCGGCGGGCGCAGGGCCCGCGCCGCGGGGGAGATCCTCGCCGAGCGCATCGGCGCCCAGGGCGCGGTCCGGCTGCGCGACCGCGGCGGGCGCCTGCTCACCGACTACCTGGAGAAGGTCCTCGCCACCGAGCGGGAGCGCAGGCTCGCCCCCCTGGATGCCCTCGACGTCCACCCCGAACCCCAGGCCGAGCTGATCGCCGCCCTGTCCGTACTGCAGAAGGAGAGGTGACCGCGGTGACCGCCGTCACTGATCACGCCGATCACGCCAACCACAGCGACCCGGCCGATCGCGAGCACGACGAGCACCCCGACAGCGGCTCCGAGAGGGCCTGGGACGACGGCCTCATCGCGCGCCGCGTCGCGAACGGACCCCGGGGTCGGGGTACGGAGACGGAGGCGGAGACGGACACGAGTACCGGCACGCGCGCGTACGTGCCCTCCGGGACGTCCCCTTCGTACGAAGGCCCCCTGCGCGCCCGCCTCGACGCGCTGCGCGAGCTCGTCGGGCTCTCCCGCACCCGTCTCGACAGCGGCACGCTCGCCGAGGCGGGCCGTGTCCTCGACGAGGCCGCCGCCCGGCGCAGGCTCTCCGAGCGGCACACCGTCGTCGCCATCGCGGGCGCCACGGGCAGCGGCAAGTCGACGCTCTTCAACTCGCTGGCCGGCGTGATGATCTCGGAGACCGGCGTGCGCAGGCCGACCACCGCCGCGCCCATCGGGTGCAGCTGGACGGACGGCGCCGCGGGGCTCCTCGACCGGCTCGGCATCCCGGGAAGGCTGCGCAGGCGCCCGCTCCAGGGTCCCGGCGCCGACGAACTCCAGGGGCTCGTCCTGGTCGATCTGCCCGACCACGACTCGGCGGTCGGCGAGCACCGCGAGCAGGTCGACAGGATCCTGGCGCTGGTGGACGCGGTCATCTGGGTCGTCGACCCGGAGAAGTACGCCGACGCGATGCTCCACGAGCGCTATCTGCGGCCCATGGCCGGGCACGCGGAGGTCACCTTCGTGGTGCTCAACCAGATCGACCGTCTCCCCGGGGACGCCGCCGACCAGGTCCTCGACGACCTGCGGCGCCTCCTCGACGAGGACGGCATCGCGCTCGGCGAGCACGGTGAGCCCGGCGCCACGGTGCTCTCGCTCTCCGCGCTGACCGGTGAGGGCATCGGCGAACTGCGCGAGGCGCTCGGCCAGTTCACGCAGGAGCGCGGAGCCGCGGCCCGCCGGATCTCCGCGGACCTGGACGCCGCCGCGGAACGACTGCGTCCGGTGTACGTCGCGGGGGCGCAGCAGGGCCGTGGCCGCGGGCGGATCGGGCTCAGCGAGGAGGCGCGCGAGGAGTTCTCCGACCGGCTCGCCGACGCCGTGGGCGCGACCGCCGCGGGCGACGCCGCCGAGCGGGCCTGGCGCAGGAACGCGGGCAAGGCGTGTGGCGATCCGTGGTTCAGGCTGTGGCGGTGGTACGAGGCGCAGCGCTCACCGCAGGGTCCCGTGGGGCCTCTCGCGCAGGCGCCGGTGGACGAGGAGGCGACGGCGCGCCAACGCGTGGAGCACGCCGTGCGCACGGTGGCCGACGAGGCGGCGACGGGCCTTCCCGCGCCCTGGGGGCAGGCCGTGCGGGAGGCCGCGGTGCGCGGCGCCGAAGGGCTGCCCGAGGCGCTCGACGAGCTGGCGGTCACGGCGGGGGTGCCGGCCGGGCGGCCGCCGCGGCCCGGCTGGTGGCCGGTCGCGGTCCTCGCGCAGGCGGCGATGACGATGCTTCAAGTGGTGGGCGGGCTCTGGCTGGTGGGGCAGATCGTCGGGATCGCGCAGCCGAACCTGGGCGTGCCGGTGCTGCTGATGCTGATGGGCATCGTGGGCGGTCCGTGCGTGGAGTGGGCGAGCCGGATGGCGTCGCGGGGGCCCGCGCGCCGGTACGGGCACGAGGCGGAACGACGGCTGCGGGAGGCGGCCGCCGGGTGCGGGCGGGCGCGGGTCCTGGATCCGGTGGCGGCGGAGCTGCTGCGGTATCGGGAGGTCAGAGAGCAGTACGTGCGGGTCACGGGGGCACGTGCGGCGCTGCGATGAGGGGTGGCCCCCCTCTCGGGTGACGGGGTTTTCCACAACCCGGGAGTTGCGCACAGGGCTCAGCGGGGTCGGCGCGACGGGTGCAGTCTGAGATCGCAGCCGCGGAGGGCGCGGAGGCGGAGACAGACGAGGCGCGGGAGGGGTTCGGAGATGAACGAGACGATGGTGACGGTGGTGGGGAACGTCGCGACGACGCCGGTGTACCGGGAGTTGCCGTCGGGACCGGTCGCACGGTTCCGGCTCGCGGTGACGGCGCGGTACTTCGACGCGGTGAAGAACACCTGGAACGACGGCCACACCAACTTCTTCACGGTGTGGGCGAGGCGCTCCCTCGGCAGCAATGTGCAGGGATCGCTCTCGGTGGGCGAACCGGTCATCGTGCAGGGGAAGTTGAAGGTGCGCGACGAGGAGCGGGGCGGGCAGCACTGGACGTCGGCGGACATCGACGCACAGGTGATCGGCCACGATCTGTCGCGGGGGACGGCGGCGTTCCGGCGCGTACTCAAGGCTGATTCGTCGCTCACGGGCCCGGAGGCCGCGCGGGAGGCGGAGCCGGAACCGGTGGGGTGACGCCCCGTCAGCAGGTGCCGCCACCCGGCCCGACCGATGTGCGGCATATCGACGCCGGACGGCGCGTGAATCACGTTGATTTGTCGATATGCCCAGCTCGGAGCAGGTGTTGGGGATAACGATTCCGAGTCGGATCGGTTATCGCATGGCATGACCGGGGATCGTGGTGTGCCGCTTCCTTAGGATGCCGGACGTAGCTCACGGGGCAGTTGGCAGGTGATGCCATGCACGTGGCAGGTGATCCTGCCCCTTTCAATCTGCTGGCGGGACCACCCCCCTCGTTGTGAACGGGTCCCGCCCGGAGGGGAATTCAGTGTTTTCTGCGTTGTCCATACGTAGCCGAGGCGTCGTCCGTCTCGCCGCCGTGACGGTGGCGTCGGGACTGGCGGTGGCGGGCGCGATAGCCACCGCGGGCGCGGCCGCGGCGGAAGAGGTGCCGCAGCACCGGGGCGGAGCGACCGCGACGCTGGGCGGGTTGCAGACCTACGACCAGGCCGTGATCCGTGACAACGGCAGCTCCCAGCAGGTGCCCGCCGGACTCTTCGAGATGTCCGTGGAAGGCGGCGGCACCCTCAAGACGTACTGCATCGACGTCCACAACCCCACGCAGAAGGACGCCAAGTACCAGGAGACCCCCTGGAGCGGCACCTCGCTGAACGCCAATCGTGACGCGGGCAGAATCCGCTGGATCCTGCAGCACTCCTACCCGCAGGTGAACGACCTCGCGGAGCTGGCGAAGAAGGCGGGCGCGCGGTCCCTGACCGAGCAGACCGCCGCGGCCGGCACCCAGGTGGCGATCTGGCGGTACTCCGACGACGTCGAGGTCGAGGCCGTCGACCCGCAGGCCGAGAAGCTCGCCGACTATCTGTACAAGAGCGCCCGCAACACCCCCGAGCCCAAGGCGTCCCTGACGCTCGAACCGCCCGCCGTGTCCGGGCGCGCGGGGGAGCGGATCGGCCCGGTCACCGTGCGGACCGACGCGGACTCGGTGACGGTGACCCCGCCCGTGGACTCCAGGGCGAGCGGCGTGAAGATCGTCGATAAGAAGGGCAGGCCCGCGAAGTCCGCGGGCAACGGCAGCCGGCTCTACTTCGACGTACCGAAGGACGCCCCCGACGGCTCGGCCGCGCTCTCCGTCCAGGCGTCGACCACCGTGCCCGTCGGGCGGGCCTTCACCTCGGAGACCAGGAGCCAGACGCAGATCCTCGCGGGCTCCAGCGAGTCGACGGTGTCGGCGACGGCGACGGCGAACTGGGCGGACAAGGGAGCGATTCCCGCCCTGTCGGCGGAGAAGAGCTGCGCCAAGGACGGCGTGGACATCACCGCGAGCAACAAGGGCGACAAGCCGTTCACGTTCCGGCTGATGGACTTCGAGCACACCATCGGCGCGGGCGCGTCACAGACCGTGACGATCCCGCTCCAGGAGGACCAGCCCTACGACTTCACGATCAAGGGACCGAACGGCTTCGAGAAGCGCTTCAAGGGCGTCCTCGACTGCCGCACCGAGGGCAGCGGCCTCGACACCCAGGCCCACCCGGCCACCCAGCCGAGCCCCGCGACGGCGGGCGGCACCTCGGGCGGCGCGGACCTGGCCGAAACGGGCAGCTCCAGCAACACCCCACTGATCGCCGGCATAGCGGTGGCCTTCGTCGCACTCGGCGGGGCGACGGTCTTCTTCCTCCGCAGGAAGACCGAGCCGTCGGAACGGTCCACCGAGGAGTAGCCCCGGAGCGAAGGGACAGCGGGCGGTAGTCATGGGGTGGCTACCGCCCGAGGAGCCTCGACCCGGGCACGGAGCTGCCCGGCCTGGGGGCCTCCGTCACGGGTGACGAGCGGAGAAGTCGTCCGTGATCGTCCGCCGGGCCGTCCCCGGGGCGTGCGAGGTGGCTCGGCGATGGCCGGCAACGACAGCCGGTGACACGTCGACTACGTATCCGGTCGAGGAACGTCCAGGTCGCGGGCCCCGGACCATACTGGTTTCCTCCGGGGGCTGGCCGTACGGCAAGATGGGGTGTATCTGCCCACTCACTGATTGCCGGACGGTTTCTCTTGGCTGAGTACATCTACACCATGCGCAAGACGCGCAAGGCGCACGGCGACAAGGTGATCCTCGACGATGTCACCTTGAGCTTCCTTCCTGGCGCGAAGATCGGTGTCGTGGGCCCCAACGGCGCCGGTAAGTCCACGGTGCTCAAGATCATGGCGGGGATCGAGCAGCCGTCGAACGGCGATGCCTTCCTGTCGCCCGGGTACACCGTCGGCATGCTCCTTCAGGAGCCGCCGCTCGACGAGTCCAAGACCGTCCTGGAGAACGTGCAGGACGGGGCCAAGGAGGTCATGGGCAAGCTCAAGCGCTTCAACGAAGTCGCCGAGCTGATGGCCACCGACTACTCCGACGAGCTCATGGAGGAGATGGGCAAGCTCCAGGAGGACCTGGACCACGCCAACGCGTGGGACCTGGACGCCCAGCTCGAGCAGGCCATGGACGCGCTCGGCTGCCCGCCCGGCGACTGGCCCGTCACCAACCTCTCCGGTGGTGAGAAGCGCCGCGTCGCGCTCTGCAAGCTGCTGCTCGAGGCGCCCGACCTGCTGCTCCTCGACGAGCCCACCAACCACCTGGACGCCGAGTCCGTGCAGTGGCTGGAGCAGCACCTCGCGAAGTACCCCGGCACCGTCGTCGCCGTGACCCACGACCGGTACTTCCTCGACAACGTCGCGGGCTGGATCCTGGAGCTCGACCGCGGCCGCGCCATCGGCTACGAGGGCAACTACTCCACGTACCTCGAGACCAAGCAGACCCGTCTCAAGGTCGAGGGACAGAAGGACGCCAAGCGGGCGAAGCGGCTCAAGGAAGAACTTGAGTGGGTTCGGTCGAACGCCAAGGGGCGGCAGGCCAAGTCCAAGGCGCGTCTTGCTCGTTACGAGGAGATGGCCGCCGAGGCGGACAAGATGCGGAAGCTGGACTTCGAGGAGATCCAGATCCCGCCGGGCCCGCGCCTGGGCAACATCGTCGTCGAGGTCGAGAACCTGTCGAAGGCCTTCGGTGAGAAGGTCTTGATCGATGACCTGAGCTTCACGCTGCCTCGGAACGGCATTGTCGGTGTCATCGGTCCCAACGGCGCCGGTAAGACCACCCTGTTCAAGATGATCCAGGGGCTCGAGACGCCGGACTCCGGCAGCATCAAGGTCGGCGACACCGTCAAGATCTCCTACGTCGACCAGAGCCGCGCCAACATCGATCCGAAGAAGACCCTCTGGGCGGTCGTCTCGGACGAGCTCGACTACATCAACGTCGGGCAGGTCGAGATGCCGAGCCGCGCGTATGTGTCCGCCTTCGGGTTCAAGGGGCCGGACCAGCAGAAGCCGGCCGGAGTCCTCTCCGGTGGTGAGCGCAACCGTCTGAACCTCGCGCTCACCCTCAAGCAGGGCGGCAACCTGCTGCTCCTCGACGAGCCGACCAACGACCTGGATGTGGAGACGCTGTCTTCGCTCGAGAACGCTCTGCTCGAGTTCCCGGGTGCGGCCGTGGTCGTCTCCCACGACCGCTGGTTCCTGGACCGAGTGGCCACGCACATCCTCGCGTACGAGGGCGACTCCAAGTGGTTCTGGTTCGAGGGCAACTTCGAGGCGTACGAGAAGAACAAGATCGAGCGCCTCGGCCCGGACGCGGCCCGTCCGCACCGTGCCACCTACAAGAAGCTCACCCGGGGCTGACACCCATATGAGTCGGCATATCTACAGCTGCCCCATGCGGTGGTCGGACATGGACGCCTTCGGGCACGTCAACAACGCCGTCTTCCTGCGGTACTTGGAAGAGGCGCGGATCGACTTCATGTTCCGCATCGCGCCGGGTGACGGAAGCCCCTCGTTCTCGGGCGGGTCCGTCGTGGCCCGTCACGAGATCGACTACGTACGGCCGTTGGTGCACCGGCACGAGCCGGTCACCATCGAGTCGTGGGTGACGAAGATAGGCGCGGCCTCGCTCACGATCTCGTACGAGGTCAAGGACCCCGAGCAGGTCTACGTACGGGCCTCCACGGTCGTCGTGCCCTTCAACCTGGAGGCGCAGCGGCCTCGGCGGATCACCGCCGAGGAGCGGGCCGTCCTGGAGGAGTACCTGGACGACGCCGACGGTGCGGGGGCGCTTGCCGCATGACCGCGCGGCTGCACTTCGCCGATGCCGGGGAGGCGACGGACCTCGCCGCCTTCCTGGCACGGCTGATCCACTACGACAAGGCAGCCGCCGTGCGGCTGCAGGCCGCCGGGGACACGCTCGCCGTGTTCGGGCGGCCGCCGTCGTTCGAGGTGTTGGCCGTGCGGACGGCGCGGCTCGCCAAGCCGTTCGAGCACGGGCTCGACACCACGCTCGACGTCACCGTCTCCGCCGGTGAGTTCCTGGAGTCGGTGGGGGAGTCGGTGGAGGCCGTGGAGACGCGGGGGGTTGCCGCGGTGCCGCAGGCCGTTACCGGGCCGCCCTGGGCCGGAGTGCTGCCGCCGCGGGGTGGGTGGCGGGTCGTCGAGCCGGGGCTGCCGGGAATGGACGCGGTTCGGGAACTCGTGGCTGCTGCCGTTGCCGAATTCAAGGCGCGGGTCGAGGAGTTGGCGCCGGAGTCGAGAGTTCGGGCCGAGCTCGATCGGGTGGGGCGGGAGATCTGGTCCCGGTCCATCGGGGGTACGGGGGTGCCTGTGCGGGCCGTGCATGCGGCGCAGTCTCTGGGGTTCTTGCGGGGGGACGGTCTGACCTTGCTGTCCTCGGGGGCGTGGCTTCGGGTGCGTACGGCTTATGGGTCTGTTGCGGTGCGGCGGGCCGGGGTGGGCGGGCTCACGGTCACGCCCGCTTGATCGGTGCCCGGAAGCTTCGGGTTGTGCCCGCCCTTCCGCAAGCTCTCGGCTTCGTTCGAGCGGGGGAGACCCCGCTCGCCCTGCGGAACGCAGGCCCACAACGGGACAGCGGGCTAGTTTGATTCGTCCGGCCATACCGCTATGTGGTCCTGCACCAGTTCCAGCGCCACCCTGTCCCTCATGTTCAGGGACTCCGTGTACTCCGTGGGGAGTTGGAGGCGGCCCGCTCGGTCGAGCATCGCGTATTCGCGGGAGATCAGGGACTCCTGGCCCGTCGACGCGTCGACCTCCGTGTGGCGCAGGACCTCCGTCGAGGTGCGCCCGTCGCGGATGGCGACCGTGCGCCGGACCTCGGAGGCGACCGCCTGGTCGTGGGTGACGATGACGATCGTGGTGCCGAGCTCCTCGTTCGCGGTGCGGAACGCCGCGAAGATCTGTTCCCCGGTGTGTGAGTCCAGCTCGCCCGTGGGCTCGTCGGCGAGCAGGACCGAGGGGTCGTTGGCGAGGGCCACCGCGATGGCGACGCGCTGCTGCTGGCCGCCGGACATCTGGTGCGGGCGGCGGTCGCGGCAGTCCGAGACCTCCAGCAACTCCAGGAGCTTCAGGGCGCGTTCGGACTTCTGGGTGCGTTTGCGCGTGCGGCTGCCGTTCAATTGCATCGGTAGCGCGACATTTTGAGCTGCCGTCAGGTACGGGAGCAGGTTCCGTGCCGTCTGTTGCCATACGAAGCCGACCACGTCCCTGCGGTAGCGCAGCCGTTCCTTCGCGCTCATCGCGAGGAGGCTGTGGCCCGCCACGCGTGCCGCGCCCGCCGTCGGCTCGTCCAGGCCCGCGAGGATGTTCATCAGCGTCGACTTGCCGCTGCCTGACGCGCCGACCAGTGCCATCAACTCGCCCTCGCGGACCAGGAGATCGAGGCCCTGGAGCGCCTGCACCTCGATGCCGTCCGCCGCGAAGACGCGGACCAGGCGGTCGCAGGTGATCAGCGCGTCATGGCCGTACGCGGGGCGGTCGCGGTGGGCCGTCGCCCGTGCCTCCAGGTCGGCGAGGGACGGGGGCGGCGCGGTGGCTTCGGTGTTCGTGCCGGTGCTTGTCATCGGTTGTCTCCCGTTCTCAGGTCGGCGGCGGGCGTGCGGCGCGTGGTCCACCAGGACTGCGTGAACGCCACCGCGGCGGTCAGCGCGACGACGCCCGCGGCGGGCAGCAGCAGGGACCACGGATCGGCGCGCAGCGTGATCGCGCCCAGATCGGTGAGGCCGCCGCGCGCGGCCAGGGCGATGCGGCGCAGATCGAGGCCGTCCGCGAGCAGCCCGACCGACGCCCAGCCCACCAGGGCGCCGCCGCCCGCCGCGAGCAGTGCCTGCGGCAGGGACTCCAGGGCGAGCAGCAGTCGGCCCTGGCGCGCGCTCAGGCCCATGGTGCGAAGGCGGGCGAGGAGCGCGGCACGCTGGGGTGCGGACTGCAGGAGGGAGAGCAGGACCGCGAGCGCGGCGTATCCGGCGCCTGCGGCGACGGCGGCCGTGTAGACGCGCTCGGCGCCGGACTGCAGGGGCGAGTCGATGAGCGCGGCCCTCTGTGCGGACCGCAGGCGGATGTCGAGAGAGGGCGGGACCTTTCCCGCCTTTCCTGCCTTTCCTGCCTTTCTCGCTTTTCCTTCCTTTCCGCCTGCCGCCTCCTCGATTCCCGCGCGCGTGACCCCGCCCCCCGTCACCAGCAGCGATGTGTCCTTCGCCGTCGGCAGCGCGCCCCGGTCGATCAGCAGGAAGGCGCCCTGCGTGGGGAATGCGGGCGTCGTGCTCCGGGTCGCGGCGACCTTCGCCGTGAAGCTGCCCGAGGGGGTACGGAAGGTGTGCGCGGCCTTGCCGAGGCGGCGGGCGACGTCAGGCGTGGCGATGGCGGGGACGACCTCCTTCGCCCTGTTCCCCTCCGCCGCCGACAAGGCCCCCGCATCCAGCACCCCCAGCCCCGTCGCCTCGCTCAGGCGCGCGTACGTATCCGGATCGACGGCGATCAGCGGAATCGTCGTGCCGTCCGGCAGCGAGAGGTTCCAGTCGATGTGGACCGCCGCCACCTCGCGCACCCCGGAGGCCCGGCGCACCTCGTCGGCCAGGGACGCGGGCAACGCGCCGCCGTCCCGCGTCACGAGGGCGTCCGCGCCCACCGCGAGGAGCGCCGTGCGGTCACGGGCTTCCTGCACGCCGGCCAGGACCGAACCTCCGAACGCCGCCGTCGTCAGTGCCAGCAACAGGCCGAGCAGCGGCAGCACTTGAGCGGCCGAGGCGCGGCCCGCGCTCGCCATCGAGAGGAACCCGAGGGCACCCCGTCGCCGCGCGAAAGGCCGCGCGAACAGCCGCAGGGGCAGCGGATACAGGCGTACGAGGAGGAGCGTCGCGATGCCTCCGACGAGCGCGGGAGCGGCGCTGACCAGCCAGTCCACCGAGCCGCCGGAGGCGGAGCCGGAGCCACCCGCGCCCACGCCCGACGAACCCCCGCCGTCCGTGCCCCGCCTGCGCAGCGACACCACCGCGCCCACCGCGAGGACGACGAGGACCATTTCGGCCACCGTCCGCCGCCGCGAGGGCCGCGCCGTCACGAGGTCGCCGCGGCCCTGGTGAGCGCGGGGCCTGCGGTGCGTGAACACCGCCCGCACCGGTAGGGCCGCGCACGCCAGGACGCACACCGCGGCCGCCGCCACCCCCGAGGGCCACGCGCGCGCGTGCGGCACGGCGAGGACCGCGACCAGCAGGCCGACGCCCGCCGCGGGCACCGCGACCACCGAGCTCTCGGCGAGCAGCCGCCCCGCGATGCCGCGCACGGAGCCGCCGCGCGAGCGAAGCAGCGCCAGCTCGTCGTGGCGCCGCGCGGCGCTCAGTGCGCAGGTCATCAGGAGGACGACGGCCGCGACCCCGCCCACGCCGTACGCGGCGACGGCGACGACCGGCGCGACGGCGTCCCGCAGCCCGGCGTGCTCGGTCAGGACCTTGTCGAGGTCGGTGGAGGCCAGGGTGTTCCGGTCGGTGAAGGAGCGCAACTCGCTGAGCAGCGGCCCCTTTTCGAGCGAGGCGATCCTGCTCTTGAGCGCCGGCAGATCGCGGGCGGTGAGCTCGCCGGGGTCGGGTGCGATGTGCCAGTACCGCTGCGGGGCGCGGTCGATCGCGGGCAGGACCGGGGCCGCGTCGGGCGCGATGAGCAGCGCGGCGTGCCAGCGCTTGAGCTGTGGGGCCGGGCCCGGCGCGAGGATCTTGTCGGGGGTGCGCAGGACGGAGTCCGTCGACCAGTAGGCGCCCTTGGGCCGCAGGGGGTCGAGGACGCCGGTGACGCGGACGGTGAGGGCGTCGCCGGTTTCGGGGTTCGTGAGGTGGACGTCCTTGCCGACCTCGATCCGCATCACGCGCGCGGTGTCCGCGGTGACGGCGGCCTCGACGCGGCGGCTGTCCGACGTGACGCCCTTGCCGCGGGGCAGCCGCCCCTCCCGCACGCGCGCGTGGTCGTCGACGCCGGCCTGGGCGGCGAGCGTGAACTCCGGGTCGATGGGGTCGAGTCGGGGCAGCCAGTCATCCGTGCCGATCGGGGACTTGACGGTCTGCGCGCCGTGCGTCGACTGCCCTGCGTCGATGCGGATCGGCGCGGGCAGGACGGCGAGGATCTTCCCGTACTGCTCGCGCAGGGGGGCGGGGCGCAGCGCGGCGTCGCGTTCGCGCTGCTCCTTGTCCAATCCCCCGGCGGGTGCGGACAGTTGGATGCCGCTGCGGGCGGGGCCCGCTTCGGTGACGGCGGTGCGCACGCCCTCGTTCTCGTACGCGTCGACGGCGCGCGGGAAGAGGGCGGCGAGGAAGGCGGTCACGGCGACGAGCAGGGCGAGCGCCCCCGCGGTGAGCGGAGCGGCGCGCAGTCGGGTGCGGACCCAGGGGGCAACGGGGGCAACGGGGGCAACAGGGCTCCGGCGCATGTCAGTTGCCCCCTTCGTGGCGCAGCGTGACCTTCGGGTCGCCGCGGCGCAGCGAGAGGGCCGTGATGATCAGGAGCGGGACGGCGGCCACGCCGGTGAGCAGGGCCGCCATGTGCGCGACCGGCAGCCGCACCAGGACCGTGGGCACCGGCTGTGTCGCCCCGCCGGTGAGGACGATCAGGGGGACCACGGCTCGGGTCAGGACCGCGCCGAGCCCGAGGCCGACCAGCAGGGCGAGGCCGAGCAGGAAGCCCTGTTCCGCCGCGATGAGCCGGGCCAGTTGGCGGCGCGGGGCGCCGAGCGCGCGCAGCACCGCGAACTCGGCGGAGCGTTCGCGCAGCGACCCCGCCGCGCTCACCGCGAAGCCGACGGCGGCCAGCGCGGCGGCGGCCGCCGCGACGGCGAGCAGCGCCGACTGCGGGCCCGCGCCGAGCGGGTCGTCGCGCAGCTCACGGGCGATCTCATCGCGTACGAGGACCTGTTCGGGGTCGATGTCGGGGCGGGCGCGCAGCGCGGCGGCCGTCTCGGCGGCGGCACCGGGTCGCGAGGTGAGCCACCATTCCGAAGGGGGCAGCGGCTCCTCGTCGGCCGCGGCGAGGCGGGCGTTCACGGCGGCCAGGTCCAGCAGGACGGAACCGCCGTAACCGCCATCGGAGGAGCCGGAAGAGCCGGAAGAGCCGGAGGAGCCGGAGGAGCCGGAGGAGAGCGACGCGCCCCCGGCCGATCCTTCGGCAGGTCCGCCCGACGCGTCGTCGGAGGGCCCGGTCGTCGGCAGCTCCCGCACCGCCTTCACGACGCGCACCTCCAGCGTCCCGCTGCCGGTCGGCACGTCGACGCTCGCGCCCACCTTCGCCCCGGCGGCCCGCAGGAACGCGTCCGTCACGACGGCTCGAAGCGGCGAACTCCCTTCCCGCGAGGCCTTGTTCGGCGCCATGGCCTTCGCGATCTCCGCGCGGTCCCCGCTGTCCTCGCGGGTCAGCATCCCGGGCGCGGCGCGCGCCGTGTCCAGGGCGAGCACGGTCGCCTGCCGGTTGTCGGAGAGGTCCATGGGGAAGCGGGCGGCGGGCGCGGCCTCGCGCACCCCGGGCAGCGCCGCGAAGACCTTGCCCTGCGCGGACTCCGGCACGCGGCTGCCGAGTACCCGGACATCGGCGCCCGCCCGGAAGTCCGCCTGGTCCTCCTGCGAACGGTCCCAGGACGCGCCCTGCCCGATGGCCAGCATGCCCATCGCCACGGCAAGGACGAGCAGCAGCACGGGGCCCGCGCCGCTGATGGGGTATCCCCTGCTCGAACGGAGTGGAGAGCTTGGGGAAGGCCGCCGACTGAGATGCCAGCCCGCGAGTGCCCCCGGCAGACCGCGTCCCTTCGCCGCGCGTCGCTCCGCGACCTTGGCCACGGGCGGCAGCAGCCGCAGCGTCACCACGGTCCCGGCGAGCAGCGCGAGAGCGGGCGCGGCCACCAGCAGCAGGTCGATGCCGAGCTTGCCGGAGCGGTCGTCGCTGAGCGCGCCCGAGCCCGAAGTCCGGCTGTCCAGCTGCCAGTACGCGACGGCGGCGATCACAAGGAGGCCCACGTCCGCGCCCGCCCGCAGCGGCGTGGGCAGGGCGCGTGCCCGTACGGAGCGGCGGACGCCCGCCGTGGCCGAGAGCACGGGCGCGACCACCGCCAGCGCGCAGCTCAGCGCGGTGACCGCGGCGGCCGACCACACGGCGCCGCCCGCCGTCACCTGGAGTTGGAGCCCCGTCCGCGCGAGGGGCCCCTGCCCGGCGAGCAGCCCCGTCAACGGGCCCGCGAGCAGCGGCGCGAGGACAGCGGCGGGCAGTGCGAGCAGCAGCGCCTCCACGGCGGCGAGCCAGGCGATCCGGCCCCGTGCGCCGCCGCGCGCCAGGAGCAGCTCGGTCTCGCCGCCGCGCTCGGCGGAGAGCAGCCGGGCGACCAGGAGCAGGGCGTACGCGGAGAGCATGATCAGCTGCAGGGCGACGATCAGCAGGGTGGAGCGGGACACGAGGAGCGCGCGCTCGGCCCGGTCGAGGACGTCGGGCAGCGCGGTCGTCGCGCTCGGACTGCCGCCCAGGTCGGGGTTCTCGACGAGCGCGTCGGGGCCCTTCGCGGCCGCGGCGCGCAGCGCGTCCACGCGGTCCGTGGTGACGGTGCGGAAGTCGGCGGTGGCCAGCCACTGCGTGCCGTCCGCCGTGACCCGCTTTCCGGCGAGGACGGACCGGTCGACGAGGAGTGGCCCGTACGTCATGAAGACGCCCATGCGCATACCGCGCCCGCCCAGCTCGTCCAGGCGCCAGTACGGGTCTGCGGGGTCGGCGGGGCGGTAGACGCCGGTCACGCGGACGGTGACCTTCGGGCCCGAGAGGCGGTCGGTGAGGGGGAGCGGGGGCGATCCGGGGCCGAGTCCCAGCTTGGCCGCGGCGGTCTCGGGCAGCGCGACCTCGATGGCACCGCGGGCGCTTCCGGCGGCGCCCGCCGCCGTGCCGCCGCTCGGCCAACTGCCCTTGGTGAGGCGGATCCTGGAGCGGTCGAGGGAGGCGAAGCGGGTGAGGTCGGGCTGTTCGCCCCGGTGTGCGCCCGGTAATGCGTACGTCCCCGAGCGGACCAGGGAGTTCAGCCGCACCGGCAGCCCGTCGAAGGTGCGCCGGGCGCCTTCGCGCACGGCGCGCTCCGCGGACTCGCCCTCGCCGGGCGGGACTTGGCTGCGTACGACGAGGGCGGCCGGGTCGGCGGACCGGGTGCGCAGGGTGTGCCGCAGCGATGCATCGCCGATCGCGCCGGAGAACGCGGTGAGCGTGGCGAGGACCGCCGTGGTGAGCAGGACGGCGAGGAGCGCGGCGGCGAGCAGCAGCCGATGGGCGCGCACGCGCAGTAGAACGAACCCCGTCACTCCGTGGACCCCCGTGCCTGTGCCTGTCCGCCCCCCGGCAGTCTGTTCGGATGCTTTCAGAGGGCAGGCGGTTGCGGAAGGGGTGAACTTGTCAGGGAACGGGCACGGAGGGCGACGGGCGTCAGCCTTCGGAGTTCACCATCGACGCCGCCGCGTACGTCAGGTAGTTCCACAGCGTCCGCTCGTGCTCCTCGGAGAGGCCGAGCTGGTCGACCGCCGTGCGCATGTGCTTCAGCCAGGCGTCGTGCGCGGCCCTGTCGACCGTGAACGGCGCGTGCCGCATGCGCAGGCGCGGGTGGCCGCGGTTGTCGCTGTAGGTGCGCGGACCGCCCCAGTACTGCATCAGGAAGAGCGCGAGGCGCTCCTCTGCGGGGCCCAGGTCCTCCTCCGGGTACATGGGCCGGAGCAGCGGGTCCTCCGCGACCCCCTGATAGAAGAGGTGCACCAGGCGCCGGAAGGTCTCCTCGCCGCCGACCTGTTCGTAGAAGGTCTGCTCCTGAAGCGTGCCGTGTGGGATCTCTTTCACACGTTCCATGGTCTCAGACGGGGCGGCCGAGTACGGAAGGCTTAGGACTCCCGAGGATCTCGCAGGTGATCCGCCCGGTGGATCTTCCGGCGGATCTTCCGGCGGATCTTCCGGCGGATCTTCCGGTGGATCCACCGGTGGATCTTCCCGGCGGATGACCCCGTTCCGCCACTCGCATCGGCGGCGACGGCGCAGCACAGTGGACACATGGAACCCGACCCTGCACTCGTCGCCGAGGCCCGTGCCGCCCTCGTGCGAGAGATCGAGGCGAGCGGTGCCCGGCAGGGCGACCCCGCCTGGCGGGCGGCGTTCGAGGCCGTGCCGCGGCACCTGTTCGTGCCGTACTACTACGTGGGCGTCGGCGGCGGGTACGAGCGGCTGTGGGGCGAGGACCCCGACCCCGCACGCCGCACCCGGTGGCTGCGCGGGGCCTACACGGACGCGCCGCTGGCCACCCGCGTGCGCGACGGGGAGCTCCTGTCGTCCAGCAGCCAGCCGTCCCTGATGGCGAAGATGCTCGACGAACTGGACGTACGGGAGACGGACCGCGTCCTGGAGATCGGCGCGGGCACCGGATACAACGCGGCGCTGCTCGCCCACCGGCTCGGCGACGACCACGTCACGACCGTCGACCTGGACCCGGAGATCACGGAGTCCGCGCGGCGGCACCTGGCGGCCGCCGGATACCGCCCCGCCGTGGTGACCGGCGACGGAGCGGCCGGCTGCGCCGAGCGTGCGCCCTACGACCGGATCATCGCCACCTGCACCCTGAAGTCGGTGCCACGGGCCTGGCTCGCCCAGTGCAGCCCGGGAGCCCGGATCCTCGCGCCGCTGGCCACCGGCCTGATCGCGCTGACCGTGCGGGACGCCGAGCACGCCGAGGGGCGCTTCCTGCACACGCCCGCCTATTTCGTGCCGCTGCGCGGCGGCAGCGCCAGGAGCCCGCTGGAGCAGCACGTCGGAGGGCTGCCGAGGAAGGTCCTACAGAGCGAGCTCTTCCGCTTCCTTCTGGAGCTGACGGCGGGCAGCCTCGATCCGCACGAAGCGCTCGCGCTGTGGCAGCGCGAGGGGCGGCCGGTGCGCGAGCGCTTCGGGGTCACCGTGAGCGGGCGGTACGAGTGGGCCTGGCTGGACGACCCCGAAGGGCCGTACGTCTGGCCGCTGTGACCGCCCGCGTCGCCCGCGTCGACGGGGTTCAGTCGCGGCGGATCGTGATCGTCGTCCAGGCGCCCACGTGTACCTGGTCGCCGTCCTGGAGCGGGACGGGGACGAACGGCTGGATGGGTTCCTCGCCGCCGTTGACCGTGGTGCCGTTGGTGGAGTTCTGGTCGACGACCGCCCAGCTGCCGTCCGGCTGCTGGACCAGGACAGCGTGCTGGTGCGAGACGCCCGGGTCCTCCGGCGGCACCGACAGGTCGATGTCCGGGGTGTCGCCCGTGGAGTGGCGCCGGCGGCCGATGCTGATCTGGTTGCCGGTGAGTGGGCGCTGCTGCTCGGGCGAGTACGCGGGCAGGTTCAGGCCCGACGCCTCGGGGCCGCTGCGCTGCATCATCGCCATGAAGTACTCGCGGTCGGGACCGATCGTCGCCGTCCACGTGCCGGGACCCTGCGGGGCCTGGGGCTGCGGCGGTCCCTGCTGGAAGGGGTCCTGCGGCGCGGGCGGTCCCTGCTGGAACTGGTCCTGTGACGGGGGCGGTCCCTGCTGGAACTGGTCCTGCGACGGAGGCGGTCCCTGCGGGAACGGGTCCTGCTGGGCCGGGGCCGAGGGCGGCGAGATCACCCAGTCGTCACCGCCACCGCCGAAGGACGGGCCACCGGGGCCGGGCGGCGGCGGGGGCGGACCCTGCGGGCCACCCGTCTCCTGCGGGAACGCGGGCGGCGCGGGCGGACCCGGCTGCTGGAACGCCTGCGGGGGGCCGGGCGGGACCTGGCCGGGGCCGGGCTGACCGGAACCCTGCGGGCCGGGCTGACCGGGACCCTGCTGGCCGGGCTGGCCAGGACCGTGCTGACCCGGACCCTGCGGCCCGCCGTTGCCGAACGGCGGGATCGGCTCGGCCGGGCGGTTCATCTGCGAGGGGCGCGAGCCCTGGTACTCGTACGGATCCTGGCCGGGACCGCCAGGACGTCCCGGAGCGCCACCGGGCGGCGGCTGCTGCTGGAACTGCTGGCCGGGGTGCGGCGGAGGCGCCCCGGGGCCGCCGCGCGTGCCCGCGATCGGCGGGTTCGGCGCGGCCGGGGTGTACGAGGTCGCGGTGTTCGTGAGGAAGTTCCAGCGGCACTCCTCGCAGAACGGCGCGTTCGCCTCGCGGGGCGTGCGGCACTGCGGGCAGAGCTCGCCCTCGGGCGACGGGTCCGGCACGGCGGCCAGATGCGGGCGGCCCGGTGCGGGCTGCGGGAAGCCCGGGTCCTGGCCGGGCGGGGGCGGGGGATAGCCGTACCCGGCCGCGGGGGGCGGCGGGGGCGGCGGCGGTACGGCACCGGCCATGCGGTGACCGCAGACCTCGCACCAGTCGTCGGAACCCGACTGGTGTCCGTTCGGGCAGGTCGGCATGTCGGCGCTTCCCCCTCTCCTTCACCGGCCCGAGGGCCGTGTCATGGCTGTACGTCGTCGCGGGGACCGTGGCGCGGACGCGCCCCGTCACCGCTTCTTCACGAGTGCTTCTTCACGATTGCTTCTTCACGCGAACAGTCTTCGTCGACCGCGTCTCGAGTGTCATCTCGTCGGCCTCGGCGACCTTCGCCTTCAATCGAACAGTACCTGCCGCGGCATCCACGACGTCCACCACCTTCGAAAGCAGTTTCGCCGTATCCGCGTTGCCCGAGGCGCTCGCGAGCTGAACGGCACGGCCCAGCTTGGCCGTTGCGCCGTCGACATCTCCCGATTTGCGGGCGTCCAGACCCTGCTGGATGACTTGTGCCAGTTCCGCCTGGCCCGTGTAGTGCGCGACCTGCGGATTGATCGAGGTGGAGGCCGCCATGTCGTCCGTCCACACGGCCCGCACCAGGCCCTGCGACAGGGTCTGCGCGCTGCCGTCGCTCTGCGGCACGACGAGCGAGACACGGGCCGCGAGCATCTCCTGGCCCAGTTCGGCGCCCGGCACGTGCACACAGATGTGGTAATCCCGTGACTCGTCGCCCCAGGACCCCGTGGGGTAGTCCCCGGCGCGCGGTCCCGCCTCCGTGCGGCGGTCGGTCAACTCCTCGACCGTGGGCGCCACTTGCTTCACGAACTTGATCTCCACGCCCATCGGCGTCCACAGTCGCAGGCTGACGTCGGCGACCTCCTTGCCCATCGCCGCCTCCATCATCTGCGTGAAGTCGGCGGCGAGCCCGGCCGGGTCGGCGACGATGTCGGCGGTGCCGAGCAGCGCGGAGGCGATCCCTGTGACCTCCTTCACCTCCCAGTCCGTGCCGACGCCGCGGGCGTCGCAGGTGAAGCGGCCCGCGCAGGAGTCGAGGGCGGCCCTGAGGTCCTCGGGCGACTCGTGTTCGTTGCGGCCGTCGGTGAGCAGGATGCCGTGACGCACCGAGGACGCCGGGACCTCGGCGGAGGCCAGGAGGCGGTCGGCCAGGCGCAGCCAGGTGCCGATCGCCGTGCCGCCGCCCGCGCTGAGCTTGCGCAGCGCCTGCTTGGCCTGCTCGCGGGTGCGGGCGTCGGCCACCGCGAGGCGGCCGTTGCCCGGATAGACCTCCTTGGCGACGTGCGTGCCGCCGATCACCGCGAAGTGCACCCCGTCGCGCACGGCGTCGATCGCGGCGGCCGTGGCGTCACGGGCGCCCCGCATCTTCGTCGGCGGGTAGTCCATGGAGCCGGAGCAGTCGACCATGATCGCCACGGCGGCGTCCGGGCTCTGGCCCGCGGAGTACAGATGTGGGGCGCCGACCGCGGAACCGATCGTTCCGCCGCCGGTCGACGTGACCGTGGCGATGGCGTTGACCTCGCGGCCGCCCTCCGGCAGGAACTCGTTCTGATAGACGTCGACCGAGAACTGCGGCACGTTCGACTTCGAGAAGTTGGCCATGGATGCTGCTCCCCCTCAGATCCTCAGACAGTCGTCCCCCGCTTCCCCCAAGTCGGCGGGGTGACGCGTGTGTTGGCGCGTCCGTCCACATCCGCACGGGTGCCGTCCGCGTCCGTGTGGATGCTGGGTGCGTCCGCGCGGACGCCGGGTGCGTCCGCTCTAGGCCGATCCTGCCCCTTGCGGCACGAACGGGAACGGGACGACCGCCACTGTTACGTTGTCGTGGCCCCCGCCGTCCAGCGCGTGGCCGACCAGGACCTGGGCGCTGTGCAGCGGCCGGTCCGCGGCGTCGGCGGGCACGGCGTCGGCCATCTCCTCGACGGCTTCCGCGTAGTTCCACAGGCCGTCCGTGCACACCACCACTACACCCGCGCGGTCCGGCTTGAAGGAAGCGGTGTGCGGCTCCAGTTCGTACGCGTCGGCGCCGAGCCAGCCCGTGATGGCGTGCGCGCGCTCGTCGGCGTACGCCTCGGCCTCGTTCATCAGACCCGCGGCGACCATCTGCGCGGCCCACGAGTCGTCCTCGGTGAGGCGGACGGTGGGGCCGCTGCGGTCGTCGGGCACCCAGTAGGCACGGCTGTCGCCGACCCAGCCGACCACGAGCAGGCCGCCGGCGACGACCGTGCCGACCAGGGTGCACGCGGGGGCGTTCTGGTGCGGGCTGTGCTCGCGGGCCGAAGCGGGCTCCGCGGCAAGGGCGTTGACCGCGTCGGCGGCCGAGAGGATCGCGTCGTGCATGGCCTGCTGCGGGTGCGTGCCGCGCGGCAGGGAGCCCTGGAGGGATTCGTTGGCGGCGCGGGAGGCGGCGAGCGAGGCCTCGTCGGGGCGGGTCGCGGAGGAGACGCCGTCGCAGACGATCGCGACGACGGCGGGGGAGCCGTCGGGCAGCGCGGCCGCGGAGATCGCGAACGCGTCCTCGTTGCGGTGGTGGCGCAGCCCGCGGTCGCTGACCGCGGCGACCGCGTCGAGCTCCTGCTCCATGTGGTCGCGCTCGCGCGGCTGGGCGTGCCCGCAGTTCTCGCAGTACCCGTCGGGGTCGACCCGGCCTGAGCGGCAGGCCACGCAGAGCTTCGTGCCCGCGGGGGGCGTGGGGTCGGGTGCGGTCGTACGAGGGTCCGCGGTGGCGGCAGGAGCGGCGGCGGCCGGGGTCGGGGCGGGCAGGGGGTACTCGTCCGGCTCGGTGGGGCCGGCGGGACCAGCGGCCGGGGAGTCCGGGGCGCCCGCGGGGTTCTCCGGAACGGGGTTCTCCGGAACGGGGTTCTCCGGAACGGGGCTTTCCGGAAGCTCGGAGCCCGCCGAGTCCGTGCCCTTCAGGTCCGTCGGGAGATGGGTGGGCACCGGGATGTCGGAGCTGTCGACGTCCGGGGCGACGGGCCACTCGGCGGACCGCCCGACCGGCTGCCCGGCCGCGGCGGCTGAGCCGTTGGGAGAGACCTCGGGGGAGGCGTCGGGCCGCGCCGGCACCGCCGACAGGTCGAACCCGCACGCACCGCAAAACAGGTCACCCGACTCCAGCGGCTCCTCACAGCTGGGGCAGGCAGACAGCTGGGGCATCTGCGACATACTCACACCCACGTCCGGGGGCGGAAACGGTTGGCCCGCTCCACCAGTTGGATCCTCTCCTCGCCACCCTGAGCGAGCCGGGCCAGTGTCCGGTACGAACGCTCCAGACCGAACCGGAGACCGCGCTCGTCCAGGTCGCTGCCGAGCAGTACGGTCCGCGTACCGGTGGTGGCCGGTGGTGCGGAAGCGTGACCAGAGTGCCTACCGGAGAGTACCCAGTCGAGCGCCGTCCCCAGAACCTCGGTCGACAGGTGCTCCTTGCGCACCGCGTCGAGCCCGAACCCCGCGAGGGCCTCGATCTGCCCCGCGGCGGCCGTCAGGTCGTCCAGGAACGCCGAGCCGGGCGAGGCCGCCGTGTCCGACGTCATACGCTGCCGGAGCCGCGCCCGCACCGATGCGACCCGGGCCGCGGTGTAGTGGATGGAGGACTCCGGCACCGACTCCAGGGTGCGCACGGCGCCGGTCCTGTCGCCGGAGGCGAGCTGCACGCGGGCGAGCCCGAACGCGGCGCTCACATGGCTCGGGTCGGTGGTCCACACCAGGCGGTAGTACTCGGCGGCGTTGTCCAGCTGGCCGAGGACCTCCGCGCACACGCCGAGCGCCAGCTTCGGCGCGGGCTCGCCGGGGAAGGCGTCGTACACCGCGTCGAAGGACAGCGCCGCGTTCTCGAAGTCGCCGGTCGCCAGGGCCGCGACACCGCGGTACCAGACCACGCGCCAGTCGTCCGGGTGCTGGAGCTCCAGGTCGGCCAGGGCCTCGGCGGCGGGCGCCAGTTCGCCCATGGCGAGCCGGGCGCGCAGGCCGCGCAGCTGCAGCTCCAGGGAGTCGGTGGGCGCCGTCCCGAGCGCGGAGATCAGCTCGGCGGGCGCGGACGCCATGAGACCGGCGAGGAAGCCCGCGTTCGGGTCGCCGGGATCCACCAGGGGGACGGGTAGCGCGAGGGCCGTGGAGGCGGCGTCGATCCCCCGGACGATCCCTCCGGCGACGGCGGGACCTCCGGGGGCAGCGGGACCTCCGGCGACGGCGGGACCTCCGGTGACCACGGACCCTCCGGTGACCACGGACCCTCCGGTGACCACGGACCCTCCGAGGTCAGGGGCAGCTGCGGCCGTGCCGCCTTCGGCACCCGCGGCGATCGCGGCCGTGGGGCGGGCGGGGCGCGGCAGGACCCTGCCGTTCCCGGAGCCGTCCGCGTCGGCGCGCGCCCCCAGGAGGGACACCTCCCCGGCCAGCTCCGCGAACAACTCCGTGTCCGGGACCTTCACTTCGGGCCCGAACAGGGTGGAGAGCGCGGGCCGCGGCCGCCCCGTCTGCAGCGCCACGACCTCCCGCAGGACGCCCGTGAGCTGCTCGGCCATCTCCTGCGCGGACGCGAAGCGGCGGGCCGGGTCCGGGTCGGTGGCGCGCACCAGGAGCCGGTAGAAGGACTCGTACTTCCGGAAGACCTCGATGTTGTCGGGGTCGGGCAGGGAGTCCACGAATACGTTCGTGTAGCCCTGGAAGTCGAAGGTCAGGACGGCGAGCGTGCGCGC
Source organism: Streptomyces sp. NPDC041068 (assembly GCF_040647455.1). NCBI lineage: Bacteria > Bacillati > Actinomycetota > Actinomycetes > Kitasatosporales > Streptomycetaceae > Streptomyces > Streptomyces sp. NPDC041068. Next base: position 248,895 of record NZ_JBEZCG010000015.1, read on the forward strand.
GACCGTGTAGAGGTCGGAGGCCACCGAGGGCCCCAACTCGGCGACTTCGGGGGCCTGATAGCCGACCGTTCCGTAGATCGCGGATTCGTCGTCGTCCATCCTGCGGACCGCGCCCATGTCGATGACCTTGAGCTGGCCCTCGGTCTGGATGGCATTGTCGACCTTGAAGTCGCAGTACAGGAGGTTGCGGCTGTGCAGGTGCCCGAGTGCTTCCAGGGCCTCGATGCCGTACGCACAGGCCTGCTCGACCGGCAGTGGATCGCGCCGTCCCTCGGCCGTGCGGCGGCCGTTGGCGATCTCCTTCAGGGACTTGCCGCCGACGTACTCCATGACGATGTAGCCGTCCATGGAGCCGGTGCGCTGGTCGAGGTGCTCGACGAAGTTGTAGATCCGGACGATGTTGGAGTGCTCGATCTCGGCGAGGAAGCGGCGCTCGGAGATCGCCGCGGCCATCGCGTCCTGGTCGCCCGTGTCGAGCAGGCCCTTGAGGACCACCCAGCGGTCGGACACCGCGCGGTCGATGGCGAGATAGACCCAGCCGAGCCCGCCGTGCGCCAGACAGCCCACGACCTCGTACTGGCCGTGGACGATGTCGCCCGGGTTCAGCTTCGGCACGAAGGAGTAGGGGTGGCCGCACTTGGTGCAGAACCCCTCGGTGCGGCCCGGCCGTTCACCGCGCGCACGTCCCACCGGAGCCCCGCAGTCCGAGCGCGAGCAGAACCGCTTCCGCTCGGGCACCTCGGGGTTCTTCTGCACCGCGCCGCGCGGGTCGGGGCGCGGCACGTCGGGCACCTCGACCAGGCCGACGCCCAGGCGCCCGCGCCCCGACGAGCCCGCGGCGGAGCCCGAGCTGCGCACCGACACCGAGCGGGACGTCGAACTGCCGGACAGGGAACGGGACAGCCGTCCCGACACCGACCTGCGCGAGGACTGCGAGCGGGACGAACGGGACGAGCGGGACGAACGGGAGGACGCGCGCGAGGAGGAGCGGGAGCTGGAACTGCCGGACCCCCGCGACCCCTTGCCGCCACCGGTGATGCCGGTGGGCGAGGAGCCCACCATGCCGTTCGGCGCGACGACCGGGGCGAGGCCGCAGGTGTCGCAGTACAGCTCGCCGCCGCCGACGTCCTCGTACGACCCCGTGCATCCGGGCCGCTGACACTGTCGCTGGCTCACGTCTCCCCCCTCCGGTCGGTGGGCCCGCCCTGCTGCGGGACCCTCGGCGCGAGCACCTCGGCGGCGGCCTGCTGATAGCGGAGGACCGCCTGTTCGGCCACCCGCAGATCGCAGGGCGCGCTCCACAGCATGCGGCGCGCCGCGTCGTACCGCTCGATCAGGAGCGGGTCCTCGGCGTGGCCGTGCCGTGCGACCTTCGCCTTGTACGCGTCCAGGCGGCCGCGCAGCTCCGCGCGGACCGCGAGCGGCGCCGTGACGGCGGTCAACGACTCGCGGGCGCGCAGCAGTTCGTCCTCGGCCTTCTGCTCCAGGGACTCCAGGAGCGGCGAGAGGCGGTGCCACTGGGCGTTCCTGCGGTAGTCCGAGGCCATCGCCAACTGCTCCTGGAGCGCGGTCGGCGGACCGCTGACCGCGGGCACCTCGGACGCGGCGATCTTGGCGAGGACCTCGCCGCGGGCGGTCCTGGCCTCCGCGAGGGTGCGGTCCGCGCGCGAGAGCACGTCGCGCAGCCTGCCGAGGCGGGCCTCGGCGTCCTGGCGGACGGTGAGCACCGCCTCGATCTCGCGGCGCACCTCCTCCAGGGCGCGGGCCTCGCGGTCGTAACGGTCGGTGGCCGGGCGGCCGCCTCCCGGTGCCGAACTGCCCTCCGCGCGCTGCCAGAAGGCGATCGGGTCGGAGACCACCTGCTCGCGCAGGGTGGTCAGGGTGCGCGTGATGCGCTCCAGGTCGTCGCCCGAGGGATGCTCTCCGGGGCGTACGCCGACGGAGTGCGCGAGCTGGCGGGTGCGGGCCAGTTCGGCGGCGAGCAGGTCGATGCGGGCGGGCAGCGCCGACCACACCGCGTCGGCGGCGACGACCATGTCCAGGGAGTCCGCGTACAGGTCGTTCATGCGGGTCACCAGCTCTTCGAGCGTGAAGCGCTCGGTGAGTCTGGCGGGTCCGGTGATCGAGGAGGCGGCGCCGGCCGCTGAGCCGCCCGCGACGGTCACGGACTCGCCGCGCAGCAGCTCCGTGAGCTCGACGAGGTCGTCACGGCTGGGCCAGCGCCTGCGTTCGCGCAGCTCGTGGGCGGTGCGCAGGGCGCCCGCGTAGGCGTCGAAGTAGGCCCAGAGCAGCGTGATCCGGCTCTCCGTGGCGATCCAGCGGTCCTGGGTGACGCCGGTGAGCCTGGCGCCTTCCAGGAGGCGGCGTCCGGCGTGGTCCTGCAGGGCGAGGAGCGAGGTCTCGATCGCCTCGTGCTCGGCGTCGAGCCGCGCCAGCGCACGGTCCACCTCGTCCCGGTCCATCACCGGACCGGGGGGTCCCGCGACGCTCATCGATCACCTCTCCGCTCTGCGTTGCCGTTCTGTGTTCCCGTGACTCTTCAGTGGTATCAGGTCAGTTGTTCGCTCCGTCTCGGTCGCGTCAGTCGCGGTACTCGGCCTTCGGCGGGCCCGACACCTCGCCGAGGCCGCCCTTGAGCCACTTGTCGTAGGACTTCTGCCAGCCGTCGTTCTCGCGGTAGTCGGCGAGGACCTTGTTGACCCGGCGGACCAGGTCGTCCGAGCCCTTCTTCATCGCCACGCCGTAGTGCTCGGTGGTGAACGGCTCCTCGCCCTTGAGCTCGACCGTCGGGTCCTGCGCGGCCTGGCCCGCGGCGAGCGCGCTGTCGGTCACAACGGCGTCCACCTCGCCGAGCTGGAGCCGCACCAGGCAGTCGAGTTGGTTGGGCACCGTGGTCGAGATGTCGGCGCCGTAGTTCTTCTTCTCCAGCTCCTCCAGCGCGATGGAGCCCACCGCGGAGCAGACCTTCTTGCCCTTGAGCGAGGAGTTGTAGCCGGTGATGTCCTCGGACTTCTTCGGGGCGAGCACCTGCTGGCCCGTCTCGAAGTACCCCGTGGAGAAGTCGACGTCCTCCAGGCGGTCGCAGTTGATCGTCATGGTGCGTACGACCATGTCGACCTGGCCGCTCTTGATCGCGGGAATGCGCTGGTTGGTGGGGATGGCGCGGAAGACGATGGCGTCGCGGTCGCCGAAGATCTCCTCGGCGATCTCGCGCGCGAGGTCGATGTCGAAGCCCTCGAGCTCGCCCCCCTTCTTGCTGTTCGGGTCGCGGTAGCCCCAGCGGTAGCTGTTCTGGTCGACGCCGACGATCAGCTTCTTGACCTTGCGGCTCTTCATCTGCTCGATCGTCGGGCCGTCCTTGGGCGAGGGACGCAGGCTCTGGTCGTTGCAGTCGTCGGCCTCGGCCCGCGCCGCCTGCGTGGCCGTCGTGACGCCCTGGCCGCCGCGGTCCGCGCCCCTCGTCCCGGTGTCGCCCCGGTCCGGGAGCGCAAGGACGAGCGTCCCCGTCAGGGCACAGGCGAGCCCCATCGCACCGACCCCGCCCCAGCCGCGCAGCCTGGCCGTGCCACGTCGTGTACGCATCGTCTGCGCGCCCCCTCCCGTCGTGGACCCCATCACCGGTACTCCGAAAGCCTGCGGCCGATGCCGAGCACGGCGCCCGCCGCGCCGAGGACCGCGAGGACGGCCGCGCCGACCGGGAGGCCGCTCATGGCGCCCCTGCCGTCCTTGGCGGCCTGCTTGAACTCACCCTGTTCGTGCGCCAGGGCGCGGTCCAGGGCCGCGTCCACGTTGTCGAAGCACTCGCCGGTCGGCTTCTTGCCCTTGGTGCCGATGACCTTGTCGAGCGCGCCCTGGTAGTCACCGGAGTCGTCGCTGGTGCGGGCCACCTTGTGGCGGTCCTTCCACACGCCCACGTTCTCCGCGGCCTCGATGACCGGGTTCTCGCCGGGCGTCTCCCTGGCGAGTTCGGCCGCCTTGCCGAGCAGGCCGCTGTCCTTGTCGCCCAGCTGCTTCATCTGCGCGCGGTAGGCGACGTCGAACTTGTCCTCGGGCTCGCCCTTCACCTCGGTGGTCTCCGCGCCGCGGCTGACCAGCGTGAGGTTCTCGTTGCCCCGGGCCTTCAGGGAGCTGATCCGGGCGTCGTTGAGGACGTTCAGGGACCGCACGCCGTTGTCGTACGAGTCGTCGAGGCCCGAGCGCGCGAAGGTGTGGCCGACGACGAGCCAGAGCAGTACGACGCCGGCCGTCGCGGTGGCGGCGAGCATGCCGGGGTTGAACACCCGGTTCGTGCGGCGGTAGTTGCGGCGCTGTGCCCAGACGAGGGCGGCCAGCGCGAGGACGCCGAGGGCGATGGCGAACCACGGGTACGGCTTCGCGTTGGCGTAGTCGGAGCTCAGGCGTTCGTTCTCCGCCTTGTAGAGCTTCTCGGCGGCCGGGAGCATCTGCGTCTGCATCTTGTCGTTCGCGTACCGCAGATAGGCGCCGCCGAGCGGCAGGCCCTGGCGGTTGTTGGCGCGGGCGCGCTCGATCAGGCCGGTGTACTCGGGCAGGAGCTTGTTCAGCTTGCCGACGGCGGCGGCCGACGAGGAGTCCGCCCCCGCGCTCGACGCGGCGGTGGCGAGCTTCTCGGAGGCGCGCTCGATGTCGCGCTCGTACCGGGCACGGACGGTGGCGGGCTCCTGGCCGCCCGCGAGGAAGCCGCTGGACGCCGCGGTGTTGGCGTCGGCCAGCGAGCGGTAGATGGCCGCGGCGTCGGCGCTCAGCGGCTGGCTGCGGTGCAGCACGTCGTCCGCGGCGGCCGAGCGGTCCGTCATCTGCCAGGTGGTGACCGCGCCGAACGCGACGACGAGCAGGGCGAGGACGGCCCCGATGATGCGCAGCCTGCCCGGTTCCGTGGTCGCGGCGGAGCGCAACCGGTCGACGCCCTCGGACCAGGCGGTGCGGCGCGCGGGGGTGGCGGCGGTGAGCCGCGCGGGCGGGGTGCTCGGCACGGGAGGAGCGCCGCCCTGCGCCTGCGGCGGCACGGAAGGCATGGTCGGCAGGGGTTTCCCTGCCGGGGCCGGGGCGTGACCGGGCGGACCCGGCGGCACCGCGCTGCCGTTCGGCGGATCTGTCACCTTGACCTCGACCTCCCCCTCGGGTCTACCGGACGGTTCTTCCGCCCGGCGCGCGCGGCGCGGGAAGAAGTGCACGGCCGCAAGTATTGCCGCAGGGACTGACATCCGCACAGGCCTTGACTCGATCTTGTTCGGATCCCTGCCCATGTACACGAGATTGAGGGGGGTTCGGTTCCCGCCCGCGCGCACGGCTCGGACGGGAACCGGTCAATGCCCGTGCGCGCCGTCCGTGCGGTGCGTGGGCGGGATTCCTCAACGCCCTTGCGTGCCGCCTTCGTAGTGCTCCCGCACGCGCGCGTGCACCTCGGTCGGCGCTCCGACCCGGTCGAGTCCGAGCAGCGCCGCGCCGAGCACCGGACGGGCGCTGACCACCCGGGGCGCCGCCTTGGGCGCCCGGTTCGCGAGCAACGCCCGGATGCGGTCGTCGAGTTGGGGATGGCGGGCCGCGAGGACGCTGCCGCCCAGCAGGACGGGCGCCTCCTCGTCGAGCAGGCCGAGGCGGCCGAGGGCGACGGTCGCCATGGCGACGACCTCGTCGGCCATCCGGTCCACCAGGGAGCGCGCCACGGCGTCGCCCGCCGCCGCCGTGGCGAAGAGCACCGGCGTCAACTCGTGCCGCCGGACCGGGGCGATGCGGCCCAGGTGCAGCGCCTCGATCAGCGCGTACATGGACGCCAGGCCGAAGTGCGCGGGCAGCGCCTCGCGCAGCGCGGTCGGCTCGCCGCGGCCGTCCTCGGCGCGCGCCGCGAACCAGAGCGCCTCCTCGGCGAGGCCGCCGCCCCCGCCCCAGTCGCCGGAGATCCGGCCGATGGCGGGGAAGCGGGCGGTGCGCCCGTCGGGCAGCATGCCGACGCAGTTGATGCCCGCGCCGCACACCACGGCGACGCCGCGTGGCTCGGCGTCCTCCAGGAGCCCGGCGCGCAGGATCGCGAAGGTGTCGTTGCGTACATCGACCGTCGCGCCCCAGGCACGCCGCCGCAGCGCGTCCGCCAACTCCCGCTCCTCGACGGGCAGATCGGCGTTGGCCAGACATGCGGACACATGGCCCACGGAGTCCACGCCCGCCTCGGCGAACGCCCGTGTCACCGCGTCCGCCAGGACGTCGACCGCCGGTTCGACGCCGATCTGCGGCGGCTGGAACCCGCCGCCGCGGGCCGCGCCGACGACGGTGCCGTCGGCCGCGACCACCGCGACGTCGGTCTTGCTGTTGCCCGCGTCGATCGCGAGCACGCTCGTGCCTACGCCCACGCCAGGTGCTCCCGGTTGTGCGCGATCAGCCTGTCGGTGAGCTGCTCGGCGTACGCGTACTGGCCGACCAGCGGGTGGGCGAGCAGCGCCTTGAAGACGCGGTCGCGGCCGCCGTGCAGGGCGGCCTGCAGGGCCAGGTCCTCGTAGCCGGTGACGTTCGCGATGAGCCCGGCGTACAGCGGGTCGAGCTTCGGCACGGACAGGGGCCGGGCGCCCGTGTGGTCCACCGCTGCCTGCACCTCGATGACCGCGTCGTCGGGCAGGAACGGCAGCGTGCCGTTGTTGACGGTGTTGACGACCTGGTACGGGCTGCCGCTGTTGCCGAGCAGCGAGGCCGCGAGGTCCACGGCGGCCTCCGAGTAGAAGGCGCCGCCGCGCTTGGCGAGCAGCTCCGGCTTCTCGTCGAGGGTGGGGTCGCCGTACATCTGCAGCAACTCGCGTTCCATCTCCGCCACTTGGGCGGCGCGCGACGGCTTGGTCCTCAGCTCCTCGACCACGGCGTCGTGCTGGTAGTAGTAGCGCAGGTAGTACGAGGGCACGACGCCGAGCCGGTCGACGATCTCGCGCGGCATGTGCAGGTCCTCGGCGACGGCGTCGCCGTGCTCGGAGAGCAGCTCGGGCAGCACGTCCTCGCCGCCGGGACCCCCGAGGCGTACGCCCGTCTCCCACGTCAGGTGGTTGAGGCCCACGTGATCGAGGTGCACCTGGCCCGGCGCGACGTCGAGCAGCCTGGCGAACTTGCGCTGGAAGCCGATCGCCACGTTGCACAGACCGACGGCCTTGTGCCCGGCCTGGAGCAGCGCCCGCGTGACGATGCCGACGGGGTTGGTGAAGTCGATGATCCACGCGTTCGGGTTGGTCCTGCGGACCCGCTCGGCGATGTCGAGGACGACGGGCACCGTGCGCAGCGCCTTGGCGAGGCCGCCCGCGCCGGTGGTCTCCTGGCCGATGCAGCCGCACTCCAGCGGCCAGGTCTCGTCCTGGTTGCGGGCCGCCTGCCCGCCGATGCGCAGCTGGAGAAGGACCGCGTCGGCGTCCGCGACGCCCGCGTCCACGTCGGAGGTGGTGACGATGCGTCCCGGGTGGCCCTGCTTGGCGAAGATGCGCCGCGCGAGGCCGCCCACCAGCTCCAGGCGGTCGGCGGCCGGGTCCACGAGGACCAGTTCCTCGATCGGCAGGGTGTCCCTCAACCGCGCGAATCCGTCGATGAGTTCGGGTGTGTAGGTCGACCCTCCGCCGACCACTGCGAGCTTCATATCCGTTCTCAGCCCTTTACTCCGGTGAGGGTGACGCCTTCGACGAAGGCCTTTTGTGCGAAGAAGAAGACGAGGATGACCGGGGCCATGACGAGCAGCGTCGCGGCCATGGTCAGGTTCCAGTTGACGCTGTGGGCGCTCTTGAAGGATTCGAGTCCGTAACTCAGCGTCCAGGCGCCCGGGTTCTGGGCCGCGTAGATCTGCGGCCCGAAGTAGTCGTTCCAGCAGTAGAAGAACTGGAAGAGCGCGATGGCGGCGATGCCGGGCTTCGCCATCGGCACGATGATCTTGATGAGCGTACGGAACTCACCGCACCCGTCGACCTTCGCCGACTCGATGTACTCCTTGGGAATGGTGAGCAGGAACTGCCGGAGCAGGAAGATCGAGTACGCGTCGCCGAACGCCATCGGGATGATCAGCGGCCACAGGGTGCCCGACAGGTGGAACTGCTGGGCCCACACCAGGTACATCGGAATCACGATGACCTGCGGCGGCAGCATCATCGTCGAGATGACGAGCAGCATCGCGGTGCGCCGGCCGCGGAAGCGGAACTTGGCGAGCGCGTACGCCACGGGGATGGCCGAGCAGACCGTGAAGAGGGTACCGAGCCCGGCGTACATCAGGGAGTTGCGCCACCAGTCCAGGAAGCCCGGCGTCTCGAACACCGTCTTGTAGTTGGACCAGTGCCAGGAGTCGGGCCACAGGTCGCCGCTCATCGCCTGCGAGTCGCTCATGACCGAGGTCAGGAAGACGAACACGAACGGCAGGACGAAGAGCAGCGCGATGGCTATGGCCACGCTGTGCACGGCGATCCAGTGCAGGATGCGCTTGCGGCGGGCGCGGGCGGCCGCGGGGCCCCGCGGTGGGGCGGCCTTCTCGGGCGTCGACGTGGGCGCGCTCAGAGTCGTGGAAGTCATCGAAAGTCCTCAGTCCTCCGCCGCGAGCAGCCCGGAGCGCTTGCGCATCAGGAGCATCGTCACGGCCATGGCGATGGCGAAGAGCACGAGCGAGAGAACGCACGCCGCACCGGTGTTGAAGTTCTGGAAGCCCATCGAGTAGACGAGCTGGGGGACCGTGAGGGTCGAGTGGTCCGGGTAGCCGGGCTGGATCACCGAGCCGGGCCCGATGGAGACGCCGGAGGCGACCTTCCCCGCGACCAGGGCCTGTGTGTAGTACTGCATGGTCTGCACGACGCCCGTGACGACCGCGAACATCACGATCGGCGTGATCGAGGGCCAGGTGACGTAGCGGAACTTGGCCCAGGCCCCCGCGCCGTCCAGCTCGGCTGCCTCGTACTGCTCCTTGGGCACGTCGAGCAGCGCGGCCATGAAGATCACCATCAGGTCGCCGATGCCCCACATGGACAGGAGCACGAGCGAGGGCTTGGCCCAGTCGGGGTCGTTGAACCAGTTCGGCCCGGAGATCCCGATCGCGCCGAGGATTTCATTGACGGGACCCGTGCCCGGGTTGAGCAGGAAGACGAAGGCGACGGTGGCGGCCACCGGCGGGGCGAGGTAGGGGATGTAGAAAGCCGTCCGGAAGAACCCGACCCCCGTCTTGATCTTCGTGATGAGCAGCCCGAGCGAGAGCCCGAAGACCACCCGGAGGGCCACCATGATCACGACCAGCCACAGGGTGTTCCACAGGGCGGGCCCGAACAGGGGCATGTCCTGGAACACGTACTTCCAGTTCCTGAGGCCCACGAAGGTGGGCTCCTTGATCTGGTTGTAGTGCATGAACGAGAAGTACACGGTCGCGATCAGCGGATACGCGAAGAAGACGCTGAAGCCGACCAGCCAGGGGGAGAGGAAGCCGAGCGTACGCAGTCTGCGGCGCGCGGGGTTGGAGAGGGAAAGTGCCATGGCGGGGTCCTCAGCTAGCTCTTCGACTGGAGGGTGTCGGCGTCGATCTGCTGGTCGAGCTTCTGCAGGCCCTTGCGCAGATCGCCCACGCGCCCGGCCTCGACGGAGTACGAGAAGTCCTGCAGCGAGACGACGTACGCGCCGCCGTTCGTGGAGGGCGGCAGGGCCTTGCTGTGCTTGTTCTCCAGGACCCGGAAGAAGGACCGGAACGTCGGATCGGCGTCCAGGCGCGGCGACTTCAGCGCGGCGAAGGTGGAGGGCACGTTGTGGATGTCGTTGGCGAAGTCCACGACCTGGTCGGTGTTCGTGGTCAGGAACTTCACCAGCTCCCAGGCGGCGTTCTGGTGCTTGGAGCTGTGCGCGATGCCGGCGACGGTGCCGGTGATGAAGCCGCGTCCGTACGTGTCCTTCTGGTCGTCGGGGACGGGCAGCGGCGCGACGCCCCAGTCGAAGTCGGCCTTGGCCTCGTCGAGCATCAGGCCGCGCCACTCGCCGTCCAGGTGCATGGCGAGCTTCCCGGTCAGGAAGGCGTTCTGGTTGGACATCTCGTCGCCGAAGGTGAGCCGGAACTTCTCCAGGTCGTCGAACCCGCCCTGGGCATCGGCCAGTTCACCGGCCTGCTTGAAGAACTTGTACGTCGCCGGTTCCTCGGCGAGGCGCGAATTGCCCTGGGCGTCGAAGTACGTCGGGCCCCACTGGGCGAAGAGCCGGTCCGGACTGTTCTGGTAGAGCCGGAAGTTGGGCATGAACCCGACGCGCTTGTACGAGTCCTTGCCGCTGCGCACGGTCAGCTTCTTGGCGTCACGCTCCAGCTCGGACATGGTCCGCGGCGGACGCGCGATGCCCGCCTCCTTGAAGGCGTCCTTGTTGTAGTACATGCCGTAGGCGTCGGCGAGGAGCGGCAGGGCGCACTGGTTGCCCCGGTAGCTGGTGTAGTCGAGAAGGGTCTTGGGGAAGATCTTCTCCTTCTCCACCCCGGTCTTCTTCATGAAGGGGTCGAGGTCGGCCCACATCCCGGACTCGCAGTACTGCCCGACGTTGTTGGTGGTGAAGGAGGACACCACGTCCGGGGCCTTGTCGCCGCCCGCGCGCAGCGCCTGGTTGACGGTGGCGTCGGTGACGTTGCCGGTGGCCTCCACCTTGATGTTCGGGTGCAGCTTCTCGAACCGGGCGATGCTGTCGTCGACCGCCTTGACCTCGCCGGGGTTCGACCAGCCGTGCCAGAACTTCAGGGTGACCGGCTTGGTCGGGTCGTCGTTGGCGCTGCCGACGCTCGGGTTGGCGCAGCCGGAGAGCAACAGGCCGGCTGCGGCGAGCGCCGCGGACGCGCAGGTGGGCATGCGCCATCGCGGCATGGCGGACTTCCTTTGCGGGGAGGGGAGTTGGGACAGGGGAGTGGTGGGGCGAATCAGGCGGTGTCGAAGACCTGGTCGCGGGCCTGGGTGAGGGCCGAGCGGAGGGCGCCGGTGAGGATCGGGTCGCCGTCGAGCTCGCTGATGCGGACCTGCGGGCGCGGCAGGGCGAGCCCGGTCAGCTCCTCCTCGACGCGGACGCGCAGTTTGTCGCCGCCGGCCTGGGCCACCGAGCCGGACAGGACGACGAGTTCGGGGTCGACGACGGCGACGACCGCGGCGATGCCGGTGGCCAGGCGCCGGGCCACCTCGTCCAGGACGGTGTCGTCGGCGAAGGCGTCGGCCAAGGTGGCTCCGGGCCCTGCCAGTTGGGTGACGACGGGCGCGGAGACGAGGCTCTGGAAGCCGCCGCCTCCGTCCGGGCCGCGGGTCGCCTCCGGGCCGCCCCTGGCGAGCGGGGCGCCGGGCAGCGGCATGTAGCCGATCTCGCCCGCGCCGCCGGTGGCGCCGCGCAGCAGGACGCCGCCGAGGACGATGGCGGCGCCGACGCCGTCGTCGAGCCAGGTGAGCACGTAGTTGTCGTGGTCCTGGGCGGCGCCTTCGTACTGCTCGGCGACCGCGGCGAGGTTCACGTCGTTCTCGATGGAGACGGGGGTGCCGAGGACGGCGGCGAGGTCGTCGCGCAGGGTCCGCGAATGCCAGCCGGGCAGGTGTGGGGCGTAGCGGAGCTGGCCGGTCTGCGGGTCGATGGCGCCGGGGGTGCCGATGACCGCGGCCCGCAGGTCGTCGTGGTCGAGCCCGGCCTGGCGCAGGGCGCCGTCGACGGCCTCGGCGACCAGCTGGGCGGTGCGGTGGCGCACGTCCTCGGCGACGGCGTCGGCCTCCACGCGCTCCTGGGCGAGGACGGTGCCGGTGATGTCGGCGACGAGGGCGGTGATGCCGGTCGGGTCGGCGGAGAGCGCGGCGACGTGCCCGGCGCCCGGATCGATCTCGTACAGCAGGGCGTTGGGTCCTGGACGGCCGCTGAGGCTGCCGGTGGTGTGCACGAGCCCGGCGGCTTCGAGGCGGCCGAGGAGCTGCGAGGTGGTCGGCTTGGAGAGGCCGGTCAGCTCGCCGATGCGGGTGCGGGTGAGGGGGCCGTGCGCGACGAGGAGGTCCAGGACGGCCCGGTCGTTCATGGCGCGCAGCACACGGGGGGTGCCGGGGGTGCCCGGGGTTCCGGGAGTGCTGCTGCCGTTGCCCGCTGCTGGCATGACGACACCTGCCCTTCGGCTGCGCGGCTCCTCGACGGCGGTGTCGGGAGCGGTGGTCGGGGGACCGGAAAGCAACTGTTAGGAAACTTTCCAATTCGTGAGGACCGTAAGGCTGGCGTGAATGGACCGTCAATAGCGAGCGCCCTGGCGGCTACCAAGTCGTTACCTGCGGGGGCGGGTGTTGCGGAGGGTGCGTTCAGTTCGTACGAGGACGAGGTCGGGGCCGGGTCGTGGAACGTCTGCGGGGTGGGGCGGACGCAGGGACCTCACGGCGAGGCCACGGGCATCGCACCGGCACCGGGGGGTGACCGCCTTCGGTGCCCCGGGGGGCATGCCGCCCCCGCCTGGTCCCACCCACCCGCCGTACCGGCCCTTGCGCGGCCCTGAGCTGTTCAGCCCCTCCCTGGTCCCCACCCACCCGCCCCCGCCTGTGGTGAGGTGCGGTCACGGACTGGGCGAGGCCTTTGAGGGGGAACCGGGCGACGGCCTTGGTACTCGGTGGGTTGAGGCTCGGTTCCGTGCCCTGGCCGCCCGCACCGCGCGGGCTCGGCCTGGCGCTTCATGCCCTGCGCTGCGCGGGCTCGGCCCTGCGCTTCGTGTTCTGCGCTGCGCGGGCTCGGCCCTGCGCTTCATGCCCTGCGCTGCGCGGGCTCGGCCTCGTGTTTAGTGCCCTGCACCTGTCGGTACCGCCGAGCGCCCGTCTGACCCGGCACTGCCCCGGCCTCGCCTCGTCCCGCCCGCCCCCACCCGTGGCGAAGTGCGGTCGCCGGGCGCGTGACCGGAGTCGGGCTCACCCTTCTCGCACCCTGCGTCGCGCTGACCCTTTTGTGCCCGGAACTGCATCGGCCCCGCCTCGTCCCCACCCACCCGCCCCCGCCTGTGGTGAGGTGCGGTCACCGGCCGGGCGGAGGCCCTTGGAGCGTTACTCCTCCACGAGGAACTCCGTGTCGAGCTTCGGGTAGGGGGCGGGAAGCGGCAGCGGGTGGCCCAGTTCCACCTCCACCTTGGTGGCGTAGTGGGCCTTGGCCGGGTCCTCGCCTTGGACCGGGTCGGAGTAGGCGAACGCCTTGCCCTGCTGGCGGTGGAGCAGCACGTAGACGGGGACGCCCGCGGCGGCGTAGGTGCGGTACTTCGGGCCGGTGTCGGTCTCGTGGTTGCTGGAGGTGATCTCGCCGACGAGGGCGAGCAGTTCGATGGAGTACCAGCCCTTGTGGGCCTTGCGGTACGACTCGTCGAGCTCGCTGGGCCTGCGACGACGCACGTAGAAGTCGGGGACGACCAGTGCAGTGGTGCGGCCCTTCTTGGGGCCGATGCGGTAGCCGTTGCCGAAGCCGGCCAGGCGGAACCCCGCGGAGCGCAATTGGAAGTACAGCTCGGCTGCCTCGTGGTTGTGCTCGTCATCGGGCTGTGGAGGCACAATGCCCATCCCCTCGAAGTACTCGGGACGAATCGGTACCTCGGATGCCTCTTCGAACGCGATCAGTAGATCGATGGGGTCCTGCTGCTGCGGCATGCTCGGCTCCGTGATGGGATCGGCGCTCATCGCTGGTCCTCCCTGTCGCTGATGCCAGGCTACGCCCGCTCCGGGTGCCCCAGCGGAAGCATGGCGAGCAGGTTCCCCGGGTGCCGGGGAACCTGTGTCCCGTCACTCGAACGAGCGCGCTGGACCGCTCTGGCCTGACCGCGGACGGCCGTGGGGCGGCGCGACGGCGGCGTCGACCGTCGGGGTGAACTTGCCTGGTCGGCGCTGTTCCGCGAGCGGGTGCGCTGCCAAGATCGCCTCGCCTTGACGGTCGGTTCGAGAGGGATGTGCGCGATGAGCGGTAGCGGTATGGGTGCGAAGGCGCGGCGGCGGATGCGGGTGGCTGTGAGCGCGGTGTGTGTCGGGGTGGCGGTCCTCGCCGGGGCGCCGTCCGCGTTCGCCGGGGCCAACGGGTGCAACGACCGGACCTGCATCTCCGTAGAGGGCAGCGGTCTGCGGGTGGAGAAGATCTCCGCGGCGACCACCTGGAACGGTGACTTCACCGGGCACTTCCACATCTACGGTGGCGGGATCGACCGGAACAGCGCGACCGGCTTCTGGGGGTACCACCAGAAGTTCACCGTGCCGGTCGGGCGTGACCTGCCCAACGGTTCCGTGCTCTGTGCCGAAGGCTGGGAGCACACGGGCAGTGGGATGGAGCTGCGCGGGCGCGCCTGCGCGGAGGTCCACTTCTGAGCTGCCCTCCAGCTGGACGGCCCCGGTTCAGCGCAGGGACGCGGTGAAGCGTGTCCAGGCTGCCGGGGCCAGGCGGAGTATCGGGGCGTCGCCGCTGTCGGCGTCGCCGTCGAGCTCCTTGGAGTCGCGGACAGCGACGGTTCCCGGGACGTTGATCGCTACTTCGACGCACTCGCCGCTCGCCGTGCTGTAGCTGGACTTTATGAAGTCGAAGCTGTTCATCAGTGCATGTCCTCGCTGATGGTCTCGATCAGGCCGAGCGAGTCTCGCGGGGCCAGGCTCAGTCGTGCCGTGCGTTCGAAGAACGTCCTGTACGTGGAGCTCTCGGAGTCGTTCTCGACCCACACGGTAGCTGCGATGCCGTCGGCATGGACAACGTCCATCGCGTCGGTCTCGGCGAAGGAGATGATGCTGAAGGAGCCTGCGATGCACGCGTGGCTTCCCGCGCGGAACGGCAGCACCTGGATGCGTACGTTGGGGAGTTGGGCCGCCTCCAGCAGGTGCTGGAGCTGCGCGCGCATGACCTCGGGTCCACCGACCTGCTGTCGCAGCGCTGACTCTCCGATCACCGCGTAGAACTGGAGCGGCTGAGCCCCTGACAGACGGGACTGGCGCTTCACGCGTACGCCGACGATGCCTTCGATCTCGTCCGGGTCCTCCCACAACCCTTCGCTGACGGCGAGCGCCCTCGTGTATGCGGGTGTCTGCAACAGGCCTGGCACCAGTGCCTGTTGCCACGCGCGTACGCCGGTCGCGACATCTTCCATCGCGATGTACTCGGCCATCGCCTCCGCCTGGGGTGCGTGCTGCCACCACCCCTTGGCCTTGCGTCGCTCCCGGTCCAGCCTCGCCAACTCCAGCATCCGGGCGACGGCCTTCGGGTCCAGCAACTCGTAGAACTCGCACAGCACCCGGATGTCCGGGTCCCGCATGGGGACCCAGCCCTGCTCCATCTTCACGATCTTCGAGTTCGTCGCGCTGATGGTCCGGGCGGCCTGCTGCTGGGTCTTTCCTGCGGCGTCGCGCAGCCGCAGCAGTTCTCCACCGAGCTTGCGCCCCAGGACAGTTGACGCCCTGTTGCCGAGATTGGCTGATCGTTTCACGGCGTCATTGTCGCTCGGCAGGTGCGAGCCGGTCGATGGCGTTCACCCGTTGGGGACAATTATCTCCGGGCGACTTGAGCCCGAGATGAACCGGCAGCTACGTTCAGCACCCAACCGCTAACCCAGCGGCGCCAGTTGGCGGAAGCGCACCGTCCTGCCCCGGAAAGAACCGGCAAGGGACGGCAGAGCCACCGCCGTCCAGACCGCACACGGAGGTGCGCGTCATGGCTGAACCCGAAGCTCAACTCCCTCTCGTTCGCTACGAAGACCGCCTCGACTACACACCCCACGCCCGCAGCGTCACCCTCGCCCGCCGCAGAACCGCCCGCCTCGTCGCCGATTGGGGGCACCCCGGCCTCGCCGGAGACGCCGCCCTCGTCGTCTCCGAGCTGATGACCAACGCCCTCCTCCACGGCAGCCTCCGCGACCGCCTCATCCGCGTACGGATCATCCTCACCACCGACGTCCTCCGTATCGAAGTCACCGACCCGCGCGGCGAGCGCCTGCCGGAGCCGCGCGTGGCGGGCGGCACGGACCAGTTCGGGCGCGGTCTGCTCCTGATCGGCGCGCTCGCCGATCGGTGGGGCTGCGAGCCGTGCACTGTCGGTAAAGCCGTGTATGCGGAGCTGACGTGGTGAACGCGGGTGGACAGGTGCGCGCCGCAGCGGCAGCGTCCGTAGGCTGGAGGTCGAATCCCCGCGTGTGCAGGAGGAGGCTCGTGACCGTGACATCCGATCGGCCGCAGATGCTGGTCACCGAGTTCGAGGAAATCGCCCGGAGCGCGGCCCGCGCCGCAGAGGGCGCACGGCTTGAGTTCATTCATGGACACATCAGGGGGAAGGCCGTGCCCGACGGCGACCACGGACGCATCATCCAGTGGCTGATCCGCATCTGCATGCAGCACAACCCCGACCTGTGGCTGGATCCCAGCCAGGGGCTCGTGATCGAGACCTACCGCGGGGGGCGCGCCCGCCCCGACGGCTCACTGGCCCCTGCCGATGCCTTCGTCGGCCAAGGCGAATGGGCCGACCCCGCCCCCGTCCTCATGGTTGTCGAAGTCACCTCGTACGACTCCGACACCGACGAGCGCGACCGCGTCGAGAAGCCCCGTGCCTACGCCGAGACGGGTATCCCGGTCTATCTGCTCATCGACCGCGACACCTGCGAGGTCAAGGTGCACAGCCAGCCGGACGGTGTCCGGTACGAGCAGGTCATGACGCTGCCGTTCGGCAAGGAGGTCGCCCTGCCCGACCCAGTCGGTATCACCCTCGACACCGAGCCCCTCAAGAACTGGACGCGGTGAGTTCGGCCCGCGAGACCGATATGTGAGTGGGGGCGCCCGGAATCTTCCGGGCGCCCCCACTCACACATACCGCTACGGCTTCGAAAGGTTCGGCGGCGGTATCGGCGTCGTCGCCAGCGACTGCGGGGACGTCGTGGAGGCGTAGGCGGAGGGGGCCGCCATGCCTGCCGTCGGGTCGGGGGACGACTCGTCGCCGGTCGGGAGCGGCAGGCCGCCCACGATGCGGATGCCCGCCTCGTCGAACGCCCGCTTGATCCGCCAGCGCAGCTCCCGCTCGACACCCAGGGACTTGCCCGGCATGGTCTTGGCGGAGATCCGCACCACCATCGAGTCCAGGAGGACGCTGTCCAGGCCCAGGATCTCCACCGGGCCCCACAGGCGCTCGTTCCACGGCTCGTCCTTGGCCATGGTCTCGCCGACCGCCGTGAGGGTCTCCTTGACCTTGTCCAGGTCCTCGTCGGGGCGGACCGTGACGTCGACACCCGCCGTGGACCAGCCCTGGGAGAGGTTGCCGATGCGCTTGACCTCGCCGTTGCGGACGTACCAGATCTCGCCGTTGTCGCCGCGCAGCTTCGTCACGCGCAGGCCGACCTCGATCACCTCGCCGGAGGCGACGCCCGCGTCGATCGAGTCGCCCACGCCGTACTGGTCCTCAAGGATCATGAAGACGCCGGACAGGAAGTCGGTGACCAGGTTGCGCGCGCCGAAACCGATCGCCACGCCCGCCACACCCGCGGACGCGAGCAGCGGCGCCAGGTTGATGTCGAACGTGCCGAGGATCATGAGCGCGGCCGTGCCCAGGATCAGGAACGACGCCACCGAGCGCAGGACCGAGCCGATGGCCTGCGAGCGCTGGCGGCGGCGCTCGACGTTGACGAGGAGACCGCCCAGCGCCGTGCCGTCGACCGCCTGCGCCGTGCGGTTCATGCGATCTATCAGCTTGGTGATGGCACGGCGGACCAGGACCCGCAGGACGACGGCGATCGCCACGATCAGCACGATCCGCAGACCGATGCCGAGCCACGTGGACCAGTTCTGCTCGACCCAGCTCGCCGCGTTCGTGGCGCTCTCCTGGGCGTCTTCCAGGGTCGGGGCCTTCGGCGTCGACGTGTCGTCCGGGTCCGTTCCGGCTGCCGACAGGACGGACAAGAGCACGGCAGATACCTCCAGGTGTCGCGGCCTGCCCGGGTGAACTGGAGAGAACCGGGGGAACCGGGCAGACCCACCACACTAACGGGGCATCGTGTGTGGATCGTTGCCATGTTCGAGGGAGAGACGGTGCTCACCTGGGGAAGAAGGTAGTGATGTCCCGGTGCCGCGCCCTCTGTGGTCGAAAACACTTCAAGGCCGTTACGGGGACATGCTGGCGCTACGACCAGGCATGAGGGGAGACTGGCTACAGATCGTCCCGGCGCGAGCCACGCGCCGCCGGCGTACAAGGAGGCATCCGCCGTGCCGCATGTCTTGGTCCTCAACGCGTCGTACGAGCCCCTCGGCGTCGTACCGCTCCGCCGCGCGCTCGTCCTCGTCCTGGAGAACAAGGCTCTCTGCCTCGAGGAATCCGGCGCCTTCATGCACAGCGCAACGCGCACCGTCCCCGCACCCAGCGTGGTCCGCCTCAAGCGGTTCGTCCGGGTCCCTTACAGGGGGCCCGTTCCTCTGACCAGGCGGGCGCTGTTCGCCCGCGACGGCGGTCGGTGCATGTACTGCGGTGGCGTCGCAACCAGCGTCGACCACGTCATTCCCAAGAGCCGAGGCGGCCAGCACGCCTGGGACAACGTGGTGGCTTCCTGCCGCCGCTGCAACCACGTCAAGGCCGATCGCCATCTGATGGAGCTGGGGTGGCGCCTGCGGCACAAGCCCGCCCCTCCCTCGGGCCTCGCGTGGCGCATCATCGGGACCGGACATAGGGATCCGCGCTGGCTGCCGTACTTGCAGCCGTTCGGCGCGGACGACGCGATGGCCCGGATCGACGGCATTTCTGCCTAGCACTCGATCCGGGCCTTTGTCGTACGTGGAGTGTCGGGTGCACGTGGGGGCGTACGGAGTCGTGGGCTGCGCTCAGTCCGCCACCGCGTACGCCTCCACGGACCACAGGGAGTAGCCGAAGCGCGTCGCCCGTTTGTCGCCCTGCACCCGGATGTAACGCGTGTCACGCGCGTCCATGCGCACCGCCTCGCGGCCGCCCCTGCCGTCCCGCACGGTCGCGGCCGTGCGCCAGGTCTTTCCGTCGGACGACGTCTGCACCCGGTACCCCGCCGCGTACGCGTCCTGCCAGCGCAGTACGACCTGGCCGAGCCTGACCGGCTCCGCGAGCTCCATCTGCCACCACGCGCCGTCCTCCACCGGGGACGACCAGCGGGTCTCCGGATCGCCGTCGAGCGCGGCCGACGCGGGGAAGTCCTTCGTCTCGTCGCCCGATGAGGACGCCTTCGCGCCGCGCGCGAGGTCCGGGCCCGCGGTGCGCGGGTAGGCGCGGACCGACACCGTGCGGGTCTCGTCGCCGAAGGTCACCGGGATCTCGTACGTCCCCGCGCGCGTGCCCGCGGGGACCGTGATGTCCAGCGGTACGTCGACCTGGGTGCCGCGCGGCAGCGTGGACCGGTCGGGGGCCTTCACCTCGATGCCCTTCGGGGCCTTCGCCCGGAGCTTTCCGCGGACGTCGCCGGGGCGCAGCGAGAGCAGCCTCGCCGTGACGCGGTGCGGGCCGCCGCCGATCTCCGCGTCGGCCTCGGCGCGGGCCAGCGAGAGCCGGGCCGCGGGGGAATCGGCGAACCAGGGCACGATGTGGCGGACGGTGCCGTCGGTGAGCGTGGCGCGGACGGCGTCGGCGCGCAGGGGCTCTGCGTGGGCCTTCGCGGTCCCTGCGCCGCCCGCCCGCGTTGTCGTCTTCGTGAGGTCGATCTCCGTGAAGCCGCTCTTCGCGAGGGCGCCCACGCGCCGCCAGCCCTCACCGGGGACGTGTGCCTCGACGTCGCCCTCGGTGCCGGGGTCGGTCAGCGCCGTCACCGCCGCGAGCGGACGCGCGCGGCCGAACCGGGCCTGCGCGCCGTCCGAGGCCCGCTCACCGGTGGTCCCCGCCCAGGTCGCGTATGCCTTCTGCGCGCGCGTCAGGAACGGGTCCAGGACGCCCTCGCCGACGGTGGCCTTGCCGGCCCTCAGCTCCTTCTGCAGCCGCGAAAGGGTGCGCGAGGCCTGCCACGCGGCCGCGCCGTCGCCGCGGGTCTGGGCGCCCAGCATGTCGACGGCGCTCTCGCCGGCCCTGCCGTAGCGCGCCAACTGCTCGATCCAGGGCCGCACTTCGTCGTCGAGCGCACTGTCGGACAGGCGCCCCGGCGCCTCGCGCATGACGGAGAAGGCGGCGCGCAGCCGCTTCGCCGCGCCGTCGGTCCTGGCCCGGTCCGTCGTCGTGCGGGCCTCCCAGAGTTCGGCCATGAGCGGTCGCAGATACGCCGACTCCTCGGCGCCGAGGACGGACGAGGCGTCATTGCCCGCGAGGGCCCGCAGCGCGCCCCGCGCCTTCATGTCGCCGCCCGCGAGGTCGTCGATGGCGGCGAGCCAGGACTCGTGGGGGCGGTAGGCGCGCGGGTTCCAGGCGTAGTCGGCGGCGGTGAACAGCGGGATGCGGGAGGCGGAGGGCTGCTCCATGGCGTTGCCGAGGAGGGCGGCCGAGCCGATGGCGACGGCGGGCTCGCGGCCGGTGTAGGGGCCGAGGAAGATACGGTCCTGCGCGAAGTCGTTGACGGGGTAGTTGTCCATCGTCACCAGCGGGTGCGGGCCGAACGCCTCGCGGGCGCCCGCCAGTTCGCGCCCGGTGATGGTCCTGGGGACCACGCCGACGCCCGTCCAGGCCACCTGGACGCGGCGGTCCAGGTCGTGCGAGAGGGCCGCCCGGTACTCGGTCGAACCGTCCTGGAAGTACTCCGTCGGCATCAGGGAGAGCGGCTCGGCGCCCGGGTGGCGCTCGGCCAGGTGCGCGGCGACGGCGCCCGCGACCTCGGCCTGCGCCTTCGCGGCGGCCTTCGGCCCCGAACCGAACGTCTCGGCGTCCTGCTCGCAGTGCCACTCGCTGTAGCTGACGTCCTGGAACTGCAGCTGGAAGGCGCGCACACCGAGCGCCCACATCGCGTCGATCTTGCGGGTGAGGTCCCTGACGTCCTTCTTCGACGACATGCACATGGCCTGGCCGGGGGCGACGGCCCAGGCGAGCGTGACGTGGTTGGCCCTCGCGCGCTCGGCCAGGGCGCGGAAGTCGGCACGCTGGCCGGCCGGGTAGGGCTCGCGCCAGCGGGCCTGGCGGTAGAGGTCGTCGCCGGGGGCGTAGAGGTAGCGGTTCTGCTTGGTCCGCCCCATGAAGTCCAGCTGCGCCAGGCGCTGTTCACGGGTCCAGGGGGTGCCGTAGAACCCCTCGGTCATGCCGCGCACGGCGGTGCCGGGCCAGTCCCTGATCCGTACGCCGGGGACGAGACGGGTGCCCTTGGCCTTGCCGGTGAGCTGCCGCAGGGTCTGTACGCCGTGGAAGAGGCCGTCCCTGCCGGCTCCGGCGAGGGCGACGGTGTCCCGTCCGTCGACGCGGCCCACGGCCAGGCGGTAGCCGCCCGCGGGCAGGTCGCCGCGCTCGCGGGCGCCGAGGGAGCGCAGGGCCCGGTCGGCGCCGACTCCTCCGGCGCGGACGACGAGGCTGCGTCCCTCGGGCAGCGGGGCGCCGTCGCGGACCTCGGTGATCCGCCGGGCGCCCGCGTCGCGCAGGAGAGCACGGAGGGCTTCCAGGGCGTACGGATCGGAGTCGTCGGCGGCGGTCCTTGCGGGGTCCGCCGTGACGAGGACGACGTCGTCCCCCACGGTGACGGCGTTCCCCGCGGCGTCCATCGACTGGGGGCGGGGCCAGACGGGCGGCAGGCCGGAGTCGCTCTTGCGGTCGTCCCTGCCGTCGTCGTCCGGGAACGCGGCAGGGACGCCGGGCCTGCCGGGCGCCCCCGGGGCGGCGAGGGCGCCGGGGGCACCGCCGAGCGCGCCCGCGATGACGGCGACCGCGATGGCGGCCGCGCCGTTCCTGCGCCGCAGCTGCACGGCCTCTCCTTGTGCCTGTCGTGCCTGAGGTGTCGGTCGTACCTGAGGTGTCGATCGTGCCTGACGTACCTGATGTACACGTGTGGCAGTGAGCCCACCACTGAGGCGGCAGGGGTGTCAACGGCGCCGGGGTGGGGGCGCGGGGATTCTTCGCGGAACCTGCGCGTTTTCCGGTGCCGCGAGGGCTGTTCGGCGGCGCTTCGGACCGCTCCAGGACCGTTTCGCCGCGGCGGACATCTTCCCGGGCGCCGGGGCCTGGGGGCGCGATCTTCCGGAGCGGGCCGGGCCCCGGGGGAAACACCTCCCGTATCGGGAACCAAATGTGACCAGGGACACGTTCAGGCAACGTATACGTCTGCGACCCCGCGCACTGGGTAGGGCTGGCGAGACCTGCCCCCCGAAAAGGAGCTCCGACGTGGCCGCTTCAGCGAACCTTCTGCTCTCCGCGCTCTCCAAACAGGTCTCCCACCCCGACTCGGGCCTCGACGGCTCCTGCTCCTGCGGCTGCATCGAGCCGCCGCTCACCAGCGAGCCCCCGCTCGCCGACGCCGCCCCGCTCACCAGTGAGCCGCCGCTTGCCGACGCCGCCCCGCTGACCAGCGAGCCCACCTCCACCGGCATGGCCTCGGGCCTGGACTACATGGGGGTCTGATGGCCCTGGCCAGGCTCGCCGCCTCGTACGGCGTGGCCACCTCCTACTCCCCGTCCCCGGGGCGCACCGTCCCGGCCGCCGACGCCGCGGTGATCGCGGCCCTCGCCGCCCTGGACGTGGACGCGAGCACCCCGGAAGCGGCCGAGGCCGCCCTGGCCGCGCGCGAGGCGGAGCTGTCCGCGCGCCTGCTGCCGCCGACGGTGGTGGCGTGGACGGACGACCCCCTGCCTCCGTCCTCACCGCTCGCGGGCCTGCCGCGCGGCACCCGGGTACGCCTTGAGCTGGAGGGCGGCGGGGTCGAGGAGTGGAAGGTGGCCGACGGGCAACTGCCTCTGGGCGTGCGCCAGTTACCGCCAGGCGTCCACCAACTCCGCGTACGCACCCCCGACGGACGCGAGGCAAGGGCCCACCTCATCGCCGCCCCCCGCCGCGCAAGGACCCCCGCGCGCCGCACGCACGGCCTGCTCGTCCAGCTCTACTCCCTGCTGTCCCGCCGCTCCTGGGGCATGGGTGACCTCGGCGACCTGGCCGAGCTCGCCGCCTGGTCGGGGCGCGATCTGAACGCCGGTTTCCTCCAGGTCAACCCGCTGCACGCCGCGGTGCCGAGCCCGCCGGGCGGCCACGGCGACCCCTCCCCGTACCGTCCCTCCTCCCGCCGCTTCCCCGACCCCGTGCACCTGCGCATCGAGGCGGTCCCCGAGTTCGCGTACCTGCGGGGAGAGGCCCGCGACCGCGTCGAGGCCCTGTGCCGCAAGGCCGGGCGATTGCGTGAATCGGTCCTGGGCAAGGGCGAGTTGATCGACCGGGACGCCGTCTGGGCCCTCAAGCGCGAAGCCCTCGAACTGCTCCACGAAGTCCCCGTCGGCCCCGGCCGCCGCGCCGCCTACCACGCCTTTCTCGCCGAGCAGGGCACCGCCCTGGAGGACCACGCCACCTGGTCCGCCCTCGCCGAGGTCCACGGCCCGGACTGGCACTCCTGGCCCGCGCCCCTGCGCGACCCGGCCTCGCCGGAGACCGCCCGCGCCCGGCGCGAGTCCATGGACCGCGTCGACTTCCACAGCCGCATCGCCTGGCTCACCGACACCCAACTGGCCGCCGCCCAGCGCTCCGCGAGCGAGGCGGGCATGGACATCGGCCTCGTGCACGACCTCGCGGTCGGCGTGCACCCCGGCGGCGCCGACGCCTGGGCCCAGCAGCGGCACTTCGCGCCGCGCACCACGGTCGGCGCCCCGCCGGACGCGTTCAACGCGCGCGGCCAGGACTGGGGCCTGCCGCCCTGGCGCCCCGACCGCCTCGCCGAGTCCGGGTACGCGCCCTACCGTGCCCTCCTGCGCGGCCTGTTGCGGCACGCGGGCGCGCTCCGCATCGACCACGTCATGGGCCTGTTCCGCCTCTGGTGGGTCCCGGAGGGCCACGACCCCACCGAGGGGACCTACGTCCACTACGACGCCGACGCGATGCTCGCCGTCCTCGTCCTGGAGGCGGCCCGCGCCGACGCCCTGGTCATCGGCGAGGACCTCGGCACCGTCGAACCCGGCGTCCGCGAGCGGCTGCGCGAGCACGGCGTGCTCGGCACCTCGGTGCTCTGGTTCGAGCGGGACTGGGAAGGCGCGGACGGGGGCGCGGGCACGGGCCGTCCGCTGCCCGCCGACGAGTGGCGTGAGGACTGCGTGGCCACCGCCACCACGCACGACCTGCCCTCGACCGCGGCGCGCCTGACGGGGGAGCACGTCCGACTCCGCCACGACCTGGGCCTGTTGACCCGCCCCCTGGCGCAGGAGCGCGCCGAGGCCGCCGCCGACGTCCACGAGTGGCTGTCCCTGCTCTCCCGGCGCGGTCTGCTGCCCGGCGGCATCGGCTGCGAGGAGGACGAGATCCGCGCCGTGCACCGCTTCCTGCTGTCCACCCCGGCCCGCATGGTCGGTGTCTGGCTGCCGGACGCGGTGGGCGACCGCCGCCCGCAGAATCTGCCGGGCACCTGGGACCAGTACCCCAACTGGCGTCTGCCGATCGCGGACGCCTCCGGACGCCCCGTCACCCTGGAGGACCTCGCGGCATCCCCGCGTCTGCACGCCCTCATGGCGGTCTTCCGCGAGGGCCCGGGCAGGAGCGAAAGGCCCCGTACGGCACCCCCGGGCGCGCACCCCGTTTAGGAGTTCGCTACGTTTGCACCGTGGACAAGAAGAACGCTCTGCGCGCCGGCGCCCTGGCCTCCGGCACGACGCTGATGATGCTGCTCATGTCGTCCCCCGCGAGCGCGCTCGTGCGCGACGACGGCGACGACCCGGGCTCGGGCCTGAGTGTCATCGACACGCTCGGCCTCTTTGTCGTGGCGCCCATCGTGCTGTTCCTGGTGATCGCGGGCCTCGTGATGGTCGGTGACAAGTCCCGCAAGCAGCAGAAGCAGGGCTGACGCCACCCGTCCGTCGACTTCGCCAAGGGCTCGGTCCCGCAACGTACGCACGCGTTGCAGGACCGAGCCCTTGGCATGCGTTCATGACCCTTCGGGCAGGCCGGAATCCTCTGGCCGCTCCGCCGTCAGATAGCGCTGGAGCGTCGGCGCCAGCCAGTCCGTGATCTCCTCGCGCGTCAGGGCGACCGTCGCGGGGAACCGCAGGACGTAGCGCGTCAGCGCGAGACCGAGCACCTGCGATGCGCAGAGCGCTGCCCGCGTGGGCGCCTCGGCGGGGTCGGGGCAGACCTCGTGCGCGACCGGCAGGATCTGCTCCTTGAAGACGCCCTGCATGCGTTCGGCGCCCGCCTGGTTGGTGATGCCCACGCGGAGCAGGGCGGTGAGTACGCCGTTGCCCTCCCAGATGTCCAGGAAGTGGGTCACCAGCGCCCGCCCGACGTCCGACCGCGGGACCCGGGTGAAGTCCGAGAGCCGCAGGTCGACGGTGGTCGCCGCGGCGAAGAGGCCCTCCTTGCTGCCGTAGTAGCGCATGACCATCGACGGGTCGATCCGCGCGTCCTTGGCGATGGCGCGGATCGTCGCGCGCTCGTACCCGTCCGCGGCGAACCGTTCGCGGGCCGCGGCGAGGATGCCCGCGCGGGTGGCGTCGGAGCGGCGGGGCGGCAGGGCGGACGCGGTGCCGCCGGGGTCTCTTCCGGTCATGCCAACAAACGTAGGCCAACAGCTGTTGACAGTCCATAGCGGCGGTTCTAGCTTGGCCAACAAGCGTTGACCAACAGGTGTTGGCATCAGGAGGCGGCCATGAACGGCACGACCGGAAGTACGGGCACCCACAAGGACACGAACACCGGCGGGAACGCGGGGAACAGCGAGGGCGCGGGCGCCGTCGTGGTCGTCGGCGCGGGCCCCACCGGGCTGCTGCTCGCCGGGGACCTCGCCGCGGCGGGCGTCGCCGTCACCCTCGTGGAGAAGCGGGCGCACGGCATCAGCAACCTCTCGCGCGCGATGGTCGTGCACGCCCGCACCCTGGAGCAGTTCGACGCGCGGGGCCTCGCCGACGAACTGGAGGCCAAGGGGCGGCCGCTGCGGACGCTGCGCCTGTTCGAGCGGCTCTCGATCGACCTGGAGAACCTGCCCTCGCGCTTCCGGCACGTCCTGGTCCTGCCGCAGTACGAGGTCGAAAGGACTCTGGAGCGGCGCGCGGTCGATGCGGGTGTGCGGTTCGTGTACGAGACCGAGGTGACCGGTCTCCGGCAGGACGAGGGCGGCGTGACGCTGGAGGTCAGCGGCCCCGACGGTGCTCCGGAGGCGCTGCGCGCCGCCTATGTCGTCGGCGCCGACGGGCTGCACAGCGGCGTGCGCGAGGCGGTCGGCCTGCCCTTCCCCGGCAGGTCCGTGATCCGCTCGCTCGTCCTCGCCGACGTCAGGCTCACCGAGAAGCCGGAGTCGCTGCTCACCGTCAGGGCCGCGGGCGACTCCTTCGCCTTCATCGCGCCCTTCGCCGACGGCTACTACCGCGTCATCGGCTGGAACCGCACCCGCGACGTCCCCGACAGCGAGCCGCTCGACCTCGACGAGGTCAAGGAGCTCGCCCGGCAGGCGCTCGGGCGCGACTACGGCATGCACGACGCCCGCTGGATGTCCCGTTTCCACAGCGACGAACGGCAGGCGCCCGCCTACCGCGTGGGCCGGGTCTTCCTCGCGGGGGACGCCGCGCACGTCCACTCACCGGCCGGCGGCCAGGGCATGAACACGGGCCTGCAGGACGCCGCCAACCTGAGCTGGAAGCTGGCCGCCGCCGTCGACGGCCGTGCCCCGCAAGGCCTGTTGGACAGCTATCAGGCCGAGCGGTACCCGGTCGGCAAGGCGGTGCTGCGCAGCAGCGGCGGGATGGTCAGGCTGGCGATGGCGAAGCGCCCGTGGACCCTTGCCGTGCGTGCGGTGCTCGCCTCCCTCGCCACGCATGTGCGTCCTGTGCGGGCGAAGCTGGTCGGCCGGCTCACCGGGATCGGCTTCCGCTATCCGGCGTCCAGGGGCGCGCACCGGCTCGCCGGGCGCCGGGTGCCCGATGTCGCGCTCAGGGAGGGGCGGCTCTACGAGGCCCTGCGCGCGGGCGAGTTCGTGCTGATCTCCCCGGAGGGCGTGAAGCACGCGGCGGGCCGTGCCGTGCCGGTCCACTGGGCGAGCGACCGTCGTACGACGCTCCTGGTCCGCCCCGACGGATACGTGGCGTGGGCGGCGGAGGGGGCGGACGCCGGGGCGGTGGAGGCGGCGCTGGGGGAGTGGGGAGCGGCCTGAGATCTCCAATCATTTCAGTTCAACTACAAATAAACAGTGGAAAGATTCGATGGACCTGATGAGTGTGGGGGTGTCACGGTAGTCCCGCAACGCACCGAGACCCCCCGCCGCCGCGGGGAGAGAGGCAAGGGATACCCCGTGGCAGTCCTGGACCGGACCCCCGCTCACACCGCACCGGCCGCCGAGAGGGCGGCCGCGCGCCCCATCGGCGTCGGTCTCGCCCTCGCGGCCCTCGCCACGGTCGTCTGGTCGGGCAGCTTCGTCACTTCCCGCGCTCTGCACGACTCCGTGCCGCCCGTCCAGCACGCGTTCTGGCGCTGGATCATCGCCATCGCCGCGGTCGCGCCGTTCGCGGTGCGGGAGACCTGGCGGCAGCGGAAACTGCTCCGCGAACACCTCAAGTTCCTTCTCCTCGCCTCCCTGTTGGGCGTCACGGTCTACAACACCCTGGTGAACCAGGCGGGCATGACGACCAGCGCGGGCAACATGGGCATGATCATGGCCGCGTCGCCCGTCCTGATGGCCGTCTACGAACGCCTCGGCGGTGCCAGGCTCGGTGCGCGCCGCGTGACCGGCATGCTCATCGCCTGTGCCGGGGTGCTGCTCCTGGTCGGCAAGGGCTCGCTCGCCATGGACTTCGCGGCCGGCGATCTGTGGATCATCGCGGCGGCGGTCTCCTTCGGGTCGTACAGCGCGCTGCTCAAGCGCAGGCCGACGGAGATCGGCGGACTCCCCTTCCTCTTCGCGACGTTCGTGCTCGGGGCGCTGATGCTGCTCCCGGTGTTCGTGGCCAGCTATGTGCTCCAGGGCGGCTTCGAGCCGACGGCAGGCACGGTCTCCCCGCTCCTCTACGTCGGTGTGGTGTCATCGGCGGTCGCCTTCTTCGCCTGGAACAAGGCGATCTCGATCATCGGCGCGGCGCGTGCCGGGGTCGTCTACTACCTCCAGCCGGTCTGCGTCGCGCTGCTCTCCTTCGCGCTCCTCGGCGAGGCGATGGGGTGGCTGCAGGTGCTGTGCATGGGGCTCATCCTGGGCGGGGTCGTGCTGGGCTCGGCCGCCCGCGCGAAGTAGGCGGGCCGCCCGTGGGGTCCCTGCTCCTGACCAGTCGGTACGTTGGGCTCATGAGCGAGTGGGACATCAAGAAGCTGCAGATCCTGCGTACGTTGAGCGAGCGGGGCACCGTGACGGCGACGGCGCAGGCGTTGCGGATGACGCCGTCGGCGGTGTCGCAGCAGCTGTCCAACCTCGCCAAGCAGCTGGGGGTGCCGCTGCTGGAGGCGCACGGGCGGCGGGTGCGGCTCACTGACGCGGCGCATCTGGTGCTGCGGCACACCGAAGCGGTCTTCGCTCAACTGGAGCGGGCGGATGCGGAGTTGGCGGCGTACGCGCAGGGTGAGGCGGGGGAGGTGCGGGTCGGGGCGTTCTCGACGGCGGTGCCCGCGCTGGTCGTGCCGGCGGTGCGGGCGCTGAGGGCGGCGGCGCCCGGGATCTCCGTACGGGTACGAGAGGCCGAGGCGGCGGAGGCGTACGAGCTTCTTGCGGCGGGCGAGGTGGATGTGGCGCTGTCGCTCGCGGTGCAGGCGCCGGCGGCGTCCGACGCGGACACCCGCTTCACCAGGGAGTCGCTGCTGGCCGACCCGCTGGACGTGGCGTTGCCGGGTGGCCACCGGCTGGCGTCGGCGGAGGGGTTGCGCCTCGTGGACCTCGCCGGGGAACCGTGGATCTTCGGCGGGAGCGGTCCCTGGTCGGAGATCACGCGGGCGGCGTGCGAAGGGGCGGGTTTCACTCCGGAACAGGCCCACTCGGCCTCCGGCTGGACGGCGATCCTCGCGATGGTGGAGGCGGGGATGGGGGTGGCGCTGGTCCCGAGGATGGCGACGGCGAGCCGTGACGGTGTGGTGATGAGGGAACTGGCGGAGGACCACCCGACCCGCCACGTGATCGCGGCGGTCCGCCGCGGGGCCGCGGCGGGCGCGGCGGTCTCCCGAGTTCTGACGGCCCTGCGGGAAGCGGTGCCTTCGCGAGGGCAGTAACTGTTGCCCCCTGCGGCCACATGACCCCGGTCCCCGCGCTCCGCACGGGGCTCCCCCACCCACCCGCCCATTGGCCAGGCAGGGCGGGGCAATTGGGCGGGCGACGCGTGCAGGGCGGGGTGAACGGGTGGGTGGGACAGAGCGCCGTACAACTGGACGGGCGGAGTGCCGGGCAACAGGGTGGGCAAGCGGGAGAATCGCCTGCGGCGGTGCGGCGGTGCGGTGGTGCGGTGGTGCGGTGGTGCGGTGGTGCGGTGGTGCGGTGGTGCGGTGGTGCGGTGGTGCGGTGGTGCGGTGGTGCGGTGGTGCGGTGGTGCGGTGGTGCGGTGGTGCGG
>NZ_JBEZCG010000016.1:0-209916 GCF_040647455.1 Streptomyces sp. NPDC041068
AAAGAAGCCCCGTCCGCGAGTTGGACGGGGCTTTCTGCTGTTCCGGGGACTGGTGGGGCGGTACCGTAGAACTGGTAGTCAGGAGTGTTGGGGTCGGTGAGGGTGACCCAGCCGCGGCCGTTCGGCCTGCGGTGGTCCTCGAACAGGGTCGCGCCGAGCGCGAGGATCCGCTCGACCTCCTCGTCGCGGGTGCGGTCCTGCGGCTGGAGGTCGACGTGCACGCGGTTCTTGACGGTCTTGGCGTCCGGCACGGTCACGAAGAGCAGCGTGATGCCGTCGGCCTCCACCAGGGCCTCGGGGTCGCCGGGGAAGTCGTCGTCGGCGAGTTTCCCGCCGAGTACCTCGGCCCAGAACGTGCCCTGGCGGTAGGCGTCGTGGCAGTCGAACGTGAGGTGGCGCACGAGAGAAGTCATGGGCGGCACTATGAACGTTCGGGCGGTGGGCTGTCGACGGGATTTCGCCCCGGGCCGCTGGGGCGCCGGGCAACTGGGCCGCCGGGCCGTTGGGCCCCGGGCTTCGACGTGGGGGCGAGCCGGGGGTGGGCGTCCGGTGGCTGACACGATGGGGCGATGAACACCGCACCACCGCACCGGCCCCGCATCCTCTTCGTCACGGACCTCGCCTACCAGGCCAAAGGCCGCCGCTACTGCGACGAGGACATCCACCTCACCGCACGCCTCCGCGAGGATTTCGACGTCGCCCTGTGCCACCCGCTGGACGCCGCGCCCCTGATGGAGACCGGTGCCTTCGACACGGTCGTGGTCCGCAACAGCGGCCCGGTCATCGGCTACCAGGAGCAGTGGGACGACTTCACGCGACGCGCGGCGGCGTGCGGGGCGCGGGTCTACAACCAGCTGACCGGCCGTGCGGACCAGGTCGGCAAGCGGTATCTGCTCGATCTGACGGCCGCGGGGTATCCGGTGATCCCGACCGTGGACGACCCGCGTGACGTGGATCGTCTTCCGGAGACGGAGACGTACGTGGTCAAGCCGCAGCTGGGCGCGGACTCGATAGGCCTGGAGTTCGTGGACGCCGAGGGTCTGTCGGCGCTGACCCCTGACGCCGACTCGTCCGGGATCCTGATCCAGCCGTGCGTCGACTTCACGTACGAGGTGTCGTTCTATTTCGTGGACCGCAGCTTCCAGTACGCCCTGCACGCCCCGGACCCCGCCGAGCGGTGGCGCCTGGAGCGGTACGTCCCCACGGCCGCCGACCTGTCCTTCGCCCAGCGCTTCGTCGACTGGAACACGATCGAGCACGGAATCCAGCGGGTCGACGCGTGTCGGACGCGGGGTGGTGAGCTGCTCCTTGTGGAACTGGAGGATCTGAACCCGTATCTGTCCCTGGACCTGCTGGACGAGGAGACGCGGGAATCGTTCGTGACGGCGATGAAGACTTCGCTGCGGCGCCGGCTCGCGGGACGCTGACGGAACAGGCGGGGCCGAGCGGTGAGCTCGGCCCCGTTCGGTTCGGGTGCGGGTCAGCCCTGCGGGGGAGCGGGGATGTGGCTGTCGCCCTGCGGTGCCACGGGGATGTGGCTGTCGCCCAGCGGCGCGACCGGCGTCTGTCCGTCTCGCGGCGGGGTCGGGATGTGGCTGTCGGCGAATGCCGGGGACGCCGCTATGCCGGTGGCGGCGGCAGCGATGGCGAAAGAGACGAGCATCTTCTTCGTGCGGATCATTCCAACTCCTACAAAGCGGGGGGAACTTCCTACGCCCTGTGACCCTAGTTAAATCCGGGAATATGTTCGAGCATTTCCTGAAAAGTGACTACAGAGCGGCAGGTTGGCCCCAGCGTCCCGGACATGCGTCGGCCGCGGCGGCTCCCCCTCCGCGCCGCCGCGGCCGAACGGTCCCCCGTCGGGAATGCAGTCTTTAGGCGTCCTTAGCCGGCGGGGCGGGCATGTGGCTGTCGCCCTGAGTGCTCACGCCGTCCTTCGGCGGAGCCGGCATGTGGCTGTCGCCCTTGGTGCTCACCTTGCCGTCCTTCGGCGGGGCGGGCATGTGGCTGTCACCCATGGTCGTGATGTCTTCGTTCCTCTTTGCGTCGCTCATGGTCAAGAACTCCCTTGGGTTCGACGGTTCGCTGGGGCAGAACGCCCGCTCGGCAACTCCCCCGAGGGTCGCCGAACGGGCGTTCCAGGGCCGCTCACCCTATCTGTGGGGCCCAAGGCGACCCGTCTGCCCCCCGACGCGACGGATCGATACGTAGAGAGTGGCAGTCACTCATAAACGTTCGATGAACGTGCTCAGCGGCTCCGTCAGGCCGCCGCGATCGGGTAGAGGAGTTCGCGTACTTCGCCGGTTTCGGGCGCACCCGCCCTTTCGTGAATGGACAGGGCTTCGCGCCAGCAGGCTCGCGCACGATCGAGCTGACTCAGGGCGTCGAGGGACTTCCCCAGCAGTGTCAGCACATTGGCCCGCATCCAGTCACCGCCGATGAATCCGGTGGTGAGCGCCTGCTCCGCGTGCTGCGCGGCCTGGGCGGGGCGGCCGGCCTTCAGGTGAACCTGCGCGATGCGGTAGTGAGTTGTGCCCTCCCACAACCGCTGACGATTCTCCACGAACACGTGCAAGGCCTCGGCCAGCTGGTCCAGGGCCTCGGAATGGCGGCCCGTGTGGCTGAGGACGATTCCGAGTGCGTACCTGGCGTTGGCCATACGGAAGGTGAGGCCGAGGTCGTCGTACAGGGCGATCCCTTGTCGTACGAGATCGATCGCCGTAGAAGTGCGCCCGAGGGTGACCAGGACACGGGACAGATTGCAAAGGGCGCTGGCTTCGCCCGGGCGGTTGTCGTCCGCGCGGAACGCGTCGATCGCCTGGAGCAGGTAGACCTCGCTCGCGGCGGGCCTGTTCAGGCAGTTGGCGACGATTCCCAGCTCATTGGGCGCGTTGCTGCTGGTCCAGGGATCGCTGAGAGTCTGCTCGAGAGCCGTGGCCTGCTCGGCCTCGCGCTTGGCCTCCTCGAAACGCCCCGCGTTGTTGTGGACCTGGGCCAGCGTGACCCTCGCCCTCCCCTCCGCATGAGCATCCCCCAGCGCCGCCGCCGCGTCCCGCGCGGCCGACGTCGCCAGTTCGTACCGGAGCGAACTCGCCCCCGACTCCGCCAAGTCCTTCGACGCAAGCAGCAGATCCACCGCTCGCCGCAGCGTCCGCGGGCCCAGGGACTGCTGGACGCACGCCAAGATGCAGGCCGCCTCCGAGTGGAGCCAGTCCAAGGCCTTCGTGTCGTCGCTGAAGTCCTGGCCCATGTGGGCGGTGACCTCCAGGTGGTCCACCGTCCGGTCACCGGGCCGCTCGATCGCATACACCCGCGCCGCCGACGCCAAGTAGAAGTCCAGGAGGCGCGACATCGCCGCCTCCCGTTCGCTCGGCGGCTGTTCGTCGCGTTCGGCGCATGCACGCGCGTAGAGACGTACGAGGTCGTGGTAGCGGTAGCGGCCGGGGGCCGCGGACTCCACCAGGGACGTGTCCACCAGGGATTCCAGGATGTCCTCGGTCTCCTCCAACGGGAGGTCCAGGACCGCGGCCGCCGCCGCGAGGGACAGGTCCGGGCCGTCCGCCAGGCCCAGCAGGCGGAAGGCGCGGGCCTGGGCCGGCTCCAGCTGGCCGTAGCCCAGTTCGAAGGTGGCCTTGACCGCGAGGTCGCCCGCCTGGAGTTCGTCAAGGCGCCGCCGCTCGTCCGCCAGCTTCGCCGCGAGGGTGGAGACCGTCCAGGTGCGGCGGGCCGCCAGGCGGGACGCCGCGATGCGGATCGCCAGGGGCAGGAAGCCGCACGCCGCCACCACGTCCAGCGCCGCCTCCCGTTCGGAGGTGACCCGTTCCTCGCCGACGATGCGCGTGAACAGGAGCAGCGCCTCCTCCGGAGACATCACGTCCAGGTCCACCAGGTGCGCGCCCGCCAGGTCCACCATCCGCACCCGCGAGGTGACCAGCGCCGCGCAGCCTTCCATGCCGGGCAGCAGCGGACGGACCTGTGCCGCGTCCCGCGCGTTGTCCAGGAGGACCAGGACCCGCCTGCCGTCCAGGACCGAGCGGTAGAGGGCCGCCCGCTCCTCCAGGGAGTCCGGGATCGCCGAGTCCGCCGTGCCGAGGGCTCGCAGGAACGCGCCCAGGACGGTTTCCGGTTCCGCCGCCCTCGCTCCGGCGCCCTGCAGGTCCACGTACAGCTGGCCGTCGGGGAAGTGGGTGCGGGCCACGTGCGCCACGTGGACCGCGAGCGTCGTCTTGCCCACGCCGCCGATGCCCGCGAGCGCCGAGACCGCCATCACCCGGCCCTCGGCGGTGGAGAGGATCTCGCTCAGTTCGTCCACGAACGAGGCGCGGCCCGTGAAGTCGGGGACCGTCGCGGGGAGCTGTGCCGGGCGGACCACCGTCGTCGCCGGTTCCGGGGCCGCCGCCGAGGGTTCCGCGAGCGCCGGGTCCGCCTGGAGGATGCGCTGCTGGAGTTCCTTGAGGCCGGGGCGCGGGTCGACGCCCAGTTCGTCGGCGAGCAGGCGGCGCGTGTCCGCGTAGACCGCGAGGGCCTCGGCCTGGCGGCCCGAGCGGTACAGCGCCAGCATCAGGAGTTCCCTCAACCGCTCCCGCAGGGGGTGCGCGGCCGTCAGGGCGGTCAGTTCCGAGACCGCCTCCGCGTGGCAGCCCTGCTCCAGGTCCATGTCCAGGCGGGACTCGATGAGCTGGAGGCGCCATTCGTCGAGGCGGGTGCGCTGCGTCTCGGCGTAGGGTCCGGGGACGCCGGCGAGCGGCTCGCCGTCCCACAGGCCCAGGGACTTGTTGACCAGCGTGCGCGCCTGGCACAGGTCGCCGATGCTCCGGGCCTTCTCGGCCGCCGACCAGAGGTCTTCGGCCACCGCGAGGTCCAGCCCGCCGTCCGCGACCTGGACGGAGTAGCCACCGGACTCGCTGACGAGGACTCCGGGAGGCAGCACCTTGCGCAGCCGGGACGCGTACGTACGTACCGCAGCCAGTGCCTGCGACGGCGGTTCCTCGCCCCAGAGGGCGTCGATCAGCTCCGCGGCCGTGGCCGTGCGCCCGTCCCGCAGCAGGAGGGCCGCGAGGAGGGCCCGCTGTTGTGGAGAGCCGGTGTTGAGCTGTTCCGTGCCGTGCCATGCGCGCACCGGTCCGAGCACGCTGAAGCGCGACGCCTGGACCTCGGGGGGATGCCCCTCGGTCCGCTCCTCGGGGGTGTTCCCCGAGGCCGGACGCCGCTGCTCCGGTACTCGCGGTACATCGACCATCGCTCCCCCTGCCGCCCTGCCGTTCCCAGTCATGCCGGCCGCGGAACTGCACTTCCCGCGGTCTTGCCGTAGTCGGTCGTGCCCGGGGCGCGGGGTCTTGGCCCCTGTCCCGGTCGTGCCGGAACCGGGTCCCGCACGGGCTTCGGTCACCGCCCGGTCGAGCCCTGGTTCTTGCACCCCGCCAGTTTGCCTTGTTCATGGCGGATGCGTCAGCCGTGCGAGACGGCTCTCACAGGGTCCTCGCACGAGGTTCCACTTGGCTTCTCTGCCCCCAGGTGCCCCAGGAGATGCCCTGCGGCTGTCCCGGGAGATGCCCTCCGTCGTCCCGGGAGGTGCCCTCCGGCCGCCCCAGGAGATGCCCCTGGCCGCCACAGGAGTCCGCGTACGAGTAGCTGACGGGTCGTCAGATCGGCGCTACCGTGGGCCGTATGGAGACCATGGAGAGCCCGGAGACCTTCCCGAAGATCATCTCGGTGGACGACCACACGGTCGAGCCTCCCCACGTCTGGCGGGACCGGCTCCCGTCGAAGTACCAGGACAGCGGCCCTCGGATCGTGCGCGCCCCCCTGAAGGAAATGTCCTTTCTGGGCGGCAAGTTCGCCCCCGTGATGGGGCGGAAAGGGGATGAAGGGCCCATCGGGGACTGGTGGATCTACGAGGACCTGCACCGCCCGCTCACCCGCCTCGACACCGCCGTCGGGTACGACAGGGACGAGATCAAGCTCGAAGTCATCACGTACGAGCAGATGAGGCCCGGCTCGTTCAGCGTGCCGGACCGGCTCGCCGACATGGACGTCAACCACGTCCAGTCCGCCCTCTGCTTCCCCACCTTTCCGCGTTTTTGCGGTCAGACGTTCACCGAGGCCAAGGACCGGGAGCTGGGGCTCCTCGGGGTCCGCGCGTACAACGACTGGATGGTGGAGGAGTGGTGCGGGCCCGAGGCCCACGGGCGCCTCATACCGCTCACCCTCATCCCGCTGTGGGACCCGGAGCTGGCCGCCGCCGAGGTGCGGCGCAACGCGGCGCGCGGGGTGCGGGCGGTCGCCTTCTCCGAGATTCCGCCGCATCTGGGGCTGCCGTCCATCCACACGGACGCGTGGGACCCCTTCCTCGCGGCGTGCGACGAGACGGGGACGGTCGTGGCCATGCACATCGGGTCGAGCAGCAGGATGCCGTCGACGTCCGCAGACGCGCCGCCCGCCGTCGGCTCCACCATCACCTTCGCCAACTGCTGCTTCTCGATGGTCGACTGGCTGATGAGCGGCAAGTTCGAGCGCTTCCCGAACCTGAAGGTCATGTACGCGGAGGGGCAGATCGGCTGGATCCCGTACATCCTGGAGCGCGCCGACGTGGTCTGGGAGGAGAACCGCGGGTGGGGCGGCGTCGCCGACAAGGTCACGCGGCCGCCGTCGGAGCTCTTCACCGACCACGTGTACGGCTGCTTCTTCGACGACGCCTTCGGCCTGAAGAACCTCGACTCCATCGGGATCGGGAACGTCCTGTACGAAACCGACTACCCCCACTCCGACTCCACTTGGCCCAAGTCGCGCGAGGTCGGCGAGGCGCAGATGGGGCACCTCGACCCGGATGTCGTGGACCGGATCGTGCGGCGCAACGCCATCGACCTCCTGGGGCTCACGGACGACGGGTTGTGGCCCGGTCCCGGCAGTCGGGCCTGACGCGGCATTCCCCGTCCCGCCTTGTCCGACGCGGGCGTCCCCCACCCCTTGTCTGATGGACCGTCAGCTACCACGATGTGTGCCGTCGACGTATATGACATACCGTCAGATCGAGCTGAGGGGTGGGGTTTCCCATGAGCGGTGCCGAGGGCTGGTCCTTTCCTGCGGGGCGCCTCGTCCATGGAATGCAGCTCCCGATCCAGTCCCAGAGCTCGCTCTACGCGGAGCCGTGGGAGGCGGCAGCGGGCGTCGAGGACCTCGCCGAGATCGCCCGCACCGCCGACCGCACCGGCTTCGCGTACCTGGCGAGCTGCGACCACGTCGCCATCCCGCGCCGTCTCGCCGAGGCGATGAGCACCGTCTGGTACGACCCCGTGGCGACCCTCTCCTTCCTCGCCGCCGTCACCGAGAACGTCCGCCTGATGAGCCACGTCGCGATCGTGGGCCTGCGCCATCCGCTGGTCTCCGCCAAGCAGTACGCGACCTTGGACCGGCTCAGCGGCGGCCGGCTGATCCTCGGGGTCGGCGCCGGGCACGTACGGGAGGAGTTCGACGCGATCGGCGCCGACTTCGAGGGGCGTGGGCCCGTGCTGAACGAGGCCATCGATGCCCTGAAGGCGGCCCTCGGGCCCGAGGAGTACCCCGAACACCACGGCGAGCGCTTCGAGTTCAGCGGGCTCGGCCAGCAGCCGCGCCCCGCGCAGACGCGGGTGCCGATCTGGGTCGGCGGCTCCTCGCCCGCCGCCGTGCGCAGGGCCGCGACGAGGGCCGACGGCTGGCTTCCGCAGGGCGACCCGCGCGACAAACTGCCCGCGCAGATCGCCCGGCTCAAGCGGCTGCGGGAGGAGGCGGGCGTCGCGGAGTCGATCACGGTCGGCGCCATCACCGAGGCGCTGTACGTCGGCGAGCCCGGCTGGTCCGTGGGCCGCCGCACGCTCACCGGGAAGCCGGAAGCCCTCGCCGAGTCCCTGCGGGCGTACGGGGCGATGGGCGTCGACCAGATCCAGGTGCGGTTCCGCAGCCGGAGCCGTGCCGAACTCACCGATCAGATGGCGGCGTTCGCCGCCGACGTTGCTCCGCACCTCAATGACTAGCGATCAGGGAGTGACCTCATGGGCAAGCTGGACGGCCGCGTCGTCATCGTGACCGGCGCGGCACGCGGACAGGGCGAGCAGGAGGCGCGTCTCTTCGCCGAGGAGGGCGCCAGGGTCGTCATCGCCGACGTCCTGGACGAGCAGGGCAAGGCGCTCGCGGAGGAGTTGGGGGAGAAGTCCGCCCTCTACGTCCACCTGGACGTCGGTGCGGAGTCCGAGTGGCAGGCCGCCGTGGCAGCCGCCAAGGACGCCTTCGGGAAGGTCGACGGCCTGGTGAACAACGCCGGCATCCTGCGCTTCAACGAGCTGGTCAGCACCCCGCTGGAGGAGTTCCAGCAGGTCATCCAGGTCAACCAGATCGGCTGCTTCCTGGGGATGCGCACCGTGGCCCCCGAGATCGGGGACGCGGGCGGCGGCACGATCGTCAACACCGCCTCCTACACCGGCCTGACGGGCATGGCGTACGTCGGCGCGTACGCCGCGACCAAGCACGCGGTGCTCGGGCTGACCCGGGTCGCCGCCCTGGAGCTCGCGCCGCGGAACATCCGGGTGAACGCCGTGTGCCCGGGGGCGGTCGACACCCCCATGACCAACCCCGCGCAGCTGGACCCGGAGGCGGACCCCGTGGCCGCGGGCGAGGCGGTCGCGGAGCTGTACAAGAAGCTCGTGCCGCTCGGGCGGATCGGCAGGCCCCAGGAGGTGGCCGCGCTCGCGCTCTTCCTGACCGGGGACGACTCGGCGTACATCACAGGGCAGCCGTTCGTCATCGACGGCGGCTGGCTGGCGGGCGTCAGCGTCATCTGAGCCCTCCGAGCCCTCCGAGCCCGGAGACGCGCACGAGGTCCCCATCGGCCACTGGCTGACGATGCGTCAGCTATTGACGCTCCGGCGGGCCGGTGAAACAGTCGACGCATCACGATCTGACGGGTCGTCAGAAACCGTCAGAACCTCACGAGGACGGTGAACCTCCTTGGAATTCGGTCTCTTTGTACAGGGATACGTGCCCGCCGAGCGGGCCAAGGTCGACCCCGAAGCGGAGCACAAGGCGCTCATCGAGGAGACC
The DNA here is from genome assembly GCF_040647455.1 of Streptomyces sp. NPDC041068. Taxonomy (NCBI): domain Bacteria; kingdom Bacillati; phylum Actinomycetota; class Actinomycetes; order Kitasatosporales; family Streptomycetaceae; genus Streptomyces; species Streptomyces sp. NPDC041068. The sequence continues at coordinate 9,076 of NZ_JBEZCG010000016.1, forward strand.
GAGTACGTCATCCAGGCGGACAAGTCGGGGTTCAAGTACGCCTGGGCCTCCGAGCACCACTTCCTGGAGGAGTACTCGCACCTCTCCGCCAACGACGTCTACCTCGGTTACCTCGCGCACGCGACCGACCGCATCCACCTGGGCTCGGGCATCTTCAACCCGCTGGCGCCGGTCAACCATCCGGTGAAGGTCGCCGAGAAGGTCGCCATGCTCGACCATCTCTCCGAAGGGCGCTTCGAGTTCGGCTCGGGGCGCGGAGCCGGTTCGCACGAGATCCTCGGCTTCATGCCGGGCATCACCGACATGAACCACACCAAGGAGATATGGGAAGAGACCATCTCCGAGTTCCCCAAGATGTGGCTCCAGGACGAGTACGTCGGCTTCCAGGGCAAACACTGGTCGCTGCCGCCGCGCAAGGTCCTGCCCAAGCCGTACGGGAAGTCGCACCCCGCGATGTGGTACGCCGCCGGGTCCCCCTCCTCGTACGCGATGGCGGGGAAGAAGGGCCTCGGGGTCCTCGGTTTCAGCGTGCAGAAGGTCTCCGACATGGAGTGGGTCGTCGACTCCTACAAGTCGGCGGTCAAGGAGGCAGAGGCGATCGGCGACTTCGTCAACGACAACGTCATGGTGACGTCGACCGCGATCTGCGCCGAGACGCACAAGAAGGCCGTGGAGATCGCTGTCGGCGGCGGCCTCAACTACCTCCAGTCGCTGCTCTTCCGCTACCACGACACCTTCCCGCGGCCCGAGGGCATCCCCGAGTGGCCCGAGCTGCTCCCCGAGTACAGCGAGGAGATCATCGAGCTGCTCATCGCCGAGGAGCTGATGATCTGCGGCGACCCGGACGAGGTCTTCCAGCAGTGCAAGCGGTGGGAGCAGGCGGGTGCCGACCAGCTCAGCTTCGGCCTTCCGATCGGGATCTCGCCCGAGGACACGATGAACACGATCAAGCTGATCGGTGAGCACGTGATCCCGAAGATCGACACGGATCCGGTGCACCGCACCACGCGCTTCCGGCAGGCCGCGGGTTCCTGACCCCTTGAGCCACCCCGGCTTCCCCTCCCGGACGGAAGCCGGGGTTCCGGCACGCCCGCACCCGCACCCGCACCCGCACCCCGGCAACACAGAGCAGCAGTACAGGGAGGGACAACGTCATGCTCGACCACCTCATCAAGGGCGCGACCGTCGTCGACGGGACCGGCGCCCCCGCGCGCGTCGCCGACGTCGGCATACGGGACGGGCGGATCGCGATCGTCGCCGAACCCGGGGCCGTCGCCGAGGAGGCCAGGACCAGTGAGGACGCCCGGGGGCGGGTGCTCGCGCCCGGGTTCGTCGATCCGCACACCCACTACGACGCGCAGCTGTTCTGGGATCCGTACGCGACTCCCTCGCTCAACCACGGCGTGACGACCGTCGCGGGCGGCAACTGCGGCTTCACGCTCGCCCCGTTGAACCCCGCGCGGCCCGAGGACGCCGACTACACGCGGCGGATGATGTCCAAGGTCGAGGGCATGTCGCTGGTCGCGCTCGAAGAGGGCGCGCCCTGGTCGTGGAGTTCGTTCGGGGAGTACCTGGACGCACTGGACGGCCGCATCGCCGTCAACGCCGGTTTCATGGTGGGACATTGCGCGCTGCGGCGGTACGTGATGGGCGCCGACGCGGTCGGCGGGCAGCCCTCGCCCGAGCAGCTGGAGGAGATGCTGAGCCTCTTCCACGAGGCGATGGAAGCCGGCGCCTGGGGCCTTTCCACCACCCAGTCCTCCACGCACTCCGACGGCGACGGAGAGCCGGTCGCCTCGCGGCACGCCACGCCCGAAGAGCTGCTCGCGCTCTCCCGCGCCGTCGCCGAGCACGAGGGCACCCAGCTCGAGGCCATCGTCGCGGGCTGTCTCGACCAGTTCAGCGACGACGAGATCGACCTCTTCGTGGAGATGAGCGCGGCGGCCGGACGGCCCCTGAACTGGAACGTCCTCACCATCGACTCCGCCGTCCCCGAACGCGTGCCGCGCCAGCTCGTCCCGAGCGAGCGCGCCCGCAAGGCCGGCGGCCGCATCGTCGCCCTCACCATGCCGATCCTCACGCCCATGAACATGTCGCTCGGCACCTTCTGCGCCCTCAACCTGATCCCCGGCTGGGGCGAGATCCTCGGCCTGCCCGTCCCGGAGCGCATCGCGAAGCTGCGGGAGCCCGACGTGCGCGCCGAGATGCTGCGCCGCGCGGCGAGCAAGGAAGCGGGCGTCTTCCGGCGCCTCACGGACTTCGGGCGGTACGTCATCGGAGACACGTACTCGGCGGCGAACAAGGGCCTGACCGGGCGCGTGGTGCGCGACATCGCCGTCGAGCGCGGCCAGGAGCCCTTCGAGTGCCTCGTCGAGATCTGCGCCAACGACGAGATGCGTACGGTGCTCTGGCCGATGCCGACCGACAACGACCCGGAGTCCTGGGCGCTGCGGCAGGAGGCCTGGCAGCACGAGGACGTCATGCTGGGCGGCTCCGACGCGGGCGCGCATCTGGACCGCATGTGCGGAGCCCCGTACACGACCCGCTTCATCGGGGACTGTCTGCGCGGCCGCAAGCTGGTGAGCCTCGAACAGGCCGTGAAAATGCTCACCGACGACCCCGCGCAACTCTTCGGGCTGCGCGAGCGCGGCAGGATCGCCGAGGGCTACCACGCCGACCTCGTCCTCTTCGACCCGGAGCGCATCGACGCGGGCAAGGCCACCCTCGTCCACGACCTGCCGGGCGACAGCCCTCGCCTGGACTCCAAGGCGATCGGCGTCAACGCGGTCTGGGTCAACGGCGTCGAGGCGATCCGCGAGGACGTGGTGACGGGAGCGGTGCCGGGGAAGGTGCTGCGGTCCGGGCGCGACACCAGGACGGTGAGCACCAAGTGAGCGAGCGACAGCGGCTGTTCATCGGCGGCGAGTGGACCGAGCCGGACGCCGGGCACTACGAGGTGGTGAACCCCGCGACCGAGGAGGTCGTCGGCCTCGCGCCCGAGGCGAGCAGGGCGCAGGTGCACGCGGCGGCCTCGGCGGCGCGGGAGGCCTTCGGGAGCTGGTCACGGACGGAGCCGGAGGAGCGGGCGGCGATCCTGGACCGCGCGGCGGCCGTGCTGCGCAGGGACTTCGAGCAGCACGCCGACCTGGCCTGTGCCGAGAGTGGGGCCACGGCGGGGACGGCGCGGGGCATGCAGGTGGCGGTGGCGGTGGCCCGCTTCCACCGGTATGCGAAGGGGGCCCTGGAACCGGTCGAGGCGGGGCTGCCGCCGCAGATCAACGAGGCCGGGCCGATGGGGAGGGCGGGCGTCGTGGGGGCGCTCGCGCTGCGCCGTCCTGTCGGTGTCGTCACCTGCATCACCTCGTACAACAACCCGTGGGCGAACCCCGCGGGCAAGGTCGCCCCCGCGCTGGCCATGGGCAACACCGTCGTGGTGAAGCCCGCGCCGCAGGATCCGCTGTCGGTGTACGGGATGGCCGCCGCGCTGGAGGAGGCGGGGGTGCCGCCGGGCGTGGTCAACGTCGTCTCGGGGCGGGACGTGGCCGTGGGCGAGGCGGCGGTCGAATCGCCGGACGTCGACATGGTGAGTTTCACCGGGTCGACGGCGGTGGGGCAGCGGATCGGCGAGGTCTGCGGGCGCGGGATGAAGCGGCAGCTGATGGAGCTGGGCGGCAAGGGAGCGGCGATCGTCTTCGACGACGCGGATCTGGACGCGGCGGTGGCGGGGATCGGCACGACCTTCTCCTTCTACAGCGGGCAGATCTGTACGGCGCCGACGCGCGTGATCGTCCAACGTGGCGTGTACGAGCGGTTGTTGGAGAAGCTGACGGCGTACATCGGCTACCTGAAGATCGGTGACCCGAGGGAGAAGGGCACGATCGTCGGCCCTGTCATCTCGGCGGCGCACCGGGACCGGATCGAGTCGTACGTGGAGCTGGGCCGCAAGGAGGGGGCGCGAGTGGTCGCGGGCGGCGAACGCCCGACGGGGCCCGGTCTGGACAAGGGCTTCTACGTCGCGCCGACGCTCCTTGCCGACTGCACGAACGACATGCGGGTGGTGCGGGAGGAGATCTTCGGGCCGGTGGTGGTCGTCGTCCCCTTCGACGCGGCGAGCCCCGAGGAGGCGGAGGAGAAGGCGCTGGCCCTCGCGGACGACAGCGACTTCGGCCTCATCGACTACGTCTGGTCGGGGGACGTGGCCCGCGGGTTCCGTGTGGCGCGGCGCTTGCGGGCGGGGGGCGTGGGCGTCAACACGATCGCCCGCAACATGGAGGCGCCGTTCGGCGGCTTCAAGAAGAGCGGGGTGGGCCGCGACGTCGGCTCCTACGCCTTGCACGCGTACAGCGAACTGCAGTCGATCGTGTGGCCGGGCTGAGGGGGTTTTTGGGGGCCCTCACTCCGCTTCTCTCTCCGCCTGCGTGATGTCCCGCAGCGTCCGGTGCAAGAAGGCCAGCGTCTGGTCCGGGGTGAGGGCGGCGAACCTGAGCGCCTCGAAGATCTGAGTGTGCTCGGCCATGTCCTCCGGGTCATCGAGGAGGACCGTGCTCGTCGTGGTGTCGAAGGCGACGATCCCGGGCGTCGGCTCCGGGCCGAACGTGAACTGGACGAAGTGCGACGCCATGTGTGCGCCCCGCCATTCGGTGGCCGGGAGGACCTGGACGCTGACGTTCTCGCGTTGGGCCACGTCCAGGATGTGGAGAAGTTGCTCGTGGTGCACTGTGCGGGAAGGCATCGGGGAGGTGAGGGCGGGCTCCCAGATCACCGCCGCGAACCGGGCGCCGTTCTCTTCGATGACGTGCCTGCGCTTCCGCCGGATGGCCGTCATCTCGTCCATCGCCTCGATCGAGTGGACGGTGAGGCCGGATTCCATCAGCGTGCGCACATAGCCGTCGGTCTGCAGCAGGGCGGGGACGAAGAGCGGTTGCCAGGTGCGGATGCATGTGGCGTCCGCTTCGAGGGCGATGATGTCCGCGTACTCGGGTTCGGCGGCCAAGGGGTAGTCCATCCACCATCCGCGCCGGCTGGAGTCCCTGGCCAGCTGCTCTAACCGGGCATGCACGTCCCGGTCCTTGACCCCGTACAGCTCCAGCATGAGCCGCACGTCTCCGGGGCGCGCGGACACCAGCCCGGCTTCGATGCGGCTGACCTTGGTCTTGGAGCCCACGATGTGGTCCGCCGCGTGCTGCTGATCGAGCTTCGCGGCCTCCCGGTACTTCCTGAGGGCGGCTCCGAGACGCCGACCGCGGACCGTCGGCCGTCCACCTGCTGGCATGAAACCTCCTCCACTGCGTGTAGCCAGTCTGCTGCCAACTGAAGCTATCTGCCAGACAGTTGGGACGCGGCGCTACTCGCAACTTTGCGTTCTAAGTTCGATTGCGCGCCGGTTGAGTCGCCCTCTACCGTGAGGTGCGTCACCTGGCGTGATGCCTGATCGGCGCATGGTGATCACGACCCCGCCTGCCTGTCCCCTGGAGGACGCATGTCCGGACGTACGCGTACCCAGAGGTTCCGCCTCCGCAGGGACTCCGTCGCCGCCGCTCGGCGGTACGTCGAGGTGACGCTCGGGGAGTGGATGTTGAGGGGGCTCGTCGAGACCGTCGCACTCGTCGTGAGCGAGCTGGCGACCAACGCCGTCGTCCACGCCAAGGGCATCGGGGAGTTCTTCGAACTGACCCTGCGCCGCAGGGACGCCGTGCTCGTGGTCGAGGTCTCGGACTCCTGCCGGTGGCGGATGCCGGAGTTGGTGAAGCCGGAGCCGGACGACGCGGCGGGGCGTGGTCTGCTGGTCGTCGACGCCGTCGCGCAGACCTGGGGCGTGCGCCCGCGCGCCGAGGGCAAGACGGTCTGGGCGCACCTGTCCCTTCGGGGGGACGGCGGTGGGTCCGTGTGAGGGCGCCGGCGGCGGGCCCGTGCGAGGGCGCCGGCGGTGACCCGGCGCCCTCAGGAGGTCACCGCCCCAGGAAGATCGGGTTCGTGAACGCGGCCAGCGGACCCGGCAGGCCCGTCACGACCGGCGCGTGCCGTACCTCCGCCCGTACGTACGCCGCGTACGAAGCCGTCGTACGCCACTCCACCGTCCCCGTGCCGGACTCCGGCAGCGCGGCGCTCGTGAACAGGACGCCCTGGTCGGTGACGAAGCGGACCGTGCGGCCCGGGGCGCCCTTCACCTCCAGGCGGACCGTGACCGGGGCGTCGCGGTCGACGGCGAGGCGCTCGCCGATGCCCGCGTGGGCGCCGTTGCCGCCCGCGGCCGTGAAGGTCAGCGCCACGTCCTTCGACTCGGCGATGTAGGAGCGGCCCGAGCGGATGCCCGCCTGGATGGCCTCGCGGGTCAGGTCGTCGGCGAGCACCACCGTCTGCGGGCCGCCGATGCGGTCCGGGTCGCGGTGCGCGTCGCTGTTGCCCATCGCCGGGATCCACGGCTTCCCGCCCCGCACCGAAGCGACCAGCATGCTGTCCCAGTCGGCGAGCGACACCTCGTCGTCCGGGGTGTAGGGGCCGTTCCAGACCTCGACCGCGTCGGCCTCGCCGAAGCCGAACTTCCAGTTGCAGCCGACGCAGGTGGCGTGCGGATGGGCGGGGACGACCAGGCCGCCCGCCTCGCGGATCCTCCGCGCGTACTTGCCGAAGCGGTTGTCGCGCGCGCGGTAGCGCCAGTCGATGAACGTGCCGGGGTCCATGCCGAGGGCGACCACGTGGCCGTTGCGGGTCGTGACCTCCTCGCCGAGCATGATCAGCAGGTCGTCGCCCGCGAGGCCGGCCCAATGGGCGTGCGCGGAGTGGGTGTTGTGCTCCGAGCTGTTGATGAAGTCGAGGCCCGCCGCACGCGCGAGCGCCGCGATCTCGGCGAGGGTGCGCCTGCCGTCCGAGTACACCGAGTGCAGATGGCAGTCGCCCCGGTACCAGGCGCGCCCGCGGCCCTTCGCGCGCTCGGGCGGATAGGACGGCTTCGGCACCTTGCCGGGCTCTCCGTAGGTGAGCGTGATCGTCACCTCGTACGGAAGGCCATCGGGGGCGACGGTGTAGGGGCCGAGGACGATGTTCCACTCGCCGGATCTCACCGGGCCCGGGATGTAGCCGGGCGTGGCCTCGTCCGCGCGGATGAAGAACTCGGTGCGCGCGCCGCCGGACCAGCCGCGGAAGCCCTTGCCGCCGAGCTCCGTGCCGCGCTCGTCGAAGATGCCGATGTCCAGGGCGTTGCCCGCGGTGCCTGCCGGGACGGTCGGCTTCTCGTAGGTGTACGCGACGTGTATCTCCCGTACGCCGCGCGGCACTTCGACCGGCAGGTACACGTAGTCCGGCGACCCGGTGGGCAGGGTGCCGCGGACCGTCCTCTTCTCCTTGGTCCCCGGGGAGGGGGCGTCGCGCCGCTCGGCGCCGCTGGCGAAGCTCACGCTGTTCAACGTAAGCGCGGCGGCGGCTCCCGTCACGAACAGTCCGCGCCGGTTCATTCCCTTGCGCACGGGGCGTACGGGGTCTTGGGCGTGTACGGCGTCCTCACACATGCTGCGGCTCCCCAGGGTGTCGTCGGTGACGTGGGTGGTGCGGGGCAACCCTGGTATTGAGCCGTGAACTGTGCGTCAAGGGAAGGTGATTGACGGACCTACGTCCGGCGGCGGCGCATCGCCTAGCTCTTGCGGCGGCGCTTCGCGAGCAGGGCGATGAGGAGGAGCAGCACGAGCACGACGACGATGATCCCGATGATCAGCCCGAAGGACGTGCCCTTCTTCTTCTTTTTCTTGCTCGGCTTCGGCTTCTGCTTGCCGGTCTGTGCGGCGGCCGCGGTGGTGTCCGACGCGGCGTGCGCGCTGTACGTCGCCGGGGCGGCGTACGACGTGGTGGGTGCCGCGTACGCCGTGACGGGCGCGGCGCCGCCGAGCAGCACGCCGGTCAGCAGCAGAGCGGTGGTGAAGCGCAGTCGCATGACGGAACCCCGACTTCCTTGGCGTACCCCCGACGTGGCGCATGCTAGGGCAGCCGGGGCGCTCCGTCACCGGCGTACGACTAGGGCGCGGTGACCGCCACGGCGACGTCGTACAGCGCCGGGTTCGGGGCGACCGTCCCCTTGGCGTCGTCGCGCGCGGCCTGCGTACGGGAGGAGAAGGCGGGGTCGGCGGTGGCGGCCTGGTACGCCTCCTCGCTCTCCCAGTGGGAGACGTTGACGAGCTGGAAGCGGGAGTCCGCCGAGCGGGCCCTGTGGAGCCGGGAGTCGATGAATCCCGGCTTTCCCGCCATGAGTTGGACCCGCTTCTCCCATCCGGTGATGAACCCGTCGATCTCGGATTCGTCGATCTCGAAGACGTTGATGAAGGTGACGGGCGGGCCCGAAGCGGTGGTCGCTTGGCTGTCATTTGTCATGTAGGCAGCCTACTGGTCGCTTCCCAACAGGCGGTCGGCCGGGGGAGGTTGACTGGATCAGTCGCCGTCGCGTTCAAAGGTGTGGAAGTCGCAGACGTCCGGGTCGCCGACGATGTCGTAGATCCGCGGGTCGTCCTTCGAGCCCGCGATGTCGTACGACGGGCTGTTGTACCCCGAATGGCTGTCTCCGTCGTCGAAGGTGAACGTGATGTCGCGCTCGACGTCGTCGCGCTTCGGTGCGAGCCGCCAAGTGCCCTTCCTCGAGAGCAGCTTGATTTCCGGGTCCGGCCAGTCGGCGAGCCTGTTCCGGGACGCGAAGTCCGGCCAGTCGGTGACGGTGAAGGTGCCGTCGCCCTTGAGGGTCAGGGAGCCCATGGGGTGGCCGCGGTAGGTGCCGGTGAGGTCCTCGGCGGTGAGGCCGGCGGGGCGGTCGCCCTCGGGGCCGCACGGCATGTACCGCGCGAAGCATCCGGTCGTCGTCACCGTGCTCGCCATGACCAGCGCCAGAGCTCCGGCCCACGTCGCGGTCCGTATCCGCATAGTGCCTCCCCACCCCAAAGGCGACGTAATGTAGCGCATATGAACGAAGTATCCCAAGAGGCCTTCGAGGGTGCCTCGGCAGGGTCCGTCGGAGCGGGGGTCGTGCGCCGCGCGGGGTAGGGCGCCTCCGCCACGCGGCGGAGGCGCCGTGGCCCGGCGGCGGACGTGCGTGGAGGGGGTGGCGGGCCAGGATCGGTGGTGCGGGGCAGGGAATGGCCAGGCCCGCCTCAACTGCCGCTACAAACCCAGGAGTTCACCGTGCCCGGAGTTGCGAAGTCCACCCGCACCGTCACCCTCCTCGCCGCTGCCGCCGCGCTGGCGACCACCGCGGGGGTCGCCTCCGCGTCGACGGCGCCCGCGTCGGGCGACACCGGAAAGAGCGCGAGCGCGTCGGCCCCGACGGAGCCAGGACCCGCCACCTCCCGGCTCAAGGGGTGGGCCCGCGTGGACTACCCGGCGCCCGGCGACAAGGTCCAGGTCTCCGTCGACGCCCGCGCCACCTTCAAGAGTGCGCACTGGTCCACGCCCGTGAAGTCATCGGGCACCTTCCGGATCTACCACAGCTCGCCGAACCCGAAGGGCGGCCCCGACTTCGTCAACTGGGGCGACTTCAAGGTCGACTGCCTGACCACGGGCGGTCCGACCGCGACCGTGACCGGGCGTCTCGTGCGCACCGGGGGCAACGTCGACGCCTGGGACGACTACCTGAAGCGGCACGTCCGCATGGGGCTCAGCTTCTACGAGGGCGACAAGAAGAGCGGCGCCCCCGCCCGCGCTGGGATCGCCGGAGGCACCGAGAAGGGCAAGCCGCTGCTGAGCAAGTGCATGGCACCGGCCGCCGACACAAAGGTGATCAAGGGAGGCTTCACGGTCGAGGACAAGGTCCCGGCCCGCGCACGCTAGGCCGTGGCCCCCGCCGCCAGCAGCGCCGCCTCGGTCTCCGTGTGCGGGCCGAGGCCCCCCTGTCGCGCCCAGCGCAGCGGGGAGCCGCCCGAGCCGCCGTCCTCGCGGAGGTTCGGGTCGGCGCCGTGCGCGAGCAGTTCCCGCACCGTGTCGAGATGGCCCCAGGCGGCGGCCCCGCACAGCGGAGTCCCGCCCGTCGGGCCGCGGCTCTCGGTGTCCGGCAGGGCGCCCGCCCGCAGCAGGACCCGCACCGTGTCGGCGGCGCCGTGCACCGAGGCGGCGTACAGGGCGGTCGTGCCGTCGGCGTCCGGCAGCTCCGGGTCGAGCCCGGACCGCAGCAGGGACCTGACGTCGGCCGTCCTGCCGAGCGACGCCGCGAACACCAGGCGCGCGGTCAGTTTCTTCTGCCGTCGTCTGTTCATCGGCGTCACGTTAATCAGCGCACGGCCATGGACCAACCGACTTTCCGGGGATAGGAAGAGTGCCCCGTACCGAACACGCTCGGAGGGACGGAACCCGTGCGCATCTCCGCGACGCTCTACATGACCGACAGGACGATCACCCCGGTACGCCTGGCCCAGGAACTGGAGCGGCGAGGCTACGCCGGGCTCTACCTCCCCGAGCACACCCACATCCCTGTCGCCCGCGAGACCCCCTACCCGGGCGGTGAACTGCCGCCCGAGTGCGCCCGCATGCTCAGCCCCTTCGTCGCGCTCGCCCAGGCCGCCGCCGTCACCGAACGGATCGCCCTCGGCACGAACATCGCCCTGGTCGCCCAGCACGACCCCATCGACCTCGCCAAGCAGATCGCCACCCTCGACCACCTCTCCGGCGGCCGCGTCACCCTCGGCATCGGCTACGGCTGGAACCGCGAGGAGGCCGAGGACCACGGCGTGGCCTGGCCGAGGCGGCGGGTGGTGGTGCGGGACCGGATGGCGGTCATGCGGGCCCTGTGGGCGGACCGCCCGAAGGCGTACGAGGGCGAGTTCGGCGGCGTCCGCGCGAGCGAGGCCCACCCCAAGCCGGTGCGGGCGCCCCGCGAACGGCTCGCGAAGGACCCGCTGTTCGGGCCGCGCACGCTGATCGGCGGCGCCGCGGGCCCCGGTCTCTTCGCGCACATCGCGGAGTACGCCGACGGCTGGATGCCGATCGGCGGCAGCGGCCTGAGCGAGGCGCTGCCCGCGCTGCGCAAGGCGTGGGAGGACGCGGGACGCACGGCCGACGACCTGTACGTGGCGGTGACGGCCGTGGAGCCGGGGCCCGGCAAGCTCGCGCACTACGCGGGCCTCGGGATCGACGAGGCGATCGTGCAGCTGCCCGCGGCGGGGGAGGCCGAGGTGTGCGCGGCGCTGGACGGCCTCGGGCAGTTCGTGGACCCGCACCTGCGGACACCCCCGAGAACACCCCTGTGAACAGCGGACCGGCACCGGTGAACAGCCGAAGCGGCGGAAGTATCTGTACTGGTCATTTGTTCTCGCTCGTATGCTCGGAGACATGACCAACAGCGCGCAGCCCCCCGAGGCCGGACGACCCACCGCGAACGCCATGCGGCGTGCGCTCAGGCGGGCCAGGGACGGCGTCGCGCTCGACGTGACGGAGGCCGCCGTCCTGCTGCAGGCGCGCGGCGAGGACCTCGACGACCTCACGGCGTCCGCGGCCCGGGTGCGCGACGCGGGCCTGGAGGCGGCGGGCCGCCCCGGCGTCATCACGTACTCGAAGAGCGTGTTCATCCCGCTCACCCGGCTCTGCCGCGACAAGTGCCATTACTGCACCTTCGCGACCGTGCCCGGCAAGCTGCGCCGCGCCGGCCACGGCATGTTCATGTCCCCGGACGAGGTCCTGGACATCGCGCGCCGCGGCGCCGAGCTGGGCTGCAAGGAAGCCCTGATCACCCTCGGCGACAAGCCGGAGGAGCGCTGGCCCGAGGCCCGCGAGTGGCTGGAGGCGGAGGGGTACGACGACACCATCGCGTACGTCCGTGCCATCTCGATCCGGATCCTGGAGGAGACGGGTCTGCTGCCGCACCTCAACCCCGGCGTCATGACGTGGACGGACTTCCAGCGGCTCAAGCCGGTCGCGCCCAGCATGGGCATGATGCTGGAGACCACGTCGGAGCGGCTGTGGTCGGAGCCGGGCATGCCGCACTACGGCTCGCCCGACAAGGAACCCGCCGTGCGCCTGCGGGTGTTGGAGGACGCGGGCCGCTCCTCCGTCCCGTTCACCAGCGGGCTGCTCATCGGGATCGGCGAGACGTACGAGGAGCGCGCGGAGTCGCTGTTCGCGCTGCGCCGCGTCGCGCGCTCGTACCACGGCATCCAGGAACTGATCATCCAGAACTTCCGCGCCAAGCCCGACACGGCGATGCGCGGCATGCCCGACGCCGAGATCGACGACCTGGTCGCGACCATCGCCGTCGCCCGGCACATCATGGGCCCGGCGGGCAACATCCAGGCTCCGCCGAACCTGATCGCCGGTGAGTACGAGCGGCTCATCGGCGCGGGCATCGACGACTGGGGCGGCGTCTCGCCCGTCACGATCGACCACGTCAACCCCGAGAAGCCGTGGCCGCAGCTCGACGAGCTCGCCGAGCGGTCCGCCGCCGCGGGCTTCCGCCTCGCCGAACGCCTGTGCACATACCCGGAGTTCGTGCGGCGCGGCGAGCCGTGGCTCGACCCGCGCCTGCTGCCGCACGTACGGGCGCTGGCCGATCCGGAGACGGGCCTCGCGAACCCGGACGCGGTGGTCGAGGGCCACCCCTGGCAGGAGCCCGACGAGGGATACGTGGCGACGAAGTCGTCGGGCCGCACCGACCTGCACCACACCATCGACACCACAGGCCGCACCTCCGACCGGCGAGACGACTTCGACGAGGTGTACGGCGACTGGGAGGCCCTGCGCGAGCAGGCCGCGCCCGGCATGGTGCCCTCCCGCATCGACGGCGACGTACGCGCCGCCCTGAAGCAGGCGGCCGACGACCCGACGAAGCTGACGGACGACGAGGCGCTGGCACTGCTGCACGCCGACGGCCCCGCGCTCGACGCGCTGTGCGGCATCGCGGACGACATCCGCAAGACGGTCAACGGCGACGACGTCACGTACATCGTCACCCGCAACATCAACTTCACCAACGTCTGTTACACCGGCTGCCGGTTCTGCGCCTTCGCGCAGCGGCGGACGGACGCCGACGCCTACACCCTCTCCCTGGACCAGGTCGCCGACCGGGCCGCGCAGGCCTGGGGCGTCGGCGCCGTCGAGGTCTGCATGCAGGGCGGCATCCACCCCGACCTGCCGGGCACCGCGTACTTCGACATCGCGCGCGCGGTGAAGGAGCGCGTGCCGGGCATGCACGTGCACGCCTTCTCGCCGATGGAGGTCGTCAACGGCGCGTCCAGGACCGGGCTTTCGATACGTGAATGGCTCACCGCCGCCAAGGAGGCGGGGCTCGACTCGATCCCGGGGACGGCCGCGGAGATCCTCGACGACGAGGTGCGCTGGGTCCTCACCAAGGGCAAGCTGCCGACGGCCACCTGGATCGAGGTCATCAAGACCGCGCACGAGCTGGGCATTCGGTCCTCGTCCACGATGATGTACGGGCACGTGGACCAGCCCCGCCACTGGCTCGGCCACTTCCGCACGCTGGCGTCCATCCAGCAGGAGACGGGTGGCTTCACGGAGTTCGTGACGCTGCCCTTCATCCACACGAACGCGCCGGTCTATCTGGCGGGGATCGCCAGGCCGGGCCCGACCACCCGCGACAACCGCGCGGTGACGGCCATGGCGCGCGTCCTGCTGCACCCGCACATCCCCAACATCCAGACCAGCTGGGTGAAGCTGGGCCAGGAGGGCGCGGCCGAGATGCTCAGGTCCGGCGCGAACGACCTGGGCGGGACGCTGATGGAGGAGACCATCTCCCGCATGGCGGGCTCCAGTTACGGCTCCTACCGCTCCATCGAGGACCTCATCGCGATCGCGGACGCGGCGGGCCGCCCGGCGAAGCCGAGGACGACGCTGTACGGGGACGTGCCCGAGGAGCGCCGACGGGCGGCGCTGGCTTCGGACGGCCACCTGCCGGAGCTGCTGCCGGTGGTGGAGAGCCCCTGAAGGGGGCGCGGGGAACTGCGCGAGCCACCCGAGGCGGCCCGCAGGCGAACAACCGACCGGGAAACGCCTGCCCGAAGCGCGTCCCCGCCCAGTTGATCTCCTCGCCGTCAGCTCCCCGCGCGGGAGCGCCGAGCGCCGCTGGTCCGAAGGACACGACGCGGCGCAAGGCGGGTCCCCGGAGCTCAGCGAGCCCGGCGGCTCACTGTGCCAGGTACTGCCCGAACTGAACTCCCTTTTCCGGGGCGCCGACGGCCGCCGGGCCGAAGGACTTGATGCCCGTGACGGTCAGGCCGCCCGCGGCGCCCCGCAGGTGCCAGACGGCGCCCGAGTCGGCGTACGTGCCGTCCTCCAGGGGAGCGGACACCGTCAGGTCGGCCTTGCCGTCCTTGTCGGTGTCGGACAGCAGGACCTGGCTGCCGAACTTGTCGCCCTTCTCGGAGGCGCCGGGCACGCCTTCCGTGGACTGCTGGAAGGCCTGCGAGCCGGTGCCGGTCAGGCCGGAGCGCGAGCCCTTGAGCAGCACGGTGCTGCCGGCGTCCGCGACCGACTCGATGTCCTCGCCAGGGATGCCGACGGCGACGTCCGCGTAGCCGTCGCCGTTCACGTCGCCCGCGCTGATGGAGGAGCCGAACTCGTCGCCCTCCTCACCGACCCCGGGGACGCCCGCGGTGTCCTGGGTGATCTTGGCGGTGCGCGAGGAGGGGCCGTCCGCGGAGCCGTAGCGGACGAGGATCGTGCCCTTCTGGTACGGCATGTCCTCGAAGTTGTCGCCGATGTCGCGGACGATCAGGTCGCCGTAGCCGTCCCCGTCGACATCCCCGACCGCTCCGCCGAGGGAGGGCGCGAGCTTCTGCGAGGTGGTGCTCACCCCGTCCTTGCCGCCCTTCCAGAACTGGCTCTTGTGCGCCATCTCCTCGAAGCCGTGGCTGGTGACGATGTCGTCGGCGCCGTCACCCGTGAGGTCGCCGACGACGAAGTCGCCGGGGCCGAAGGTCTGGCTCGTGACGACCTGCTGGGTGCTCGCGGCCTTTCCGTCGCGTTTGAACGGGCCGTACGAGATGGTCATGCCCCGGTCGTCGTTGTCCATCGGGTCCTCGGGCTCCGGGTACTCGGCCGTGACCAGGTCCCGCTTGCCGTCGCCGTTGAAGTCGCCCGCGGTGACGCGCGCGTGGTTCGAGGCCAGCTCGGTGCTGCCCTCACCGGTGAGGCCCTGGGCGGAGCCCCACAGGACGACGGCCTTCTCGCCGCCGTTGACGACGAGGTCGGTGTAGCCGTCGCCGTCGAGGTCGGCGGCGGCCGTGTGGTGGCCGAACTGCCCGCCGGCCTCCGGGGAGCCGGGCACGCCGGGCGTGGCGCGGCTGATGGTGGTGGCGTGTGCCTGGTCGGGGCCCGACGCCGAGCCGTAGACGATCGAGACGCTGCCGGGGGCGTCGCCGTCGTAGCTGCCCGGGGCCGATATGGCGAGGTCGGCGTAGCCGTCCTTGTTGAAGTCGGTGATCGGGGTGCGGGGCGGCGTGGGCGCGGCCGACGCGGACCCTGCGGTGGCGGCCAGCACGAGCGGTGTGGCCAGAGAGGTGACTGCGAGTGCGGTGATGAGCTTGCGGCGCACTGTTCCTCCTGTGGGGAATGTCTGTGGCATGGGTGAAGACGAAGAGCCGGAGGTGAAGGTTGTATACCCCAGGGACTTCTGTGGGCCGTGTCCTGGTTCCACGGATGCCAACTTCCATTCATCACAAGGCGTTCACGTGTGCGGGAGACTGGGGCGACGGCCGGGACACGGGTGTGACGCGGGTGCGACGCGGAGGGGCGGATGGCGCGGGCGAGGGTGTCGATGCAGGAGCTCATCCGGCGCAGACGGCGTGCCGGGTTCGTGGGGCGGAGGGAAGAACTCCGTTTGTTCCGCGAGAATTTGGAGCTGCCGCCGGACGACGACCGTCACCGCTTCCTCTTCCACGTGCACGGCCACGCGGGCGTCGGCAAGACGTCCCTCGTGCGGGAGCTCGGCCAGGTGGCCAGGGACCGCGGGGCCCTCGTCGCGCACGTCGACGAGGGCGCGGGCGGCATCCCCGAGGTGCTCGCCGAGATCTCCTCCCAATTCGCCCAGCAGGGGCGCGTGTTGAAGGCTCTGGAGCGGTCCCTCGCCACCTACCGGCAGCGCAGCCACGAGGCGGTCGCGGCCGCCGTGCGCGAGCCGGATCCTGACGCGCCCTCGACGGGCAGTGTCCTCGCGGCCCGCGCGGGGGTCGTCGGGCTCGGCATGGTGCCGGTGGTGGGCGCGCTCGCCGGCATGGTCGACGCGGAGCGCCTCGCCACGGGCGCGGACCGGCTGCGGGCCCGCTTCCGCAACCAGGAGGACGCCCGCCTCGTCCTGGAGCCGGAGCGGGTCCTGACGCCCGTGCTGCTCGACGAGCTCGCCGCGGCGGCCGACGTCGCGCCGTGGCTCGTGCTGTTCTTCGACACGTACGAGAGGACGGCGCCGTATCTGGACCACTGGCTGCACGACGTGATGACCACGGACCGGTACGGCGAACTCCCCTCCAACGTCGTGGTGGTGACGTCCGGTCAGCTCGCCCTCGACCCGGAGCGCTGGGAGGGCGCCCTGGACTTCGCGGCGGAGATGGCGCTGCGGCCCTTCACGGAGACCGAGGCGCGCGGCCTGCTCGCCGCCAAGGGCGTCACCGACGAACCGGTGGTCGCGGAGGTCCTTCGCCTCTCGGGCCATCTGCCCGTCCTCGTCTCCACCCTCGCCGAGTCGGGCCCGGCGGGCCCGGACGACGTGGGCGACCCCAGCGTCACGGCCGTGGAGCGCTTCCTGAAGTGGGAGCGCGACCCGGTGCGGCGCACGGCCGCCGTGGACTGCGCGCTGCCCAGGCGCCTCGACGAGGACGTGGTGCGCGCGGCGCTGGGCGGCGAGGGCGACCCGGCCGAGCTGCACGCCTGGCTGTGCGCCATGCCGTTCGTGCGGACCGACCGCAGGGGCGTGGCCCGCTACCACGGTGTCGTCCGCGCCCCGATGCTGCGCCTGCGCCGCAACTCCGCGCCCAGCTCGTGGAGTTCGGGCCACGAGCGGCTCGCCGCGCTGTACGAGGTGCGGCGCGTGGCGCTCGCGGAGGCGGCGCGGGGCGAGCCGGGACGGCCCTGGATGCGCCCGGACTGGCGGGAGGCCCGCGTCGAGGAGCTGTACCACGGCCTGTGCGCCCGGCCGCGGACCGCGCTGCCCGCGGTGCTGCGCGAGGGCGTCGACGCGTGCCGCGTGGACACGGCGGTGGCCCGGGAGTGGGCGCGGGCGGTCGCGGACGCCGCCGAGGACACGGAGGCCGAGCAGCTGCGGGCCCTTTCCGCCGAGTGCCAGAGCGCGCTCCTGGACGAACGCCTTGGCGCACTGCGGGTGTTGGAGCTTCTCCTGACCCGTCCCGAGCTTGACGACGAGGGCAGGGTGGCCGCGTACAACGCGCACGGCCTGCAGCTCTTCCACCTGGGTCGGCTGCGCGAGGCCCTGGTCGACCACGAGCGTGCCATCGCGCTCGTCCCCGCCGACCCGTGGGGCCACCACGACCTGGCCATCACCTACCGTGCCCTCGGCGAGCACGAGACGGCACTGCGGCACCTGGACCGCGCCGACGAGCTGGCGCCGGGCGTGGAGTGGCTGGCGCGGGCGCGCGGCGAGACCTACCGGCGCATGGGCCGACCCGAGGAGGCGCTGCCCTGGCTGGACCGCGCGCACGAACTGGACCCCAAGGAGCCGCTGACCCTGGGCAGTCGGGGCCAGACCAAGTTCGTGCTCGGCCGCCCCCGCGAGGCCCTGGACGACCTGGACCGCGCCATCGCCCTGTGGCCCGACTACCCCTGGGCGCTGGCCCGCAGGGCCCACATCAGACAGAGCCTCGGCGATGTCGAGGGCGCCCTCGCCGACCTGGACCGCGCCCAGGAACTGGAGCCGGGGGCGGCCGGCACCCGGGGCGAGCGGGGCGACGTCCTGCGCTTCGCGGGCCGCCACGAGGAGGCCGTCGTCGAGTACGACGCGGCGCTCGCCCTCGACCCCGCGTACGCCTGGGCGCACGGCAGCAAGGCCCTCGCCCTGGAGGCCCTCGGCCGCACGGAGGAGGCCATCGCCTGCCTGGAGCGGGCGCTCGAGCTCGATCCGGAGTACGGCTGGGCGCGGGCGCAGAAGGAGCGGATTCTGCGGGCGCGCACGGACTGATCGGGGGAGACTGGAGGCGGGCAGCGGGCAGCGGGGTATGGGACTGCGGGGAACGGGGGAGTGCGATGGCGTCGGCCGATGCGGAAGAGCCGTCCATGCAGGAGCTGATCCGCCGCAGGGGGCGGGCCGGTTTCGTCGGGCGGCGCGGTGAACTGGCCGCGTTCCGCGAGAACTTCGACGTGCCGCCCGCCGATCTGAGGCATCGCTTCCTGTTCCACGTCCACGGCAACGCGGGCGTGGGCAAGACGTCCCTCGTCCGGGAGCTGGAGCAGCTCGCCCGCGAGCGCGGCGCCCTGACCGCGTACGTCGACGAGACGGTCGGCAGCGTGCCCGAGGCGATGGCGGCGATCTGCGCCGAACTCGCCAGGCAGGGCAGGCGGTTGAAGGACCTGGACCAGCTGCTGGCCGCCCACCGCGAGCGCAGCCAC
Organism: Streptomyces sp. NPDC041068; assembly: GCF_040647455.1. NCBI lineage: Bacteria > Bacillati > Actinomycetota > Actinomycetes > Kitasatosporales > Streptomycetaceae > Streptomyces > Streptomyces sp. NPDC041068. The sequence goes on from NZ_JBEZCG010000016.1 coordinate 27,607, forward strand.
GAGGCGGAGTCAGTCTCGGCCGCCGCGGTGTCCCAGGGCCTCCCGGAGCAGGAGCCCGGCGTCCCGCCCGCTCCCTCCACGGGAAGCATGACGGCCGCCCGCGCCAGCCTGGTGGGGCTCGGCCTCGTGCCCGGCGTCGGGGCCTTCGCCGGAGCGGTCGACCCGGCCCAACTCGCCCAGGGCGTCGACCGGTTGCGGGCGGGGCTCAGCGCGCGCTTTCGCAGCCAGGAGGACGTCCAGCTGGTCCTGTCCCCGGAGCGGGTTCTCACTCCGGTCCTGCTGAAGGAGCTGGCGCAGGCGGCCAGGTCGGCGCCGTGGATCGTGCTGTTCTTCGACACGTACGAGCGGACGGCACCGTTCCTCGACGGCTGGCTGCACGAGGTGATGACGACGGAGCGGCACGGCGCGCTCCCCGCGAAGGTCGTGGTGGTCACGGCGGGTCAGCAGCCCTTCGACACCGCCCGCTGGGGCGGATACGCGGACTTCGTGACGGACGTGCCGCTCGACCCCTTCACCGAGCAGGAGTCCCGCGGGCTGCTCGCGGGCAAGGGCGTCGTCGCCGAACCGGTCGTCGAGGAGGTCCTGCGGCTCTCGGGCGGACTGCCGGTCCTGGTCTCGATGCTCGCGGAGAACCGCCCCGCCGACCCGGACGACGTGGGTGACCCCAGCGTGACGGCCGTGGAGCGCTTCCTGAAGTGGGAGCAGGACCCGGTGCGCAGGGCCTCCGCGCTGGCGTGCGCGCTGCCGAGGCGGCTCGACGCGGATGTGGTGCGGGCGGCGGCCGAAGGGGTGTGTGCCGACAGCGAGGTGCCGGGGGTCTTCGCCTGGCTGCGTGGCCTGCCGTTCGTGAAGGACCGCGGCGACCGCCTCCAGTACCACGACGTCGTACGGGACCCCATGCTGCGCCTGCAGCGGCACCGGTCGCCGCGCGGCTGGACCCAGGCGCAGCGGAGGCTGGCCGAGGCGTTCGGCGGGTGGCGTGCGGAGGCCGAAGTCAGCCTGGATCAGGAGGACTTCTGGTTGGACGAGCGGTGGCGGGAGCTGCGCCACGCGGAGTCCTACCACCTGCTGTGCGCGGCACCGCGCACCGCGCTGCCCGCCGCCCTCCGGGACGTCGTCGAGGCCTGCGACGTGGGCGGGACGGCGGCCCGCCGCTGGGCGCAACTGCTCGTGGACGCCGGTCAGGACGCGGAGTCCGAAGCGGTCGGGACATGGGGCAGGGACCTGCTGCGGGCCCTGGAGGAGGGCGAGGGAGCGGCCGCCCTGAAAGTGCTGATCGACCGGGCGGGCTTCGACGCGCGCGGGCGGGCCCTGGCCCGGCTGGTCCGGGCGCGGGACCTGCGGGAGGGCGGCGCCCCTGCGGAGGCGCTCGCCGAGTACGACCGGGCCCTCGCCTTCGATCCCGACCTGCAGCGGGCCCACTACGGCAAGGCCGCCACGTACTGGAACATGGACGCCGAGGAATCCGCCCCCGCGGCCCTCGCCGCCCTGGACCGTGCCGTGGAGATCGGGCCCGACCGGTCCCACATCTACTCGCTGCGGGGCGAGGTCCACCGCTACCTGGGCCACTACGAGCAGGCGATCAAGGACCTGGACCGCGCCCTCGCGCTCGACCCGACGGACGAGGTGGCGCTGGCGAGCCGGGGCAGTGCCCACCAGTCACTGGGGCACGGCGACGCGGCCCTCGCCGATCTGGAACGCGCCCTTGAACTGGCCCCCGACTACGTGTGGGCGCTGGTGCACAGGGGCAAGGTGCGGTCCGACCGCCAGGAGCACGAGCAAGCCGTCACGGACCTGAACCGCGCGGCCGAGCTGTCCCCGGACTCGGCCTGGATACTCCGCCTGAGGGGCGACGCCCTGCGGATCGCGGACCGCGAGGAGGAGTCCCTCGCCGACTACACCCGGGCCATCGAGCTCGACGCCGAGAGCTTGACGGCGTACGCGGGAAGGGGCGTCTCCCTGCACAACCTCGACCGGCACCCCGAGGCGCTCGCCGACCTGGACCGCGCCTTGGAACTCGCGCCGGACTACGCGTGGGCGCTGGCCCGCCGCGCCATGCTGCTGCACGACATGGGCGAGGACGAACGGGCCCTGGCGGACGCCGACCGGGCCAAGGAGCTGTCGCCCGACACCGACTGGATCCTGTACCACCGCGCCGACGTGCTCTACAGCCTGGACCGGTACGAGGAGGCCCGCGCCGACCTGGACCGGGCGCTCGAACTGGACCCCGAGTACGTGGCGGCGCTCTGCCGCCGAGGCGCCGTCCTGCATCGACTGTCCCGCTATGCCGAGGCCTTCGCCGACTTGGACCGGGTCATCGGAGAACTCGCCCCCCGCTCCGGCTGGGCCCTCGTGCTGCGGGCCAGGCTCGCGCTGGCCACCGGCAGGGTCGACCGCGCCCTCGCCGACCTCGCCGCCTACGCCGAGTGCGGCATCGACCCGGACTGGGCGCGCCGCAAGACCGCCGAGCTGTGCCTGTGGCTGGGCAGGATCGAGCCCGCGTACGCCGCCCTGGAACCCGACATGGCAGGCGAAGGGCCCGGCGGCGCCGAGGAGTTGGTGCGGCTGTACTGCGCGACGGAGCAGTGGGCACCGGCCCGCGCGGCGGCGGAGCGGCTGTACGCGGACAGCGAGGCGAGCGCCACGCTGTTCCTCGCCGTGGTGACGACGTGCACCTCGGGCCCGGCGGCCGCCGCCCCGCTGTGGCGGCGGCTCCCCGGGCTGCCGGAGGCGGAGAACGCGGATTTCACCGAAGTCTGGCGGGACTACCTGCACGCCATGCTCGCCGTCGTCCACGGCGACTGGGTCAGGTGCGACGCCGCGCTCGCCCGGATCCTCGGACCGGGCCTCGAAGAACTGGAGTGGGACGACCTGGCGGAGATGGCCTCCTTCCCGTCCGACTTCCTCGTCGCCCCCGGCATCGACCGCGCCCGCCTGCTGCCCCGCCTCGCCCGCCTCGTGGAGGCCAGGGACGCCTTCCAGGCGCGCCACGCGGCGACGTCCTGAGGAGCACCTGCGAAGCTCCCGTGAACGTCGTTCAAAAGCGACCTCAAGGGCGACTCCTCGCATACCACTTGACGCCTGAACCGATCGTTCCCGGTCGATTACAGTGCTGCGCAGTCGCAACCGGACGAGACACGACAGGGCACGTCCAGGCACGGAGGGGAGGTCCGCGTGGGCACTGCAGCAGCCACCGGCGTCTGGGGCCGCGCCGAGCAGCAGGACTTCCGCAGCCGGGTGCGCGGCACGCTCCTCGGAGGCGCCGCGGGGGACGCCTTCGGGGCGCCCGTCGACCGCCTCGCCCTGGACGCCATCCGCGAGGAGCACGGCACCGACGGACTCACCGAGCCCGCCCCCGCGCACGGCAGACGCGGCGCCGTCACCGCCGCCACCCAGCTCACCCTCTTCACCGTCGACGGACTCATACGCGCCCAGGTGCGCCGCGACACCGGCGCCTGGCACCCGCCGACCGACCTGCATCGCGCCTACCGCCGCTGGGCCGCGACCCAGAGCGACTGGGGCCCCGACGAGCGGCGCAAGGAGGACGGCTGGCTGGCCCGCGAGGAGTGGCTGTACTCGCGGCGCGACCCGTCCCGCGCCTGCCTCGTCGGCCTCGGCGACGACGTCATGGGCACCCTCGAAGCCCCGAAGAACCCCGACGAACGCGGCGCCGACGCCGCCGTCAGGTCCGCGCCCTTCGGCCTCCTCGTCGGCTGGGAGCCCCAGCTCGTGCTGCAGCTCGCCGTCGAGTGCGCCGTCCAGACGCACGGCCACCCCACCGCCTACCTCGCCGCGGGCGCACACACCGTCATCGTGCACGGCCTCGCCCGCGGGGAGTCCCTCGACGGCGCGATCCAGCGGACCCTCGCCCTGCTCGCCACCCGCCCCGGACACAACGCCGTCACGGACGCGCTCCGGCACGCGCTGGGCGCCGTACGGCAGGGCATGCCCACGCCCGCGCGCGTCGAGGAGCTCGTGGCCGACGGCACCGCCGATGGCGCGCTCGCCGCCGCCGTGTACTGCGCCCTTGTCGGCGAGGACGTCCGGCACGGCCTGCGGCTCGCCGTCAACCACGGCGGTCCGTCGGCCGCGGCGGGCGCGCTGTGCGGGGCACTTCTCGGCGCGCTGCACGGAGAGACCGCGCTCCCTCCCGGGTGGCTCACGGAGCTGGAGGGACGGGCCACGATCCTGGAGCTCGCGGACGACTTCGCCATGGAGATGACGCAGGGCCCCGCCCTGCACGGCCCCGCGGTCTCGTCACCGGGGTGGCTCACACGCTATCCACGGGCGTGAGCCGGGGGATCCGCTGTCCGTGGGCGTGAGCCGGGGGACCCGCTGTTCGGGTGCCGCGCCATCCGGGTGCCACGCCGCGTGTCTGCCGGGCGCGTCCCCTCACGTACCAGCAAGGTCGTTCCCATGAACGCACAGCGACTGCTTGCCGTCCCCCTGCTCGCCCTCGCCCTCCTGGGCGCCGGCGCCGCCTCCGCCTCCGCCGCCCCCGCGGCCGAGCCCTTCCCGCAGGGCGGCTCCACCGCGTCGGCCGTCCCCTTCGGGGACCCGTTCGCCTCGGACCCGTTCTACGCCGACTTCTTCGACCGGGCCCAGGCCCACCAGGAGGGGGCGAACCCCCACCTGGTCGCGACCCGCGCCCCGCACTGCCCGCCCCCGGCCGGCGGCAACGGCAGCGGCGGTGACAGCCTCCTGGAGTCCGACATCACGTCGAGCACGTCGATCCTCTAGGCACCGCACCCCGGCCCCGGGGGCACACCCCCGGGGTCACATCGAACCCGGCGCCTTCACCGCGCCGTCCCGCGGCTCCGCGGGAGCGGGCACGGCCGCCGCTCCCGCGGAGCCGTCGTCGTCCGTGTTGACCTTCTCGATGAGCGCGTCCCGCTCGGGGGTGTCCTCCGGCTTCACATAGCCGATGACGATGTAGAGGACGAGGGAGACGGCCAGCGGGATCGACACCTGGTACTGGAGAGCGACGCCGCCCTCGATCGCCTCGTCGATGGGGTAGTTGACCAGATAGAAGGCGAACAGCCCGGCCGCCCAGCTGGTCAGCGCCGCGGTGGGACCGGACTTCCTGAACGTGCGCAGCAGGCCCAGCATCATCGGGATCGCGATCGGGCCCATCAGGCCGGCGACCCACTTGATGACGACCGTGATGATGTCCTTGAACGTCGGCGAGTTCACCTGCGTCGCCACCGCCATGGACAGACCGAGGAAGACCACCGTCGTGAGCCGCGCGGCGACCAGGCCCTTGCGCTCGCTCCAGCCCCGCGCCTTCGCGGACAGGGCGGGCGCCACGTCCCGCGTGAAGACCGCGGCGATCGCGTTGGCGTCGGAGGAGCACATGGCCATGGTGTGCGAGAAGAAGCCGACGACGACGAGCCCCAACAGGCCGTGCGGCAGCAGCTGTTCGGTCATCAGGGCGTACGAGTCCGAGCCGTCGGACTTCTGGGCGTCGACCAGGAGCGGCGACATCCACATGGGGAAGAACAGCACGAGCGGCCAGACCAGCCACAGGATCGCGGAGAGCTTCGCGGAGCGCGCGGCCTCCTTGGCGTTGGCGGTCGCCATGTAGCGCTGCGCCTGGTTGAGCATGCCGCCGTTGTACTCGAAGAGCTTGATGAAGAGGAACGCGAGCAGGAACACCGTGCCGTACGGACCGACCAGCGGCTTCCCGTGGCCCGCGAGCTCCGGCTGGTCCCAGACGCCGAAGAACCCCCCGTACGGGCCGAGCTCGGCGACGACGGCCACGAACATCGCGATACCGGCGAGGAGTTGGATGATGAACTGCCCGAGTTCGGTGAGCGCGTCGGCCCACAGGCCGCCGATGGTGCAGTAGATCGCCGTGATGGCGCCGGTGACGAGGATGCCCTGGTTGAGGGAGACGCCGGTGAAGACGGACAACAGGGTGGCGATCGCCGCCCACTTGGCGCCCACGTCCACGATCTTCAGCAGCATGCCGGACCAGGCCAGCGCCTGCTGGGTACCGAGGTTGTAGCGGTTCTTGAGGTACTCCAGCGGCGATGCCACGTGCAGGCGTGAGCGCAGACGGTTGATGCGGGGAGCGAAGAGCCGTGCGCCGATCGCGATGCCGAGGGCGATGGGGAAGGACCAGGTGACGAAGGACGTCACTCCGTACGTGTACGCGATGCCCGCGTACCCGGTGAACATCACCGCGCTGTAGCCGGACATGTGGTGCGAGATGCCCGACAGCCACCAGGGCATCTTGCCGCCGGCGGTGAAGAAGTCGCTGACGTTGTCGACCCGCTTGTGGGACCACACGCCGATCGCGACCATCACGCCGAAGTAGCCGATGAGCACGGCCCAGTCGAGACTGTTCATATGGCCCTCCAGGGGTCCGCCTGGTGAACTGCGCATAACTGGCTCGCACTTCGCCAGTACCGGCCGCCGGAGACATGAACGACCCGGAAGTGCCCGCTCATCGTGGGTTCGGGCGCGGGGCGTCGACAACCGCCCGTGAGGTCAAGGCCAAGTAAAATCGTTCGGTTTGCTGATTCATGTTCACATATCTGACCAGTGCAGGCATGGCCGAGGGGCAAGAAGAAGCGCCCCCGTCAGGGGGCGCGGGGAACCGCGAGAGCAACCACGAAGGATCCGCGGCGAACGAACTACCGCATCAACTCTCCCGCGTTGACCAGGAGGGACTGCCCGGTGATGGAGCGAGCCCGGTCCGACGCGAGGAACACGACCGCATCGGCGACATCCCCGTCCGTCGCCAGATCGGGAAGGGCCATGCGCGCCGCGAGGCGTTCGCGGACCTCCGCCTCCGCCACGCCTTCCGTGTGCGCGGTGAACTGGACGTACGCCTCGACGGGAGGGCCCCACATCCATCCCGGCAGAACCGTGTTGACCCGGATCCGATCGGGTCCGACCTCATGCGCGAGCGAGTACATTGCCGAGGTCAACGCCCCCTTCGACGCCGCATACGCGGCCTGCCGCACCTGCGAGGGCGAGGCGACGGCCGACTGCGTGCCGATGAAGACCACCGAACCGCCCCGCCGCTCCCTGAGCGAGGGCAGGCACGCGCGCGTCATGCGCAGGGTGCCGAGCAGATTGACGTCGACGACCTGCCGCCAGGTGTCGAAGTCCGCGTCCTCCAGGCCGCCGAAATAGCTGTCCCAGGCGGCGACATGGACCACCGCGTCGATGCCGCCGAAGCGTTCGCGGGCCAGTTCCGCGAGGGCCTCGCACTGCCGCTCGTCGGTGATGTCGGTGGCGCGGTAGGCGGTACGGGTGCCCTCGGGGTCGATCTCGGCGGCCGACTTGGCGAGGTTCGCCTCCGTACGCGCCCCGAGCACGGCGTTGCCGCCGTCGCGCACGACGGCGGCCGCGACCTGGTGGCCGAGCCCGGCGCCGACGCCCGAGACGACGACGGTCTTCGACTTCAGGAGCGACGACGACATGGGGCGCCTCCCGGCTCTGGCAGTTTTGCTGACGGGGCGTCAGAGTATGGGCGTCCAGCCGAGGAAGGAAGAGGGAGGCAGGGGAGACGCATGAGCGAGGACACCCGCAGCGACGTCTACGCCGAGCTGGCCGCCGTCGGGCCCTACGGGGTGCACCCGGGGCACGCCCTGATCACCATGGTCGAGCCGCACCCGGGGCACGAGTACGCGTACAACCGCTGGTACGAGGACGACCACTACTACGCGGGCGCGATGGCCATGCCGTGGATGTACGCGGGGCGCCGCTGGGTGGCGACGCGGGAGCTCCAACTCCTGCGCTACCCCGACAAGTCCGCGATAGCCGAGCCGGTCACCGCGGGGTGCTATCTCTCCACGTACTGGGTCACGGACGGCCGCTACGACGACCACATGAAGTGGACCGTGGGCATCAACAAGCGGCTCAACCGGGACGGGCGCGTCTATCAGGACCGCACGCACGTGTTCACCGCCTTCCAGGACCACGAGGCGACCGTCTACCGGGACGGCGCGGCGGGCCCGCGCGACTTCCACGCGCTCGACCACCCGTACAAGGGCCTCGTCCTGGAGGTCGTCGACGCGGAAGGGCCGGAGCGGCGCCCCGAGTTGCTGGAGTGGCTGCGGGCCAGGCACCTGCCGCGGGTGCTGGCGGGGTCACCCGCCGCGATGGTCACGCTGTTCCGGCCGACGCCGCTGCCGGGGGACCGGATGACGTACGTGAAGCAGGTCGAGGGCGTGGACACCCGGCTGACTCTGCTCTGGTTCCTCCAGGAGGATCCGCGGGAGTGCTGGGAGGCGCACTTCGCGGGGCGGGAGAGCGCCGTCGCGGAGTCGGGGCTCGGGCGCGTGGAGCTGGTGGCGCCGTTCATCCCGACGGTGCCGGGGACGGACATGTACGTCGACCGGCTGCGCTGAGGCGCGCGCCTCAGCGCACTGCACGCACTGCACGCACCGCACGCGTCGCATGCACCGCTGTGCGCCGGCGCAAGGCCGAGCCCCCTCGGCCGGGACGGCGGGCCAGTCGAGAGGGCTCATTCGGTGGGGCATATGTGATTGTTCTTCGTGTTCTTCGCGTTTTTCTGTCGATGAGCCCTGCTGTCTCACGCGAGGTCGGCAGCCCCCCGGCTCACCTCGGTGACGAACGCGTTCCACGACTCGGCCGGGAAGGCGAGGACCGGGCCCTCGACCACCTTCGAGTCGCGTACGGAAATGCCCGTCCGCACCGGGGATTTGACCTCGACACACGCGCCGTTGCCCGTGGAGTACGAAGACTTGACCCACTCATACGAAGTGCCCTGCTGGATTGCCATGTCTGCTCCGTTTTGCGCAGTTGATGAGTTGCTGTCGCCGCAAAGTGCGGTGTTGCGCCACCGTTCCTGCTCGATGGCGTGAATGACGCTACTCGCCAACATCGGCGCGTGAAGGGATCGTTCACTCAACCGGATGGCATATTCCAGGGGGGTCTTCCGCCCCGACGCGGCAAGGGTGTACCGTGCGGCGCCTTCCCGCGAGGGGGTGGTTCATACCGGGGTATCAGCGGGCGTACTCCTTCGCGATGTCCGCGATGAGCTGCCGGGATTGTTCGACATTCAATGCCTGTGCCCGCAAATGCTCGTACATGACGCTGTATTGCTGGACGTCGTTTGCTTTCTCCAGATACAGGTCGCTCGTGACACCCTCGATGTAGACCACGCTGGAATCGGCCGCGTCGGGGAACTCGAGAATCGCGTACTGGCCATTGAGTCCGGGATGTGCGCCCATCTCGAAAGGGATCACCTGGACCGTCACGTGCGGCAGTTGGGACTGCTCGACGAGATGCTCCAGCTGGTCGCGCATCAGATGGCGGGAGCCCACGACGCGGCGCAGTGCCGATTCGTCGAGAACGGTCCACAGGCGCAGCGGAACGTCCGGCGCCGAGATGCGGTCCTGACGGCGCATGCGCACCTGGACGCGCTTCTCGATGTCGGTGGGAGTGGTCTCCGGGAGTGCGCCGGTGATGAGCGCCTCGGCGTACGCGCGGGTCTGCAGCAGGCCGGGGACGACCTGCGGGTCGTACACGCGCAGGGACGCCGCGTCGGTCTCCAGACCGATGTACACGCTGTACGGGATGTCGCCGAAGGAGTGCCACCAGCCCTGCTGGCGGGAGTCCTTGGCCATCTGCATCAGCGAATCGACGATGCGGTGGTCCTCGACCTCGTAGACACCGCACAGGTCGCGGACGTCGCGCTGGCTGATCGAGCGGCGGCCGTTCTCGAGGCGGCTGATCTTCGACTGCGAGACGAGCAGGCGCTCGGCGACTTCCTCGGCCGTCATGCCCTTGAGCTCACGGAGCCGACGGAGCTCCTGGCCCAACCGGCGTCGCCTGACGGTGGGATTGACATTGGACGCCACGGGACGTGCACCTCCGGCTTGCATGCCTCTACTTTGCGTATCTACTGCTCAGCAGAGTGCCACCAACAAGTGCGGCACCGCTGGGAAACAGCGGATGTGCGGATGTGAGGACGGGTGCAGAGGTGGTGCGGTCCTGCCCTGCGGCGCCAAAGGGTGTGCGGTCGCGCGGGGCGGTGGTACCGGGGTGTCGTCGTCCGGACGGTCCGGCACCACGCCCCGCGCGGCCCAGCGGCTCCCGAACCGGGTCTGGGGGACTACGGCGCGGCGCTGGTGCTGTGGTGCTGAGCGGTTACGTGCTGGTGGTGCGATACCTGAGTGGTGCTTTGCCTGAATGGAGCGTCACGTGACGGTGATGCGTACCTGAGTGATGCGTCACGTGAGGATGGTGCGTGACGTGATGGTGGTGCGTGACGTGATGGTGGTGCTGAGCGGTGCGTGCTGAGCGGTGCGTGATGCGCGGTGCTCTGCGTGATGCGCGGTGCTCCGCGTGGTGCTGTGAGCGGTGCTCAGTGAGCCACGGCGCGTGCCATGGATCCGCGGCGCGGCTGCAGTGGAACCCCACCGGGGTCCGCTGCCGACCTGGCCGGCTGGCGTCCGCCCGGTCCCGCGGGACCGGCTGGTGCGGCGCTGCGGCGCGGCTGAGCGGCCACGCCGTTCTGGACGTCCATCACGGCGTGTGCCACGAGGCCGCCCATGGGGTCGTGCCTGATGAGATCCCGGAGGCGCGAGCGCGATGAACGCCCTTCGTTTCCGGGGTACAGATGCTTGCCGAGACCGACCGCGTGGGCCAGCGCGGCGAGCGCCGCGGTCCGCGGGTCCGGCGGTACACCGGTGCGGATCGCCGAATCGAGCCGAGACCTGATTTCCCGGCTGATGGCCGTGTCCGTCGCTTGGTAGCGAGTCGTCGGCAGTACCCCGCACATCTGACCGGCGACGGCATGCACCATGCCGCACCGCTCTAGATGCGAGAGATACGTCTGGCGGAGCCCAAGCCTGGGCCCGCCGATCCAGTGGACGGCCCGAACCGGGCTGCCGCGCCTGCGCAGCAGTTCCAGTGCGGAGTCCAGTGTCGGATCTCCGGTCGGCCGTGGCATCACCACGGCGATACGATCCCCGTCTGGGGCTATCCGTCCGGCCAGCGCCAGCTCTACTAGCTGTGCTCCGGCCAGACCGAGGTCGAGCGACTGCGGCTGCGCTGTGGTGCCCGTGGCCGGGTCCAAAGCGAGCAGCAGAAGCTCCTCCGGAATTGTTCTGCGGCTCCTGCCCATCCATGCCTCCCCGCGTGGATGAATGACAGGGTGACCCAACTCACTTTGGTCTGTCGAGAGCGCGTGGGCGGGATGTACGGGAACCAGTAGGTATGTCGTTCTCGTCTACCACGGGGGTTAAGCCCTCACACAGGACACTGGTACACGGTTCGGACAGTGGGGTCCGGCCGGGTTCTGGCGGATGTCCAGCACACGGCAAGCATCATCATCGGCATACGGCATGGCGTACGAGGAGGCATCGGTGGCGGGCGAGACCCCCGACAGGTCGAAGCAGCGGAAGTCGTCGGGGAACCCGACTGCGGCGGAGTCGTCTGTGCCTGCGCCGGAGGAACGGGACCCGCGTCTTGCGATGACCCGCGAGACGCCTCAGGTGCGCGAGGATCACGCGACCGCGGTCTTCTCCACGAAGGACGTCGCCGGGGCGGCGACCGGTTCCGACACCCCCGAGCCGGGCTCGGACCCCGAGTCGGCCTCCGGCCCCGAGGCCAAGCCGGAGGCGAACGGCGACGCGCGCCTGCGGGCGGCTGTGGCGGCGTGGGTGGCGGGCACGGATGACGAGCCTTCGGCCGCGGAGGACGGCGACGGCACGGCGAAGCCTGCCGCCTCACCGGCCAGCAGTGACGCTCCTGCGGGGAGCGGTGCCGGGGAGGACGACGACTCGGCGGAGGGTGGTGCTTCGGCGGAGGCCGGGGGTGCGTCCGAGGCGGAGGACTCGGCGGAGGGTGGTGCTTCGGCGAAGGCCGAGGGTTCGTCCGAGGCGGGCGAATCGGAGGCGGTCGACGGCCCGGCGGAGGCCGACGCTTCGGCTGCGGGTGGTTCGGCGCGGGGTGAGGGTTCGGCCGAGGCCGAGGGCTCCGCGCAGGCCGATGCCGCGGCGAAGTCCGGCGGTTCGGTGCCGTCAAGCGGCTCCGCCGAAGCGGATGCTCCGGTGGGCGGCGGTGACTCGGCGAAGGCTGAGGGCACGTCCACGGGCGATGCCTCGGCGAGTGGTGATGCTCCGGCGAAGCCCGATGTCCCCGCCAAGCCCGAAGCCGCGTCCCACGCCGACACCTCGGACGACGGCGGCTCCGTGAAGTCCGAAGGTGCCGCCACGGCCGACGCTTCGGCGAAGTCCGGAAGCGGCTCCGAGGCCGATGCTCCGGCCAAGGCCGGTGACTCCCCGAAGAGCTCCCGCAAGGACTCCCCGAAGTGGGCCAAGACCGGCGAGCCCGAGCCCGAGGCCTCGGCCAAGGACACCCCCGCCAAGGGCTCCGCCAAGGACGCCCCCGCCAAGGCCGAGGACGCATCCGCCGCGGACGCCCCCGCCCCGTCCACCGGCATCGATCAAGCCACCGCCGTGTTCAAGGCCGTGGCGCCCAAGGCTGTCGATCAGCCCACCACCATGCTCAAGTTGGGTGATCACACGCCCAAGGGCGCGGCGGGTGCAAAGGGAGATGCAAAGGCTGAGGGAGATGCAAAGGCCGAGGGGGATGCCGAGCGGACCAGCAAGTTCGTCGCGCTGAAGCCGCTCGACGAGCCCGCCGCCAAGCCGAAGCCGAAGCCGGAGGCGAAGTCGGAGGGCAAGCCCGAAGCCGCTGCCAAGGCGTCCGAAGCCTCCGCTGCCGCCCAGGCCCCCGCGGCCCCCGGCGTCGTCGGGCCCGAGCGCACCACCCAGCAGCCCCTGCCGCCCAAGCCGCCGCTCGACCTCCTCGCCGAGCTGACCAACACCCCGCCGCCCGCCGAGACCCCGGTCCGCACCGCCGTGCGCCGGGTCAAGATCTGGACGCCGCTGGTCCTGCTCCTGGTGGTCGTCTTTGCAGTCGTACAGGCTGTGCGCCCGCTGCCGACCCCCACCCTGAAGCTCACCGCGCAGGAGTCCGTGACCTTCGACGGCGGCAAGCCGTCCATGCCGTGGCCCGGCGAGGGCCAGGCCGCGATGGACGTCAACGGCATCGGCACCTTCGGTACCTACGGCGACCAGAAGCCCGTGCCGATCGCGAGCATCGCGAAGGTCATGACGGTCTATCTGATCCTCCGCGACCACCCGCTGGAGAAGGGCGACAAGGGCCCGGAGATCCCCGTCGACGCCGCCGCCCAGAAGCACTACGAGACCGGCAAGCCGGCCAACGAGTCGGTCGTCAAGGTCACCGAGGGCCAGAAGATCCGCGAGTACGAGGCCCTCCAGGCGGTCATGCTCCCGTCGGCGAACAACGTCGCCAAGCTCCTGGCCCGCTGGGACACCAAGAGCAACTCCGAGGACGAGTTCGTCGCGAAGATGAACAAGACGGCCAAGGAGCTGGGCATGAAGAACACCCACTACACGGACCCCAGCGGCCTGGACAAGACGACCGTCTCGACCGCCGAGGACCTCGTGAAGCTCGGCCGCGCCGCGATGGAGAACCCCGTCTTCAACGAGATCTCCCAGCAGCGCAGCTACGTGGACCTCAACGGAGACAAGCAGAACAACTTCTTCGGCCTCGTTCCGAGCATCGCCGTCGGCATCAAGACCGGCACCACCACCGCGGCCGGCGGCAACATCCTCTTCGCCGCGGAGAAGGTGATCGACGGCAAGAAGCAGACGATCATCGGCGCTGCCCTCGGTCAGTACGGAGACAACGGCGTCGCCAACATCGACGAGGTCACCAGGGTCACCAAGGAGCTCATCGAGGCCGGACAGGGCGCGCTCAAGTCCAAGACCATCGTGAAGAAGGGCGACGTGGTCGGCCAGGTGGACGACGGCCTGGGCGGTTCGACGCCCGTGGTCGCCACCAAGGACGTCCCCGCCGTCGGCTGGGCCGGTCTGACCGTGAAGCTGGAGCTGAACGCCCAGAAGGGCAAGACCCTGCCGCACTCGGCGAAGGCGGGCACCAAGGTCGGCGTGCTGAGCGTCGGCGACGGCAAGGGCGGCGCCGTGGAGGTACCGGTCGCCCTGCAGAAGGACCTCTCCGAACCGGGCTTCGGCGCCAAGCTGACGCGGGTGAGCTGACGTGGGTGAGCTGACACACGTGGTCTGACGCCACGGGCTGTCGAGGCCCGAACCTTGAGTCTGTGCCCCCTCAGGGGGGCACAGACTTTTTTCGGTGCCTCTTACCGACGCAGTGCCTCCGCGGGCGGCACGCGGCTGGCCCGCCACGCCGGATAGAGGCCGGCGAGCAGCCCGGTCACCAGGCCGGTCACCGGGGCTGCGACCAACACCGCGGGGTGAATGACGGGGGTCCACTCGCGGACGTATGCGACCGCGACCACCGCGACGGTGCCAGCAGCGGTTCCCGCGACGCCGCCGAGCGCGCCCAGGAAGCCGGATTCCGTGAGGAACTGGAGGGTGATGTGGTGGCGCCGGGCGCCCAGCGCGCGGCGGAGCCCGATCTCCCCGGTCCGTTCCATGACGGCGACGAGCGTGGTGTTGGCGATGCCGACCGCGCCGATGACCAGGCACACCCCCGCGAGCAGCAGAAAGAGCTGCTCCAGGTCGCCGGTCACCGTGGTGCGCAGCGTTCGCGGATCGGGCGGCGGCACGGCCGTGAAGCGCTCGGGATGAGCGGGGTCGAGCGCCGTCGCGGCCTGTGTGGCCAGTTGCTGTGCCGCGCCGAGCCGGGTGGAGATGAGCATCCGGGCACGTTCGCCCGGTTCGGGCTCGCCCCAGATCGCCTCCGCCGTGCTCCGGGGCACCACGACGGACATCAGCAGGTCGGGCTTGCGATCCACGTCCTCGACGATGCCGATGACGGTGAACGGGGCGTCGTCGATGAAGACCGCCGGGTTGCCGCGCAGGGTGGTGATGCCGAGGCGGGAGGCGAGGGCGCTGCCGATGACAGCGACGCGCTCGTGGCGTCGCTCGTGGAAGCGGTCGAGGACGCGCCCGTGGCGCATCTGCGCCCCGGCCGCCCGCAGGACACCGGGGGAGGCGGCCACGGTCGTGGCCCGCTCCCGTTCGGCGCCGGGGTCGGGCGATGCGCCGACCAGGTTGTTCCTGCCGAGTCCCACGGTCCAGTAGACGCCCGCGTGGCGACTGCCGTTGAGCCGTTCGATCCGGGAGTCGGCATCGGCGGGAAAGGCGTTGGCGACGGTGTCGGAGTCCGTGCCGCCGGTGTCCTTGACCGTCACTTCGGTCGCGGTGAGCCGGTTGAAGCGGGCGTCGATCTGCGACGAGGCCGTGGCCGTCAGCCCGAGCACCGTGACCAGGGTGCCCACGCCGAGCACCGTGCCCAGCGCGGTGAGCGTGGAGCGTCCCGGCCGCTGCACCACGCCGGCCAGGGCTTCTGCCGACAGGTCCCGAGGGCCGAGGTGGGTGCGGGTGCGGTGGGCCCGCGCCCGGCGGATCAGGCGCACGGTGTCGCTCCCTTCGGTTCCGCTGCCCCAGAGACCGCTCGGATGCCGTTCGGACTCCGGCGCTGTACGTCGGTGACCTCGCCGTCCTTGATGTGCAGCCTGCGGTCGCCACGGTCGGCGACCGCGCGGTCGTGGGTGATGACGACGAGTGTCATGCCGTCTTGGTGCAGGGAGTCGAGGAGGTCGAGGACAGCGGCCGCGGTCGCCGTGTCGAGGTTTCCCGTGGGCTCGTCGCACAGCAGGAGCGAGGGAGCGGCGGCCAATGCCCGGGCGATGGCGACACGCTGGCGCTCCCCGCCCGAGAGCCGAGTGGGGACCGCGTCGAGGCGGTGGCCGAGGCCTACGCGCACCAGGGCGTCGCGGGCCAGCGAGGTGCGCTCGTGCCGGGCCACGGCGGGGTTGTAGAGCATTCCCAGCATCACGTTCTCCACAGCGCTGCGGTGCGGGACGAGATGGAAGGACTGGAAGACGAAACCGATACGGCCGCCGCGCAGAGCGGTGCGATCTCGTTCGGAAAGGGTCGTGGTGTCGGTGCCGTCGAGCAGGCAGGTGCCCTGGGTGGGTGTGTCAAGGAGCCCGGCGATGTTGAGGAAGGTGGACTTGCCGGACCCGGAGGGGCCCGTGACGGTGACGTACTCGCCGGGGTGGACGCGGATGTGGCAGGGCTTCAGCGCCCGCACGGGAGGCGGGCCGGGGTAGGTGAGCGCGGCCCCGCGCATTTCCAGTACGGGGGCAGTGGTGCTGGGAGCGGGCACGTGAGGGGTCACCGGGCACGCCCGGTACGGGCAGCGGACTCGACACCGACGGAGACGGCGTCGCCCTGCCTCAGCTTCCCGCTTCCGGTCGGTGCGACTTCGACGTAGCCGTCACCGGATATGCCGGTGCGCACTGGTACGCGTCGCTGCCCGCCGTCCGAAGTGCACACCGTGACGACCGACTTGGCGTCGGCACCGGAGGTGACCGCCGAGAGGGGCACCACCAGCACCTTTCCGTCGGACGCCGCCGCTTCCACGGTCAGGCGCACGTCCTGCCCCGCCAGCTCGGGGTGGAGCGGCTTGTCGGGGGTGACGGTGACCGCGTACCCGGCGCGGGAGTCGGGCGCGTCCTGTCCGCCGTTCTGCGCGCCTTCGGACAGTTCGCGGGCGACCGACTTGACCGTGCCGCTCGCCGTCGTGCCGGTGGTCTCGGAGGAGATCTCGACCTGTTGGCCCGCGCGCACCAGGTTCTTCTCGTCGGGCCTGAGGGTGCCGCGTACCGTCAGGTCGCCGGTGCTGAGTGTCACCAGCTTCTCTCCCGGTTCCTGCCCCGCCCGTGCGGTCACGGTCTCGACGCGGGCGGGGAAGGAAGGTACGTAGACCAGTTCGGAGACCGGGACGACAGGGCTCACGGACGATCCGCCGGCGGTGCCTTCAGCCTTCTCCCCGCCTTGTGACGGGTCGTAGCCGAGCGACGCGTAGAGGCGTTCGACGGCCCGCGCGGTACCGGATCCGAACCGGCCCGGGGCGTCGCCTCCGGTACCGAAACCCGTGTCGGCCAGGGCCTTCTGCAGTTGCGCGACATCGTCGCCATGCATGCCCGGCCGCAGGTCACGGTAGGCGGGGAGGCTGCCGCGGAGCACGAAGACGGGGCGCCCGGAGACCTCGACGAGGACGTGGCCCGGCGCCACCTTGTCGTCCTGCTTGACCTTCACGCGGGTGACGATGGACCGGGAGGCTTCGCCTCCGCCCGTGCCGGACGTGCTGATGTCGAGGGTCTGCTGGGCCCGGACGAGACCGCGGGTCACCACGGTGTCCTTCAGGACGCGCCGCTCCACGGGTGCGGTCAGCACGTCAGGTTCGGGAGGACCGGCCTCGGCGGCGGCCTGCTGCGGTGACTTGATGAGCCGGCCCGCCGCCGCTCCCGTGCCGGTCAGGATGACCGCTCCGGCGACCAGGATCACCACCGTACGGCGCCGCCTGCCCAGGGCCGTCGCCCGCTCGGTCGTCATGCTTCTTTCCTTCCGGCTTGCCGTGCGGCCCAGGGCCAATTCCGGCTCAAGCTATCCGGAGCGCCTCGCCTCGCGAGCGAACATTTCAGGCATAGCGCACAACTCGCGGGCGCTGTTGTCGTAAATGCGTCATGAGGGCTGTTTGAGGTTGTGATGGCGACTTGGGAGCCGGTAGATCAATTTGGTCTTGAATCAGCCGTTTCGGACCTAAGGAAGAAGAAGATGATGAAGCTTCGCGGAGCTGCGGTGGCGCTCTCCGGCGCCTGCCTCGTGGTCGCCGTCGGTACACCGGCATCAGCGACGGACAAGAACGTGGGCGCGAAGGCATGCAACGCCGGGTGGGACTTCGCCCTGCGCTACAACTCGAATCAGACCGGTGCTTACCGGTACTTCGGTTACTCCGAGGGCAACTTCGACCGGGGCGCCGACTACCTCGGCCCGTGGCGCTACTGCGACGACACGCGTGCCCCGTACAAGAGTGGTTCGGGGAAGCCGGTGAAGAACAACGCGGCCTCTGCCCAGAACAAGAGCGGTACTTACAAGGCCACGGTCTATTTCAACAGCTGGTGGAAGGGCGCTTCCGACACCCTCCGCCCGAACACGAAGAAGAACTTGAAGAACACCTACAACCAGAACGCTTCCTTCAAGTGGCATAGCTGATCCGGCCGGCGCAGCCCGGTGAGGCGGTGGGGCGGCGCAGGGCCGCCGCCCCACCGTGTTCTGAGTCAGAGCGAGAACGGCGAAGCAGAGGTTTGAGGGCATGACTGGCGGCAAGAACGGCAGGCCGCGTGGCCTTGCGGTGCGGTGGGCGGCCTGTGCGCTGTCGGTGGCCGTGGTGTCCGGCTGCGCGGGCGGCGGCACATCAGGTGAATCGGCGGGCGACGGGGCCGCCGACGGGGCGTGGGCACTTCCCGTGGAGGCGTATCTGCCGACCAGGAAAGAGGAGCAGGCGATCACCCAGGCGCGTGCCGCGCTGCTGAAGGACTGCATGGGAAAGCAGGGGTTCTCGTACGACCAGTCGCCCGAACTCCCCGAGATCGGCGGCCAGTCGTTGACCGACGGACGGTATGGGATCTGGGAACGCGACGATGTCGAGCGGTGGGGATACCACCCTGACCCGGAACTGCTCGAGGCGCACGAGAAGGCCACGGCCCAGGCCACGGACCTCAAGAGGGAACTCTCGCAGGCCGAGCGCACGGCGCTGTACGGAAAGAGCGAAGCGTCGGTCGAAGGCCATGGGCCCGGCGGCTGCGCGCGGGAGGTCTCGGTGAAGCTGGGCGAGGGCGCCACCGACACGAGCTTCACCGAGCCGGCCGAGGCGATGGCCAACGACGCGTACGGCAGGGCTCAGCGGGAGCCCGACGTACGAAAGGCATTCCAGTCGTGGTCGGCCTGCATGAAGAAGCAGGGCTATGACTACCGAACGCCTATGTACGCCAATGACGACGCGGCCTTCGCCGGGCGGGACATCAGCGACAAGGAACTCGCGGTGGCCCGCACAGACCTCGACTGCCGCGAGAAGTACCAGGTCAACAGGGTCTGGTACGAGCAGGAGGCGCGTTGGCAGAAGCTGCTCATCGAGGAGAAGGCGGACCCGCTGAACGAGGTGCGGCTGCAGAGCGCTGATGTGGTGCGCAAGGCGCAGCAGGTGCTCGAAGCGTCCCGTTAGGCCGCGGCCGCGCCCGAGGCGGCTCCAGCCAGCCGAGCTGCTGGGCCCTGGCGCCCAGAGCGACTCGTCCAGGGACTTCCAGACGGAGCATCAGCGTATGGACGCGTCGCTGCACCGTGCGATGGCTCATCCCCAGCCGTCGGCCGATGGCCGCGTCGTCCAGCCCGCTGTAGAGCAGCTGCACGATCAACAGCTCCTGTCCGTTGCAGCTCTCCGTCGCCGCACGTGCGGGACGTGAGCTTTCGGGTGGGGTCATGCGATTGCCTCTGCGGTGATGTCGTTCCGGCTGCCGTGGACCGCACGGCCACCGCGTCCTGTTGGTGGTCGCGGTGGCCGTCGCCTCCGGTCGTGCGGTTCAGCGATTGCGGTGCTGTCGGGCCAGCTGGTCCGCCTGCTCGCGTCGCGACGTGGCCATCACGTCCACCTCCGCGCCGGCCCCCTCGCCCGGGGTCGCCTCTCCGATGCGCAACTTGTCGGCGACCTGGCGCACCAGTTCGTCGTCCGGGCCGCGGTCGAGGTAGAAGAGCGACTCGTCGACCGGGCTGTCGTCGCCACCCCAGCGGACCACGCCCCGGCAGTCGGCGAGAATGTCGCGCACCACCAGTTCCTGGAGCGGGAAGAGCCCGCCCTTCGCGGCGGCGCCCGGGCGGATGCGCACCGCGGTGCCGGAGGCGAGGTTCGACTCGGGCAGGTCCTTGTTCAGGTCGCCGATCGGGCGCCAGCCGGTCAGGTCGACCCGGGGGAGCTGTTCGACCTCGTAATGGAAGCGCCGGATGACGTGGAGCAGGATCAGCTCCGCGTCACCGATCCTGACGTCGACGTCGAGGCCGGTGCCGGGGACAGGGCGGGTCCACACCGTGGAGATGTGGTTCGCCTCCTCCTCCAGGGGCCAGCCGTTCGCGGACGTGGGCGCTTCGGGAGGCGCTGCCTTCCGGTTCTGCGCGGGGGACTTCCGCGCGGGCGACGCCGTGGCCACGCCCGGTGCGAAAGACCCCACGGCGACGGCGGCCGTGATGACGCCGGCGCGCTTCACCACGTTCCGTCGTGAGATGCCGTCCCGCATGTCGTGCTGCACGTCTTCTGTTCCTTTCTCGGAGAGTCTCGGAGAGTTTCAGTCGGAGAGTTCAGAGGGTGATGATGAGGACGAGCGTCGGCAGGAGTGTGGCCAGGACGCTGAGCGGCCAGTACAGGCGCGGAGCGAGCGTGGTCCTGCGCCGGAGGGGCCTGTTGGCCAGCCACCAGAGCAGGCCGTACAGCCCGACGACGGGGATGATGATCAGCAGCCAGCCCAGCATGCCGTCGTTCTCCGTCGGTTCCCGTGCGGTCAGGCCGAGTTCGGCCAGCGGCCAGTTCGACGCGAAGTACCACAGCAGCCAGATCGGTACGACTCCGGGGACACCGAGCAGTACGTTCACCAGGAGCGGCGCCGACCAGTGCCTTGTCATCCGTTCCCACTCTCCGTTCGTGACGGTTGTTACTTGCCGCGCGACAGGGCGTTGTAGTTCTCCAACACCTTGTACAGGCCCATCAGTTCACGGCCGTACTGCTTGGCGTCGGCACCGGTCCCGTTGTAGCGGGCCAGCAGGGCCTGAGTGTCGGCCGGGCTGGTGGTCAGGCTCGGGCGGGCGATGCCGAGCTGGTGGGCGTTGTAGATCGTCAGGTAGGCGACCGAGCGGATGTTGTACGTCTCGTCCTCGTTGAGCTTCTTCCACACCGCTCGGGTGTCGGCGCTGGTGAGCGGCGCGCCATTGATGATCTTCTGCTGCATGCAGTAGTTGCGGGCCGCGATCGTCACCCAGGCGAAGATCTGCCCCCAGCCGGTGCTGGAGTCGTCCTTCACGCCCTTCTTGACCAGCTCGTCGGCGGCGGCGTCCCCCGGGTTCAGCTTCCGCAGCTCCCACAGCACCGGCGCCTGGATGAGGGCCTTGCGGAGCTTGAGCTGTCGCGCCAGCGAGGTGAACAGCCAGTCCGCGCTGAGCACCATGTCGAACGCCTTGGTGGTGGAGACGCCGCCCAGGGTGGCCCAGTCCTTGTCGTTCCACTCGTCGCCGCCGGTCTCGGGGACACCGATCGACGTCAGGTAGTTCTGGACGTCCTTCAGCATCGCGTCCCGGTAGGCCTTCTTGTCCAGGTCCCTGTCCGCGCCGCTGAGCGAGGTGCCGGCGTCGAAGTCGCCCTGACCCGTGTCACGGCCGGACGCGATGTTGTTGTCGATCTCGATCTTGCCGTCGCCCGAGCCGACGCTGATGGTGGCGATCTGGTCGAAGGCCCAGTTGGTCGGCAGCGGGTAGCCGAGGTTGCCGGAGAATCCGCTGGACATGTCGGAGACGAAACTCGTCGCGGAGTATCCGGCGTCCGCGACGCGCTGGCACACGTTGCGCGGACCGTAGACGCCCACGCCGTACCCGGAGTTCTCGCCGATCGTCCGCATCACCCCGCGGAAGTGCGGAATGACGTACTCGGTGACCTCGCCGTCCATGGCGTCGTAGTCGACCGCGAAGTAGATGATGGTGCCCGGCTTGAACCCGTGGACCCGGGCCCACTCGATCGCGCGGAACGCGTCCCCGGTGCCCTGGTTGTAGCTGAAGTAGTCCGCCGACCGGCTCCACGTCTGGAAGATCGGGAAGCAGCGCAGCCCGGCCTTCTTGATGGTGGCCAGCTCGCCGGGCTGGATCTGCTTCTCCTTCAGGTCTCCGCTCGGATTGGGATCCGGGTTGTACAGGTACCGGCCGACGTACTTGTACCCGGCGCTCTTCAGCGCCGCCGCGCGCGCCGGAGTGATCATGGTGACGCCGTCGCAGGCCGTGCCCTTGCGGGACTGATCGCCGTACGAGACGAGCAGCGAGGCCCAGGTCTGGAAGTCGCCGAGGCCGGTGACCTTGAGCTTGCTGAAGGACTGGAACTTCTCCACGCCGGTCTTCACCTCGGGAGTGAAGTTCCCGAAGGAGACCTTGCGCTTGTTGAGGATCATCGCCCCGGTGAACAGCTTCGCCCAGACGCCGGTGGAGCCGACCGAGAGCGTGTGGGACTTGAGGCCGGACCGGGTGCCGGGGCCGAAGGCGCCGTTGGCGACGCCGTCGGCCATGCCCAGCTCGTACTGGATCGCGAGCAGCATCGACTTGGCGACGTCTCGGGAATGGTGGCCGTCGCAGGGGATGGCGTAGTAGTCCTTGCGCAGGATGTACTTGCCGTTCAGCCACTGCTGGATGGTCCGGATGGTGTCCGAGCCGCCGCTGATGGTGACATAGGCGTCCATGTTGAACAGACCCTTGACCACCTTCGGCCACAGGGAGCTGCCCGGATACGTGCCGTCCACGCCCATGTTCTTGTGCAGCTTGGCGACGGACGCCTTGACCCGGTCGTTGTACTTGCCGTCGATGTCGCCGCCGTCGTAGCCCTTGCAGTACAGGGCGGCCTGGATGATGCGGCAGAAATTGGCGGACGGGATGGTCTTCTCGTCCAGCTTGCCGTACTTCTCGGCGATCGTGGCCAGTGTGGTCGGCCCGAAGGCGTTCGACAGGGCCTTGATGCCCATCTCGTACTGGAGCGCCCTGGTCAGGGCGTACATCGTGGGCCAGCCGGTCTTCCCGTTCTCCGCCAGTTTGGATATGCCGAGCGTCGCGCCGTTGTTGTAGGTCGTGTTCACGAACCTCTGGGCACGCTTCACCATCTCGTCGGCCATGGGTCTCCTCCTGCCCTCCGGGGCGAGGCGGGGCAGGCTCCTGCCGCCCGGGCTGCCCCGTGGAAGGCGTATGTGGTGGCGTTGGGGGCAGCCGTGGCTGCGCTTGCTGTTGATGAGGTGTGTGTCGCGCGTCGAAGCGGACCACGAACCGCCAACCGGCATGCCATCCGCGGCAGTTGAAGAGTCCCCCTCTGACTGCCGCCAGTCGGAGCGATGGCGCGGCCCGGCGAATGATCATCATCTTCAAGGCTTGATTCATATCCAGTCAAGCTAGATATGAGGTGAAGTATCCTGATTTGCGGACTATGAAGAGGCTTCGGTGTGCAGTCGTGATCAATGCGGTACGGAAATCGTGGGCAACCTTGTGATCACTTCAAACGTCGTGGGGACGGCTGCCCCCGGGGCGCCCCTCCGCTCGTGCGTGCTAGCGTCACAAGCTCGGGGGCAGTACGCCGGGGCCGAGGACGGGGTGTTCCGGGACGAACCCCCCGACGGCTCGACCCCGGGGACAGGACGACACGGGGAGAGCCACCAGTGGCCACAGCGGAGCCGACGCGCGCCGACGACGCCGAGCCCGACACGCGTACGGGCGGCGGTGACAACAGCGGTACCGGTGCGCGAATAAAGCTGCCGGCACAGCGCCGCACACCCGAGCCCACCGAGCCCACCGACCCCTGGACGAGGCGCTTCCTGCGCCATCCGGTGACGATCACCACCGCGGTCGCCGCGGTGCTGCACGTCATCTGGTTCTTCACGTTCGCCAACAGCGGCGGCGACCTCGCGGCGCAGGACGCCTGGGCCGAGTTCGTCGGCCGCCACCCCGACTCGGCGTACAACCTCGCCTGGTACGGCGGCATGCACCCGGTGTCGTACAGCATCGTCTCGCCGTATCTGATGTCGGTGCTCGGCGTGCGGACGACGATGATGATCGCCGGCACGGTCTCGGCCGGGCTGATCACGCTGATCCTGATGCGCAGCCGTGCCGTGAAGGGGCTGCTGTGGCCCGTCGCCGCGGGCGTCTTCGCGCTGGTGTGCAACGCCATATCGGGCCGCGTGACCTATGGCCTCGGCCAGATGTTCGCGCTCGCGGCGGTCGCCGCCGTCTTCTGCTGGCCTTACCGCTGGCGCTACAAGCGGTGGGCGAAGGCCCTGGTCGCCGCGCCGTTCGCGGCGCTCGCGACGATGGGCAGCCCGGTGGCGGGGCTCTTCGTCGGGCTCGTCGCCGTCGCGCTGTTCCTGAGCAAGCGCTACCCGGGCGCGTACGCGCTGGGCATCGCGCCGTCCATCGTCGTGGGGCTCTCCGCCTGGCTCTTCCCGTTCTCCGGCACGCAGCCGATGTCCTTCGGCTCGGCGTCGCTGCCGCTGCTGTTCGCCGTCCTCGTCTACTTCCTCGTACCCAAGGAATGGAAGACGGTCCGGATCACCAGCGCCGTGTACGGGGCGTTCGTCCTCGGCGTGTGGATCGTCAACTCGCAGATCGGCTCCAACATCACGCGCCTCGCGATGTCCTTCGCGGCCGTCGTGCTGCTCGCCGCGCTGCCGTACGCCGTGCCGAAGTCCCGCAAGTGGTACGCGATCGTCCTCGGCATCGCCACCTTCGTCGGCTGGGTCGGCTTCAAGACCGGCGACGACATCGTGCACACCACGCCCCAGGCCTCCTGGACGCGTGAGCTGGCCCCGCTGGTCAACGAACTGCAGGAGGTCGGCGCCGAGAAGGGCCGCGTCGAGGTCGTCCCCGCCCGCAGCCACCGCGAGGCGTCCGCCCTCGCCCCGTACGTCCAGCTGGCCCGCGGCTGGAACCGGCAGGCGGACATGGAGCGCAACCCGCTCTTCTACGACGACACCCTGAACTCCGCGAACTACCACGAGTGGCTGCAGCGCTGGTCCGTGCATTACGTCGTGCTGCCCAAGGGCGAGCCCGACGGCGACGGCGGCAAGCGCGAGGCGCAGCTCGTCGAGGACGGCCTGCCGTATCTGAAGCAGGTGTGGGTCGACTCGAACTGGCAGCTGTACGAGGTCACCGACCCCAAGCCGCTCGCCGAGCCGAACGCCGTGGTGGAGCGCGCCGAGCAGGGCGAGATGACGATCCGCGTGACGAAGCCGGGCCGCATCCTGATCCGCATCCCGTACTCGCCGTGGCTGAGCATCGTCGACGCGAACGGCAAGGGTGTGGAGCGGCCCAAGGAGACCGAGGCGTCCAAGCGGCAGCGGGAGCTGAACGAGAAGCGCCCCAAGAAGTTCGCCAACGTCAACGGCTGTCTGGTGGAGGCCCGCGAGGACCGGGCCGGCGACAAGTGGACCGAGCTGCACGCCCCGAAGGCAGGCACCTACCGGCTCGGCGCGCCCTACCAGCTGCCGCGCGGCACGGCCTGCCCGGAGGAGCTGGTCCGCTGAGGCCGGTCCCCGCCGGATGGCTCAGCCGCCGGATGGCTCAGCCGCCCGGCGGCGCGCAGATCCCGGAGCGGGGCAGCCGCTCGGACGCGTCCGCCGTGGCGTGGTCGCGCACGGTGTCCAGCTGCTCCAGGAGCGTGTCGAGCCGCTTGCCCGTCGGGTCCTTGAAGTACTGCAGGACGGCGCGGTGGAACGCGTCGCGCAGGCCGGGCGGCATCACGTCCGAGGCGTCGAAGCAGAGCGTGTGCGCCTTCTCGGTGAGGATCTTTGCGATGCGCCGCCCCGTCGGGTCGGTCGGCTGGGGGTCGGCCCTGTCGGGGAAGAAGGGCCGCAGCTCCTCCTTCGCCTCGGCCCGCCACAGCGCGCGGGCCGTCCTGCCCGACAGCCGCTCGACCAGGGTGCGTGCCGCCGGGTCCTCGCTGAAAGCGGCGGCCATGTCGCCCGCCACCTCGTAGGCGCCGTCGTGCGCGGGGCTGCCGCCGAGGAAGCCCGCCGACGGGTCGACGCGGACCCGCTGGCCCGCGTACACGTAGCGGATGAAGGCGCTCTGGTGCTCGTGCGTGCAGCGGGGCTTCACGGAGCCGAGCAGTCCGCGCGGGGTGCCGCCGGGCTTCGCCGGGTCGGGTGTGCCCACGTACGACATGGTCAGGGACTGGTCGACGGACGCCTTGGAGCGCTCGCCCAGGAGGTCGGCCCAGGTCGTCCACGCCTTGCGGACCCGCGGGTCCTGCCAGCTGAGCCACCCGGTGGCCCACTCCGTGTAGGTCTCGGGGCCCGCCTGGTGGAGGAGGATGTCCTCGATCCAGTCGGTGCCCGGCCAGCCGGACGTGGCCTGCGAGGCGAGCCCCACGCACCACTCGGGGGCGGCGGCCGACTTCCCCTCCCTGCTCCACACCAGGCTCTTGAGGTCGACCTTCAGCGGCACCCAGTACGTGCGGCGCAGGCCGTCGATCTTGAGGGAGAGGGCCCAGGGCGGGTAGGCGCGGGCGGCGGCGGTCTCGCCCAGGGGCTTGAGGAGGCCCGCGCGGGCGTACTCGGTGAGTTCGCCGACGCTGTTGAGGATCGCCACGTCCGGCGGGTCGCCCGCCTCCACCTGGGCGACGAGCGTCTCGCGCAGGGAGCGGGTGCCCTGGTAGGAGTACGTCCTGCCGGTGCCGTCGTCGAGCTCGCGCAGCATCGACTCGAACGCCGCGCCCTCGGGTCCTGTCCAGGGGCCGAGGACGACGAGCGTGTCGGGCCGCTCGCCCGCGCAGGCGCCCGCGGTGACGGCGGTGACGGCGAGCAGGCAGGCGGCGAGGAAGGCGCGCAGAGCGGCGGTGCGGCCCTTGATGCGGTGGCCCCTGCGGCAGCTCATACGCAGCTCATACGCAGCTCGTGCGGCGGCTCATACGGCAGCTCGTGCGGCGGCTCATACGGCGGCTCCGGAACGGGAGATGAGGACGTACTCGCGGCGGTAGCCGTGGAGCGTGGCGCCCATCAGGGCCGCGGCGAGCACGCCCACCGGCGCGACCCAGGGCGTGACCCCGTCGAGCGAGGAGAGGCGGCCCGCGTCCAGGTCGGTGGTGATGTCCTCCTCCAGGGCGCTGATCAGCAGGGGGTTCCGAGGGCCGAAGGGCTCCTCGTCGACGGTCGACTCGATGCCCGGCGACGTCCTGCCGGTCAGGTCGCCCGCCGTCGTCACCACCCGCTGCTGCGCACGGTGGGCGAGCACGGCGTCGGCCGTCAGGAACGGCACGGCGAGCAGCGGCAGCGCGGCGATCAGCAGCGGGACGCTGACGCGCAGATGCAGACGGTGGTGCACGAAGAACTGGGTGCGCCAGAGGCCGGACACGAGGAGCGCGAGGGCGACCGCGGCGACGGCGGACGCGGCGATCACACCGCCGCCGAGCGCCGCCCGGTCCGCGAGCCTGCCGCGCAGTCTGCTCTCCAGCGTCGAGATGCGGTCCACGACGGCGGTCGCGTCGGAGGCGGAGCCTGCGGCGGCCTCGCAGGGCGGATAGCCGTCCTTGTCGTCCTTCTTCGCGGGGCCCGGGGTCGAGCAGAGCATGCTGCGGGCGTACGAGAGTCCGGCGTTCCGCAGGGCCGTGTCGCCGACGTTGTTCTGGGCGAAGGAGATCCAGGTGCCGTAGTCGGCGACGAGGCCGGAGACCACGTCGAGCTCCTGGCGCTCCGCGGTGGTCAGGGCGCCGCTGCGGGCCACCTGGTTGAGGCTCTGCGTGGCCCGCGTGGTGCGTGTGCGGTAGCGCTTGCTGAGGCCGCTGAGCTGGACGGCCTCCCCGGCGCGAAGGCTCTCCTCGGCCTCGCGGTCGGCGATGCGCAGCGACATCTCGGCGTCGGCGAGGTCCCCGAGCGCGGGCCCGAAGCTGTCCCGCAGCGCCGCCGAGTCCCCGCGCACCTGCGCGTACGCCCACCCGAACGAAGCGGCGGCGACGACGGCGAGCAACGGCAGCGCGATCATCCGCTCCCGCAAGTAGCGGCGGTTGCGCGGCCGTTCGGAGAGCGGGGCGGGCCAGAGGTGAGACCACAGCGCACGCAGCGCGTCGGCGACGACCGTCCGGAAGGCACTCCGCAGGGTGGTCATCGCGCACCGCCGCAGGGGCGGGCGCGGGCCGGGGTGAGCGAGGGAGCGTACAAGTGGCCTGAGTCCAACGGGTGTTCGGTACGCGATGCCGGCCAGGCGCGGTGACGCGGTCCGTGCGGCATGCCGACGGTGTCCGGACGTGCGTCCGGCCGCACGGCGCTCATCGGCGGCCGCCCCCGGGGCGGCGCGGGGTGTGGCGGGCCCCGCCCGGCAGGACCGTCGTGCTCGACTGGATGCGGGCCGCCTCCAGGTCGAACTTCGCGATGTGGGGCAGGAGTTCGACCTCTGCCTGCTCACCCTGTGCGCCGCCCTGGACGCGGACGAGGCGGCGCAGATGGTCCTGCATCGCGGTGTCGCCCGCCTCGGCGGCCAGGCGCCAGGCCGTGCCGAGCAGGGCCTCGGCCGGGGCGCGCCGCCCGCTCTTCAGCTCCGCGCAGGCCTCCTCGAAGGTGCGGTGCAGCTCCTCCTCGTGCCGGTAGTGGGCGACCTGCGGGTCGAGGCGGCTGTAGAGGTCGACGTCGTCCGTCCAGCGCATCAACACCGGCTGGGCGGCGGGGAGTCGCAGGGTGCCGGCCGTGCCGTCCGTGTCCACCTCGACCTCCGTGAGCAGCAGCTCCTTGCCCAGCTGGGACGGGTCGTAGGGTGCCCCGACGCAGAGCAGATAGGCGCGGGTCTCCTCGCCGCACGGCCCGATGTCGTACTCCTGGACCGGGCCGCCCGCGCCCGTCTCGACGCCGGACAGGTCGACGTGGACCGGGGCGAGCGCGGCCCGCGTCGGGTGGACCTGCTCGAAGGAGTGCGGGCGCACCCCGGCCCGGTGGTAGAGGCGCAGCCGCAGCCCGGTGACGTCCCGCTCGGCGGCCCGCCCGGTGAGCGCGGCCAGCTCGTCCGGCAGCCGCGTCAGATCCTCCACGGCGCGGGTCCTGCCGCCCAACGTGCCCGCGATCAGCAGCAGTTCCTCGGTCTCCCAGGCGTCGCCGATGCCCACGACGTCGCACTCGAAGGCCCGCGCGCACCGCTCGATGCGGTCGTGCAGCTCGGCGCGCGTCTCGTACCCCGGCTCGTTCTTGCCGTCGGTGAGCAGCAGGGCGTGGCGTACGTAGCCGGAGTCGGCGGGCGGCAGTTCGCGGAAGAGGTGCCTGGCCCGCTCCAGCCAGGTGCCCATCGCGGTGCCGCCGCCCGGGGTGCAGTCGTACAGGGCGGCTTCGGCGGCGGCCCGCGACTCGGCGTGCGCGACGGCGAGCCCGGCCCGCCGCGGGTAGATCATGGCGGTCCTGTCGCCCCCGGCGACCAGCGCGAACAGCGCACCGTCCGGGATGCGGGCGAGCGCGCTGACGGCGGCGGCGCGCGCGGCGGCGAGACGGCTCGGCGGCATCACCATCGAGGACGAGTGGTCGATGAGCAGCACCTCGGCGAGCCGGGGCCGGGCCGCGCCGGGCGCAGGGTCCCGCTCGGTGGCGGCGGGCGCGGCGGGCGTGGCGGTGGCGGCGGGCGTGGCGCGCCCGATGGGCGAGGCGGGCCCTGCGGGTGGGCCCTGCGCATCGCCCCGCCTGTGGACCGTCACCGTGATGACGGCGTACATCCGCATGAGGTCCTCGGCGCCCGGTGTGCGGGGCCGCGGCAGCTCGACGACCTGGCTCACCTCGAGCCCGACCGAGGCGGCCAGTTCCGGATCTTCTTGCCCAGCCATGGGATGTCCTTGCCCAGTCGGGAGTGCCGCAACGCGAAGGGACGTACCGCGTAGGCGCGGTCCAGGAGCAGTTCGGCGAGCGGTGGTGTGCCGGTGTCGTCGTCGGACGGCGCGTCACGGGCCGCCTGGTGCGCCAGGCCCCGGAAGAAGCGGGACAGGTCGGTGCGCAACGTCCGTTCGTCGTCGGGGAATTCGAGCAGCGGGTCGGCCTGCGCGGCGACGGCGCGCAGCTCGGCGGAGGACAGGCCGGCGCGGTGGGCCGCGCCCCACACCTCCGCCTTCATCCGCACGCGGGACTGCTCGTCGGTCAGGCCGTGCGCGGAGAAGAGACCGGCGAGGGCCCGCACGGCGGTGGCGAGGTCGTCCGCGTCGCGCGCGTGGTCGACGCGGATGCGCACGGCCGCGGTACGGGCGGCGGTGCGGTGCCGGGAGTGCTGCGGCACCGCGTCGAGCGCGGCGATGGCGTCCGCGAGGGCATCGGGCCCGCCGAGTGCGAGCCGCGCCCGGACGGCGCCGAACGCCGCGCTGCCCAGCGAGGGGTTGCGCAGCCGCACCGCCTCGTAGAACGTCAGGGCCTCGTGTCGGCGCTCCAGGCGCTCCGCGCAGTAGCCGAGGGCCAGCTTGGGCGCGTACTCGCCGGGGATCGCGGCGTAGACCCGGTCGAAGTGGCCGCGGGCCTCGGTGACGTGGGCGCGGGCCAGCGCGAGCAGGCCCCGGTGCCAGTCGAGCCGCCAGTCGTACGGTGCGTGCGCGGGGCCTATGGCGTCCTCGGCGAGGGCCAGCGCGGTCTCGGCGCCGGTGAGCGGTCCGCCGTCCGCGCGCAGCGCCACCCGCAGCCGCAGCCTGCACCGCAGCAGGTGCACCTCGGGGGAGTCCCGCCAGTCGCCGGTGTGCTGGAGGAGCGCCTCGGGGTCGTCGTCGCTGAGCCTGCTGAGCTCGCCGTGGTGGTCGTCGTCCGGGTCGGGGCGCGGCACCGGGAGGCGCCCTGCCACCTCTGCCGGGTCGGGCGCGGGGTAGTGGGGCGCCGATGCCGGGGCCGCCCAGCGCGACACCTCGGGGGCGGCGCCGAGCCCGCCGTCCAGGGCGTGCGCGGACTGCAGGAAGAGCGGCGAGGGCTCGAAGGTCTCCTCGCCCGTGCGCAGGGACCGCAACTCGCGGAATACGCCCCGCAGTTGGTCCTCCATCTCCCTGGCCGTGGCGAAGCGTTCGGCGCGATGGGTGCGGGTGGCGCGGCGCAGCGCCCTGGCGAGGGAGACCGGGCCGAGGCCGCGGTGGCCGCCCGCGGCGTCGTTCAGCGGGCCGAGCGCCGCCAGGTCCGCGAGGTCGTGCCGGTCGGCGCCGATGCCGCTGAGGGTGCGCAGCGTCTCGCCGAGGCTGAACAGGTCGTCCTGCGGCTCGGATTCGCCGTGGGGACCGACGCTGGGCGCGCGGTACAGGGCGGTGGTCAGGCCGGGCGCGCCCGCGCGGCGCACGCTGCCGACGTCGATGAGCTTGGTGGTGGAGCCGTCGTGCATGACGTTCGGCGGCTTCAGGTCGCCGTACACCTTGCCGCGCTCGGGGGCGTGCAGATAGGCGAGCGCGCCGAGGATCCGTACCCCGTAGGCGAGGACGAACTCCAGGAGGCGCTCGTGGCCGAACTCCTCGGGGCACTCGCGGGCGCGGGCCCGCACCTCCTCGAGGTTGAGCCCGTCGACGTACTGGAGGACCAGGAAGTCGCCGACGCCCGCGTGGTGCCCGTAGTTGAACACCCGGATGAAACCGTCGTGGTTGAGCTCGACCAGCTCCTTGCGCTCGCCCCTGAGCAGGCTGTACGAGTCCGTGGCGAGGTCCGCGTGCAGCATCTTCACGGCGACCGCGCGGTCGTCGACCTTGGTGTCGTGGGCGAGACAGACCTCGCCCATGCCGCCGTAGCCGAGCGGGCGCACCAGGCGGTACTGCCCGGCCAGCAACGTGCCGTGCGGCAGGGGGAGTTCGCCCGGCACCTCCGGTTCGTCTGCCCTGCTGTCGGCCCGGTCCAGGAGCGTGATGCCGGGCAGGACCGTGGGGTCGGGGTGCTCCGGGGGAAGGGTGACGCGGGCGGGGCGCGGCGGGGGAGCGGCGGCGACGCCCGGGTCGACGATCCAGTGCTGCGAGGAGGACTCGGCGGCATTGCGGGCGAAGGGCACGGCCACCTCCTCCTGCGCGGGCGTCCCCTCCGGTACGGCTGCCCCCTCCCGCACGGCCACCGCGGAGTGCCGCCCCGTGCCGGGGTCGACCCGCTCCCCGCTGGCCAGGCAGTACCCGGTGGGGGTGACGGTGCCCGCGCAGCCGGGGTGCGGGCAGGGCGTGGCGGGCGTCATGCGTCACCGTCCGCCCCGGCCAGGCGCCGCACCGCGCGCGCGAAGGCCTCCACCGCCCGCTCGGCGTCGGCCAGCGGACAGGGGCCCGCCATCAGGAGCCGCTGCGCCTCGCGGTAGGGGCCGACCGCATCGGGGTGCTCGTCGAGGCCGCGCCGGGCGAGGTGGGCCAGGTGGTCGCGGAGCAGCCCGCGCAGCCTAAGGTGTGCGTCGAGCACCCCGCGCAGCTCGCTCTCGGCCCGCTCGGCCCGCAACAGATAGGTCTCCACGGCCTGTTCGGCGTACGAGAGCTTCTCCAGGAAGCGCGGTCCGCTCCGCCCGCTCAGAGGCCGCAGTTCGTTGCTGAGCTGCACCGTCCACAGCGCGGCCCGCGCCGCGTACCCGGTCGCGACCGGCGGGTCCACGACGTGCGGCTCCACCCGGTGGAACAGGCGCCGCGCGCGCCGCTCGGCCTCGGCGAGCGCGTCCACGCGGTTGCCGAGGCGCTGCAGCCACTGCGCGGCCCGGTCGGCGGGCAGCAGCCGCTCGGCCACGGCGTAGCTGAAGCCGTGCGTGCTGTCGCGCACCACGATCAGCAACCGCGCCCCGGACGCGGCCAGTTCGCCGAGGATTCGCGCGGCAGCGGCCGGTTCGGTGGCGGACCGGTCGGCGTAGAGCACGGCGACGGCGGGGCGCCTCGGCGGGGCCGTGTGGCGCCGCGCGGCGTGCCGCAGTTCGTGCCGCAGCACGGCGAGCGCCTCGCGCAGTTCCGGCTGCGCGGGGTCGTCGAGCGCCGCGTCCTCCAGGTCGAGGACGAGGCCGATGCTGCCGACGCGCGGCGCGATCCCGGCGCGCGACAGGAGCGAGTCCCCTTGGTCCGCCAACTCGACCGGCTGCACGGCGAGTTGGGGCGACTGTTCACGGTCGGCCATGTTCAGGACGACGTACAGCGCCTGCCGGGTCCGCTCGTCGTCCTCGGAGAGGAAGAGGACCTCGGTGTCCCAGGCCTCCGCGTCGCCGTTCAGCCAGCGGGTGACGGTGCGCTGCAGGCCGTGCGGGCGGGCCGTGCGGGCGGCGTCCGCCGAGACGACGCGGTGGCCGGGGATGGCGTGCGGCCCGGTGACGTGCCGCTCGGCGAAGCGGCGGAAGTACTTGGCGACGGTCGCCGCCGGGATCATGTACCCGCGCTCGCCCCGCTCGTCGGCCTGCGCCAGGATGCCGAGCAGTCGGTCGGTGCCCTCCTCGCGCACGCCCGCCCCGCTGAACCCGCCGCGCAGCCGCTGCCCGGGGCCCGCGTGCGCGTCCGCACCCGCTCCCGTGAGGTCGATCTGCACCCGCTCGTCGCCCTCGCCGCCGGGTCCCATGCAGGCGCCGGTGAGCCACTGACCGCCCGACTGGTACTCGGGGAAGCCGTCGATGAGGACCGGGGCGCCCCGGTAGTCGAGCGTGCGGTGCAGGGCGACGGCCGAGGGGACGGGTGCGGGCTCGTCCAGGACGAGGACCGCGAGGTCGCCCTGCGCCTTGCCGAAGGGCGGCACCCAGTGCCCCGCCGCCACGGTCGCGGTGCGGCGCGGGGTACGGGTCAACCCCTGGAGCAGCGGGAACTCGACCTGGACGCGGTCGGGGCGGCGGCCCGTCGCGGGGTCGCGGATCACATGGGCGCAGGTGAGCACGTGGTCGGTGCCGAACAGCACCCCGGCACCGAGGACGTCCCCGCTCCCCGAAGCCGCCCACCTGCGCAGCCGCACCCGCCAACTCGAATGATCCATCGCAGAGTCGACGCCCCCGTCCGCCGCTTCAGGATCCCGCTGGGTCCTTCCTCAGGATAGGTGCGGGAAAGGGCGATGACGCCTGGGTTGCATGGGGAGGTAGTGGGGGGACGCCGTGTCGCCGCGGCATCCCCCGGGAAGGCCTACCGGCTCACGGCCCGGAGACCGGGAACGCCACGTCGCACACCTGGTCCTGCGGCCCGGCCGAGGCCCAGTCCGCGAAGTACACCTCGCGGCAGGGGCCCGTGACGGTCAGGCCCCGCTCGGCGATCCAGGCCTCCACGGCGTCGAACGCCGCGACGATCTGCGGATACGAGACCTGCGCCTTGGTGATCCTGGTGTAGGCGAGCCGGTGCGCGGGCTCCAGCCGGACCTTGACGTCCGAGCCCCGCCCCTGCCGCTGCGCCCAGGCACGGGCGGCCTCCGCGTCCCCGACCGGCACACAGGACTCGGCGGGCCCGTCGCTCTCCTCGGTGACCTCCGCGTGGTAGAGGACGGAGGGCGCCGCGGGGATGCCCCCGCACTGCTCCGCCGCCTCCTCCAGGCGCTCCAGGGACGTGCCGATCCAAGAGGGCAGCTCGGCGGCGCGCACATGCCTGGTCTCACTGATGACGTACCGCTCCGGCACGTCCACGGTCTTCACTTCGAACGTCGCGTACAACTCGGTGTTCCTTCCCGAAAGGCGGCCACGGAGGTAGCGCGCGAGCGTCCGCTGCTCCGCGAAGCGTTCCTCGGCCCCGGCCCAGTAGCCGTCGAGCGAGCGCGCCGCCCGCTCCCCGTCCAGGGCGACGATCTCGGCGACGCCCGCGAGGGGCATGTCGAGCCGGCGGAGCAGCGCCACGGTGCGGGCGCGCTCCACCTGGTCGGAGCGGTAGTAGCGGTAGCCGCTGACCTCGTCGACGTGGGCGGGCTGCAGCAGTCCGAGACGGTCGTACAGCCGCAGCGCCTTCGGCGAGAGCCGCGCGCGGGCGGCGAACTCTCCGATGGACAGCAGCCTGCCGTGTTCCTGGGCGTTCACGAGGTCATCACG
Organism: Streptomyces sp. NPDC041068; assembly: GCF_040647455.1. Taxonomy (NCBI): domain Bacteria; kingdom Bacillati; phylum Actinomycetota; class Actinomycetes; order Kitasatosporales; family Streptomycetaceae; genus Streptomyces; species Streptomyces sp. NPDC041068. The sequence goes on from NZ_JBEZCG010000016.1 coordinate 62,136, forward strand.
AGGTCATCCTCCGTCACCGGGCCGGTCGGCCCGGTGACGCAGACCATGGAGTCTGCCCCAGGGGCAAGGTCAACGCCGGATTCCGACTGCTCGACGCCGGGCGCCGGCTACCTCCGGTACTCCTGCCAGATCCGCGGCGGCAGGACGTTCCCGCGCTGCGACTTCTTTCCGCCGACCCCCGACATCGGCAGGAGCTGCGGCTTGTCGGGTGCCACCCGGAACATGGTCACCGCCGTCGACATGTCCTTGGTGAAGGCCGTGAACCAGGCCGACTTGAGGCGGTCCTGGTCGCCGGTGCGGCCCACCGCGACATCCGCGCCGACGCGCTTGCCGCCCGCGCGCAGGGCGTTCGTGACCTCCTGCGCCACCTGCGGGTCCATCGCGCGCCGTGACGTGGGCGGGGCGAGGCCGGGCAGGGTCTCGCCGTCCTTGACGACCTTCGTCACCGAGTAGGGGTCGTGCCGCACGCCGTCGTTCGCGAAGGTGCCGTACGCGGTGGCCATCCGGATCGCGCTGGGCGTCGAGGTGCCGATGGAGAACGTCGGCTCCAGGCGGGCCATGCTTCCCGGCAGCAGCCCCGCGGCCACGGCCGTCCTGCGGACCTTGTCACGGCCGATGTCCTTGCCCAGGCGTACGTAGGTCGCGTTGCCGCCGGACACCAGGGCCTCGGCGAGTGTGGGGTGGTCGGGGTCGGGGGTGCCGTCGGACAGCCGCAGGGTGCCGTCGGCCGCGTAGGCGCTGTCGGCGAGGACGCTCTGGCGCAGCCTTGGCGCGCGGTCCTTGAAGCGGGCCTCGGCGAAGGCCGGTTGCCGCACGGAGACGCCGTGCTCCAGCGCGGCGGCCAGCACGAACGGCTTGAACGCCGACCCGACGGGGACCCCTGAGGTGTCGGCGTTGTTGGTGAAGTGCTCGGTGGCGTCGGGCCCGCCGTACAGCGCCACGACCGCCCCGTCGGAGGGCCGCACGGAGGCGGCGCCGACCTGCACGTGCCGGTCGGCGGCCCGCCGCTTCGGATCGAGATCGCGGTCGACGACGCGCCGCACGGCACGCTCCAGGCGGCGCACCTGCCCGCGGTCGAAGGTGGTGTGGATCTGGTAGCCGCCGCGCGCCAACTCCTCGTCGGTGAGGCCGGTGTGCAGTTTCACGTACCGGTTGGCGACGTCGACGAGGTAGCCGGTCTGGCCGCCGAGGCTGGTGGAGCGCGACTGCTTGCGCGGCTCGGGGAAGACGCGGTACTTCGCCCGCTCCTTCTTCGACATCAGGCCGACGTCGACCTGCCGGTCCAGGATCCACGCCCAGCGCCCGCGCGCCCGCTCGTGGTTGGCGGCGCTGATCGAAGGGTCGTACTGCTCGGATCCCTTCAACACCGCGGCGAGCAGGGCGCCCTGGCTGGGGTTCAGCTTCTTGGCGGGGATGCCGTAGTAGGCGTGGGCGGCCGCCTCGATGCCGTTCGCGCCGCGCCCGAACCAGCTGGTGTTGAGGTACCCCTTCAGGATCTCGTCCTTGCTCTTCAGGCGGTCCACCTTCAGCGCGATGACGAACTCCTTCACCTTGCGCGTGACGGTCTGGTCCTGCGAGAGGTAGGTGTTCTTCACGTACTGCTGGGTGATGGTGGAGCCGCCCTGTGTCTCCTGGCCGCGGGCCATGTTCACCGCGGCGCGGGCCAGGCCCTTGGGGGAGACCCCGGAGTCCTCGTAGAACGTCTCGTTCTCGGCGGCGATCACCGCGTGCACGGCGGACGGCGCGATCTGGTCGAGCTCCACGTTCTGCCGGTTGACCTCGCCGGTGCTCACCATCTGGGTGCCGTCAGACCAGTAGTAGACGTTGGCCTCGCGGCGTGCCGACGCGTTCTCGTCGGGGATGTCCACGCTGACGTACACACAGATGAAGAGCACCGCGACGGCGGTGACGAACAGACCGGCCGAGGCCAGGAGTTGGCGCCACGAAGGGAGCCAGCGGCGGACGCCCTTGCGGCCGGAGCGCGGATAGTCGACGAACCGGCGCCGGCCGCGGCGGCGTGACCTCTTCCCCTGACGGGTCCGAACAGCATGTGTCCCCATGCCCGGGGAGAGGATGCCGCGCGCGGCCGGGTTGGTCCGAAGGCTGTTTGCGGTACGTAACAGTCCGCTCGGCCGGTGCCCGGTGGCTAACGGACCTTCGTCAGCTCGCCCTTGTCCTGGAGGACGGCGATTCCGCGGGCCCAGAGGCTGTTGACCCGCTGGCGCTCCTGGGCGTTCGGGTAGGCGTTGGTGCAGGACGGGCCGGGGCCGCCGCCCGACATCAGCTCGCTGCACGGACCCGAGTAGTGGTCGGGCAGGCCGAGCACGTGACCGGTCTCGTGGGCCGTCACGCGCGTGGAGTTGTACTGCTGGTTCTGCCGGTAGTCCAGGAAGATGTAGCCGTGACCGCGCCCGTCGGTGGAGGCGTACGAGCCGCGGGAGTCATTGCCCTCGCGGTACTGGAAGTTTCCGGCCGAACTGGTCTCCTGCAGCTTCACGTTGCTGACCGAGGAGTTCCATATCTGCGTGCTCTGGGCTATCTGGCTGCGGAAGCTGGGCGCCCGGCTGGTGTTGTAGGTGACGGTGACGACCTGGATGCCCGGCTTCTCCGCCTGCTTCTTCAGCGCCGACTTCATGACGGCCTCGAAGAACTGCCGGTTGGCGGCCTGGTCCTCGGCGGAACCCGTGTACGACGAGGTGGCGTACGTGGACGCGGGCTTGGCCGAGTCGAGTGCCGGGGCGGGGGCCGCGAGCGCCGTGGGGGCGGCGGCGAGCGAGGCCACGAGAGCGGCCGCGCCGAGAGCGGCGGCGAGGCTGGTTCTGGATCTCTTCATGGGGGTGTGTCCCTTCCGGGATGGAGGCCTGCGGGTGCGGCCTCCGGTCGGGACGAGTATCGGGAGAACGGGGCGCGTTCGAGCCGATGCCATTCGGTGATAGCGCGACGGAATCGAACTTCGCAAAGGCCTTCCTACGTACGCCGGTTGATGCGATGGATGTCGCGTACGCAGAAGTTGAGCGCGGTGGCGGCCACGATGATCCCCGTGCAGACCAGGAGCACCGACCGGTCGCCGAACGCGGGTGAGACGAGCGCGACGACGAGATAGCCGAGCGGGATCGCGAGCCGCTCGCCGACCTGGTTGAAGGAGCTCATGCGCCCCAACTCGCCCTCCGGTATGTGCTGTTGGAACGCAGTGACCCACGTGACGCCCGCGATGTCCAGCGTGATGCCCGCAGCCACGGCGCAGAGCAGCAGCCAGGGAAGCGGCAGTCCGAACGCGAGACCGGCCGTCGGCAGGGCGAGCCCCGTGCTGGCGACCACGGCCACGGCGAGCAGGCGGCGGGGCTTCCACCGCAGGCACACCAGGGCGCCCGCGAGCAGCCCCAGCGAGAACGCGCCCTGGACGAAACCCCAGGTGCGTGCCCCCTCGTACTGCTTCTCCGTGACGACGGGGCCGAGGAGTTGATAGCCCGCGAGGAAGGCGGCGACGAGCACCGTGCCCGAGGCCGTGTACGTCCACAGCCAGGTCCGCGACCAGAACCCCGTCCAGCCCGCCCGCAGATCGGCGAGTGCGCTGCTCGTGGTGACCGGGGCGCCGAGCCGCAGGCCGAGCAGCAGCAGGGCGGCGGCGACGAAGGTGAGCGCGTCGAGGCCGAGCGCCCACGCGGGGCCGCTGAACGCGACGATCAGGCCGCCGGCCACGGGGCCGACCACCTTGACCGCGTTGGTGGGGAGCCGCAGCAGCGCGTTGGCCTGCTGCAGCTGGGCCGGTGCGACGAGTTGGGCGACCACGCCCTGGGCGGCGGGCGTGGTGAAGGCCACCGCGACGCCGGAGACGAAGCCGCAGGAGGCGATCGAGGCGGTGTTCGCGTGTCCGGTGGCCACCACCAGGGCGAGGGCGCCCTGCGCTGCCGCGGCGAGCAGATTGCCGGAGAACAGCAGGCGGCTGCGGGAGATCCGGTCGGCGAGGACACCGCCGGCGAGCAGGAAGACCACGGTCGGCACGGTGTTGGTGGCGAGCACGACACCGAGCGCCCCGGCTCCGCCGCCGGCGCCGATCACCGCGTACGCGAGGGCGAGCGGGGCCATCGCGGAGCCGGTGGCGGAGATGAGCTGGGCGAGGACGAAGCGGCGGAAGGCGGGGATGCGGAGGGGGGAGGGGGTGGCGGTGTGCGTGGTGGTGTCGGTGGTGGTCATGCTCCCCCTGGTGCTCTCGTGGCTCGGCCCGGCGGAAGCATAGGGGGCTTCGGAGAGAGGGCGGACGGGGTGGGCCCGCTGATGGCTGGGTAGTGATAGGGCGGCATGGGCAAGGGCGATCGGCACATGCCAACAGCACACTCAAAACTGCCACGGTAGTCGCTACCAGCCCTGACAGGACCTTTTCCGGCAAATCGCCTCATGTCCTGGCCACGCCCTCACACAATTCTTGGAATGCACCATTCCGCGTCGGGCGCACAGCGCGCCAACCGGCGCGCCCACCGGGAGTTGAGACATGACCGACAGCACTGCCGCGACACGGGGACGGGGCCAGGACCAGGATCAGGACCAGGACCAGGGCCAGGACCAGGGCCAGGGCCAGGACCAGGACCAGGGCCAGGATCAGACCCCCACCCTCATCGGCTCGGTCCGGCGCGCGATGCGCCTGCTGGAGGCGGTGTCGGAGCACGACAACGGCGCGACGGCGAAGCGCCTGGCCAGAGCCGCGGGGCTGCCGCTTGCGACGACGTACCACCTGCTGCGTACGCTCGTGCACGACGGCTATCTGACCCGTGACAGCGGTGTGTACGCGATCGGGGAGTCGACCAGGCGCCTGACCGAACCGTCCACCGAGCAGAGGGCACGGGGCGAACTGGCCGACTGGCTCGGCAGACTCCGCGACGAACTGGGCGCCGCGGTCTACTACGCGCTCTACGAGGACGGCGAGGTCAACGTCGTCCTGTCCGCCGCGGGCCCGCGAACCCCCGCGGTCGAGGAGTGGGCCGAGTTCCGCCGCACGGCGCACGCGCACGCGATCGGCCAGTGCCTGCTGGCCCAGCTCGACGACAAGGGGCGCCGCGACCACGTGTCGCGCCACGCGGTGGAACCGCTCACCCCCTACACCGTCCAGGACGAGAGGGCCCTGCTGCGCAAGCTCGCCCACCTGGACCGAGGCCGCCCGGTCCACGAGCAGCGCCAGTAGGCCCCGGACACGGTCTGCGCGGCGGTCCCCATCACGGCGGGCACGGTGCCGTCGGCCCTGGCGATCTCTCTCCCTGCGGAACGGGCGGACGAGCTACGGCCGTTGGCGGGCGCGTTGCAGCGCAAGGTGGAGGGGGCGCTGACGTCGCTGGCGTTCAGTGTGCGGAGGTGAAGGAGTCCGGTGCGCGGAAGCGGAGGAGTCCAGTGTGCGGAGGTGAAGGAATGCCGGACGGAACGACGCTGTTTGAGAGGCCGTCAGTCACTGCCTGTTCCCCGCACCCTCTGGAGGCCCGCCCATGAGTGCCCCTGCCACCCCGCCGTCCTTCGACCCGCGCACGCTTCTCGCGGAGAGCCGGCTCGGCGTCCTCGCCACGATCAAGGCGGACGGCCGCCCCCAGCTCTCGCCCGTCATGCCGTACTACGACCACGAGGCGGGAGTCCTCTACGTATCGATGACCGAGGGCCGCGCCAAGACGGCGAACCTGCGTCGCGACCCGCGGGCCACGCTGGAGGTCACCTCCCCTGACGGCCGCTCCTGGGCCACGGCCGAGGGCACGGCGACGCTCACGGGCCCGGGTACCGACCCGCAAGGACCCGAGGTGGAGGCCCTGGTGACGTACTACCGCACCGCGGCGGGCGAGCACCCGGACTGGGACGAGTACCGTGCGGTGATGGTGGCGGACCGCAGGGTGCTCATGGCGATGACGGTGGACCACGTGTACGGCGAGAAGATCGGCTGATTGTTTCTGTTGCTCGATGTGGTGGAGCTGCTGTCGGCGCACGACGAGCAGGTGAGGGGGAGGGTGCCGGAGCGGCCGCCGATGGGCGCCGTGACGGAGCGGGACGGACCGCTGGTGCGGACGCACTACGGCACGCACGGGACGGTGGATCACCGGCCGCTGCCGTGGACGTCGGGCGATGACCTGGCCGACATGATCCGACGCCAACAGGCGCGGTTCGGGGCACGGTCGGAGCCGGTGGAGTGGAAGGCGTACGCGCACGATGGTGCTGTGGGCGCTCTCGCCGCGGGCCTGACGGCGGCCGGCTTCACACCCGGCTGGGAGCGTGCCGTGCTGGTGGCGGAGCTGGACCGGATGCCCCGCCCGCCGCGCGGGGCGCCCGGAACGGACCCGCGGACCCTGGAGTCCGGGGACGACCACCTCTGGCAGGACGTGTACCGCAGGGCGGCGGCGTCAGGCCCGCACCGTGCGCCGCTGTCGGAACTGGAGGCGGACGGACGGGCGCCGCACTGGGAGTTGAACGTCGACGTCCTCAGGCGGAACGGGGTGGTGCGCGGGGCCGGCTGGGCACATCTGATCGAGGACACGGAGTTCGTGGGGGTCGGTGGCATGACGGGCCCGCACATGGAGCTGATACCGAGGTGGGCGGCCTGGGCCAAGAACCGCTCGGACGGCATCGGCGGCGGAGGATCTCCGCGCAAGCGCTTCATGGTCGCCGAGGCGGACGGTGCCCTGCGTGAGGCGTTCCTTGCGGCGGGCTTCCGGCAGATCACGACGGTGCGGTCCTTCCACTGGGCCCCGCAGGGAAGCCCCGCGGCCACGCGCCCGGTGCGGATGCTGCTGCGGAGCGAGGAGTACGACGACGTACGCGAACGCTTCGACGGCCGCTTCCACTTCGTGCCGAGCATGACGCACTACCCGGGCATCGCCGAGCCGGAGGCGTCGGTGACGTGGCACGTGGGCGAGGTGGCCGGCACCTCGGCGACCCGACACGGCGGCGAACTGGACCGGATCGTCCGCCTCGGTCTGCGGGCCTGCGCACGCCCCGGCGAACAGCTCTACTACGCCGACCCGTACCACCAGGGCTACCGCTTCGACCCGCACCGCGTGGAAGGCCCTGGCCTCCCGCCCTGGCCCCGCGCCGTCTACCGGGAGGGCGACTACGCCCTCCACCTCACCCACGACCTGCGCCTGGGCACGTTCGCGCACCCCTGGGAGGAGTCCCTCTGCGTCTTCGGCGCGGAGCTCCTGGCGGAGGTGGCGGAGGAGCTGGACGAGGTGCTGGGCAGGGTGATGCGGAGAGGGGGCAGGAACGAGGGAAACGTCTGGACGTTCGGCGCACCTTGACCCGAGGATCTGTGTGGGGGGGAGTTACTGGTGCCCCCGGAGGCTGAGGTTCATGAGGATGTCCTCCTCGGCCCAGAGGACGAAGCGTTCGACGGGTACGACGTCATGCTCCGGGACGGGCCGGAACCGGAACCGCTTGAGCAGGACGGCGAGCACGAGCATCGCCTCGACCGTGGCGAGCGATGCGCCTTCGCAGCTGCGCGGCCCGAACCCGAAGGGAACGTGGGCGAGCCGATGTCGCTCGGCGACCTCCTCGGGCGAGAACCGCTCGGGGTCGAACTTCGATGGCTCGGGCCAGTGTTCAGGATTCATGTGCACGGCCCAGAAGGGACAGAAGACGGTCACCCCCGCCGGAACCTCGTACTCACCGAGAACGACGACCTCGGTGGTCTCACGAGCTCCGTAGGGCCCGGGTGGATAGAGGCGCATGGACTCCTTCAAGACCATGTCCAGATAGGTGAGTTGACGCAGATCGCGATACTCGGGCAGCTCACGCCCGCCCAGCGCGCGATCCAGCTCGTCGCCGACCCGCTCGGCGACGTCGGGATGCCGCCCCAGCAGATACAGGGCCCAGGAGACGGCCACGCCGGTCGTGTGATGGGCGGCGAGCATCGTCACCATGACGGTGTCCCGAATCCGAGCGGGCCGCTCCCCGGCCTCGACGAGGGCCCCGATCAGATCGCTCTTGTCGCTACGGGCTCCGTTCTGACGCGAGGCGATGACGCGGTCGACGGTGGCGCGCAGATAGCGGAGGGCGTCCTCGGCGCGCTCGGTGGCCCCTTGCGGTCCCCGCCCCAGATGCTCGCCGAGCACGACCTCGAAGGCATCGACGACGCGCTCGGCATCAACGAGCCCGCTGTTCGCCCCTCCCAAGGCAAACGCACAAATCATCCGCAAGGAAAGGGAAGCGAGCCCCTTCTGCAAGGCGACGGGCCCGGAGCCGAGCTCCCGCTCCCACTGATCGGCAAGCTCACCGGCAAGCGCGACGAACTCACCGAAGTGCCGTTCGTGGGAAGGCCGTCCGGCAAGAACGTCCAACAACAGCCGCCGCCAGCGCGTGTGTTCACCTGTCTCCAGGACCTGCAGATTCCGGTCCTCGCACAACGGCGCAAGAAACGCGAAGAGCTCCTCGGGCCGCTTGTCGATGGAGGCAACGCCTTCCAGCAGAACAGGATCGGCGACGGAGACAGCGAGGCCCGCCCCCGGAAGCTCGAACTGCACGACAGGCCCGTACTGTTCATGCAGCCGCAGCTGATAGAGATGCAACCCCCCGGCCTCGGAAACGGCGCTCACGCCACCGTCCCCCCGAGCCTCGGGCCCAGGAATCCGCATGCCCCACCCTCCTCACAGCCGACGCCTTGCCGCGCTCCCACCCTCTCGCGCGACCCGCGCCCAAGCCGAGCCCGCGGCCTGCTTCCGGCCAGTAAGCCGCGCGCGGGGTCGGCGTCGGACTCGCACTGGCGGGCAGTGCCCTGATCCTGAAACAGAACTACGGCACGCTGGTGAACGGCCCGGTGGCACTGGCCCTGCTCAGTGGGAACTCCACCGCATGCGCACGCGCTACGGGGTTCGCGTCCGCCCCTGAAGCGGGGCGGGCTTCACTCGGACCACGGGCTGCGGTACGCGAGGCGGAGGTGACCGTCCGGAGTGCGGTGCAGGTCCAGGCCGAGGTTGCCTCTGTCAGGGAACGGGTCCGTTGCCGCGGGGGCGGGTTCGAGGCGTCCCGTGCGGGAGACGGGCAGCCAGGCGGGCGCTTCGGCCGACAAGGGGTCGGTGTAGTCGGTGACGGAGAGGGTGACCCCGTCCGGGTCGGTGGTGACGTGCAGCCCGTAGCGGGGCAGGGCGCTGTGACCGAGCAGGTAGTGAGCGGCCACGGTGGCCGCGTCCCCCATGCGGCGCGCCAACGCGGGCGGGGCGCCGATCGCGGTGAGCAAGCTGTGGGCGGCCTCTCCGATGAGGGTGTGGGTGTGCTGGGCGCGACTGGTCTCCACGGAGAAGGACATATGCAGCAACGTCTGCTGTGGCGTGCCCACGGCACGGGGCGAGGCGGCGTTGCGGTAGACGGCGGTGGACATGGCGGGCTCCTGCAGCCGGTGGATGTGGCGGCCGCACAGGAGGGGGCGGGTTCAGTGCCTGCCACGGCCGTGTGTCTACAGCAATGGCCGGGGTCTGGGACCAGACGGGGAACCTAAGCCGCGCGTCAGCCCGTGACTAGGCGTGTACTCGGCCATCCGGAGCCGAGCTGGGCCAACACGCGCTGTTCTACGGAGAATTGATGACCCTGAGAGTCAAGGAATCTGGTTGGATTTCGCCCTCGGGGGGGAATGTCCTCTCTTACGAACCATTTTTTCGTCGCACATGCCTGGCGCGGTCGGTCTAGATTGGCCGCGTGCTGCCACCCCGGACCCGGTGGACGTCCCAACCGTCGTGCCACCTGCTCCTGGGCAAAGGATGGGTGGCCTGCCGTTTCAGGCGGTACCGCCATGCACGAGAGTGTCATCTCCACCTACGGGTACGTCCGTTCCCACCATGTCGGCGGCTGCACCGTGCTCGCGTTCCACGGCGAGATCGACATCGCCGCAGCCCTTGAGATCCAGCCGCGGCTGGATGCCGCGACCTCTCTGCCGCGCTGCCGGGTCGTCATCGATCTGAGCGGGGTGGACTTCCTCGACGCCTCCGGGCTGAGACTGCTGTGCCGGGCCCGCCTCCGGGTCACCGAGGGCGCGGGGCTCCTCGTACTGGCGGCGCCCCCGCCCCGCGTCGTGTGGCTGCTGCGGCTCACGCGTCTGGACGGCTGCTTCACGGTGCTGCCGACGCTGGACGAGGCCCTCCGTCGAGCCGCCGGGCCCGTCACGACCCCGTAGTCCATCCGAATCGCTCCCCGGCCGAGGCGAGGTGACACCTGATGCCTGAGCAGTGCCGTGAGGAACGGCTGGCTGCCGCGTTCGTCGAACTGGCCGACACCCTGGTCGGCGACTTCGACGTGATCCACTTCCTCTACACGCTCACCGAGCACTGTGTCACCTTGTTCGACATCGCCGCCGCCGGCGTCGTGCTGGCCACCCCACGCGGCGAGTTGCTGGATGCCACAGCGTCCGACGAGCGCACCCGTGCCATGGAACTGGCCAGCATCGAGTGGGACGAGGGCCCCTGCCACGACTGCTACCGCACCGGACGTGCCCTCTACGACATCCCGCTGGACCACCCGCGCGCCCGCGCCCAATGGCCCCGCGTCTCGCGGCGCGCCCGTGAGCTCGGCTTCACCTCGGTCTCGTGTGCGCCCTTGCGGCTGCGTGACGAGGTCATCGGCGCCCTCAACCTGTTCCGGGACCGGCCCGGGTCACTGGCCCCCGGCGATCTGCGGCTCGCGCAGGCCCTGGCCGATACCGCCGCCATCGGCATCCTCCAGCAGCGCGCCGTGCACGAGAGGGGCACCGTCGCCGCTCAGCTGCAGATCGCCCTCAACTCCCGCATCATCATCGAACAGGCCAAAGGCGCCCTGGCCGACCGCCGCGGGATCAGCGTGGACGAGGCGTTCGACCAACTGCGCCGCTCCGCCCGCCACCACGGGAGACTGCTGGCCGACGTGGCCCGCGAGGTCATGGCCACCGGCACCGACCCCACACCGATCGATCCCTTGCCTCCACGCGGCGCGCGCCCCGTGTGAACGAAGCGCAGCCACGTGCCGTCTGCACACACTGCCGGTGGCCGGCATTCCGTTGTGGGATGGCAGGAGCCCCACCACCTCGGCGCGGCGCCCGGACCTCCGCCCGCGCCGAGGCCGCCGTCTGCCCATCCAGCCTCCCGGATCCGGGCAGCGGCCGTCTGGTCCTGCGGCGGAGACGTCTGCCGCGGGGCCAGGGGAGGCGATTGCCCGGTACCCCCAGCCCTCAGCCCTCAGCCTCCCGCCCCCAGCCCTTCCGCCTTCCACCTTCTGCCTTCTGCCTTCGGGCAGGAGGGGGGGCTTCTCTGTATTCGGGGACTCAGTCGGTGCCGATGGTGCAGGTCATCATCACGTAACCGTGCATGCCGCGATACCGCATCTCGGTCCAGTAGGTGTCAGTCTTGCCGCAGGCGGTGTACTTCCCACCGTCCTCGTTGGCGATGAAGCAGGCACTCGCCCCCTTGGGGAAGAGACCGATGGAGGCGGCGGAGCGCTTGGGCTTGGTGCGGATCTTCACGCTCTCCTTCGCCTTGAACTTGAACCCCCAGCTCTCGCGGCACCCGTCGCGCTTGACCTGCACGCCGTCACTCTTGGCTGGAGCCGCGACGGCCGGTACGGCGGTGGCGCCGGTCAGAGCGACCCCCATCAGTACCGCTGCGGTCACGCCACGTCCCGCCAACTTCCGCAATTTCATTCGTCGTTCCCCGTGGTGGTCGAAAATGATCTGTACATGATCACTCTCGCACACCCCCTTCCGCCTTGGGCGGGAGGGGCCTTTCGCTATGCCTGATTGCGCGCAATCGAGGCGGGGGGGTGGGGGGGGAGGCATCTCGTCCACAACGACCCGCGGCACGGGCCGGGGGCCGTAGGCGAACCGGTGCCGGGTGAGAGGGCGGCAGCCTGTATGCCGCGCAGGACGGCCACTCGCGATCGGCGCTTCACACCCGTGTGACCGGAATGCATTCATGTGCCCTGTACGCACACTCCCGCCGCGCCGTCTTCCGGTGTGAGATGGCGACGGCGCGTTGACCAGACCCCACCGCGCCGAAACCGCTGCCCTTCCTCGGATTTCCCCACCCGGGCGGCGGGCCGGGCCGTCTCACGGGCGCCTCCTCTGTGACGGCCCGGCACCCCTTACGTGGCCGATCGGTGATCAGTCCAGGAAGGGCGAGCAGCGCCAGGGCGCCTTCCGAGGCCAGTGGGTCATCGGGACTGCTCGAAGTCGTGCATGGGGCCGTAGGACAGGACGCCTGGTTCACCCCCGGCAGGATTCGAACCTGGGACACCCGCTTTAGGAGCGGGACGGAATCCATGATCGGTGGTGTTTGCCCCTGCCGCGTGGTGCTGTTCCTCCTGGCCGGCGCCGCGCGGCAGGGTCGTCGATCCCGCCGCGGACGAACCGTGTTGCGTCGTCCGCTCACGCGTCGCTCACGCAATGCGAGAGTCGGTGGGGTGCACGGGGTGGCTTTGCGGGATCCCAGGAGAGCTTTGACGGTTCGTCGTCAGGACGCGCTTGACGTGTCGGCGTAAGTCTCAGGGGGATGCTTGTCGGCCTCTGGGGTCTTCGCGCTCGGTGCGGCCGGTCGTGGAGCCGCGCTCGAAGGGGCAGGCCATGAGCGAGCGAACGTGCCTGTCGGCCAGGCTGCGTGGTTCAGCGTTGGCACAGACCCGCCGCCACGGTCTCCTCAAGGTGCTTCACGGCTTCGCCGGTCTTCGGTTCAAGGTTCATCGTGACGCTGGCGGCACGGCCGTCGTCGGTGGCCCCGGCCCAGGTCCCGAAGCCGGGGATGCCGCCGCTGTGGCCCCAGAAGGCGCACTTGTCCGACTGCTGAACACGCATGATCCCCAGTCCCATGGTGTAGCGGGAGTTCCCCTTCTGCATGGGGATGGTGGTGCGCAGCTGCTTGCGCTGGGCCTTCTTGAGGAGAGGGTTGCCGTCGTCCTTGAGCAGCGCGGAGAAGAAGCGGTTGAGGTCGGAGTTGGTGGAGACGATCGCGCCTGCCGCCCAGGCCGCGGAGGGGTCGATCTCGGTGACGTTGCGCGCGGGTGCGCCCGTGGGCTCCGGGCGGTAGCCCTGGGGGTGGCGTTCCCGGATGGCCGTCTCGCCGGGGGCAGGGAAGTAGGTGTGGCGCAGCCCCAGCTTCTGGATGACGCGCTTGTCGATCTGTTGGGCGAGGGGCCGTCCGGTGACCCGCTCCACGATCAGGCCGGCCACCAGGTAGTTGGTGTTGCTGTACGACCACTTCTTGCCGGGTTTGAAGACGGCCTTGTGCTTGAGGGCGATGTCGAGGGCGTCGCGGGGGGAGAGGTAGCGGCGCTCCAGGATGTCGCTGGTGACGTCGTCCTCGAAGTCGGGAAGTCCGCTGGTGTGGTTGAGGAGCCGGCGCACCGTGATGAGGTTCCCGTCGATCCCCTTCCCCCGGACGAGTCCCGGCAGGTACGCGTCGACCGGCTCGTCGAGGCTGATCCTGCCCTCACCGACCAGTTGCAGCACGACCGCCGCGGTGAACGTCTTGGTGACGCTGCCGATCCGCACCTGGGCGTTGCGGGGCATCTTCGTGTGCGTGTCCCGGTCTCCCACCCCCGCGGTGTAGGTGTGGAACCTCCCCTTGCCGTCCAGCACACTCGCCAGCGCGCCGGGTGCGTGATCCGAGTGCACCAGCGTCTCAAGACCCTGGCGCACGGGGTCCGGCCGGGCGGCGCTCGCGGGGGATGCCACACCGGCGGTGACGGCGGTGGCCAGGGCAAGGGTGGTCAGGGCGAGACGTTTACGCATCGGGGTTCCTCCAGAGCGGGGGTGACGGGCCTTAGCGGCGAGATCAACTCTGCTGGAGGCACCCACCGTCACCCATCAGGGATGACCCTGACCAGCCCCTCGGCCTTCCCGGGAGTCCGCTCCCAGAGTCTCCCTGGGAGCGGACTCCCGGTCCGCCTCACCTCACTCGTCCTGGCGGCACTTCACAGCCGTGGCGCCGGACGCTCTCCCTGCTTGCCCTTGCCGGCCGCTCCGCAGAACTCCGTGTCGACCACGTCGCCCCTCGCGCTCCAGTCGCCGTTGGCGTTGTACGTGAGGGTGTGACGGCCGTCCGGAGTGGTCACGGTCTCCGTGATGGAGCCGGGGGTTCCACCGCTGTGGCTCCACAGCTTCGCGTGGCAGCTCGTCCTGACGCTGTACAGCCCGAGGCCGTAGCCGGAGTAGGCGGGGTCGTCGGGCGTGGGCACCGTCGTCTGCATGTCGGCGAGTTGCTTCTCGGGCAGCAGCTTGCCGCGCATCAGGGCGCTGAAGAACCGGTTGAGGTCGCCGGTCGTGGAGATGCCTTCGCCTGCCGCCCAGGCCCAGGACACGTTGTTCTCGGTGACGTCGTGGATCCTCGTCGCGGCGGGGTCCTTGCTCAGCTTCGAGTACGCCCGGCTGCTCGGCTTCGGCAGGAAGGGATCGACGCCCGGGATGCGGGTGGCCCGCAGGCCGAGCGGGTTGATGACGCGCTTACGGATCTCGTGCCGGTAGCTGTTGCCGCTGACCTTCTCGATGATCAACCCGGCCAGGATGTAACCGGTGTTGGAGTACGAGTGCCTGGTGCCGGGCGCGAAGTCCGGCTTGTGCGACAGTGCCACCCGTATCAGTTCCCGCGGCGTGTGGGTGTCGTAGCGGTGTGTGGGGAAGCCCTCCAGCAGAACGTCGTGCGCGAACTTCGGGTCGCTGGTGTAGTTGAAGAGCCCGCCGGTGTGGTTGAGGAGTTGGCGCACGGTGATCTTGCGGCCGTCGTTGCCGTTGCCTCGTACGAGGCCGGGGAGCCAGCGCTCCACGGTGTCGTCGAGGTCGAGTCTGCCCTCGGCCTCCATCTGCAGCAGCACGGTCGCCACGAACGTCTTGGTGATGCTGCCGATCCGGAACCGGTCGTCGGCGCCGCGCGGCGTGCCCGTCTTCAGGTTGCCGACACCCGAAGTCCCCTGCCAAACCGCGCCCTTGTCCACTGCCGCGGCCGCGATCCCGGGGACCCCGTCGGCCACCATGGCGTCCATCGCACGCTGGGTCGCCGCGTGCCCCTTCCCGGGCTCGGCGTGGGCGGGGAACGTGAACGCGGTAGCGGCCACCGCCGCTGCGGCGAGCCCCACCACCCCGGTGCGCACTCGTCGACGTACTGCCATGACTTGCTCCTTTGCGATTGAGCGTGCCGTGCCGCGGTCGCGGCACTCGCCCGGCCCGTGCGCCCCTCGTGAAGCTCGTGGTGACGCGGTGATCCGTGGTTGCAGGGAGGGACCACGCCCAGACGCACGGGAGTTGACGCGACGGGCGAATTTGTTCGGGAAATGGCCCTCAGTCAGGAGCACGGTCCTGGCTGAGGGCCATCTCCAGGAGCCCACTCCTGGGGGCGGGCTCGTCCTGGGAGCGGATGAACTCCCGGGCCCCTGAGTGGTCCTCTGGATGACAGCCGGTGATCCCCGGCCGTCATCCAGCAGAGGGGTCCTTTCGTGCACGAATACGCACCGCACAGTCGCTTCTCACACTCCCGCCGCGGTCGGCGCTGGGTGGTGGCGCTCATGGCGGCCGGGGTCGTGGCGGCCGGAGGGCTGGCACCGACCGTGGCGTTCGCGGACGGCAGCCCGGACAGCGTCCAGTCGAGCCTGAACGCGCTGGTGAATGACGACGGTCTGCCTGCCGCGCTGGCCAGCGTCAAGGGCCGCGACGGCCGCACCCGCACCTACACCGCCGGTGTCGGTGACCTCGCCACCGGAGCCAAGGTCCCCGTCGACGGCCAAGTACGCGCCGGCAGTAACACCAAGACGTTCACCGCCGTCGTCGTCCTGCAACTCGTCGGCGAAGGCAAGGTCCGCCTCGACGCATCCGTCGAGACCTACCTGCCGGACCTGGTGCGCGGCGACGGCATCGACGGACGCGAGATCACCGTCCGCCAACTGCTCCAGCACACCAGCGGCCTGCCCGAATACCTGGACACGAAGGCCGTCCTCGCTGATCCGACGCGGTACTACGAACCACGCGAACTCCTCGACGCGGCCCTGGCGCAGAAGGCCCACTTCACCCCGGGCACAAGCTGGGAGTACAACAACACCAACTACCTGCTGGCCGGCCTGATCATCCAGAAGGTCACCAAGCGGCCCCTCGCCGAGGAGATCACCAAGCGCGTCATCAACCGCGTCGGCCTGCGCCACACCTACTTCCCCGCCCCTGGGGACATGACCATCCGCGAGGCCCACCCCAAGGGCTACGACCGGGGCGCCGACCAGTCGCTCCGCGACTACACCGAGGTGGACCCCTCCTGGGGCTGGGCGGCGGGCGCGATGGTCTCCACCAACTCCGACCTCAACCGCTTCTTCTCCGCGCTGCTCAAGGACGACGGCAACCCTCTCCTGAAGAAGGCCCAGCGCAAGCAGCTACGCACCACCGTCGCCGCCGACGAGATAAGCCCCGGCGCCCGTTACGGTCTTGGCCTGGTGAGCCGACCGCTGTCGTGCGGCGGCCGGTACTGGGGGCACGGCGGGACCCTTCCCGGCTACTACACCGCCGGGGGAAGCACCAAGGACGGGCGGGCCGCCAACATCGCGGTGACCATGATCCCGAGTGACGCGGCCGGGCAGCACGTGGAAGCCGCGGTGGACGGGGCCCTGTGCCGCTGATCCGCGCCTCGATCCGACGACAGGGCGTCCCCCCCGGGTTCAGCCCACCGAGTTCGCCGACCCGACCTCGACCAGGCCCGACTCGTAGGCAGCTATCACCGCCTGGGCGCGGTCGCGGACGTCCAGCTTGGCGAAGACGCTGGTGATGTGGTTCTTGACCGTGGAGGCGCTGATGCCCATCGCCGACGCGATCTCGGCGTTGTCGAGGCCGGTGGCCAGCAGGTGCCACACCTCGACCTCGCGCGGCGTCAGTTCGCCCACGCCGGGTGCCAGTGACGGCGGCTGCGGACGGCGGGGCGCGGTGACGTAGGCGGAGATCAGCCGGGTGAGCAGGCGGGGGGCCACGGCCGCCTCCCCGGTGCGCACAGTGCGTACGGCCGCCAGCAGCTCCTCCGGCGAGACGTCCTTGGGCAGGAATCCGCAGGCGCCGGCGCGCAGGGCGGCGACCACGTACTCGTCCATGTCGAAGGTGCTCAGCGCCAGGACCCGGCATGCGGGCAGCTCCCGCGCGAGCCGCTCCGTTGCCTGGACCCCGTCGAGAACCGGCATCCGGATGTCCATCACCACGACGTGGGGCCGGTGTTGGTGCGCCAGCTCGACCGCCCGCTGCCCGTCGTCCGCCTCGGCCACCACGTCGAGCGCCGGGTCGGGGGTCAGGATCAGGGCCAGCCCCCGTCGCACGAGCGGCTGGTCGTCCGCGATCAGAACCCTGATCCGTTCCGGGGATGCCGTCATCCGAGCCGCTCCTCTTCGTCGACCGGCGCCGCCGGCAGGGTGGCCGCCACCCGGAAGCCACCGCCGTCGAGACCGCCGGCCACGATGCTGCCGCCGTGCAGCGCGACGCGCTCGCGCATGCCGATCAGACCGTACCCGGTGCGGCCCACCCTCGGTCCGGCCGCACCGGCCGCCCCCGCCAGGGCGCCCGCCAAGGAATCGGCCGACGCGGCAGTGCCGTTGTCGGACACCTCGACGGTGATCCGATCCGGGTGGTACGTCAGCCGCACCCGCGCCTGGGCCCGGCCGGCGTGCTTGCGGGTGTTGGTGAGGGACTCCTGGACGATCCGGAACACCGCCAGGCCGGTGCTCGGTGGCAGCGGGCGCTCCGCCCCGAGGACAGCGAAGTCGACGGGGAGACCGGCCCTCCGGGACTCGTCGACGAGCGGTCCGAGGCTCCCGACACCGGGTTGCGGCGCGGACGGCGCCTCCTCCGGCTCGTCGCCGGCCCGCAGCACCTCGAGCAGGTGGCGCATCTCCCGCAGCGCTATGCGCCCGGAGCCCTCCAGAGAGACCAGAGCGTCGCGCACCACCTCGGTGTCACCCCCGAGGTTGCTCCTGGCACCGCCGGCCATCAGCTGCATGGTGGTGATGTGGTGGGCGACGATGTCGTGCAACTCCCGTGCGATGCGGCGCCGTTCCTGGACCACCGCACGGTCGGCCAGCAGCCTGCGCCGGACCTCCCCCGCGTGCTGCCAGCGCTTCAGAGCCTCGGCCGCGGCGACGACCAGCGCCGCGGCGAGCACGTTGCTCGCCGCGTCCGCGACCGGCGGGGGCAGCGGATACCCCCGGCCCAGCAGCGTCACGCCGGCCGCCACGAGCGCGGTCGGCGCCGCCACCGTGAGGCTGCAGGACCGGGCCACGGCGAACAGCGCCACGGCGAGTGTGCCGTTGAAGTGGTGCGGCATCGGCCCGCTCAGGTTCAGTGCCAGGCCGAGGACCAGCACACCCGCCAGTGACGCCAGCGGGTGGCGGCGCCGGGTGAGCAGCGGCACGGCCGCCAGTACGAGCAGGACCAGCGCGGTCAGGGAGACCGGCCGGCCGTCGCCCGGCCCGCCGACCGTGTAGCCGAGGAGATCGACGACGGCCGCCCCGACAGCCACCAGCCAGTCGCTGACGGTCCAGGGCTCGCCGCCGGCTCCGGATGACAGCGGCAGGCACCGGTGGCGCGTCGACATGCTGATGGTGGTCCCTTCCTCGGCCGGTCGATCCCGGCTTTCGCCGGTCTACTCGCGACCGCCGTCCGGGAGCCGTCCCCCGCGGCGGCCCGCATTCCCGGGAGGAAGCCAGTGCCCGTGGACATTCTCGCAGTGGCGCCCGGCCCCGGACAGGTACCCGGGACCGATCCCTGACCAGGACCCTGGTCCTGGTCAGGGCCATGCGTCGGCCCCAGGTCCTGAAGGCGTTCTCATCCCCGCTGGGACGACAACACCCGGTGTGTCGGCATGCATGACTCACCGCACAGGACGAGCCTGCTCTTTGCGGCGGTTCGTCGAGCCGTACGAGGAGATCGACCTCCCGCCGGTCGGGCTCCACGGCCTCCGCCATGGTGCCGCGACCCTCGCCCACGCGGCCGGGGCCACCCTGAAGGACATCCAGGAGATGCTCGGCCACTCCTCGATCACCATCACAGCCGACACCTGCACGAGTCTGCTGCCCGAGGCGGATCTGGCGATTGCCGAGGCCGCGGCCGGCTCGTACCGCGCGCCCGCACCACCTCCGAGAACACGGCTCCCAAGGCGGAGTCCGAGGCCGACGACGCGGAGAAGCCCGGCCCGGAGGCCGTGCCGAACGATGCTGATCCGTCGGGAGAAATTCGGGAGATCAACTCCCCGTCCGCTCACGCAAACGGCCCCGGACGAGGAGTCCGAGGCCGAGTAGGAGCCCTCCCCGGGGGATAGACCCCAGGCCAGGCAGGTAATGCGTTGTGCCCCCGGCAGGATTCGAACCTGCGACACCCGCTTTAGGAGAGCGGTGCTCTATCCCCTGAGCTACGAAGGCGTGGTGGCGCGGACGGCGTGTACTGCGTCACCGCGGCCAGTGTAGCGGGTGGTCAATTCGGGGTTGGGGGTTGTTCCCCCGTCACTCGTTACTCGACGACCAGGTCCACCTGGATGTTGCCGCGGGTCGCCTTGGAGTAGGGGCAGTACGCGTGGGTCTTCTCCAGGAGGGCCTCGCCCGTGGGGCCCTCCAGGTGGGGCGGGAGTTCCACGCGCATGACCACCGCGAGGCCGAAGCCGCCGTCCGTGTCGTCCTTTCCGATGCTCACCTCCGCCGTCACCGAGACGTCCGAGACGTCCAGCTTCTCCTGGCGCGCGATGTTGCCCATCGCGCTGGCGAAGCACGCCGCGTACCCCGCGGCGAAGAGCTGCTCGGGGTTGGTGCCCTCGCCGTTGCCGCCCAGGGCCGCGGGGAAGGCGAGCGGCAGGTCGATCCGGCCGTCCGAGCTGACGGCGCGGCCCTCGCGGCCGTTCGCGGTGGCTACTGCGGTGTACAGCGCGTCCATGGGGTCCTCGTTTCGGGTTGCCTGCGGTGTCTCCTAGAAGTAGAGCACGCAATTCAATTGTGCACAACTTAGTTGGGTGCCGTTGTAGCCTGAGGGGATGGACGACGAGGACTTCTTGCGGCTCGATCACCAGATCTGCTTCTCGCTGCACGCCGCCACGCGCGCCTTCAACGGCGTCTACCGCACCGCGCTGAAGGACCTGGGACTGACCTATCCCCAGTACCTGGTGATGCTCGTGCTCTGGGAGCACGGCGAGCTCCCCGTCAAGAAGATCGGGGAGCGGCTGCGGCTGGATTCCGGCACCTTGTCGCCGCTGCTCAAGCGGCTGGAGGCGGCCGGTCACGTCGAGCGGCGGCGCAGTGCCGAGGACGAGCGGTCCGTTGCGGTGACGCTCACCGAGAAGGGGCTCGCCCTGCGGGAGCAGGCGCGGGCCGTGCCCCGTGCCATCGCCGAGTCCACCGGTCTTTCCCTGGACGAGGTCCGGGATCTGCGGGCCCGGCTCAATGCCCTGACGGCCGCCTTGGACGGAGCCGAAACGCGGCAAGGGGCCGACGTGCGGCAAGGGGGCGACGTGCGGCAAGGGGCCGGAGGGTGCGTCGGCTGACGCATCCTCCGGCCCCTGTTCTCGGTCGGCTCGACAGTTACGGCTGCTCGCCGAACACCGTCCCCGTCGTCGTGACCACCGCACACTTCCCCGCCGCCCACCGCAGCGCCATCGCGTGGTCGTCGGCCGAGAAGTCCGCCACCGCGTCCGCCACCACGAACGCCTGGATGTCCTGCATCCACGCGTCGCAGGCCGTCATCAGGACGCCGATGTGGGCGTAGACGCCGGTGATGACCAGCTGGTCGCGGCCCTGTTCGCGCAGGCGCTCCAGGAGGTCCGTGCGGACGAAGCCGCTGTACTTCCACTTGGTGAGGACCGTCTCGGCGGGCGCGGGGCCGATCTCGGACGCGATCGCCGCCGCGTCGGCGTCGTCCGGCAGCCCCGGGCCCCAGAAGTCCTGCTGCAGGCCCCGCTCGGCCGGCGTCTGGCCGCCGGGCTGCGCGGTGTGCACGACCGGGACACCGAGGCGGTCGGCCGTCTGCTTCAACTGCTTCACGTGGGCGAGCAGTTCGGGCACGGGGGAGACCGTGCGGTCGTACGCGTTCAGGAAGTAGTTCTGCAGGTCGTGCACGAGGAGCACGGCGCGGGACGGGTCGACCTTCCAGTCGACGCGGTTCGCCGGCAGCGCGTCGGCCGACGGCATGGGGTACGGGGTGATGGCGGGGAGGGCCATGGTCGTGAGCCGTTCCGTTCAGGATTGCGGGAAGGAGAGCGAATTACGGGGCGGGGGAGGGCGCGGGAGTCGATGCCGCCGCCCTCAGGTCCTTCTTGGAGATCTTGCCCACCCCCGTCTGCGGGAAGGCCGCCACGAACTCCACGCGGTCCGGCACCTTGTAGGCGGCGAGACCCCTTTCGCGTACGAACTTCTTGATGGCGACCGGCTTCAGCGGCTCGGCGCCCTCGCGCAGGATGACGTACGCGCACGTCCGCTCGCCCAGATACGGATCGGGCTCGGCGACGACGTTCGCGTCGTGCACGGACGGGTGGGCGAGGAGGTGGTTCTCGACCTCCTCGGCGGCGATCTTCTCGCCGCCCCGGTTGATCTGGTCCTTGGCGCGGCCCTCGACGATCAGATGGCCGGTCTCGGTGAGGCGGACCACGTCACCCGTGCGGTAGAAGCCGTCCGCCGTGAAGGAACGGGCGTTGTGCTCGGGCGCCTTCCAGTAGCCGCGGATCGTGTACGGGCCGCGGGTCAGGAGGTGGCCGGTCTCGCCGACGGGCAGGTCGTTGTCCTCGTCGTCGACGACCCGGATCTCGTCGTCCGGCGAGATCGGACGGCCCTGGGTCGTGACGATCGTCTCCGGATCGTCGTCCAGGCGCGTGTAGTTGACCAGGCCCTCCGCCATGCCGAAGACCTGCTGCAGCGTGCAGCCCAGGGCGGGCTTCACGCGGCGTGCCGCCTCCTCGCTGAACTTCGCGCCGCCGACCAGGAGGACGTCCAGGCTGCTCAGGTCGTACGGCGTCGAGGTCGCGGCATCCGTCCAGAGGAGGGCGAGTGGGGGGACCAGGCCCGTGATGGTGACGCCCTCGGACTCGATGATCGGGAAGGCGGCCTCGGGGCCCGGCCGCGGGCAGAGCACCACGCGGGCGCCCGCGTACAGCGCGCCGAGCGAACCGGGCGAGGAGAGCGGGAAGTTGTGGGCCGCGGGGAGGGCGACCAGGTAGACCGACTTCTCGTCCACGCCGCAGAGCTCGTTCGAGCCGCGCAGGGAGTAGATGTAGTCGTCGTGGGTGCGCGGGATCAGCTTCGGTACGCCCGTGCTGCCGCCGGAGAGCTGGAGGAAGGCGAGGTCACAGGGGGCGGGCGGGTCCGGGATCGACACGGGTTCCGTGGGGACGTCGGACAGTGCCTCGAAGGCGCCCCCGTCGCCGTCGGCCACGAACACGTGCCGCAGCGTGGGGACTTCGGCGACGACCTTGGCCGCGAGGTCGCGGTAGCCGAAGCCGGCGTGCTCGGCGGGGATGACGTACGCGGCGGCCTCGGTGAACTCGCAGAAGTAGCGGATCTCCGTCTCGCGGTGCGCGGGCAGCGCGAAGACCGGGAGCGCGCCGATGCGGAACAGCGCGAAGATCGTCTCGAAGAACTCGGCGATGTTGGGGAGCTGGACGACCACCTTGTCGCCCTTGCCGATGCCGCGGGCGAGGAAGCCGGCGGCCATGCGGTCGGCGCGGAGGTCTAGCTGGCCGTAGGTCAAGCGGAGGTCCCGCGCCGGGTCGACCACCGCGATCCGGTCCGGGTGCTCGGCCGCGCGGTCGCGCAGCATCTGCCCGAAGGTCTCGCCCCGCCACCAGCCCGCCTTGCGATAGCGCTCCGCGAACTCCTCGGGCCACAGGGGCGCGTCCACGTCCACCGTGCTGCTCACAGCTCTGCTCCCACCGCGTTGAGAAACGTACGGAACTTCGCGCCGGTCTCCGCGGTCTCCGCCTCGGGGTCCGAGGCGGAGACGACGCCCGCGCCCGCGAACAGCCGCAGGGACCGCTCCTCGGCCTCCGCGCAGCGGATCGTCACGACCCACTCGCCGTCGCCGCTCGCGTCGCCCCAGCCGATCATGCCGGTGAAGAAGCCGCGGTCGAAGGGCTCCGTCTCGCGGATCACCTCGCGCGCGGTGGCGGTCGGGGTGCCGCAGACCGCGGGGGTCGGGTGCAGGGCGGTGGCCAGTTCGAGGGCGGAGGTGTCAGGGGAGGCGAGGGTGCCGGTGACCGTGGTGGACAGGTGCCACATGGTCGCGGTGCGGATGAGGGTGGGGCGGGCCGGGACGGTCAGGTCCGTGCAGAAACCGGCGAGCGCCTGGTGCACGGCGTCCACCACGACGGCGTGCTCGTGCAGGTCCTTGGCGGACTCCAGGAGCGCGGCGGCGCGGCGCACGTCCTCGGCGAGGTCGTCGCTGCGCGGCGTCGAGCCCGCCAGGGGGTTGGCGACGACCTGGTGGCCGTGGCGCGAGACGAGCAGTTCGGGGCTGGCGCCGATGAGGGTGCGGCCGGGGCCCGTCGGCAGCGCGAAGGTGTAGCCGGAGGGGTCGCGGCGGGCCAGGCGCTGGAGCATCGCGGGGACGTCCAGCGGGGCGGGCGCGGTGAGTTCGAGGGTGCGGGCGAGGACGACCTTGCTGAAGTCGCCGCGCCACATGCGGTCCACGGCCGCGGCCACGCCCGCGCCGTACTCCTCGGGGGCGGGCACCGGGCGGATACGCCAGTCGGTGGCGTCCGGGGTGTCGGCGGGCAGCGCGATGAGCGGGTCCGCGGTCAGTGGGGGAGCCGAGGTCAGGGTCTCGGGGACGGCAAGGGCGGCCGGTGCGGTGTGGTCGAAGGGGACCGCGCCGACCACGCACGGGGCGGCGACGCCCGAGCGGCGCGCGGCGGCCAGGGTGGCCGCGACGCGTTGCGGCAGGGGCCGTTCGTCGTGCGGGACCTCGGAGTGGACGCCCTCGGCCAGCAGGGTGCGGGTCGGCGTCGCGAGGAAGCGTTCGCCTGGGGTGTAGGCGCCGAGCAGCGCGGTGGCTGCCCCTACGGCGGGGTGGGCCTGCTCGGCCGTCGTGACGTGTGTGGCGACCTCGGGTGCCGTCGACACGGGGGGCTCCAATTCTCGCGGCGGGGTGCGGGGGCGGTGCGGGGGCGGGTGGGGGTGCGTCGTGGTGCGGGTGCGTGTGTTGGGTGCGGGTTCGTCGGGGTTTTTTGCGCAGTTCCCCGCGCCCCTTTGGGTGGTTGCTGTGCGTGTGTTGGTGCGGGGGCGTTGTGGTTTTTTGCGCAGTTCCCCGCGCCCCTTTCGGGGTGGTTGCTGTGCGTGTGTTGGGTGCGGGGGCGTCGTGGTTGCTCGCGCAGTTCCCCGCGCCCCTTGCGGGCACAGATCCGCGCACCTGTCGGCGCGGTCAGCGCAAGGTCGCTCCGCCGTCCACGTACAGCTCCTGCAGGGTGATGTGCCGGGCGCGGTCCGAGGCCAGGAAGAGCACCGCGTCGGCGATGTCCTGCGGGCTCGCGATGCGGCCGAGGGGGATGCCCGTGCGGTACGTCTCCAGGTCGCCGGCGATGACGCTGTGCGGCACCTCCGTCCGCCCCTCGGGCCACAGGGCCCGCTGCATGGCGGTGTCGGTGGAGCCGGGTGCCACGACGTTGCAGCGCACACCGCTGCGGGCGATCTCCAGGCCGAGGCACTTGGTGAACATCGTGGCCGCGGCCTTCGAAGCGGCGTACGCGGCCATGCCGGTCCGCGGGATGCCCGCGGCGTTGGAGGCGACGGTGACGATGCAGCCGGAGCCGCGCGCGGTCATGTGGGAGGCGGCGGCGCGGGAGGCGTGGAAGACGCCGGTGGTGTTCACGGCGAAGGTGTCGGCCCAGTCGGCGTCGGTCAGTTCGGCCACGGGGGCGGAGCGGAGGATTCCCGCGACGTTCACGAGGATGTCGAGGGAGCCGTGGGCCTGGACGACGTCGTCGATCACGGCGGTGACCGCCGCGGAGTCCGTCACGTCCATGACGCGCGCCTTGATCGTGCCGGCCGTGCCGTGCGCGGCGGCGGCCACTTCGTCGATGCCGTGCGCATCGCGGTCGGTGGCGACCACGTGGGCGCCGAGGGCGGCGAGCGCGGTGGCGACCGCTGCTCCGATGCCCTGGCCCGCGCCGGTCACCAGAGCCGTACGCCCGGCGAACTCGCCCGGGGCGTGCGACTCGTTCGGTATGTGCTCTGGCATGGTGTGAGCGACCTCCCCCAACTTTTTAGGTAAGCCTAACCTAACGTATAACCGCTCCCCAGGGGCCGTCTGCCCCTGGGAATGGTTAGGCTAGCCTCACCTTACGCACATGCCGAGGGTGGCGATCATCACCTTCGCCCCCGAACGGGGGGACTCGGCGGGGGAGTTGTCCGGCCGGGCCCGGTCCCTCCCTGCTCTGGACGCCGTGGGCGGGGTGTGTGTTACCTTGCGAGCAGTACGTGTGTACGTCCTGTCGGGACGCCCGTGCTGCGTTTGCCTCCCGATCTCTCCGGTGTTCCCGGTGTCTCCGGGAGCTGCTTCTCCCGGCCTCGCCGGGATCCGTTCAGGCCCTTCGGCCTTCTTCTCGCTGCTCTCTCGGCAGCTTCTTCTCAGCCCGTCGTACGGGGCGTGGTCATCGCCGCTCCGCCGGGCCCGTCGTTCGCATGTCCGCGAAAGGACCCACTCCCATGACTGCCATCGCAACAGAATCAGCCACTCGTACGGAGCCCGGCGCCCGTACCGAATCGACCACCTCGATCACCGCAACCCCAACCGCATCCCCAACCACCGCCCTCTGCGCCGGAGTTCTCGACATCGCCCGCGACGGGCGCGGGTTCCTCCGGAGCGCCGCATGCCTGCCGGGCTCCGGTGACGCGCAGGTCCCCGCGCCGCTCATCCGTCAACTCGGCCTGCGGACCGGCGACTTCGTCGAAGGGGAGACCGCGGGGCGGGGTCGTGCCCTGTCCGCCGTCCACCGCGTCGGCGGGCGTGCGCCCGAAGCGCTGCGCGGGCGGCCGCGGTTCGGGGACCTCACCCCGCTGTACCCCGGGGAGAGGCTGCGCCTCGAAACCCCCGGCGGGCCCGCGGCCACGCGGCTCGTGGACCTCGTCACCCCCGTCGGCAAGGGGCAGCGCGGGCTCCTCGTCGCGCCGCCGAAGACCGGCAAGACCGTGCTGCTCCAGCAGATCGCCGCGGCCGTTGCCCAGAACCACCCCGAGTGCCATCTCATGGTGGTCCTCCTCGACGAACGGCCCGAGGAGGTCACCGACATGCGGCGCTCGGTCCGCGGCGAGGTGCTCTCCTCGACCTTCGACCGGCCCGCCAAGCAGCACATCGCCCTCGCCGAACTCGCCGTCGAGCGCGCCAAGCGCCTGGTCGAGCAGGGGCGCGACGTCGTCATGCTCTTCGACTCGCTGACTCGGCTGTGCCGCGCGTACAACAACGCGGCCTCCGGCAGCGGCCGCACGCTCAGCGGCGGCGTCGACGCGGCCTCGATCCAGGGCCCCAAGAAGCTCTTCGGCGCCGCGCGCCGCGCCGAGGAGGGTGGCTCCCTGACGATGCTCGCGACCGTGCTCGTGGAGACCGGATCGCGCGCCGACGACTACTACTTCGAGGAGCTCAAGAGCACCGGCAACATGGAGCTCAGGCTCGACGGAGGCCTCGCGGCCCGGCGCGTCTTCCCAGCCGTCGACATCACCCCGTCCGGCACGCGCCGCGAGGAACTCCTCGTACCCGCCGACGAGTTGAGCGCCATGCGCGGGCTGCGGCGCGCCCTGCAGGGCAGGGACGCGCAGAGCTCCCT
The DNA here is from genome assembly GCF_040647455.1 of Streptomyces sp. NPDC041068. NCBI lineage: Bacteria > Bacillati > Actinomycetota > Actinomycetes > Kitasatosporales > Streptomycetaceae > Streptomyces > Streptomyces sp. NPDC041068. The sequence continues at coordinate 88,844 of NZ_JBEZCG010000016.1, forward strand.
GGAGACGCTGCTGGAACGGATCGGGAAGACCCCGGCCAACGCGGCGTTCCTGCGGCAGGTGCGCCAGACCGTGCCGGGGGCGGTCGCTACGGACGCGTGATGTGCACGCGGTAGTCGCCCTCGCCGGTCACACCGGCCACCGTCACGCGCACGCCCGTCTCGCGGTCGGTGAAGGTCTCGCCGATGCCGTAGGGCGCGTCGGAGAGCTCGGCGTGGACGTTGGCGCGGCGGGTGCAGCCACCGCTGTCGGGCGCGGCGTCGGAGACCGTGACCGGGCCGTGGCCCGTGTCGACGTCGGCGTCCACGCGGTAGACCAGGACGCCGGGCTTGCAGACCGCCTCGTCGTTGCCGCCACGGGTGCGGACCTCGACCGCGTACCCCGTCTTCTCGTCGAGCGGGGCGAAGGCCAGCTTCGTGCCGCCGGGGCCGGGCAGCGGGGAGAGCACGTGCTCGGTCGTGCCGGGGTTCGCGGCGCAGCTGATCTGGTCGTCGTCGAGCCAGCCCAGCTTCCACTTGTGCCAGGCGAGCAGGTCGTTGTTGGCGCCCCAGTCCTCGCTCATGATGTCCCAGTGGCCGACCGCGCCGCCGCCCTCCTGCGTGTAGAGGTCGGGCAGGCCGAAGACGTGGCCGTTCTCGTGGGGGAGCACGCGGTATCCGGTCTCGCGGTAGCTGCCCGAGCCGTCGTCCTGGCGGCTGTAGACGAACGACGCGTTGGAGACGGGGACGCCGTCGGCGACCGGCGCCTCGTGGTTGCCCGCGAAGGTCACCGACAGGACGGTGTCGAGCGCGGAGGGGCCCGCGTTCGGGGTGATCAGGACGTTCACGAGGTCGTACGCGCGAAAGTCCACGTCCGGGTCGGCGGCCGCCACGATGTCCTCGACCAGCTCCCGGTAGCCCGGGTCGAAGGGGGCGCCGCGCTCTATGCCGTACTGCGCGAACGGCTTGGGCATCCGCAGCCAGGTGGGGATCGGGGCTTCGGGGCGGTAGTCGAGGCGTCCGTAGGAACTGGTGCGGAACCAGTCCGAGGTCTGCGGGAAGAACTCCGCGAGGCGGTCCGTCGCGCTGCCCTGACCCGGGGCGTCGGAGAAGTCGACCATGAGGTTCAGGGCCCGGACGGTGCCGGTGGAGCGGGAGTAGCCGGGCGGTGTGGGCACGCCCTCCGACATCTGCACGCCCATCGCTCCGCTGATCATGCAGGGGCCGAGCGCGGTGCTGCGGGCGAGGGACACGGGGCCCGCCGTGCTCGGCGAGTCCTCCATCAGACGTCCGGTGCTCGCCGACGTGGTGACCGCGAGGGCGAGCGCGGTCACGGAGGCGAGGGCCACGCCGCGGCGGGAGGGGCGTATCCGTCGCCAGGTCGGCTGCTGCATGCGTGGGCCTTCCACTCCGCGGCAGCCGCCGGTCCTGGCTGCACCCTGTTCGATCACCCTGTGCCGGAGGGTGCGCGGGCGCTCGCTGGGTGCGACTGATCGAGGGTTTCTCCTCCATTCGTCTGTGACTCAGGTCACAGGAATTGACGCGGTGGCGGGAAATATCCGGGGACTGTCTCCCCGTTTAGACCTGTGTTCGCAAAAAACGGGGAGACAGTCCCCGCATCGCGGAGAGAGACTCTCCGCGTCGCCGAACACCAGAGCCAGTGACCCGAGAAAGACAGTGACCCTAGGAGTAGCCGTGGATGCCGCCACCGCCCCGCAGCGCCGAGTCCCCCGCCCGCGGGCCGACGCCCTGCGCAACCGGGAGCGGATCGTCGTCGCCGCACGCGAGATGTTCGTCGAGTACGGGGCCGACGTACCCCTCGACGAGATCGCGCGCCGCGCGGGCGTCGGCAACGCCACGGTCTACCGGCACTTTGCCGACCGCGAGGAGCTGGCGCGCCAGGTCGTCCTGTCGGTGACGGACCGCCTCGTGGCCCACGTCGATCAGGCCCACGCCGCGGTCGACGCCGGTGAGGACGCGTTCGGGGCGCTGCGCACCTTCGTGCACGCCGCGGCCGACGAGCGGATCGGCGCCCTGTGCCCGGTGCTCTCCGCCGGCTTCGACCCGCACCACCCCGATCTGCTCGACGCCCGCGAGCGCCTGGAGGGGTCCGTCGAGGACCTCATGGAGCGCGTCCGCGAGGCCGGGCAGCTGCGCACCGACATCGCCGTCGGTGACCTGATGGTGGCCATCTCCCAGCTGGGCCGGCCGCTGCCGGGCACGGCCTGCCCGGACATGGACCGCTTCGTCCACCGTCATCTGCAGCTGTTCCTGGACGGCCTGATGGCACCCGCCCGCTCGGAGCTTCCGGGGGCGGCGGCGACCTTGGAGGCGCTCCGGCAGCACTGAGCCCTCCGTAGACCCAGCTTTTTCGCACCATTTTTCGCACTCTGTACCGCTAGGTGGCTACCCCCATGTCTGAAACAGCCCTCAAGCCCGACTCAGGGCCCGACTCCAACCGCTGGAAAGCGCTCGTCTTCATCGCGCTCGCGCAGCTGATGGTCGTCCTCGACGCGACCATCGTGAACATCGCGCTGCCCTCCGCCCAGCAGGACCTCGGCATATCCGACGGCAACCGCCAGTGGGTCATCACGGCCTACGCGCTCGCCTTCGGTGGCCTGCTGCTCTTCGGTGGCCGCATCGCCGACCTGTGGGGTCGCAAGCGCACCTTCGTGACCGGCCTGATCGGCTTCGCCGCGGCCTCCGCGCTCGGTGGCGCCGCGACCGGCGAGGCCATGATGCTGGGCGCCCGCGCCCTGCAGGGTGTGTTCGGCGCGCTGCTCGCGCCCGCCGCCCTCTCGCTGCTCGCGGTGATGTTCACCGACGCCAAGGAGCGCGCCAAGGCCTTCGGCATCTACGGCGCGATCGCCGGTGGCGGTGGCGCCGTCGGCCTGATCCTCGGCGGCTTCCTCACCGAGTACCTGAACTGGCGCTGGACCTTCTTCGTGAACATCCCGTTCGCGGCGGTCGCCGCCCTGGGCGCGTACTTCGTCATCCGTGAGCCGGCCGGCGGCCGCAACCGCTCGCCGCTCGACATCCCCGGCGTGGTCCTCTCCACCCTCGGTCTGGTCGCGCTGGTCTACGGCTTCACGCGCGCCGAGTCGGCGGGCTGGTCGGACAGCGTGACGATCACGATGTTCGTCGCGTCCGTCGTGCTGCTCGCCGCGTTCGTCCTCACCGAGGCCAAGGTCAAGTCGCCGCTGCTCCCGCTGCGCGTCCTGACCGAGCGCAACCGCGGCGGCGTCTACCTGTCGCTCGGCCTCGCGGTCATCGCGATGTTCGGCCTGTTCCTGTTCCTCACGTACTACCTGCAGATCGTGAAGGGCTACTCGCCGGTCAAGACCGGCTTCGCGTTCCTGCCGATGATCGTCGGCATGATCACGGGCTCCACGCAGATCGGCGCCCGCCTGATGACCCGCGTCCCGCCGCGCCTGCTGATGGCCCCCGGCTTCCTGCTCGCCGCCCTCGGCATGCTGCTCCTGACGCAGCTGGAGATCGGCACCTCGTACGCCGGACTGATCCTGCCCGCGCAGTTGATGCTGGGTCTGGGCATGGGCACGGCGTTCATGCCCGCCATGTCCCTCGCCACGCACGGCGTCGAGGCCCGTGACGCGGGTGTCGCCTCCGCGATGGTCAACACCTCGCAGCAGGTCGGCGGCGCCATCGGCACCGCCCTCCTGAACACGATCGCGGCCTCGGCGACCACCGCGTACCTCACCGACCACGCGTCGCTGGGCGCCACCGACCCGAAGCTCCTCCAGGCGCAGGCCATGGTCGAGGGCTACACCAGTGCCATCTGGTGGGCGGTCGGCATCCTGGTGGTCTCCGCGCTGATCGCGGCGACGTTCGTCACCACCGGCGCCCAGGGCGGCACGTCCGCCTCCGCCGGGTCGGCGGACGGCGCCGAGGACGAGGTCAAGGTCCCGGTGATGGCCCACTGACCCCCTAGGGGGTACCTAGCGGAGCCAGGGGAGGTCCGCCCCGGCCTCCTTGGGCTGAAGTCCCTCGGCGACGATCGTCATGATCTCGCCGAGGGACTTCTGCTGTTCCGGGGTGAGCCGGTCGAACAGGGCCTGGCGTACGGCGGTGACGTGGCCGGGCGCGGTCCTGCTCAGCACCTCGAACCCCTCGTCCGTGAGGATCGCCAGCTGCCCGCGCTTGTCGGACGGACAGTCCTCGCGCCGCACCCAGCCGTTCTTCTCCAGGCGCGCGATCGCATGCGAGAGACGGGACCGAGTGATCTTCATCTTCTTGGCCAGTTCGGTCATCCGCAGCCGCCGGCGGGGGGCGTCGGACAACTGGACCAATAGGCCGTAGTACATGTGCGGCATGCCCGCGTCGCGCTGCAGCTGGCGGTCGAGGAAGTCGTCGAGGAGCGTGGTCGCCTGGAGGTAGGCGCGCCAAACGCGCTGCTCCTCGCCGTCCAGCCAGCGCGGCTCCGTGGCCGGGGGAGGGGTCGGTGCCATATCCATGTACTCCACTGTACGAGGCCCTTCCTTGAACTTTGAACAAACCACGCGTACGGTCGGACCGTAGAGCTTGAGACTTCAAGTATCCAGTGCTTCGTAGGGCGAACTTCACCTACGAGATGTCGGACGTCCCCCGGAGGTGCGCCGTGACCCGCATGCCCGCCCTGTATCTCAGCCACGGCGCCCCGCCGCTCGCCGACGACCCGCTCTGGCCCGGCGAGCTCGCCGCCTGGTCCGCGGAGCTGCCCCGCCCCAGGGCGATCCTCATGGTCTCCGCCCACTGGGAGGAGGCCCCGCTCGCGCTCGGCGCCACCGAGACGCTGCCGCTCGTGTACGACTTCTGGGGCTTCCCCGAGCGCTACTACCAGGTGACGTACGCCGCGCCGGGCGCACCCGAACTCGCCGCGTCCGTGCGCAAGTTGCTGCAGGCCCCCGGCACGCCCGTGCAGGACGTGCCGGACCGCGGGCTCGACCACGGCGCGTACGTCCCGCTGGTGGAGATGTATCCCGACGCGGACGTCCCCGTCCTCCAGATCTCCCTGCCGACCCTCGACCCGCGCCGCCTCATGGACATCGGCCGCAAGCTGGCGCCGCTGCGCGACGAGGGCGTGCTGATCGTCGGCAGCGGCTTCTTCACGCACAACCTGGCCGCGCTGCGGCAGAGCGGCATCCCTTCCTGGTCCGCGGAGTTCGACGCGTGGGGTCACGAGGCGCTGGAGCGGGGCGACGTGGACGCGTTGCTGGACTTCACGCACAAGTCCCCGGCGGGCCACCTGGCCCATCCGCGCACGGAGCACTTCGCCCCGCTGTTCGTGACGCTGGGCGCGGCGGACGCGACGGGGGACCTGGCCGGTCAGAGGAGCGTGATCGAGGGCTTCTGGATGGGGCTGGCGAAGAGGTCGGTGCAGTTCGGAGCCCCGTAAGGGGCGCGGGGAACTGCGCGACCAGCCGCATCGGACCCGCAGACGAGAACCCGGCAGCGAGGGGCTCAGCTCAACGGCTCGCTGAGCTCAATGCCACGCAGGGCCGCAGCCAGGGCCTTCTCGTCGCCGACGTCCAGCGCGGTATCCGCCAGTTTGATCACATGCTCGTCACCATGCGCGAGCGCCCGCTCGAAGACCTCCTCCGCGCTGAACGTGCCCGGCGCTTCATATGCGACGGGCTCGTCCGGCGCGTACATCGCGGTGACGGCGGCGGACGCCGTCCAGGCCGCCCGCAGACTCGGCACCCACAAGGCACGCGGCAGCGCGGGCAACGTGCGCAGCACGGCGTTGGGCGCGGTCGCCGCGTGCACCAGCATCGTCTCGTCGCCGTGGCCATGGGTGACGTACCGATGGGTGGCCGCCCGCACCAGCTCGGTCAGTCTGCGCCGGGCCTCCTCCGGGGCGCCCACCGAGGCGGCCCACACCGGCAGTTCACCGACGCGGCCCAGGCGGGCGGGGAAGTTGCCGTCCGCCCGGTCCGCGATGGGCGGCACGGCGTCCAGCGCGTCGGCCGCGGCATCGGCGCCCGGCACCGGGGCGATGCCGGTGACGGTGTGGTGGCGCGCGGCCCAGTAGCCGAGGCCGTGCGCGAGCTCGGCGAGGCGGGGCTCCGTCGCGCCACCCTCCTCCAGGGTGCGCACGGCGTGGCCCACGCGGATCACCGGGTGCGTCGAGCCGCCGTACATCCCGGGCAGCAGCCGCGGCCACCACTCGGCGAGCACGTCGCGCCAGGGGTGCGTCCCGTCGGCGGACTCGGCGACGCGGCGTACGAAGTAGTCGATCCAGTCCGCGGCCCGGCGCGGGTCGCCCAGCGCGTCACGCCGGTCGGCATCGCCGATCGGGGCGACCCTGGCGGGGAACTCCTCCAGCTTGGGGGCGTAAAGATCGAGCCACCGGTGGACGGCCCCTGCCTGCCCGTGCGCGGCGAGCGCCTCGACGGCCATCGGGGCGTGGTTGGTCAGCCGCCCGAGCCGCTCGGGCCCGCAGGAGTGCAACCGCTGCAGGGCTTCGTCGAGGGTGCCTGTGGTGTCGGTCATGCGGGGACGGTAGGCGGCGGGTGTGCCCGTCCGTAACGGGCTGGGGCCCTAGGTCCGAGGCCCCAGCGGCAGCTCGTACCAGGCGACGTCCCAGTACCGCCCGAACTTCCTGCCCACTTCCGCGTACGTCCCCGCGTGCCGGAACCCGAAGCGCTCGTGGAGGCGGACCGAGGCCTCGTTGGGCTGGGTGACGCCCGCGTACGCGCGGTGCAGGTCCTCGTCCCGCAGGGCCTCGAAGAGCGCCTTGTAGAGCAGTGTGCCGATGCCGCGCCCCGCGGCGTCCGGCGCGCAGTAGACGCTGACCTCCACCGAGGTGGAGTAGGCGGGCTTGATGCGGAAAGGGCTACTGGTGGCGTACCCGAGGAGGCGACCGGAATCCCGCTCCTTGCACTCCTGAGCAACCAACAGGCGGTGCGGGCCGTCTTTGGGGTGGGAGAGCAGCCAAGGGCGGCGCTCTTCCGGCAGGAGGACGGCGGTGTCGAAGGTGACGGCCGTCTCACGTACGTAGTGGTTGTAGATGGCCGTGAGGGCGTCGAGATCGGCCTCGACTCCCGGTCTGACCTGCACCTCTGTCGGTTCCGACGACATCCGGCCTCCCCATGTGGCGGCACAGGGTACTGCACCGCCAGAAAAAAAGATGGGCGGCTTGGGAATTCTGTCCGGATTCCAGTCGTTGTTTCCATCGGATGCAGGGCACCCGAGGGTGTGCCATCCACCACAGAGGTCCCAGTAGCGGACCGACCAGGACCTTCCCCGAGGGCGGCGAACAAGCCGTCCCAGGGGAGACCCCAAACCGCAAGGGAGCACGCATGGCAACCCGTGCCGTCGCCCGTCGTAAGTCCGCCTCCGGCGAGACCGACGCGGCACGCAGTGTTCGCGCCGTAGGCGGGGAGATCGCCGACCGCGACCTGGTCGGCATGTACCTCGACGAGATCGCGCGTACGCCGCTGCTCGACGCCGCCAAGGAAGTGGAGCTGTCCCAGATCATCGAGGCGGGCGTGTATGCCCAGAAGATCCTCGACGGCGAGGTCGAGGACAGCAAGGTCACCGCGGACCGCGAGGAGCTCGAAGCCCTCGTCGCCGACGGCGAGCGGGCCAAGGACGTCTTCATCCGCTCGAACCTCCGCCTCGTCGTCGCGGTCGCCCGCCGCTATCCGCGCAGCGGTCTGCCCCTGCTCGACCTGATCCAGGAGGGCAACGCCGGCCTGGTCCGCGCGGTCGAGAAGTTCGACTACGCCAAGGGCTTCAAGTTCTCCACGTACGCCACGTGGTGGATCCGCCAGGCCATCACCCGCTCCATAGCCGACCAGTCCCGCACCATCCGTCTGCCCGTCCACCTGGTGGAGGAGCTGGGCCGGATCCGCCGCGTGCAGCGCGAGTTCAACCGCGAGCACGGCCGCGATCCCGAGCCCGCGGAGATCGCCGCGGAGCTGGCGTCGACGCCCGAGCGTGTCACGGACGTCCTGGACTGGGCGCGCGACCCGGTCTCGCTGAACATGGGCGTGGACGACGACGGCGACACGCAGTTCGGTGACCTCCTGGAGGACACCTCCGCGGTCTCGCCCGAGCAGTCCGTCCTTTCGCTGCTGCGCAGCGAGGAGCTGGACGGCCTGATCGGCCGCCTCGACCAGCGCACGGCGTCCATCATCAAGATGCGGTACGGCATCGAGGACGGCCGCGAGCGGACGCTGACGGAGGTCGGCAAGGAGCATGGTCTGACGCGTGAGCGAATCCGGCAGATCGAGAAGCATGCGCTTCTGGAGCTGAAGAAGCTGGCGCGGGACACGGGCTTCGACGCGGCGGCCTAGGCGGCCCGCCTCGAGCGGTTTCCCTTAGCTGGACCCCGGTGCCATCCCCCCCGGCACCGGGGTCCTTTTTCGCGCTTCGCGCGTGGGTTCGTCAGGCGGCCGCCTGCGTCAGCCTGCCGCCCGCGTCAGGCGGCCGCCCATCTCCCTGAGGCACGCCACCAGTTCCTGGGGCGCGTGGGCCGTGAAGTCGCAGTCCGTCACCGCCAGGCGGACCGCCAGCCATTCGACGGAGTCCGACACCGTGCCCCGCAGGCGGCAGGTGCGGTCGTCCAGGGGTTCCACCGTGCCGAGCCCCGAAGGCAGCCGTGCGGTGACGAACTCCGCGGGGGCGGCGAAGGTGACGTCCAGGTCGTACGACGGCTGGCGTCCCCGCCACATCGACGCGCGGATGAACTCCGCCGCGTCCCCCGTCGGCAGCTCCCGCGGCACGAAGCGCGCGCCCGTCGCGAACGGCTCGGCCACCCGGTCGACCCGGAAGGTCCGCCAGTCCTCGCGGTCGATGTCGTACGCCACGAGGTACCAGCGCCGCCCCGTCGAGACAAGGCGGTACGGCTCGGTCAGGCGGCGCGACTCCGTGCCGTCGCCCGCGCGGTAGGCGAAGCGGAGGCGTTCGTGGCCCGCCGCGGCCGAGGCCATCACCGTCAGCGTCTCCGGGGCGATGCTGGCCCCGTCCCCGCTGGTCAGCGGCGTCGTCGCGATCTGCAGGGCGGAGACACGGTGGCGAAGCCGCGCGGGCAGCACCTGCTCCAGCTTGGCGAGCGCCCGCACCGAGGCCTCCTCGACGCCCTCCACCGCGTGCCCCGCGCCCGCCCGCAGGCCGACCGCGATGGCCACCGCCTCCTCGTCGTCAAGGACCAGCGGCGGCATGGCCTTGCCCGCGACGAGCCGGTAGCCGCCGGCCGCGCCCTGGCTGGCCCGCACGGGATAGCCGAGGTCCCGCAGCCGGTCGATGTCGCGCCGCACGGTCCGCCTGCTCACCCCGAGCCGCTCGGCGAGCTCGCCGCCGGGCCACTCGCGGGGCGTCTGAAGCAGCGAGAGCAACTGAAAGAGCCGCGCCGGAGTGTCGCTCCCGCCCCCCGCCATCCGATCCACGGTCACCCTCTCCACGTCGTCCTCCTTGTGTCGTCCGCCACTGTCTTCAGGGTGCCGGACAACTAGGTCATGATCTGACCTATATGGTTCCTAGCCTTGGGGCATGACTTCACCGAGCACCACTCCTCCGTCAGCAGGGCCGGAGGCCGCCCGTACCGATCGGCGACGCTGGTTCGCCCTGGCCATCGTGATGACCGCCGCCTTCATGGACCTGGTCGACGTCACGATCGTCAATATCGCCATCCCGTCCATCCAGCGGGACGCAGGCGCCACGTTCAGCCAGATCCAGTGGATCACCGCGGGCTACACCCTCGCCTTCGCCGCGGGCCTCATCACCGGCGGGCGGCTCGGTGACATCCACGGCCGCAAGAAGATCTTCCTCATAGGGATCACCGGCTTCACCGTCGCCTCGGCGCTCTGCGGCTTCGCGGCGAACCCGGAGATGCTGGTCGCCTCGCGCATCCTGCAGGGCGGCATGGCCGCGCTGATGGTGCCGCAGGTCCTCTCGATCGTGCACGCGACCTTCCCCGCCCACGAGCGCGGCAAGGTCTTCGGGCTCTTCGGCATGGTCGTCGGCCTCGGCGCGGTCTCCGGACCGCTCCTCGGCGCGCTGCTCACCCAGTGGAACCTCTTCGGCCTGGAGTGGCGCCCGATCTTCCTCATCAACCTGCCGGTCGGCATCGCGGGCCTGCTCCTCGGCCGGAAGTTCATCACCGAGTCCAAGGCCCCGCAGGCCCTCAAGCTCGACCTCGTCGGCGTCGTGCTCGTCACGCTGGGTCTGCTCATGCTGCTCTACCCGCTCACCCGCGGACGGGAGCTGGGCTGGCCCGTGTGGGGGTACGTCATGATGGCCGGCGCCCTCGTCGTCTTCGGTGCCCTCATCGCGTACGAGAAGTGGAAGGCCGCGAAGGACGGTTCGCCGCTCGTGGAGCTGTCGCTGTTCAAGGTGAAGAGCTTCGCGGCGGGCATCGCGGTGCAGACCGTGTTCGGCGTCACGATGGGCATCTTCTTCCTGGTCTGGACGCTCTACATGCAGGAGGGCCTCGGCTGGAGCGCGCTGCGCGCCGGTCTCACCGGCGTGCCGTTCTCGATCGCCGTCTCGGCGGCGGCCGGCATCTCCGTGCAGCAGCTCGTGCCCCGCTTCGGCCGCAAGGTACTGCAGACCGGCGCCCTGATGATGGCCACGGGCGTCCTGATCTACCTCTGGGAAGCCGGCCGTTACGGCGCGGACATCGTCTCCTGGCAGATGGCGCTCCCGCTGGTCGTGATGGGCCTCGGCATGGGCCTGATCGTGGCCCCGCTGACCGACGCGGTCCTCTCCGGCGTCCCGCAGGAGCACGCGGGTTCGGCCTCCGGCCTCATCAACACCGTTCAGCAGATGGGCACCGCGCTCGGCCTCGGCCTGGTGTCGGTGGTCTTCTTCGGGGTGATGGACGAGCGGGTCACGCCGGACCGCATCCCCGCGGAGTTCGTGCACGGCTTCCAGAACTCGCTGTGGTGCGTGGCGGGCGTGCTCGCGTTCATCTTCCTGGTGATGTTCGCGCTTCCGGCGAAGCCGAGGCAGCACATCGAGGGCGGAGCGGGCGAGGAAGCCGCTCCGGCAGATGAACTGCCGGAGCGGGAACCCGCGTTGACTGGCTGAGCAGCCGTGAGCAAGGCAGTTCCCCGCGCCCTATGAGGGGCGCGGGGAACCGCGCGACCAGCCACCACGAACCCGCAGCCGAACATCCGCCCCGGTGGAGCGCTAAAGCTCGGCCTGCGCCGCTGCCGAGTCCAAGGACTCCAGCACCGCCTTCGGGCTGCCCCCCTTGGCCACCGCCTCGCCGATCCGGCCCCGCACCGCCGCCCTGACCTCGGGCCACGAGCCGAGGTTCGTCGGCTGGAACTGGGCCAGCGGCATCTGGTCGATGAAGTCCCACATCGGCCGCTGCTTCGGGTCCTTGCGCAAGGCGTCGGACGCCGAGCTCGTCACCGGCAGCGCCGACTGACTGCCGCCGTACGCGAGGGCGGACCTACGCCCGTACACGTAGCTCAAGAACGTCCCGCACTGCTCGCGCCGACCGTTCTGCTTGAACGCCATCAGCCAGTCGTTGAGACCCACCGGGGGCGCCGCGCCGCCGAGCTTCTTGGGGAACGGGGCGTGCGCGTAAGGGAACTTGGCCTTGTCCGCGGCGCCCATCAGGACCGGATGCGCGATCATCATGCCGATCCTGCCGCGCAGGAACTGGGCGTACGCGTCCGTCCTCGTCAGCGACCTGGGGTCCGCGCCCGCGAGCCCGGGCTTCACCAGGTTGTCCCGCAGCCAGGTCAGGGTGTCGATGTTGCTGGGGTTCGCGAAGTCGTAGCCGGTGAGCCCCGCGTAGCCGCCGCCGTCCGCGAGCAGCCAGGCCAGCGCCTCGTCCTCGGCGGCCTCCGGGCCGAGCTGCAGGCCGTAGGGCGTGGGCACGCCGATCGCCTTCAACGCCTCGGCCGCGTCACGCAGTTCGGCCCAGGAGCGGGGCGGCTTGATGCGGGCCTGCTTGAAGAGCGCCTTGTTGTAGAAGAGCCGCGGGGTGCTGGCCAGGAAGGGCAGGCCGTACTGGACGCGGTTGACCATGCCCGCCTCCGCGTACGAGCGGATGAAGTCGCCCTCGGTGCGGACGTCGAAGAGGTCGGACGCGCCGTAGAGCTTGCCGTCCTCGGCGTAGGGGGCGAAGAAGTTGGACTGGGCGATGTCGGGGGCGTCGCCGTCCTTCACGCGCTGGGCGAGGGTCTGGTCGAGCTTGGCGAACGGGATGCGTTCGAGGGCGACCTCGATGCCCGGGTGGGCCTTCTCGAAGGTGGAGATGAGGCTGCCCCACTGGTCGCCGATCGAGGAGCCCACGCTCTCGTCGTAGCTGGCGACGACGAGTCTGAGCGGGGTGTCGGTCTCCGCCGAGCAGGCGCTGAGGCCCGCGGTGCCGAGGGCGGTGGCGCCGGCGAGGCCGGTGGTGTGGAGAAGGAACTGCCGACGACGCACTGCTGTCTGCCACCTCTTGCTCGCGTGCACCTCTACGTACGTACCGGGCTGCGGTTACGTACCGATCTGCGGTGGCAGATTCTGCCATAGAGGCAGTACGTGCCTTCGAGGGGGCTGGCATAACCTGCCTGCCATGCCCGCAAGTTCGCAGCCGTCACTCACCGAGCGCCGCAAGGCCGAGACCCGCCTCCACATCGCCCGCACGGCGGCGTCGCTCTTCGCCGCGGACGGGCTGCGGGCCACCCGCGCCGAGGACATCGCCAGGGCCGCGGGCGTCGCGCCGCGCACCTTTTACCGCTACTTCGCGACCAAGGAGGAGGCGGTGGCCCCGCTCTTCGCCGCGGGCGCGCAGCAGTGGGCGGAGGCGGTGCGCGCCGCACCGAAGGGGCTTGCGGTGCCGGACGCGCTGCGGTACGCGGTGACGCGCGCCCTCGCCGCCGAGGGCGCGGAGGGCGCGGAGAGTGCGGAGGTGGTGGAGTCCCTGGAGTCCCTGGAGTGGGTGCGCTCGCTGCTGCGGCTGTCGGGGGGGAGCCCGGCGCTGCGCGCGGTGTGGGCGGCCACGTGTCACGCCTCGGAGGAGACGCTCCTCGCGGTGCTCGTGGAGCGGACGTCCGCCGCGGATCCCTCGCCGGAGCTGCGCCTTGCCGCGGGGGTGGCCAGTGCGGCGGTGCGGGTGGCCGTCGAGTCGTGGGCGGCGGGCGACGCCCCAGCCGCGGGCGCCGGGGGTCCGGCCGCGCTCGCCGCGCGCTGCCTCGGGGCGCTGGACGAGTTTCCCTGGCCGTAGGCCTGCGCGCCTCCAGGATCAGCCGCAGGCCCTCGCGCCCGCGGGACCAAGGGGGGCACCCCCCAGGGACTGAAGTCCGTTTGTGTCCGGTCCGCGCCCGAACCTGTTTACTTTGCGGAAATCCAACCGTACTCTCCGAGTGAAACCACAAGCTCGGACATCCGGCGGAGGCGAACGGACATGTACGCACCGGAGCGGCAGCAGGAGATCCTGCGTCTCGCACGCGACGGCGGACGGGTCGACGTGTTGTCGCTCGCCGAGGAGTTCCAGGTCACCGCCGAGACCATCCGCCGCGACCTGAAGGCGCTCGACCGCGCGGGCCTCGTACGCCGCGTGCACGGCGGTGCCATACCGGCGGGGCGCCTCGACTTCGAGCCGGACCTCGCGGAGCGCGAGGGCACCGCCGCCGACGAGAAGGACCGCATCGCCCGCGCCGCCCTCGCCGAACTGCCCGCCGAGGGCAGCGTCATCCTGGACGCGGGGTCGACCGTCGCGCGGCTCGCCGTGGCGCTTCCGCTGGAGTCGGCGCTCACCGTCGTCACGCACGGCCTGCCCACCGCCGCCCGCCTCGCCGACCATCCCGGCATCCAGCTCCACCTCATCGGCGGCCGCGTCCGGCAGCGCACGCGCGCGGCCGTCGACGCCTGGGCCCTGCGGGCGTACGGAGAGATCCGCGCCGACGTCCTCTTCCTCGCCGCCAACGGCTTCTCCGCCGAGGCCGGGCTGACCACCCCCGACCTCGCCGAGGCCGCCGTGAAGCGCGCGGCCGTCGCCGCCGCCCGCCGCGTCGTCCTGCTCGCGGACTCCGCCAAGCACGGTCAGGAGCACTTCGCCCGCTTCGGCGACCTCGCCGACGTGGACCTGCTGATCACCGACACCGGCCTCGACCCCGACGACGCCGCGGCCATCGAGGCCGCCGGCACGGAAGTAGTCCGCGTATGAGCAAGGAAGCGGTACGCGCATGACCAGGGCCCGCATGGGCAAGGCCCGCATGACCAGGGCCCGCATGAGCAAGGCCCGCATGACCAGGGCCCGCATGAGCAAGGAAGCAGTCGGAGTACGCGCATGATCCTCACCGTCACCCCGAACCCCTCCCTCGACCGCACCTACGAGGTCCCCTCGCTCGACCGAGGCGAGGTCGTCCGCGCCACCGGCGACCGCATGGACCCGGGCGGCAAGGGCGTCAACGTCTCGCGGGCCGTCGCGGCGGCGGGCGTGCGGACGGTCGCCGTGCTGCCGCTCGGCGGGGCGCCCGGCGCGCTGGTCGCCCAACTCCTCGACGAGCAGGGCATCGAGGTGGCCCCGGTGCCGGTGGCCGGGCAGACCCGTTCCAACATCGCGGTCGCGGAGCCGGACGGCACGCTCACGAAGATCAACGCCGCCGGTCCCGAACTGACGCAGGCGGAACAGGAGTTGCTTCTGTCCACCGTCGGCGAGCGCTCCGCGGGGGCCGACTGGATCGCCTGCTGCGGCAGCCTCCCGCGCGGCCTGAAGCCCTCCTGGTACGCCGAGTTGGTGGCCCGCGCCCACGCCGCGGGTGCCCGGATCGCGCTCGACACCTCCGGGCCCGCGCTGCTCGCCGCGCTCGCCGAACGTCCTGACGTCGTCAAGCCGAACGCCGAGGAGCTCGCCGAAGCCGTCGGCCGTCCCCTCACCACGGTCGGCGACGCGGTCGAGGCGGCGGAGGAGCTGCGGGAGTCCGGCGCCCGCGCCGTGCTCGCGAGCCTCGGCGCGGACGGTCAGCTCCTGGTCGACGCCTCGGGCGCGCACTTCGCGAGCGCCCCCGTCGATGTCGTACGCAGCAACGTCGGCGCCGGCGACTCCTCCCTGGCCGGTTTCCTGATCGCGGGCGGCGCGGGGCCGCGCGCGCTGGCCTCGGCCGTGGCGCACGGCGCGGCCGCCGTCCAACTGCCGGGCAGCGTCATGCCGTCGCCCGCCGACCTCGCGCCCGACGCGGTCACCGTGACGGCCGAGGTCCCGCTGGACCGCGTACTCCTGGACCGCGTACTCCTGGACCGCGTCCCCACGGAGCCCGCCGCATGAAGCCTCCTGCCACCGTCCCCACCCCACCTCTCGCCCGCCGGGCGATACGCGTGCGAAGGAGCCCGCGATGACCGACATGATCACCGCGGACCTGGTCGACCTCGAACTCGACCTGTCCGCCGAAACCAAGGAAGCCGCGGCCCGCGCGCTCGCCGAGCGGATGGTGGCCCTCGGGCGCGTGACCGATCTGGAGGGGTTCCTCGCCGACGTCGCGGCCCGCGAGGCGCAGATGCCGACGGGCCTGGACGGCGGCATCGGCATCCCCCACTGCCGCAGCGCGCACGTCACCGAGCCCACCCTGGCCTTCGGCCGCTCGGCGCGGGGCATCGACTTCGGGGCGCCGGACGGCCCGGCGGACCTGATCTTCCTGATCGCGGCGCCCGCGGGTGCGGACGACGCCCACCTGACGATCCTTTCGTCGCTGGCACGGCAGTTGATGGATGAGGGGTTCACGGGGGCGCTGCGGGGTGCCGCTGACGCGGAGACGGCGGCGTCCTTGATCCGGGGGAACGGGCGGCCGGGTGGGAAAGAATCCGGGCGGAGCGCGGCAGAACAGCCCACGGACCCGCAGCCGGAGAACGGCCCGGCCCCGGAGAACGGCCCGGCCTCGGAGAACGGCCCGGCCTCGGAGAACGGCCCGGCCTCGGAGAACGGCCCGGCCCCGGCGGAGCCGTTCCGCATCGTGGCCGTCACTTCCTGCCCCACCGGCATCGCCCACACCTACATGGCCGCCGAGTCCCTGGAAAATGCCGCCCGCGAGGCAGACGTAGAGCTCGTGGTCGAAACGCAGGGCTCCGCCGGTTTCACCCGCCTCGACCCCGCGGTCATCACGTCCGCGGACGCGGTGATCTTCGCCCATGACGTCCCCGTAAGAGACAAGAACCGCTTCGCGGGCAAGCCCACCGTCGACGTAGGGGTGAAGACCGGCATCAACCGCCCCGCCGAACTCATCGCGGAGGCGAAGGAGAAGGCGGCCCGTGGCGAGACCACCGCCCCTTCCACCGGCCCCACGCCGGTGGAAGGCACCGGCGACGAGGGCGACGGCTACGCCACGAGGCTCCGCAAGTGGCTGATGTCCGGCGTCAGTTACATGGTCCCCTTCGTCGCCGCGGGCGGCCTGCTCATCGCCCTCGGCTTCGCCATCGGTGGCTGGAAGATCGACAAGGCGCCGTCCGTCGCCGAGCACTTCATCTGGACGGACCACACCAGCTGGGCCGCGCTCCTCTTCCAGATCGGCGGGCTCGCCTTCGCCTTCCTGGTTCCGGTCCTCGCGGGCTACATCGCGTACGGAATGGCCGACAGGCCGGGCCTCGTACCGGGATTCGTCGGCGGTTCGGTCGCCGTCACCATCAACGCGGGCTTCCTCGGCGGCCTCGCCGCCGGTCTGATCGCGGGCGCCGTGGTCATGGGCATCCAGCGGGTCCGCATCCCGGCCGTGCTGCGCGGCATCATGCCGGTCGTGGTGATCCCGCTGATCTCGTCGGCGGTGGTCGGCTTCCTGATGTTCCTGGTGGTCGGCAAGCCGATCGCCTCGCTGCAGAGCGCGCTGACCGACTGGCTGGAGGGCCTCTCCGGGGCCAACGCGATCATCCTCGGCGTGATCCTCGGCCTGATGATGTGCTTCGACCTCGGCGGCCCGCTGAACAAGGTCGCGTACGCCTTCGCGGTCGGCGGTCTCGCCCACCCGACGGACGGCAGCCTCAAGGTCATGGCCGCGGTGATGGCGGCAGGCATGGTCCCGCCGCTGGCCATGGCGCTCGCCACGACCGTCCGGGGCCGTCTCTTCACCAGGACCGAGCGTGAGAACGGCAAGGCGGCCTGGTTCCTCGGCGCCTCCTTCATCACTGAGGGCGCGATCCCGTTCGCCGCGGCCGACCCGCTGCGTGTGATCCCCGCCTCGATGGCGGGCGGCGCGGTCACCGGTGCCCTCTCGATGGCCTTCGGCTGCACCCTGCGCGCTCCGCACGGCGGTGTCTTCGTGGTCCCGCTGATCGGCCGGCCGCTGCTCTACCTGGTCGCCGTCGCCGCCGGTGTCTGTGTCTCGACGGTCGTGGTCGTCCTGCTCAAGAGCGCGCGGAAGCAGGTGCCCTCGGGGGCGCACGACGCCGAGGCCGCGACGGCGGAGGGCGAGCATGTCCCGGTGACCGTCTGAGACCACTGCCCTGCCGGGGGTGTGCGACTTGCGTCACTTCGGGACCTAAGTCCCATAACCCCCCTGTCGGAAGTCCCGCCCGCTGTTGTCTACTGGGCCGCATGCTCCAGGATGTCTCGATCGTTCAGCAGATAGGCGTAGCCGTGCTCGCCGTGGCGACCGTCGTCTGGGCCGTCGGCCTGGTGCGGGTGATGCGCAAGGACCGCTACGACGTGGAGGTGTGGCGCCGCTCCCAGGCGCTCCGGTCCCTGCCGAGCCAGCAGGGCCCGCCGCGCGCGGAGACCGTGGAGCTGACGGCGGACGAGCGCGCGGCCTTCGCCGGTCTGGTACGGCAGTTCGGCGAAGGCCGCTCCTAGCAGCCGCTCCCGGCCGCCCCCTTGGGTCGCTCTCAGGCTTGGGCTTCGCGCCCCGCCGTCCTGGCCCTGCGCTGCATCGCGGCGCGGGCCTCGTCCTCGGTGGCGTACACCTCGCACATGTGACGCCCGTCGGGCGTGAGGGTGTGCTCGACCTCCCACAGGCTGATCTCGCCGCCGTCGAAGAGCAGGAACGCGTGCTCGTAGAGCGAGAAGCACAGGCGCACTTCGCCGGTCAGCAGGGAACGGCCGAAGGCCTGCGTGATCTGGTGCGCGAACGCCGAGCGCAGCAGGCGCGTGACGTCCTCGCCGGGGTGGTCGCCGTCGGGGTTCTCCGCGCGGCGCAGCAGGCGGCGCGCGTGGTCCGCGGAGTCGTCGGGGACGTACGCATGGCGGGGTTCGGCGTCGGGCGGCAGCTGGAGCGCGACGTGCCGGCCGCACAGCGGTGGATCGGGCGGCAGCGGCAGGCGCGAGGTGGCGACGCCCGCCTCCTCCTCGTCGGCGTAGACCTCGTACGTCGGGGAGCTGCCCGGCGCGGTGTTGTGGACGAGCTCCCAGAGCGTGAGCACCGTGGCGTCGGCGAGCAGCCAGGTGTGTCTGTACGTCTCGCGGTGCAGGCCCGAGCTGTGGTGCGCGGAGTGCAGGGAACTGTCGTGGGCCAGGGCGGAGTCGAGGCGGGCCAGGACCTCGTCCGGCAGGTCGAAGGAGTTCAGGGCGCGGCCCAGAAGTCGCTCGAGATGCTCCTCCGGAGAGTGTGGCTCGGGCGACTCGGGTGGCTCGTACGCCGTTTCGTACGGAACGCTCAAGGCTTCTCCCGGCGTTGCTGCATGTCACCTGGTGAGTGCATACCGTAGCCCCTGGGTCGGACATCATGCCCGGGAACGGGAAAACGCGCGAGCCACGTGGGAAGTTCCCACGTGGCTCGCTCAGTTGGGGCTGCCGATCGGCCCGGTGAGGGGGCGCGTGAGCTCGGCGAGGGGGCGCGTCAGCTCGCGCTGCCCGCCGTCCACTCGCTCCAGGACATGTTCCAGCCGTTGAGGCCGTTGTCCGGGGCGATGGTCTTGTCGGGGGAGCCCTTGACCGTCACGATGTCGCCGATCAGGGAGTTGCTGAAGAACCACGCGCCCGGCGTGTTCGGGTCGCCCGCGCCCTGCGCGTCCTGCAGGCCGACGCAGCCGTGGCTGGTGTTGCCGCTGCCGAACGGCGCGCCCCAGTAGTTGCCGTGGATGAACGTGCCGGAGGTGGACAGGCGCATCGCGTGCGGGACGTCCTTGATGTCGTACTCGCCGCCGAAGCCGACCGTCGAGCCGTTCATGCGCGTCTGCGTGAACTTCTCGGAGATCACCATCTTGCCGTTGTACGTCGGGTTCGACGGGCTGCCCGCCGAGATCGGGATGGTCTTGATGACCTTGCCGTCGCGCTCGACCGTCATCTGGTGGGACTTGGCGTCGACGGTGGAGACCTGGGCGCGGCCGATGGTGAAGGTGACCGTCTTGTTCTGCACGCCGGTGGCGCCGTTCGCGCCCTTCACTCCGTCCAGGGCGATCTTCATCGTGACCTTGGAACCGGCCTTCCAGTACTCCTCGGGCCGGAAGTCCAGGCGCTGGTTGCCGAACCAGTGGCCGACGACCTTCTGGCCGCTGCTGGACGTGACCGTGATGGCCGACTGGACGTCCTTCTTCTCCGTGATCGCCTTGTCGAAGTTGAAGGAGACGGGCATGCCGACGCCGACCGTGGTGCCGTCGTCGGGGGTGTAGGTGCCGATGAAGCTGTTGGCGGAGGAGACCGTGGTGAACGTCGCGTTCTCGGTCGCCGCGTTGCCCTCGCCGTCCTTGGCGTTGGCGGTCACCTTGTACTTGGTGCCGCGCTCCAGCTGGCCCTTGGGCTTCCAGGAGGCGCCGTCGCCGGAGATGGTGCCCTCGACCGCGGCGCCGGACGTCACGGACGTCATCTTCACGCTCGTCAGCTTGCCGCCCTTGACCTTGACGCCGGTGGCGTTGATCGAGGCGTCGGTGGCGCCGTCCTTGGAGGAGATGGTGATGTCGGCGCCCTTGGCCGCCGAGTTGCCGCCCTTCTTGTCGTCCTTGGCGTCCGCGTCTCCGCCGCAGGCCGAGAGGGTCAGCGCACCCACGGCGGCGAGCGCGGTGGCGGCCAGCAGGGCACGGCGCCGGGGGTTGACTATGACCGACCTTGTCACGGGCTGCTCCAAGTACGTGTTCTGATCCAGTACGGGTAAAGAGCGCCGTGCGGGGCGGAGAGGTTCCCTCCGGTTGGTGTGAGTACGGGCACATTGCGGAGGCGCGCGAGTACCCAACGCGTCGGGCATGGAAGGTATTTGCCCCATTTATCGCTGTTTACGCTGGTGCTGGTGCTGGTGCTGGTGCTGGTGCTGGTGCTGGTGCTGGTGCTACTTCACGTGGAGATCGGGGTTCCCGTAGAGATCGAGGTACGAGGGGAAGGTCCCACCCGGCGTCTCCACGGAGTCCGCCGCGAGCAGTGCCCGCACGATCGCCTCCGTCACCAGGTCCGCGCCCGCCGCGAGGATCTCGTTCAGGGCAAGGGGGTTGGCGGCGTCCAGGGCGTGCTCGCCGGTGGCCAGGGCGAAGACGGCGTCCCCGTCGTTGAGGAGGTGGACGGGCCGCACGGCGCGCGCCATGCCGTCGTGCGACGTGCCGGCCAGCTTCTGCGCCTGGGCCTTGGTGAGCTCGGCATCGGTGGCGACCACGGCGAGCGTGGTGTTCAGCGGCGGCGCGTTCCGCCCGTTCTTGGCGGCGGCCTCCGCGAGGCGCCGCTTCGCCTCCTCGTGGGCCTCGGGCGAGGGGTAATCGGCCTTCCGCCCCTCGTAGTACCGCCCGTAGAGCGCGCCCGTCTGCGGATCGAACCCCGAGCCCGCGGCGTTCGCCACGACGAGGGCGGCGACCGTGATCCCCGATGCGAGGCGGACGCTCGCGCTGCCGACGCCGCCCTTGACCCCGCCGACCACCGCGCCCGCGCCCGCGCCGACGTTGCCCTCCACGACGGGGGCGAACGGCTCGGTGCGCGCGGCGTCCTCGACGGCGGCGCGGCCGGTCGCCGCGTCGGGCCTCGCCTTGAAGTCGCCGCCCCGTCCCAGGTCGAAGACGCAGGCGGCCGGGACGACCGGGACGACGTGCGAGGGGTCGGGGCCGACGGGCACGCCCCGCCCCTGCTCCTCCAGCCACGCCACCACCCCGGACGCGGAGTCCAGGCCGTACGCGCTGCCGCCGGTGAGGACGACGGCCTCGACGCGCTGCACCAGGTTGCGCGGATCGAGCGCGTCCGTCTCGCGGGTGCCGGGGCCGCCGCCGCGCACGTCCACGGCGGCGACGGCCCCGCCCTCGGGCGCCAACACGACCGTGGTCCCGGTGAGTTGTCCGTCGCCGATCCTGGTGGAGTGCCCGACACGCAGACCCGCGACGTCGGTCAGGGAGTCAGTAGTCATACGTGGGGTCATACGTGGAGTCATACGTCGATGCGTACCACGCACGCCTGTTCCGGACGCCGGTCCCCGCGCGTGGCGCGCGTCACCCCGCAGGGGCACCCGCTCCGTCGTCCCGCCGTGCCATGCGCGCCGTGAGCGTCACCCCCGTGGCGACCGTCGCCGTCGTCACCAGGCCCGCCACGAGCACCGCCCAGCGCCCCGCGAACGTACTCGCGAGCACCGCCAACGCGCTGACCGGCAGCACCAGTTGCTGCGCGAGCCCCACCTTGTAGTAGCGGGAGTGCAGCGCCCACACCGTGATCAGATAGAGCGCGGTCGGCACGGTCACCGCGGCGGACGCGGCCCACGTCGAGATGTGCGCCTTGCCGACGGCCTGCTCGACCGCCACCTCGATCCCGGCGCCGATCGCCGCGGCGGAGCCGAGGATCACGTAGTGGCCGTAACCCCACAGGAACGCCTGCCGGTTGCTCCTCAGCCGTCCGTGGATCGGCACGACGAAGTAGATCCACCACGCGGCGAAGACGATGAGCAGGCCGCCCGCGGCGATCGGCAGCAGTTCGTCCAGCGCGTCGTTCTCCTCGATGCCCGACTTCACCGCGACGGTCGCCGCGGCGATGGTCTCGCCGAGCACGATGATCGTGAACAGGCCGTACCGCTCGGAGATGTGGTGCGGGTGCCAGGCCGTGGTGTACGCCCGCTCCGCGATCACCGGCACGCTCATCTCGGCGACGGCCATGACGAGGAACAGCCAGGACCGCGCGCCCTCCGGCAGGAACAGCAGGCCCGACCAGCCGATCTGGCAGATGACCACGCCGATCGCGTACCGCAGGGCCGTCGCGCGCTCGGCGCCCGTCGCCGCTCTGGCGACGCGCAGCCATTGGGAGGAGAGCGCGATGCGCATGATCAGGTAGCCGAGCCAGATGAGGAGGAAGTCGTGGTCCTCGAAGGCCTTGGAGACTCCGGCGGCGAAGACGAGGACGCCGGCGATCTGGATCAGCGTGACCACGCGGTACAGCGCGTCGTCGTTGTCGTACGCCGAGGAGAACCAGGAGAAGTTGACCCAGGCCCAGAACAGCGCGAAGAAGAGCATCGCGTAGTTGAGGATGCCCTCGGCCGTGTGGCCCTCGGCGACGGCGTGCACCAGCTCGGCACCGGCCTGGGCGACCGCCACGACGAAGCAGAGGTCGAAGAAGAGCTCGAGCGGTGTCGCCGCGCGGTGCCCCTCGTCCCGGTCCCTGGCCAGGAGCGGTCGGAGGGGTTGGGCGAAGAGTGGGGGCGATGTGGCAGGTGTGGCGGATGCGGCTGGTGTGCCTTGTGCGCCTGGTGGTGTTGATGGGCTCCCAGGTGTGGGGGAGGCGGGAGAGGTCGTCATGCCTCCCAGAACAGCAGAAGGAGTACGCCGAATCAGGCTGCGGCGCCGAGCGGTGGCGCAGGGACACCCGGGCGACGCAAGGCGGGGGCGTCCTGAGCCGCGGCGGGCTCGCGGCGGCGCAAGGCCAGGGCGTCCTGAGCCGCGGCGGACTCATAGCGCCGCAGGACCAGGGAGGCCACGGCCGGGTGATCGGCGATCGGCTCGGCCACCGCGTCGGCCCCGGCCTCGGCGAGCGCGACGGTGAACCGCCCCGGGGCGAGCAGGTGCGCGGCCACGACCACCCTCCGGTGCCCGGCGCCCCGCAGGCGCGCCACGGCTTCGGGGACGGGGGGCTCGGCGGCCGAGCAGTACGCGGTACGGACCGGGACTCCCGGCAGCAGCGCCCGCAACTGCCGGGCGGCGACCAGGGCCCCGTCGTTGCCCCCGGGCCGCGATGATCCGGCGGCGGCAAGGACCACGGCATCGGCCCGCACCCCCGCGCGCCGCTCGGCTTCGCACAGCCGGTCCCGCAGCGCGAGGGCGATGCCGGGGTCCCCGCGAAGGCCTTCGGCGAGCACGCAGCCGCGGCCCTGCCCGCTGCTTGCCTCGACGACGGCGGGGATGTCGACGGTGCGGTGATACCCGTCCCCCAGAAGAAGGGGCACGACGACGGAAGCCTCCACCTCTCGCCCGCTCTCTTCCAGGGCTTCGGCGAGGGAGGGCGACCGGCGGTCGAGCACGGCTTCGGCGAGGGAGAGGGACCGTCGGTCGAGCAGCGCTTCGGCGAGGGAGGGCGACTGGTGGTCGAGGTGGCCGATGACGGGCCGCACCCCGCCGAGCCGCTCGACCCGGTCGCACAGCCGCCGGAGGGTGAGACCGGCACCGGGCGGCGCACTGCCGTGCACGGCGAGAACGAGAGGTCGCACTGTCCATCACCATCCCACCCGAAGCCGGAGAGCTCTGGATCTCTGCGAGCGGGCCCGGGGCGGGACAGTGGTGTCGTCGCACTCCCGCCCCGGAAACCGCATCGCCACGGGCCGCGCTCTTGGTCGGGGAGCAGCCCGTCGTCCACGACGCTACGCCCGCCCGCGCCCGCGAACCCCCGCCAAAAGCCCTGATCCCACGGGCCGTTGGGCCCCCGCGGAAGGGCCCTTCTCGGCCTGCCCCCGGGCCCCGCCCGACCTACCGTCAAGAGGAACGCACCCAGCCACCTCAGACGACGGAGTGTGCCCCCATGACCCAGAACCTGGTCCTCATAGGCCACGGAATGGTGGGCCACCGCCTCCTGGAATCCCTGGTGGAACGGGGCGCGATCGCCGCCCCGAGCGACGCCGCCACCCCGCAGGGCGCCACGGCCGCCGGGGAGAGCCCCATCCCCGGCTGGCACGTGACCGTCCTCGCAGAGGAGGACCGGCCCGCCTACGACCGCGTTCACCTCTCCTCCGCCTTCACCGGGGCCACCGACGCCGAACTCGCCCTCTGCGACGCCGACTTCATCGACCGGCACGGCATCGATCTGCGGCTCGGTGATCCGGTCGAGCACATCGACACCGCGGGGCGCACCGTCACCAACACCTCCGGAGCCACCGTCCCCTACGACGCCCTGGTCATCGCCACCGGCTCCTACTCCTTCGTGCCGCCCGTCGAAGGCGCCGACGCCCCCGGCTGCTTCACCTACCGCACGCTGTACGACGTCGAGACCCTCACCGCGTACGCCTCCGAAGAGGACCGCACCACCGGCGTCGTCATCGGCGGCGGACTCCTCGGCCTGGAGGCCGCCGGAGCCCTGCGCACCCTCGGCCTTCGCACCCACGTCGTCGAGTTCGCGCCCCGCCTGATGCCGCTCCAGGTCGACGACGGAGGCGCCGCCGCCCTGCGCGCCACCATCGAGTCGATGGGCGTGGCCGTGCACACGGGCGTCGGGGCGAGCCAGGTCGAGACCGACACCGACGGGTCCGTGCGCGGGCTGCGCCTGAGCGACGGCCGCGTCATCGACGCCGACGTCGTGGTCTTCTCCGCGGGCGTACGTCCCCGGGACCGCCTCGCCCGCGAGGCCGGCCTCGCCGTGGGCGACCGGGGCGGCGTCGTCGTGGACGAGCACTGCCGCACCACCGACCCCTACGTCTACGCCGTCGGCGAGTGCGCGCAGACCGCCGACGGCCGCGTCTACGGCCTGGTCGCCCCCGGCTACCAGATGGCCGAGACCGTCGCCGACGCCCTCGCGGGCGAGGGGACCTCGGTCTTCACCGGCGCCGACACCTCCACCAAGCTGAAGCTGATGGGCGCCGACGTCGCCTCCTTCGGCGACCCCTTCGTACCCGAGGGCGAGGACGGCGGCGCCGTCTCCGTCGTCTTCTCCGACACCCGCGAGGGCGTCTACAAGAAGCTGCTGCTCGGCCCCGAAGGACAACTGCTCGGCGGCATCCTGGTCGGCGACGCCGACGCCTACGGCACCCTGAAGCCGCACGCGGGCCGCCCCCTGCCCGCACCCCCTCAGGCCTACGTCCTGCCCGCGTCCGGCGTCGAACTCCCGGGCGCCGACGCTCTCCCCGACGACGCCGTCGTCTGCAGCTGCCACAACGTCACCAAGGCCGCCGTCCGTACCGCCGTCACCGAGAACTCCCTCACCGACCTCGGCGGCATCAAGCGCTGCACCAAGGCGGGCACCGGCTGTGGAGGCTGCCTGACCACCCTCCAGTCCGTGCTCGACGCGGAGCTCGCCGCCGCCGGCATCGAGAAGCCCAAGGGCCTGTGCGAACACTTCGCGCTGAGCCGCGCCGAGATCTACGAGACCGTACGCACCGAAGGCATCCGCTCCTTCGGCGAGCTGATGGAGAAGCACGGCCTGGGCGGCGAGGGCTGCGCGGTCTGCAAGCCCGTCGTCGGCAACGTCCTCGGCACCCTCGCCCCCGAACTCGGCCTGCGCCACGTCCTGGACGGCGAGCAGGCCGCCCTCCAGGACTCCAACGACCTCTTCCTCGCCAACCTCCAGAAGGACGGCACCTACTCCGTCGTCCCGCGCGTCCCCGGCGGCGAGATCACCCCCGCCCAGCTCATCGCCATCGGCGAGGTCGCCCGCGACTTCGACCTCTACACCAAGATCACCGGCGGTCAGCGCATCGACCTCTTCGGCGCCCGAGCCGACCAACTCCCCGCGATCTGGCGCCGCCTGGTCGACGCGGGACTGGAGTCCGGCCACGCCTACGGCAAGTCCCTGCGCACCGTGAAGTCCTGCGTCGGCGCCAGGTTCTGCCGGTTCGGGCAGGGCGACTCCGTCCAGCTCGCCATCGACCTGGAGCTGCGCTACCGCGGCCTGCGCACCCCGCACAAGATCAAGGGCGGCGTCTCCGGCTGTCTGCGCGAGTGCGCCGAGGCCCGCGGCAAGGACATCGGCGTCATCGCCACCGCGGGCGGCTGGAACCTCTACGTCGGCGGCAACGGCGGCACCACCCCGCGCCACGCCGACCTCCTCGCCGCCGACCTGACCCCCGCCGAACTCCTCCGCCTCGTCGACCGCTTTCTCATGTACTACCTGCGCACCGGCGAGCGCCTGGAGCGCACCGCCCCGTGGTGCGAGCGCATCGGCGGCCTCGACCACCTGAAGTCCGTCCTGATCGACGACTCCCTGGGCATCTGCGCCGAGTTGGAGGCCCAGATGGACCGCCACGCGGCGGCCTACCAGGACGAGTGGCAGGCGGTCCTCGACGACCCGCAGGCGCTCGCCCGCTTCGAGCGGCACCTGCCGCGGCCGTCGCCCGAGTTCCTCGAGCCGGGCCGCGGCCGGGCGGCCGTCCTGCCCGACGGCTCCGAGGCCGCCCTCTTCAAGGACCGCGGCGGCACGGTCTACGCGGTCGGCAACCGCGACCCGTTCTCCGGCACCGACGTGATCGCCCACGGCATCCTGGGCACGCGCGACGGCCGCCCCGTCGTGGCATCCCCGATGCACAAGCAGGAGTTCGACCTGCGCACCGGCGCGTGCCTGGACGACCCCTCGGTCGCGCTGCCGGTGCACGAGGTGCCGACGTCCGAGGCCTCGGCGCACGAGGTCTGAAGTCCCCTCACACTTGCGGTCTTTGGCCTGGTCGGCAGGTGCCCAACGCCTCTGCTGCCCGGTCCTCGCGCGAAGGAACCTGGATACGTCAGGCCCCGTAGCAAGGTCGGGACCCTGAGCGAACTGGGAACCAACATGAGATCGCCTGCCGCCCAAGAAGCGCAGACCGCGCCCGCGGGAACGTCGTACGACCCCGCGCAGTACCGCCCCGGCCGCACCATCACCGACTGGGAGCCGGAGAACGAGCTCTTCTGGAAGTCCACCGGCAAGAAGGTCGCCACCCGCAACCTGTGGATCGCGGTCCCCGCGCTCCTGGTCGCCTTCGTGGTCTGGCAGGTGTGGTCGGTCACCGCGACCAACCTCAAGGACGTCGGCTTCGGCTTCTCCACCTCGCAGCTGTTCTGGCTGACGGCGGTCCCGGGCCTGACGGGCGGCACGGCCCGGATCTTCTACACCTTCCTCGGCCCGATGATCGGCCAGCGCCGCTTCACCGCGCTCTCCACGATCGTCCTGGTCGTCCCCCTGATCTGGCTCGGCATCGCCGTCCAGAACCCCGACACCTCGTACGGCGTGATGATCGCCATCGCCGCCCTCTGCGGCGTCGGCGGCGCCAACTTCGCCTCCTCGCTCGCCAACATCGGCTTCTTCTTCCCCAAGAAGGACAAGGGCAACGCGACCGGCATCAACGGCGGCCTCGGCAACCTCGGCGTCTCCGTCGTCCAGCTGCTCACCCCGATCGTCATCACCAGCTCGGTCATCGCGGTCGGCTCGGCCCAGCACAAGGCCGACGGCACGCCGGTCTGGCTGCAGAACGCCGCCTTCCTGTGGGTGCCGGTCCTGGTGATCCTGGCCGTCGTCGCATGGTTCGGCCAGAACGACCTCAAGGTCGCGGCGACTCCCTTCAGCCAGCAGAAGATCATCTTCAAGCGCAAGCACAACTGGCTGATGACCTGGCTCTACGTCGGCACGTTCGGTTCCTTCATCGGCTTCGCGGCGGCCCTGCCGATGCTCATCAAGACCACGTTCACCCCGATCGACGCGGCCTACTCCGCGGCCACCTACGCCTGGATGGGCCCGGCCGTGGGCGCGCTCGCCCGCTGGGCCGGCGGCTGGATCGCGGACAAGATCGGCGGCGCGAGGGTCACCATCCTCTCGTTCGTGGGCATGGCGCTCTCCATCATCGGCGTCATCAACTTCCTTCCCTCCGGCGGCGACAACGGCAACTTCTGGGGCTTCTTCGCCTGTTTCCTGTGCGCGTTCTTCTTCTCGGGCATCGGCAACGGCTCGACGTTCCGCCAGATCCCGGTGATCTTCCGCAACCAGCACCTGAAGGGCCTGGCCGAGGGCACGCCCGAGTACGCGAAGGCGCTGAAGCAGGCCGAGATGGAGGCGGGCGCCGTCACCGGTTTCACCTCCGCCATCGCGGCGTACGGCTTCTTCTTCATCCCGGCGATGTTCGCCAACTTCGCGGTCACCAGCGCGATGTGGGGCTTCGTGGCCTTCTACGTCAGCTGTATCGCGGTCGCCTGGTGGTTCTACGCCCGCAAGGGCGCGGAGTCGCCGAGCTGACGCCTCGGACCGTCCGCAATTCCCGGTCGTCCCGTACCACGGGATGGCCGGGAATTTCTTGTGAATGCATTCACAAGCGAACTTAGGTCCAAAGTCCTCGGTAAATCCCCAGGTCAGGGCGGCAGGAAGAGTTCCGGGCCAAGGGAAATGAGGACCATCGGTCCCCAAGCGAGGACCATTGCGGGCTCCCTGATCGATCAAACAGGAGTGGAATGGAGACGTAGCGAAGAAGCGATACGGAAGGTGCGCGTCATGACTGCCACTCCTGCGGAAACGACAGTGAACGGCGAGGCCTGGGACGGCTTCAAGGGCGGCCTGTGGCGGGACGCCATCGACGTCCGCGACTTCGTGCAGCAGAACTACACCCCGTACGAAGGCGACGCCTCCTTCCTCGCGGGCCCGACCGAACGCACCACCCAGGTCTGGCAGAAGCTCCTCTCGATGTTCCCCACGGAGATCGAGCGCGGCATCTACGACGTGGACGTGAAGACCCCCTCGCGGATCGACGCCTTCAAGCCCGGCTACATCGACGGCGCCGCCGCCGACCACAAGGACCTGATCGTCGGCCTGCAGACCGACGCCCCGCTCAAGCGCGCCATCATGCCCAACGGCGGCTGGCGGATGGTCGAAGGCGCCCTCAACGCCTACGGCTACGAGGCCGACCCCGAGGTCAGGGACATCTACACCCACCTGCGCAAGACCCACAACGAAGGTGTCTTCGACGCCTACACGCCCGAGATCCGCGCCTGCCGCTCCTCCGGCATCATCACGGGCCTGCCCGACGCCTACGGCCGAGGCCGCATCATCGGCGACTACCGCCGCGTCGCCCTCTACGGCGTCGACCGTCTGATCGCCGCGAAGGAGGCCGACAAGGCCGCCCTCGGCGAGGAATGGGCGACCGAGGACGTCATCCGCGGCCGCGAGGAGATCTCCGAGCAGATCAAGGCCCTCAAGGAACTGAAGGCCATGGCGATGTCGTACGGCTACGACATCGCGCAGCCCGCCACCACGGGCCGTGAGGCCGTCCAGTGGCTGTACTTCGCCTACCTGGCCGCCGTGAAGGAGCAGAACGGCGCGGCCATGTCGATCGGCCGCATCGACAACTTCCTCGACATCTACCTCCAGCGCGACATCGAGGCAGGCCGCATCACCGAGGCCGAGGCCCAGGAGTTCATCGACGACTTCGTCATCAAGCTCCGCATCGTCCGCTTCCTGCGCACCCCCGAGTACAACGAGCTCTACTCGGGCGACCCGACCTGGGTCACCTGGTCGATGGCCGGCATCGGCGAGGACGGCCGCCCGCTGGTCTCGCGCACCACCTTCCGCGCCCTGCAGACCCTCTACAACCTCGGCCCGGCCCCCGAGCCGAACCTCACGGTGTTCTGGTCGCGGCAACTGCCCAAGGGTTTCAAGGAGTTCGCCTCCAAGGTCGCCATCGACACCTCGGCCATCCAGTTCGAGTCGGACGAGCTGATGCGCCCCAAGTACGGCGACGACACCGCGATCGCCTGCTGCGTCTCCGCGATGGCCGTAGGCAAGCAGATGCAGTTCTTCGGCGCCCGCGTGAACGTCGCCAAGGCGCTCCTCTACGCGATCAACGGCGGCCGCGACGAGAAGTCCGGCAAGACCGTCGTGCAGGGCTTCACGCCCATCGAGGGCGAGTACCTCGACTACCCGACCGTCGTGAAGCAGTACGACGCGATGCTCGACTGGCTGGCCAAGACGTACGTCCACGCGCTCAACGTCATCCACTACATGCACGACAAGTACGCCTACGAGCGCATCGAGATGGCGCTGCACGACCAGGAGATCCTGCGCACCATGGCGTGCGGCATCGCGGGCCTCTCGGTCGCCGCCGACTCGCTCTCGGCGATCAAGCACGCCAGGGTCAAGGTGATCCGCGACGAGACGGGCCTCGCCGTCGACTACGAGATCGAGGGCGACTACCCCGCCTACGGCAACAACGACGACCGCGCCGACGACATCGCGAAGCGCATCGTGCACGACTTCATGGAGAAGGTCCGCAAGCACCCCACCTACCGGAACGCGGTGCACACCCAGTCGGTGCTGACCATCACCTCGAACGTCGTCTACGGCAAGAAGACCGGCAACACCCCCGACGGCCGCCGCGCCGGTACGCCCTTCGCCCCGGGTGCCAACCCGATGAACGGCCGTGACGAGCACGGCTACATCGCCTCGGCGATGTCGGTCGCCAAGCTGCCCTACGACGACGCCGAGGACGGCATCTCGCTGACCAACACCATCACCCCGGACGCGCTCGGCCGCACCCCCGAGGAGCGGGTGGAGAACCTCTCCGGCGTCCTGGACGGCTTCATGGCCAGCGACGGCTTCCACATGAACGTCAACGTGCTCAACAAGGCGACCCTTCAGGACGCCATGGAGCACCCGGAGAACTACCCGCAGCTGACGATCCGGGTCTCCGGATACGCGGTCAACTTCATCCGGCTGACCCGCGACCAGCAGCTCGACGTCATCAACCGCACCTTCCACGGCTCCCTCTGAGCCACCGGCTCCCTCACCGGAGCCGCCCCCGATCCGCGGCCCCGGGGCCGGGCCCTCACCCCGGCCCCGGGAGTCGCGAACACCATGTCCTGCCAGTAGTCCGGGAGTTACGCCATGGCTGTCCTGCTCGGTACCGACATCCCCGTACGCCCCCGTGTGGTCGATGAGGACGCGGCCACCCCGGCGGCGGCCGCCACCCACCGCCCCGTCACCGGCTCGGTCCACTCCTGGGACCTGTCCACCGGCGTCGACGGACCCGGCACACGCTTCGTCACGTTCCTCTCCGGGTGTCCGCTGACCTGCCTGTACTGCCACAACCCCGACACCTGGCGGATGCGCGACGGCAAGCGGACCACGGCCGACGACGTCATCGCGGAAGCCGCCAAGTACACCAAGTTCATCTCCGCCGCCGGGGGAGGAGCCACCGTCAGCGGCGGCGAGCCCCTCCTGCAGCCCGTCTTCACCGGCGAACTCCTGCATCGCCTCAAGCACGAACTGGGCCTGCACACCGCCCTGGACACCTCCGGCTTCCTCGGCGCACGCGCCACCGACGCCCTGCTGCGCGACGTCGACCTGGTCCTGCTCGACATCAAGTCCTGGGACCCGGAGACGTACAAGAAGGTCACGGAGCGCCCGCTGCGGCCCACCCTCGACTTCGCCCACCGCCTCGCCGAGCTCGGCAAGAACGTCTGGGTGCGCTTCGTCCTCGTCCCCGGCCTGACCGACGACCCGGCGAACATCGAGGGCGTCGCCCGCTTCGCCGCCTCGCTCGGCAATGTCTCGCGCGTCGACGTACTGCCCTTCCACAAGCTGGGCGAGGCGAAGTGGGACGCGCTCGGCAAGGACTTCACGCTGCGCGACACCCCCTCGCCCACCCCGCAGCAGGTGGCCGCGGCCAAGGAGATCTTCGCGGCTCAGGGCCTCAAGGCCGTCTGAAGAGGACGGTCGAGGGGCGGCCGGAAGCCACCCGAACGGCCCAGCGGGCGGGCGGCCGACCGTGGCCGTACCTAGCGTGGCCGCATGAGTGCTCCCACCAGCCACCGGCGGACGGGCGACACCTACCGCCCCGGATCGACGATCGGGGAGTGGCGCCCCGAGGACGACTCGTTCTGGCGCTCGGTCGGCCACAAGGTGGCCAACCGCAACCTCTGGGTCTCCATCCCGGCCCTGATGCTCGGCTTCGTCGTCTGGCAGGTCTGGTCGGTCACCGCGGTCCGCCTCAACGACGTGGGCTTCGGACTCACCACCTCGCAGCTGTTCTGGCTGACGGCCATCCCCGGCCTCACCGGCGGTACCTTCCGGGTCCTCTACACCTTCATCGGGCCGATCTTCGGCGAGCGGAAGTTCACCGCCTTCTACGCCACGTGCCTGGTCGTCTGCTGGTGGTTCTACGCCCGCAAGGGCGCGGAGGCCCCGAGCTGAACCCCCGACGTACCCTGGAGGCATGAGCACCGCCCCCGCCCCCGAACCGCGCGATCCGGAGAAGCCGCAGAGCCCGGCCAAGCCGCGGAACGCGCTGATCTTCGACGATCCGCTGTCGCAGCAGTCCTCGGACGACACGGACCGAGGGTGGGGCGAGCGGCCGGAGGCCGGCGGCGACAGCGCCGCCGACCTGGCGCGCTTCCTCGACGAGAAGCCGCCCCACCACCTCTGAGCCCGCGCTACTCCTCGCGGTGACCGGAGCCGCGCTGCGCCACCAGCGCGTCGCGGATCTCCTTGAGGACCTCCAGCTCGGAGATCTCGATGACCTCCTGGGCCCCCTCCTTGGCCGCCTTCCGAGCAGCCTGCTTCGCCAGGTACTTGGCCATGGGCAGGACCATCAGGAAGTACACGACGGCCGCGGTGATCACGAAGCTGAGAACCGCGCTGAGCACGGATCCCCACATGATCGGGATGCCGCTCTCGACCGTCCCGTCGGGCTTCATCACGCACGGTGCCTTCAGGCACGAGCTGTAGTGGTCGAGATCCTTCGTCCCGAAGGCGCCGACGAGCGGGTTGATGACACCCTTGACCACCGAGTTCACGATGTTCGTGAACGCGGCGCCGATGACCACCGCGACCGCCAGGTCGACGACATTGCCGCGCATCAAGAAGGCCTTGAAGCCCTCCCAGACGCCCGGTTCCTTCTTCTCGCTCACCACGAGGCCTTTCGTTGCATGTGCAGGTTGTGGAACAAACAACTTCGCAACCTACGTCAGGCCGGGGTTGACCTGTCCAATTCGTTCGCACGAACGGGCGACTTGACAGGCTCTCAGTGCGATCGTGAACGTTCCGGTTCACCGCAGGGTCACCGCCAGACGCGCGCTCGCCCCTGCTCCGGCGAGCCGTGCTGCCGTGTCCCGCGGCACGGAGAAGACCACCAACGCCCCGCTCTCGGCAGGCCCTTGCCCTGGTCCGGGCACCTCGGAAACCCGCGCGCCCGCCGCCACCACGCGCGGCTTCGCCCCACCCGACGGCGTCCCCTCGGCCGCGATCACGTCGACCCGGTCGCCGGGGCGCAGCAGACCCGCCGCGCCCGCGTCCGCGATCCGCACGGGTGCCGACACCCGCTCCCCGGATCGCGGTTCCTGCGCGGGCTCCGCCACGGCAGCCCGCGCCTGCGGCCGGTCGGCCTCCCGCGGGACCGAGGCCGCGAGGGCGGCCGCGGTCATCGCGAGGCCCACGGCCATGGCCCGCCGTCTGTGCCGCAGCAGTCTGCGCAGCCGCGGATTTCCTCCGCGCACCCGCACGGGGGAGAAGTGGGGGACCGGGCAACCGTCCGCCCATGAGATCTGGGTCCGGCTCTGAGAAGGGACGTGGGGCACGACAACCACCGCCTGCGGTGCGAGAACTCGGCTTCCGCTCTCACGATGCAGTCCCGCGCCGATTCCCGCTGAGCCCCGTGGACTACCCGCCGGTTGTGGACAACTCCCTCACCCGAAGGAGAAGTTCCACCATCCCGCAATCCCGCAATCCCGCAGCCGCAATCCCGCAGCCGCAGTCCCGCAGCCGCAGTCCCGCAGCCGCAGTCCCGCCCCGGCAGGCCCCGCCTCACGGCAACCGAATCCCCGGATTCAGCCCACCCAGCGCCCCGGCACACAGGCACCCCCGCTCCCCGCCACTTTCCGGCAGCCCCGCCACCGCGTCGAACAGCACGTCCCGCAGCCGGTCCACATTGGCGGCGAACACCCGCAGGACCTCGTCGTGCGAGACGCCCTCGCCGGTCTCCGCGCCCGCGTCCAGATCCGTGACCAGCGTCAACGACGTGTAGCAGAGCTCCAGTTCACGCGCGAGCACGGCCTCGGGATGCCCGGTCATGCCCACCACCGACCAGCCCTGGTCCGCGTACCAGCGCGACTCCGCCCTGGTCGAGAAGCGCGGCCCCTCGATCACGACCAGCGTCCCGCCGTCCACCGGCTCCCAGTCGCGGCCGCGCGCGGCCTTGAGCGCGGCACCGCGCCCCACGGGGCAGTACGGGTCGGCCAGCGACACATGCACGACGTTCGGCACGCTCCCGTCCGGCAGCGGAACCCCGTCGAAGTACGTCTGTGGACGCGACTGCGTGCGGTCCACCAACTGGTCGGGCACCAGCAGCGTCCCGGGCCCGTACTCGGACCGCAGCCCGCCGACCGCGCACGGCCCGAGCACCTGCCGCACACCGACGGAGCGCAACGCCCAGAGGTTGGCGCGGTAGTTGATGCGGTGCGGCGGCAGATGGTGGCCGCGGCCGTGCCGGGGCAGGAACGCCACCCGGCGCCCCGCGATCTCACCGAGGAAGAGGGAATCGCTCGGAGCCCCGTACGGAGTGTCGACCTGTATCTCGGTCACGCCGTCGAGGAAGGAGTAGAAGCCGGAGCCGCCGATCACGCCGATCTCGGCTCGCGAAGCGTTCGCCGTGTTCACCATGGGCCGCACAGTAGCCGGGCCGGAAAACGCCGAGGACCCCGCCGTCGTGGGACGGCGGGGTCCTCGGGAAGAGTCTCAGGCGGCCGAGCTCGACGACGTGGACGTCGACGAGGATCCGGACGACTTGGAGTCCGAGGACGAGGAGGACGAAGAAGCCTTCGCGTCCGAGGAGCTCGACGAGCCCGACGTGTCCGAGGAGGACTTCGACGACGAAGAGGCCGGCGAGCTGCTCGACGACGAGCCGCGGCTGTCGTTGCGGTAGAAGCCGGAGCCCTTGAAGACGATGCCGACGGCCGAGAACACCTTCTTGAGGCGTCCGTCGCAGCTGGGGCACACGGTCAGGGCGTCATCGGTGAACTTCTGCACCGCCTCGAGGCCCTCGCCGCACTCGGTGCACTGGTACTGGTACGTCGGCACTTGCTTCCTCCTGGCACTCTCACTCGATGAGTGCTAACGACGGTCCATAGTGACGTATTCCGCGAGATCAGTCCACCGTGACCGGAACTCGGTGACCGACGCCACGCGCCACCGTGAGGGACGGCGCCTGGGGAACGAGCCGCGAGCGCAGCGTCACGAGCACCGCGAGGGCCAGTGCCGTGCCGCCCAGCGGGACCAGGAATCCGGCACCGTCCCAGAAGCGGTCCTCCAGCTGTCCGGCGACCGTGACGGCCGCCGCCTGCCCGAGCGCGACCGCGCCGGTGAGCCAGGTGAAGGCCTCCGTGCGGCCGGTCGGCGCGACCAGCTTGTCGACCAGGGTGTAGCCGGTGATCAGCGCGGGCGCGATGCAGACGCCGACCAGGAGGCCGAGCCCGGCGAGCAGGACCACGGAGTGCGCCGCCCACAGGCCGGATGCCATCAGGGTCAGTGCCGTGTACCCGACGAGGAGCCGGCGCTGCGGGGAGACCTTCCAGGCGATGGCGCCGCAGGCGATGCCGGAGAGCATGTTGCCCGCGGCGAACGTGCCGTACAGGACGCCGTTGAGGCCCGGTTCGCCGATCGACTCGGTGAAGGCGGCCAGCGAGACCTGCATGCCGCCGAAGACGGCGCCGATCCCGAGGAACGTCACGATCAGGACGCGCACTCCGGGGACCCGCAGCGCGGAGACGTGCTCCACGCGCGCGTGCTCGGCGTGGTGCGCGGACGGCTTGGGCTGGGTGCTCTTCTGCGCGGCGAACAGCAGGCCGCCCACCAGCGTGAGCCCGGCCTCGGTGAGCAGTCCGGCGGAGGGGTCGACGGTGGTGCACAGCGCGGTCGCGACGAGCGGGCCGAGGACGAAGGTCAGCTCGTCGGTGACCGACTCGAAGGCGGCCGCGGTGGTGGCCAGAGGGGTGTCCTGCAGCTTGGCGCCCCAGCGGGCCCGCACCATGGGGCCGATCTGCGGCGTCGACGCACCCGCGGGTACGGCGGCCGCGAAGAGCGCCCACAGGGGGGCGTCGGAGAGCGCGAGGACCGTCAGCGTGACGACGGACGCGGAGTGCACGAGGACGCCGGGCACCAGCACCGCGCGCTGTCCGAACCGGTCGGCGAGCTTGCCGCTGAAGGGGGCGAAGAGCGCCATGGAGACGCCGGTGACGGCCGAGACGGCGCCCGCGGCACCGTACGAGCCGGTGGTGTGCTGCACCAGCAGCACGATGGAGATGGTCAGCATCGCGAACGGCTGGCGCGCCGCGAAGCCGGGCAGCAGGAATGTCCAGGCGCGCGGGGTGCGCAGCAGTTGTCCGTAGCCCGGGCGGGATTCGGTGACCGTGGATGCCACGGCCCGTGCCTTTCTGCCGCCTGGTAGCGCGCCCGTGCGGGGGCGCCGAGAGCTGTCCTCTTGCGCGGAACTGCGGTAGATGCCGGGCCCCACTGCGAGGGGTACCGCGGCCGCCATACGGTCGCGCCAGCTCTGCTTCAGGCAGAGTTGGTTCGATCAGGTGTCTTCATGGTACAGGCGGAAGTCCCATCCGCCCCTGTGATTACAGCCGATGAGACCCCCGACACCTACGATGCCGCCGATGTTTAGTGTTTTTCTCCGTCGGTTCCCAGCCATCCGGCGAGCTTTCCGCCGTGGCCGACCGCGCGCAGCCGCCGCTCGGCGGCGTCCCGCACCGGGTCCGTGGCCACCACGAGGAGCTCGTCGCCGCGCCGCAGTACCGTCGTCGGCAGCGGAACGAACGATTCTCCGTCGCGGACGACCAGCGTGACCGCCGCGCCCTGAGGCAGCCGCAGCTCGGCGACCTCGACGCCGTGCATGCGTGAGCCCTTGGGGATGGCCACCGACAGGAGATGCCCGCGCAGCCGCTCCAGGGGCGCCGATTCGACGCCGAGGTCGGCGGCCTCCGCGGAGTCGCCGAGCCGCAGCTTCCGGGCCAGCCAGGGCAGCGTGGGGCCCTGGATGAGGGTGTAGACGACGACGAGGACGAAGACGATGTTGAAGATCCGCTGACTGTCCTCGACGCCGCTCACCATCGGGATGGTGGCCAGGATGATGGGCACGGCGCCGCGCAGGCCGGCCCAGGACAGCAGGGCCTTCTCCTGCCAGGGCATCCGGAACGGCAGCAGGCTGATCACGACCTCCAGGGGCCGTGCCACCACCGTCAGGACGAGGCCGATGACGATGGCGGGCCAGGTGTCGTCCAGCAGGTCGTGCGGTGTGACCAGCAGGCCGAGCAGCACGAACATGCCGATCTGGGCGAGCCAGCCGAGCCCTTCGGCGAAGCCGCGGGTGGCGGGCCAGTGCGGCAGCTTGGCGTTGCCGAGGACCATCGAGGCGAGGTAGACGGCGAGGAAGCCGCTGCCGTGCGCCATGGCTCCCGCGGCGTACGCGGTGACGGCGATCGCCATGACGGCGATGGGGTAGAGGCCGGAGGCGGGCAGGGCCACGTGGCGCAGGCCGTAGGCGCCGAGCCAGCCCACCGCGAGGCCGATCGCGGCGCCGATCGCCAGCTCCAGGGCGATCTTGCCGATCAGTACGTACCAGTCGTCCACCGGTCCTGCCGTGGAGAACGCCACGACGAGGATCACCACAGGGGCGTCGTTGAACCCCGACTCCGCTTCGAGCACGCCCGTGACGCGTGAGGGGAGCGGCACCTTCCGCAGCACCGAGAAGACCGCCGCCGCGTCCGTGGAGGAGACCACCGCGCCGATGATCAGTGCCTGCCGCCACTCGAGCCCCACGAGGTAGTGCGCTCCCGCGGCCGTGACGCCGACGCTCACCGCGACACCGGCGAGCGACAGCGCGGCCGCGGCGGGCAGCGCGGGCCTGATCTCTTTCCACTTCGTCCCGAGGCCGCCCTCGGCGAGGATCACGACCAGTGCCGCATAGCCGATGACCTGCGTCAGCTCGGCGTTGTTGAACTGGACGTCGCCGATGCCGTCCTGGCCCATGGCGACGCCGATGCCGAGGTACAGCAGCAGGCTGGGGAGCCCACTGCGCGACGAGATGCGGACCGCCGCCACCGCGACGAGCAGAACGAGCGAGCAGACGAGCAGGAGCTGGTTGAGGTGGTGGACAGTCAGGGGCCGTTCCTTCCGCCGTGCAGCCGAGTACTTCGTAGCCGAGTACTTCGTTACCTTACCTAATTGTTAACGCTTTCTTGACGTCATCGAACCTCTTTTCGATCTCCAGGGAGGCGGGTTCCTGACTCCGCGTCCGGAGCCGCAACGTCCTGCGCCTATGGTTGCTCCAGCGCTCCCAGAGCCGCCCAGTCGACAGCACAGCCCGCCCTGCCGCTCGCGTAAGGACAGCAAGGACAGCGATGCCCTCCAACACCACCGCCTCTTCCGGTCATAAGTCCGGCAAGAAGAAGGGGCGCCGAGCCCGACTCGTCGTGATCGTCCTGGTCCTGGCCATCGTCGGAGGCATCGGCTTCGGCGCGTACTGGAGCATCAGCACCGTGCGCGCCTCCTTCCCGCAGACCAAGGGAACGATCAAGCTCGACGGCCTCTCCGGACCGGTCGACGTGAAGCGCGACGGGAACGGGATCCCGCAGATCTACGCCGAGTCCGACGCCGACCTCTTCATGGCACAGGGCTACGTCCAGGCGCAGGACCGCTTCTGGGAGATGGACGTACGTCGCCATATGACCTCCGGGCGGCTCTCCGAGATGTTCGGCAAGGGCCAGGTCAAGACCGATGAGTTCCTGCGCACGCTCGGCTGGCACCGGGTGGCGAAGAAGGAGTACGACTCCAAGCTCTCGCCGCAGACCAAGAAGTACCTCCAGGCGTACGCCAAGGGAGTCAACGCCTACCTCGACGGCAAGGACGGCAAGGACATCTCCGTCGAGTACGCGGCGCTCGGCTTCGAGAACGACTACAAGATCCAGAAGTGGACCCCCGTCGACTCCGTGGCCTGGCTCAAGGCGATGGCCTGGGACCTGCGCGGCAACATGCAGGACGAGATCGACCGCTCCTTGATGACGAGCCGCCTCGGCCCCTCGCAGATCAAGGACCTGTACCCCGAGTACCCGTACAAGCGGAACAAGCCCGTCGTCCAGGAGGGCGCCTACAACAGCGCCACCAAGGAGTACGACGACAAGGGCACCGGCACCCAGACCGGGACGGCGGGGACCGGTGGCGCGGTGGGCACGGGCCTCGCGGGCGGCGCGCAGGCGCCCGACGGGCTGCAGTCGCAGCTCTCGGGTCTCTCCGACGCCCTGGACGAGGTCCCTGCGATCCTCGGCCCGAACGGCAACGGCATCGGCTCGAACTCCTGGGTCGTCTCCGGCAAGCACACGATCACCGGCGAGCCCCTGCTGGCCAACGACCCGCACCTCGCGCCGCAGCTGCCCTCCGTCTGGTACCAGATGGGCCTGCACTGCCGGTCGGTCTCCGAGAAGTGCCAGTACGACGTCTCCGGCTACACCTTCTCCGGCATGCCGGGCGTGGTCATCGGCCACAACAAGGACATCGCCTGGGGCATGACGAACCTCGGCGCCGACGTCACGGACCTGTACCTGGAGAAGTTCACCGGGGACGGCTACCTGTACGACGACAAGGTGCTGCCCTTCACCTCCCGCGAGGAGACCATCAAGGTCGCGGGAGGCAAGGAGAAGAAGATCACGGTCCGCGAGACCAACAACGGCCCGCTGATCTCGGACCGCGACGACGAGCTGGTCAAGGTCGGCAAGAAGGCCGGCGTCGACACCGCGGCCCCCGACCGGGGCGACGGCTACGGAGTGGCGCTGCGCTGGACCGCGCTGACCCCCGGCAAGTCCATGGACGCGGTCTTCGAGCTCAACAAGGCGAAGGACTTCACGGAGTTCCGCAAGGCGGCCGCTTCTTTTGAAGTGCCCTCCCAGAACCTGATCTACGCCGACACCAAGGGCAACATCGGCTACCAGGCGCCCGGCAAGATCCCGACCCGCGGCAAGGGCGACGGCTCGCTCCCGGCGCCGGGCTGGGACCCCGCCTACCGCTGGGACGGCTACATCCCGCAGCGTGCGCTGCCCTACGAGTACAACCCCAAGCGCGGCTACATCGTCACCGCCAACCAGGCCGTGATCGAGGACGGCGAGGGCAAGTACCCGTACAAGCTCACCGCCGACTGGGGCTACGGAGCGCGCAGCCAGCGGATCGACGACCTGATCCAGTCGAAGATCAAGAACGGCGGCAAGATCTCCACCGAGGACATGCGCCTCATGCAGATGGACAACAGCAGCGAGATCGCCAAGCTGCTCGTGCCCAAGCTGCTGAAGATCGACATCAAGGACAAGTACGTCCGCGAGGCGCAGAAGCTCCTCGAGGGCTGGGACTACACCCAGGACGCCGACTCGGCGGCCGCCGCGTACTTCAACTCGGTCTGGCGCAACATCCTCAAGCTCGCCTTCGGCAACAAGCTCCCCAAGGAGCTGCGCGTCAAGGGCCAGTGCCTGAACGTCGAACCGGCCGGCAACACCCGTCCCGCCGACGAGGGCGAGAAGGTCCGCGAATGCGGCGAGCGGGATGCCGACTCGGCGCAGCCGGACGGCGGCGACCGCTACTTCGAGGTCGTCCGCAAGATCCTCGACGACGAGAAGAACGACTGGTGGAAGGCGCCGGCGACCCGCACCGACGACGAGACCAAGACCCGCGACCAGCTGTTCAAGCGGGCCATGGAGGACGCGCGCTGGGACCTGACGGCCAAGCTCGGCAAGGACATCGACACCTGGTCCTGGGGTCGCCTGCACCGCCTCACGCTGAAGAACCAGACGCTGGGCACCGAAGGCCCCGGCTGGCTCCAGTTCGTGCTCAACCGCGGCCCGTGGAACCTCGGCGGCGGCGAGGCCGCGGTCAACGCCACCGGCTGGAACGCGGCGGGCGGCTACGGCGTGGTGTGGGTGCCGTCGATGCGCATGGTGGTGAACCTCAAGGACATGGACAAGTCCAAGTGGATCAACCTCACCGGCGCCTCGGGGCACGCGTACAACGACCACTACACCGACCAGACCGACAAGTGGGCCAAGGGCGAACTCCTGCCGTGGGCCTACTCGGAGAAGGCGGTCGAGGGCAGCACGAGCGACAAGCTGGTCCTGCGCCCCTGATCCCGTACGGCTGACACCGAAAGGGCCCTCCACGCGCGCGTGGAGGGCCCTTTCGGTGTCGTGGCGGCAGCTGTCGCGGGGGTCAGCGGAAGCGACGTACCCCCGACGGTGTCACGACGGCGTGCACCGGTCGGTCGTGCGCCTCTTCGGGGACGTGAGCGACCACTTCGGAGTCGTACAGGAGCACCACCAGAGCGGGATCGGCGTCCGCACGCTCCAGACGGGCGAGCACCCGGTCGTACGAGCCGCCGCCCCGCCCGAGCCGCATCCCGCGCGCGTCCACGGCGAGCCCCGGCAGCAGAACGGCGTCCGCCGCCAGGACGGCGTCCGGGCCGAGCCGCTCCCCGAAGGGCTCCAACAGCTCGATCTTTCCCTGGTGTTGTACGCGGACCAGCGAGCCCGCCCCGTCGTACACGCCCCAGTCCAGGTCGTTGTCCGCGAGCAGCACGGGCAGCAGGACCCGTGTCCCGCGCGCGTGGAGGGCGTCGAGCAGGGCGCGCGTGCCGGGCTCGCTGCCCACCGAGACGTACGCGGCGACGGTCCGCGCCCCGGCGAGCTCCGGCAGTTCCAGCGCGCGGTCGGCGAGAACCGCGGCCGCCTTGTGTGCGTCATCCTCAGTCAACCCGCTTCTCACCGCGAGGAAGTCTCGCCGCAACATGCGCTTGGTTGGCTGGCCGCCGGGTTCGGTCGTGCTCATGGCGTACTCACAAATCCTTCCTAGTGATCGCATATGCCGTCCAATTATCTGGACCCACAGATTCCGCACATACGCACCGGATATGGTTGTCGGCATGACTGAGTCTCACCCCCCCACGCCCAGGATCACCAAGGCGGTCATCCCCGCGGCGGGCCTCGGCACGCGCTTCCTGCCGGCGACCAAGGCGACTCCCAAGGAGATGCTGCCGGTCGTCGACAAGCCGGCGATCCAGTACGTGGTCGAGGAGGCCGTCTCGGCGGGCC
Source organism: Streptomyces sp. NPDC041068 (assembly GCF_040647455.1). Lineage (NCBI taxonomy): Bacteria > Bacillati > Actinomycetota > Actinomycetes > Kitasatosporales > Streptomycetaceae > Streptomyces > Streptomyces sp. NPDC041068. The sequence goes on from NZ_JBEZCG010000016.1 coordinate 130,841, forward strand.
TCGACGACGTCCTCATGATCACGGGCCGCAACAAGCGCCCGCTGGAGGACCACTTCGACCGCAACTACGAACTGGAGTCGGCCCTCCTGAAGAAGGGCGACGAAGCCCGCCTCGCCAAGGTCCAGGAGTCCAGCGACCTCGCGACGATGCACTACGTCCGCCAGGGCGACCCCAAGGGGCTCGGTCATGCCGTCCTGTGCGCCGCTCCGCACGTGGGCCACGAGCCGTTCGCCGTGCTCCTCGGTGACGACCTGATCGACCCGCGCGACCCGCTCCTCGCCCGCATGGTCGAGGTCCAGGAGCAGCACGGCGGAAGCGTCATCGCGCTCATGGAGGTCGCCCCCGAGCAGATCCACCTCTACGGCTGCGCGGCCGTCGAGGCCACCGAGGACGGCGACGTCGTCAAGGTGACCGACCTGGTGGAGAAGCCGGACACGGCGGACGCCCCCTCCAACTACGCGATCATCGGCCGCTATGTCCTGGACCCCCATGTCTTCGACATACTGCGCAAGACCGAGCCGGGCCGCGGCGGCGAGATCCAGCTCACCGACGCCCTCCAGCAGCTCGCGGCGGACGAGAAGATCGGCGGCCCGGTGCACGGCGTGGTCTTCAAGGGCCGCCGCTATGACACCGGTGACCGGGGCGACTATCTGCGTGCCATTGTCAGACTCGCGTGCGAACGTGAAGATCTGGGCCCGGACTTCCAGGCCTGGCTTCGCAGTTACGTCACCGAGGAGATGTAGCACTTTGAGCAGCAGCACGACGACATCGACCACCGGCCGGGACAACCTCTGGTCGGTGGAGGAGCATTTGGACGACATCCTCGCGACCGTCCGTCCGCTCGAGCCGATCGAGCTCCAACTCCTCGACGCCCAGGGCTGTGTCCTGGTCGAGGACATCACGGTGCCCGTCTCGCTGCCGCCCTTCGACAACAGCTCCATGGACGGGTATGCGGTGCGGGTCGCCGATGTCGCGGGCGCCGGTGAGGAGTTCCCCGCCGTCCTGACCGTCATCGGTGACGTCGCCGCGGGCGCGGGCGAGCAGCCCACCGTCGGCGCGGGCCAGGCCGCCCGCATCATGACCGGCGCACCGCTGCCGCCCGGCGCCGAGGCCGTCGTCCCCGTGGAGTGGACCGACGGAGGCCTCGGCGAGGGCCCCGTCTCCGGGATGCGCGCCCACAGCGCCGCCCCCGAGGGCGCCTCCGGAGAGGTCCGCGTGCACCGCCCCGCCGAGGCACGCGCGCATGTGCGCGCGCAGGGCAGCGACGTCCGGGCCGGTGACCGCGCCCTGACCATCGGCACGGTCCTCGGTGCCCCGCAGATCGCCCTGCTCGCCGCGATCGGCCGCGGCACGGTGAAGGTGCGCCCCCGCCCGCGCGTGGTCGTGATGTCCACCGGCAGCGAACTGGTCCAGCCCGGCGAGGAGTTGGCGAACGGCCAGATCTACGACTCCAACAGCTTCGCCCTGACGGCCGCCGCCCGCGAGGCCGGAGCCATCGCCTACCGCGTGGGCGCGGTCGCCGACGACGCGGAGACGCTGCGCTCCACCATCGAGGACCAGCTGATCCGCGCCGACCTCGTGGTTACCACGGGCGGCGTGAGCGTGGGCGCTTACGACGTCGTGAAGGAGGCCCTGACCTCCATCGGCGACCCGGACGAGGAGGACGGCATCGGGGCGGGCAGCGGCGTGGAGTTCCGTAAGCTCGCCATGCAGCCGGGCAAGCCGCAGGGCTTCGGCTCCATCGGCCCGGACCACACCCCCCTGCTCGCGCTGCCGGGCAACCCCGTCTCCTCGTACGTCTCCTTCGAGATCTTCGTACGTCCGGCGATCCGCACCCTCATGGGTCTCCCGGAGGTCCACCGGCCCACCACGCGCGCGGAGCTGGTGTCCGACAAGGCGCTGAATTCGCCCGCGGGCCGCCGCCAGTTCCTCCGGGGGAGGTATGACGCCGAGGCGGGCAGTGTGACGCCCGTCGGCGGCTCCGGCTCGCATCTGATCGCCGCCCTCGCGCACGCGGACGCGCTGATCGTCGTCCCCGAGGACACCACGTCGGTGGAGCCCGGCACGGACGTCGAGGTGGTCCTGCTCGGCTGAGAAGGCCGCCCGCGCGGTACCGTGTCGCGCACAACAGGCCCGCGCGCGCCGCACCGCGCGGGGCCCGGACCGGGAGCGCCACAGCACATGACCGCGATTTCCCGGGGGGAGACCCCCGGCCCTGAGCAGCAGCACCTGACCCACATCGACGAGGCGGGCGCGGCCCGCATGGTCGACGTGTCCGCGAAGGACGTGACCGCGCGCACCGCCCGTGCCAGCGGCCGCGTGCTGGTCTCGCCGCGCGTGATCGAGCTGCTGCGCGGGGAATCACCAGAAGAGGCTCTCCCCAAGGGCGACGCCCTGGCCACCGCGCGGATCGCCGGGATCATGGGCGCCAAGCGCACCCCGGACCTGATCCCGCTCTGCCACCCGCTGGCCGTCTCCGGAGTCAAGCTCGACCTCTCCGTGGCGGACGACGCCGTCGAGATCCTCGCGACGGTGAAGACGACGGACCGCACGGGCGTCGAGATGGAGGCCCTCACCGCGGTGAGCGTCGCGGCCCTCACGGTTGTCGACATGGTCAAGGCGGTCGACAAGGGCGCCGTCATCACGGACGTACGCGTCGAGGAGAAGACCGGCGGCAAGTCGGGCCACTGGACGCGCGAGGGAGCCGAGGGAGCAGGCGCATGAGCGGCCACAGCGCGTCCGAAGGCGAACGGCAGGAGACGGCCGCGGCGTCCGGACCGGTGCCGCCGGCGGCTCTGGACACGCAGGCCGGCGGCGCCCTGCTCGCGCCGTACAGCGCTCTCGTGGTCACGGCCTCCAACCGAGCCGCCGCCGGCGTCTACGCCGACAAGGGCGGTCCGATCCTCGCCGAAGGCCTGACCGCGCTCGGCTTCGCCGTCGAAGGACCGCAGGTCGTCCCCGACGGCGACCCGGTCGAGCAGGCTCTGCGCGCGGGCGCCGCGGCCGGTTACGACGTCATCCTCACCACCGGCGGCACCGGCATCTCGCCCACCGACCGCACCCCCGAGGCCACCCGCCGCGTCATCGACCACGAAGTCCCCGGCATCCCGGAGTCGATCCGCGCGTACGGCAGGGACAAGGTCCCCACGGCCGCGCTCTCCCGAGGGCTCGCCGGAGTCGCGGGCAGGACGCTCATCGTGAACCTGCCGGGCTCCACGGGCGGTGTACGCGACGGACTCGCCGTCCTGGAGCCGCTGTTGAGGCACGCCGTCGACCAGCTGCGCGGCGGCGACCATCCCGGTCCCGCGGGGGGTGCGAGCTGAACAGCCCTTCCTGGCCCGTCGAGCTGACGGACGGCGACATCGTCCTCCGTCCCATAAAGATGCGCGACCAGCGGGCCTGGCGCGAGGTCAACCGGCGCAACCGCGACTGGCTGCGCCCCTGGGAGGCCACGATCCCGCCGCCCACGGCCAGCGGCCCGATCGTGCACCGCCCCACCTACCGCCAGATGGTCCGCCATCTGCGCGCGGAGGCGGGCGCGGGCCGGATGCTGCCCTTCGTCATCGAGTACCAGGGCCGTCTCGTCGGGCAGTTGACGGTCGCCGGGATCACCTGGGGTTCGATGTGCTCGGGCCATGTCGGCTACTGGGTCGACGAGTCCGTCGCGGGCCGCGGGGTGATGCCGACCGCCGTCGCGCTCGCCGTCGACCACTGCTTCCGCGCGGTCGGGCTGCACCGTATCGAGGTCTGTATTCGCCCCGAGAACGCGCCGAGCCGACGGGTCGTGGAGAAACTCGGATTCCGCGAGGAGGGGCTTCGTCCACGGTATCTCCACATCGACGGAGCCTGGCGGGATCACCTCGTCTTCGCGCTCACCGTCGAAGAGGTACCGGAAGGGTTGTTGCGCCGCTGGCACCAGGCGCGACCTCGGAACACTGCCTAGTCCGGGTCCCGACCCCGGTAAATGAAATATGTGTTCGAAATTGATCGGGGAACGACCGTCTGAGGCTCGTATGAGCCTTGTCTCAGGCATTAATTTCACGCTGTCGGCGGCCTGTTGATCGCATCAGTCACAAAAAAAGTTCGAGATATCAGCCAGATCGTGCGACACACCGGCCCAATTGGCAGATGGCCCAGGCGGAACCCCTCTACCGTGTGAGCGTGAGCAGCAGCGGCCTCATCTACGCAGTCATCGTCGGGGCCTGGGCCGCCTACTTGGTGCCGATGTGGCTCCGTAGGCAGGACGAGCTGAACGAAGCCCGTCCGACGGAACGCTTCAGCACCGCCATCCGGCTGCTGTCCGGACGGGCGGGGATGGAGCGCCGATACGCCAAGGACCTGCAAGCGCGCTCGCCGGAGGAAGGGGAGTCGCGCGACGACCCGGACGGGATCACCGACTCGGTGGACGTCCGGGCCTTTGTCGCGCCCCCGGCCGGTGCGGCCGAACCCCAGGCGGACCGGGCGGAGCCTCCGGTCCGTCAGAAGGCGCGCCCCGAACCCGAACCCGAACGCGCGCCGGAGCCCGCCCCCCGGGCCAAGGCTCCGGCCAAGGCGCAGGGGACGGCGCAGGGCAAGGCGGACCCCGCGCGGCGCGCCGCTTCGGCGGAGGCCGCCGCGCGCGCCCGGCGCTCCAAGGTGCTCGCCCGGCGCCGCCGCACGACGGTGCTGCTCTTCCTCGCCTTCACGGTCGGCGCGGTCGTCGCCGCGGTCGGCGGGCTCGCCTTCCTGTGGGCGCCCGCCGCGCCCGCGGTGCTGTTGAGCGCGTACATCGTCTATCTGCGCGGCCAGGAACGGCGGCGCTTCACTTACACGATGGACCGGCGCAGGGCCGAGGTCGCTGCGCAGCGGCTGCGCGAGCGACAGCCTCGGCGCAGGCTCGCGAGCGCGGAGCCCGTCGTCGACGAGGCGGAGGAGCCCGCGCCCGAGACGGAGACGGGCCTGTCCTCGCTCGCCGCCGACCGCCGTGCCCTGGTCGAGCAGACCGACCACGCCGAGTGGGTCGACCAGCAGCGCGAGCGGCAGCGGGGTCCCGGGCGCGGCGACAGCTGGGACCCGGTCCCGGTGCCCCTGCCCACGTACGTGACCGCGCCGGTCGCCCCGCGTGCCACCGGCAGCGTCGACCTGGGCGCCCCCGACACCTGGAGCTCGGCCCGGTCGAGCACGGCGGACACAGGGACCTCGGGCAGTGCCGCTGCCGCCGAGAAGAAGCGTGACGCCTCCGACGCGAGCGGCGCCGGGGACATCGACGCGGCCGAGGGCGCGGACGCCTCCGGCGGGCGCAGCGACAAGCGCAGGGCGGCCTCCGCGCGGCGTGCCCGCGGGCGCGGTCGCACCCCGCTCTTCGACCAGTACGAGGATGGCGACCGGCGGCGCGCGGCGAACGAGTGAGGGGCCGTGAGGTCCCCCGGGCTGACCAGCCAGGACCGGATTTCCAAGCACCCCGATCGGGATGCTAGAGTTTCACTCGTTGCAAGGGCCTGTGGCGCAGTCTGGTAGCGCACCTCGTTCGCATCGAGGGGGTCTGGGGTTCAAATCCCCACAGGTCCACTGCACATGAAGATCCCGTCCAGTTCATCGAACTGGGCGGGATCTTTGCGTTGTGCCCAGGAGGTTGCGCTCCACGTGTGGTTTGTTCGGCTATGGATACATTTGATCCATGTCGTGCCCTTTGCGTACGAGGACCGTCGGCGCCTTCTGGGGTGCCGGTCTTGTCGCCGTTCTGGTCGGCGGGTGCTCCGAGCCCCGCGGGCTGCACGTGGAAGGGCCGGCCCTGGAGCCGTCGAAGGTGACCGGGCCCGTCTATCTGGCCGACGCGTTGGGGGAGCCGCTGCAGCGGCCGACGAAGGTGGGGCTCACCGAGTTCGTCACGCTCACGGACCTGAAGTGGAAGGACTGGGGCGGGCCGACCGCGCGGGCCACGGGGAAGGTCGGCGGCGAGTGGTGTCTGCCCGGGTGCGCCGACAAGCCGTACGACGCGACGCTGACGCTCAGCGGACTGGAGCGGCAGGAGCGGGTGGCGTACTACCGGCGGGCGACCGTCGAGCCGAAGAAGCCGGAGGAGTTGCCCGCGGCGGCGGTGAACGTGCAGTTCCAGGGGATCCGGCTGTCGGTTCCGGAGTTCTGAGAGGGCTGGGACGGGATGGGACTGCGCTCCAAGATCGGTATCGCCATCGCGGCGACCGCGGCCGTGGTCGCCGTCGTGATGGGGCTCCTCGTCCACCACCGCACCGTCGAGGCGCAGTACGCGGGCGCGCGCAGTCAGATCGGGGACCGGTTGCAGACCGCCGTGCAGGACCATGCGGCGGGCATCGACGGGGACCGTACCCTCATCAACCCCGCCGATCTTCCGGGGCCGCTCGCCGGGGCCGTGCGGAACGGGCACTGGGGCGTCTATCTGGACCGCAGAGGGCAGGTGCCGCAGCTGTGGGCGGCGAGCAAGTACGGCAAGGAGGTCGTCGCGCTGAAGCGGCCCTACGACAGGGAAGCGGCGACCGTGCGGGATCTGGACCGGGTGCTGTGGATCTCCGGGGGCATCGGGACGGCGCTCGCGTGTGTGGCGGGGCTGCTGGTGGCCACGCGGCTCGGGCGGCGGCTCAGGGCGAAGGCCGGGGCGGCGCAGCGCATCGCCGAGGGGGATCTGACGGCGCGGCTTCCGTTGCACGGCAAGGACGAGATCACGCAGCTCGCGTCCGCGGTGAACACCATGGCCGACGCGCTCGCGGCGCGGTTGCAGGCCGAGCGGGAGGTGACGGCGAACATCGCGCACGAGCTGCGGACGCCGGTGGCGGGGATGGTGACGGCGGCCGGGCTGCTGCCGCCGGGGCGGCCTTCCGAGCTGGTGCGGGGGGCGGCGCAGCGGTTGCGGGAGCTGGTCGACGACGTCATCGAGGTGGCGCGGCTCGACGGGGCGGGGGAGCGGGTGGCTGCCGAGGTGTGCGGGTTGGGGGAGCTGGTGCGGAGGTCCGCCGCGGCGGGGGCCGCGGGGGCGGAGGGGGTGAGGGTGGAGGTTCTGCGGGATGTGGAGGTGGAGACGGATCCGCGGCGGGTGGAGCGGGTGGTGGCCAATCTCGTCAGCAATGGGTTGCGGCACGGGGCGGTGCCGGTTGTCGTCGAGGTCGACGGTGGGGTGGTGACCGTGCGGGATTCCGGGGGTGGGTTTCCGGAGGCGCTGCTTTCCGGGGGGCCGCAGAGGTTTCGCAGTGGGGGTGGGGAGAAGGGGGTGGGGCTTGGCCTGGGGCTGACGATTGCGCAGGGGCAGGCGGGAGTGTTGGGGGCGGGGTTGAGGTTCCGTAATGGGGTGAGCGGTGGGGCGGTGGCTGAGCTGGACCTGCGGTCGGCCGTGAAGTAGACGCTGCGTTTGCCGGTGCTCGGCGGCTTCGGGTTGTGCCCACCCGTTCCGCCGTGCGGAACGCCTGCCCACAACGGGGGCGGTGGGGGTGGGTTGGTGTTGTGCGGGGTGCCTGGCCGCAACGGGGCGGGCGGGAAAAGGGGCAGGTGTTACAAGGGCTTGGCGTAGCAGAGGCTCAGGTCGTCGAAGCGGTAGTGGCCGAACTTTTCCGGGGCCGGGGTGTAGCCCGTGGAGGTGTAGAGGGCTATCGCTTCCGGCTGCTTCGTGCCCGTTTCCAGGACCATGCGGATGCGGCCCGCCGCCTTCGCGTCGGTCTCCAGGGCCGCGAGGATGCGGCGGGCGAGGCCGAGGCCGCGGGCCTCCGGGGTGACGTACATCCGCTTCAGTTCGGCGTCGCCGTCCTCGTAGTTCTCGTCGTTCTTGTCCATGGCGCGCCAGCCGCCCGTGGCCAGCGCGGTGCCGTACTCGTCGTACGCGATGAGGTACAGGCCGCGCGGGGGCTCGAACATGGACGGGTCGAGCGGGGTGACGTCGCCCTCGTCGCCGTAGCGCTCCGCGTACTCGAGTTGGACGCGGTCGTTGAGCCTGATCGCGTCCGGGTGCGCGAACGTGACCGTGCGCAGGTGGACCGGAGAGTTCGAGGGGGAGTTCGAGGGGCGGGTCTGGATAGACATACGTTCCATCGTACTTCTATGCGTGGCGGGTGGCGGTTGTGTCGTCCAGTGTGCCGGTATCGTGCCGGGATGCTCACTGTGACCAGCGTGAATGTGAACGGGCTGCGCGCCGCCGCCAAGAAGGGCTTCGTGGAGTGGCTCGCCGAGACCTCGGCCGATGTGCTGTGCCTGCAGGAGGTGCGCGCCGAGGCGAAGCAGCTGCCCGACGAGGTCCGGGACCCCGAGGGGTGGTTCGTGGTGCACGCACCCGCCGCCGCGAAGGGGCGCGCCGGAGTCTCGCTGTACACGCGCCGTGAGCCGGACCGGGTGCAGGTCGGTTTCGGGTCCGAGGAGTTCGACGGCAGTGGACGGTATGTGGAGGTGGATCTCCCGGGTGTCACCGTCGCCAGTCTGTATCTGCCCTCCGGCGAAGTCGGCACCGAGCGGCAGGACGAGAAGATCCGGTTCATGGGGGAGTTCCTCGTGTACCTGAAGGGGCTGAAGGAACGGGCCGCCGCCGAGGGGCGTCATGTCGTCGTCTGCGGTGACTGGAACATCGCCCACCAGGAGGCCGACCTCAAGAACTGGAAGGGCAACAAGAAGAACTCCGGCTTCCTGCCCGAGGAGCGCGCCTGGCTGAGTGAGGTCTTCGAGGAGTACGAGGACGTGGTGCGGGCGCTGCACCCCGGCGTCGAAGGGCCCTACTCCTGGTGGTCCTACCGCGGGCGCGCCTTCGACAACGACACGGGCTGGCGCATCGACTACCACGTCGCGACGGCGGGCCTTGCCGAGCGCGCGGTGAAGGCGTACGTGGAGCGGGCCGCGAGCCACGCGGAGCGGTGGAGCGACCATGCGCCCGTGACGGTGGTCTACGACCTGTAGGAGTCCGCGGGCGCCGGTCACAAAGTCCGGCAGAAGGCTGTCCCGGGCCCGCCCGGCATGGCAGATTGCGGTCGCGTACATGACGAGTCGCGCGACCAACTGCCAAGGGTCCGGGGGGACTTCATGTCAGTCATGCCTTCGAGACGTGCCGTGGTGCTGGGCGCCGCGGGCGCCGGGATCGCGGCGGCGCTGCCCGCCACGGGAGCGCACGCGACGGGCGGCGACGGCGGGATTCCCGCCGGTACGCCGCCCGTTCTGCTGACCGAGCAGGCGAGCAGGCGGATCCTCGTGCTCGATCCGCGGCGGCGCGTCTGGGACCCGGCCGCCGACCCGTCCGTGGTGCGGTGGCAGTTCTCGCCGCTCGGCGATCCGCGCTACAAGGACCTTCGCCCCGACGTGAGTTGGGTCTATCCGTGCGAGGCGAAGGCGCGGGTGCACCGGCGGCGTACGTACGTCCTGACGACCGCGTCGTTCGGGTTCGTGGCGGTCGTCGAGCATCCGACGGGGCGGCGGTACTGGGGCACGGCGATCGGCCCCGGCGACGATCTGTTCAATCCGCACAGCGCGGAGATCCTGCCCGACGGCAATGTGGCCGTCGCGTGCAGCACGGGCGCGCTGGTGCGGCTGTACGCGGCCTCGCAGGGCCCGCGGGCCACGCGGTACGCCCAGGCGGAGCTCAAGGGTGCGCACGGGCTGCACTGGGACGGTGCGCGCAAGGTGCTGTGGGCCCTCGGCGACGACGAGTTGGTGACGTACGCGATCGGCGGGAGTGCCGCGCGGCCCACGCTGCGGAGGACCTCCGCGATCGGGCTGCCGGTCGGCACGCCGGGCAGGACGCCCGGCGGGCACGATCTCTTCCCGGTGATCGGGCGGCCGGGGCGGCTGTGGGTGACGACCAACGCGGCCGTCTTCCAGTACGAGAAGGGCGGTCGCGCCTTCGTGCAGGACTTCGCCGGGGCCGCGGAGATCTCCCGCAAGTCGGTGAAGGCCGTCGGCAACGATCCGCGCACCGGGCAGGTCGTCTCCACCGTGCCGGAGGGCGGCCTGGGGGAGACGTGGTGGACGACGACGGTGAGCGTTCATCGGCCCGCCAGTGCCTACAAGCTGGTCAACGGCGGTATCTACAAAGCCCGTTGGTTCATTCCGCTGGGTCACGACCACTGAGGTCGCGGTCCTGGGGGTCGCCGATGCGGCGGTCCTTCGGGTCACTGAGCCGGCGGTCCAGTGCCATCGAAAGCTCCGCCTCCACCACGCTCTTGGCGACCGGGCGGAGCTGTTCGATGTCCACCTCCGCGCTGTCGGGGACGTGGGTGCGCATGACCGTGATGAACAACTCGGCCAGGGCGTCGGCGTGTTCGCGTACGCGCTGACCGGCCTCCAGGACGGCCGCCAGCGGAACTCCCTTGCGTACGAGGGTGGATGAGGCGTCCAGGAGGCGGCGGCTGATGTGTACGAGCTCGTCGCCGTCGGTGCCGAGGTAGCCGAGGTCGAGGGCGGCGACGAGGTTCTCCGGGGTGACCTCGCCCGCGAAGTGGTCGGCGAGTTCCTCGGGGGTGAGGCGGACCGGCTGTTCCTCGGTCGGTGCGCCCAGGCCGAGCAGTTCGCCGACGTCGCGGCCCTTGTCGAAGGCGTCGGAGAGCTCGGCGATGCCGCTGAGGGTGTGGCCGCGCTCCAGGAGGGCGGCGATGGTGCGCAGTCTGGCCAGGTGGTGCTCGTCGTACCAGGCGATGCGGCCCTCGCGGCGCGGTGGCGGGATCAGCCCGCGCTCGCGGTAGAAGCGCACCGTGCGCACGGTGATGCCCGCCTTCTGGGCCAGCTCCTCCATGCGGTACTCGCGGGCGCCGTCGTCCCGGTCCCCGCCTTCTCGTTCGTCTGCCACGTGGGAAGCCTATGTTGTACCGCCGGTAACTTTCCCCCGCTCGGCCCCTACCCATGAGTACGCAGGTGTTCTACTCTCCGGATTGCGCCAGTGTTTACTGGCAGAGTCGGGTACTTCGGGAGGCGGCGGCATGGCCGAGCGCGAGCGTGGCCCTGAGCAGGGGCGCGAGCAGGAGCACGTACGGGTGGCGGTGATCGGCTCCGGCTTCGGGGGCCTCGGGGCCGCCGTGCGGCTGCGCCGCGAGGGCATCACTGACTTCGTCGTCCTGGAGCGGGCCGGCGCGGTGGGCGGCACCTGGCGGGACAACAGCTACCCGGGCTGCGCCTGCGACGTGCCCTCGCACCTCTACTCGTTCTCCTTCGCGCCCAACCCGGACTGGCCGCGCACCTTCTCCGGCCAGGAACACATCTGGGACTACCTGGAGGGCGTCGCCGACACCTTCCGGCTGCGCCCGCACATCCGCCTCAACACCGAGGTGACGATGATGCGTTGGGACGCCGACGAGCTGCGCTGGGAGATCGAGACCAGCAACGGCGGCCTCACCGCCGACGTCGTCGTCTCCGCCACCGGGCCGCTCTCCGACCCGAAGACGCCGGACATCCCCGGCATCGGCACCTTCCCCGGCAAGGTCTTCCACTCCGCGCGCTGGGACCACGACTTCGACCTGCGGGGCAAGCGCGTCGCCATGGTCGGCACCGGGGCCTCCGCCATCCAGATCGTGCCGGAGATCCAGAAGCAGGTCGGCAGGCTCACCCTCTTCCAGCGCACGCCCCCGTGGGTCCTGCCGCGCGCCGACCGCGCGATCACCGGCGTCGAGCGCTGGCTGCACAAGCAACTGCCGTTCACCACGCAGGCCCGGCGCGGGCTGCTCTGGGGCATCAGGGAGCTGCAGGTCCAGGCCTTCACCAAGCGGCCCGACGAGCTCGGCGTCGTCGAGCAGCTCGCCAAGCGGAACATGTACCGGGCCATCAAGGACCCGGTGATGCGGGACAAGCTGACGCCGACGTACCGCATCGGCTGCAAGCGGATCCTGCTGTCCAACACCTACTACCCGGCGCTCTCCAGGCCCAATGTCGACGTCGTCGCCAGCGGCCTGAGCGAGGTGCGCGGCAGCACCGTCGTCGCCGCCGACGGCACCGAGGCCGAGGTCGACGCGATCGTCTTCGGCACCGGGTTCCATGTGACGGACATGCCGATCGCCGACCGTGTGATCGGCGATGAGGGTCTCACGCTCATGGAGACCTGGAAGGACGGCATGAACGCGCTGCGCGGCGCGACCGCGGCCGGCTTCCCCAACTGGATGACGATCATCGGTCCCAACACCGGGCTCGGGAACTCCTCGATGATCCTGATGATCGAGGCCCAGCTGAACTACATGGCCGACTACCTGCGGCAGTTGGACGTCCTCGGCGGTCGCGCCGCGCTCGCCGCCCGGCCCCGCGCCGTGCGTGCCTGGAACGAGCGGGTGCAGCAGCGGATGAAGCGCACCGTGTGGAACACCGGCGGCTGCAACAGCTGGTACCTCGACGAGAACGGCGTCAACACGACCGTGTGGCCCGGCACGACCACCGAGTTCAAGGCGGCGACGCGCCGGGTCGACCTCTCCGAGTACGAGGTGCTGCGGGCGCCGAAGACGTCCCGGCCCCTGGAGGCGGTGCGGGACGCCGAGCCCCGTACCGGAAAGGCCAAGGGCGCGGGCAAGAAGGTGGAGGCCGGAGCGTGAGCCGACTGACCCATGTCACCAGTGGCCCCTACGCGCCGCCGGTCGCCGCGCGTGAACTGACCGTCGTCTCCGCCGACGGCGCCCCTCTCCATGTCGAGGTGCACGGCCCCGAGGGGGCGCCCGCCGTGGTGCTCGCGCACGGGTGGACCTGCTCGACGGCCTTCTGGGCCGCGCAGGTGCGCGCCCTCGGCGCCGACCACCGGGTGATCGTGTACGACCAGCGGGGGCACGGGCGCAGCGCCGCCCCCGCGGACCCCGGCGGCTACAGCACGCGGGCGCTCGCCGACGACCTCGAAGCGGTCCTCGCGCAGACGCTCGCGCCGGGCGAGAAGGCCGTGCTCGTGGGGCACTCCATGGGCGGCATGACGCTCATGGCCGCGGGCGGCAGAGAGGCTTTCCGTGAGCACGCGGCCGCCGTTCTGCTGTGCAGTACGGGCAGTTCGGACCTGGTCCCCGAGTCCACCGTGGTCCCGCTGCTGCGGGCCGGGCGGCTGCGGACCCGGATCACGCGCTCGGTGCTCGGCTCGCGCGCGCCGCTCGGGCCCGTGACGCCGGTGGCCAGGCGCGTGCTCAAGTACGCCACGATGGGCCCCGGTTCGGCGCCGGAGAAGGTCGAGGCGTGCGCGCGGATCGTGCACGCCTGCCCGACCCGGGTGCGCCACGGCTGGTCGCATGTGCTGGACGCGCTCCAACTGAACGCCGAAGTGGGCGAGTTGAGGGTGCCCGCCGCCGTCATCGCCGGCGAGGTCGACCGGCTCACGCCCGTGGTGCACGCGCGGCGGCTCGCGGCCATGCTGCCCGAGTGCCTGGGGCTCACCGAGCTGACCGGGATCGGGCACATGACGCCGATCGAGGCGCCGGAGGCCGTCACGGAGCGGATCAGGGAACTCGTCGGGACGTACGTACGGGTCGATGCAGAGGCGAACGCACAGGCCAAGGAGGGCGCATGAGCAGGGTCAGCCTGGAGGGGCAGGTCGCGGTCGTCACCGGCGCGGCGCGCGGGGTCGGCGAGCTGCTCGCCCGCAAGCTGTCGGCGCGCGGCGCGAAGGTCGCGCTCGTCGGCCTGGAGCCGGACGAGCTGAAGCAGGTCTCGGAGCGGCTGCACGCCGAGTCCGACCACTGGCACGCGGACGTCACCGACCACGTGGCGATGGCGCGCGTCGCACAGGAGGTCAAGGAGCGCTTCGGGAAGGTCGACATCGTCGTCGCCAACGCGGGCGTCGCCAACGGCGGTCCCTTCCTGGAGTCCGACCCGGACGCGTGGCGCCGCGTCATCGAGGTCAACCTCATAGGCAGCGCGGTGACCGGCCGTGCCTTCCTGCCCGTCCTGATGGAGAGCCGCGGCTACCTGCTGCAGATCGCCTCGCTCGCCGCGATCACGCCGGCGCCGATGATGACGGCGTACTGCGCGTCGAAGTCGGGTGTCGAGGCGTACGCGCACTCCCTGCGGGCCGAGGTCGGCTACAAGGGGGTCAAGGTCGGCGTCGGCTATCTCTCCTGGACGGACACCGACATGGTGCGGGGCGCCGATCAGGACGACGTGATGCGGGAGTTGCGGCAGCGGCTGCCGTGGCCGTCCAACAAGACGTATCCGCTGGGTCCCGCGGTCGACCGCATCGTCGCGGGTATCGAGCGGCGGTCCAGCCATGTGTACGCGCAGTGGTGGCTGCGGGGCATGCAGGGCATCCGCGGTTATCTGCCGGGGGTCATCGGGTCGGTGGGGCAGCGGGAGATGCGGCGGTTCGAGCCGCGGCTCGGCTCGGTCTCCACGGGGCTTGTCGGGGCGGGTGGGTCTGCGGACGAGGCGGTCCGCGGCCGGAGTTGAGCCTGTGCCCCGGAAGGGGCGCGGGGAACTGCGCGACCAGCCACGTCCGGCGCGCGGACGACATACGGGAGGAGGCCCCCGGCGTCCCGGGGGCCTCCTCCGTGCAAGCACAGCGCAGCGTCAGGCGTCGTAGTCCCGGTCGAACTTGTCCTGCTGCTCCTGCGCCGCTTCCCGGGCCTGGTCCTGGCCCTGCGAGGCACGCTCGCTCGCCTGGTCCTGGGCCTGCGAGGCGCGCTCGCCGGCCTCGTCCTGGGCGCCGCCCATGGCTTCCTTGGCCTTGTTGGCGAGGTCCTGGGCCTTGTCCTGGAACTGGTCCTTGATGCCCATGCGATTCACTCCCGTTGTGGGTGAGGGGATTGGGCCTCGACCAGACTTACATGGGCGGACACACCTCGCATTTCGATCAATGACGGGCAGTGACGAAGGCGGTCAGGAGCGCGGCGGAAGCGGGGGCCTGCGGCGGTCCGGGACGTCCGCGTAGCCGGGCGGTGTCGAGGCCGGGTGCTGTTCCAGGAGGTCCAGCGCCATCCTTACCGCGTCGTCGAGTTGGGCGTGCCGCCCCTCCGCCCAGTCGAGCGGCGTGCGCAGGACCTCCAGGTCGGGGGTCACGCCGTGGTTCTCCACCGCCCAGCCGTACGCGTCGAACCAGCCCGCGTTCATCGGCACCGTGATCACCGTGCCGTCGCCGAGCGTGTGCCGTCCCGTCATGCCGACCACGCCGCCCCAGGTGCGCTGGCCGACGACCGGGCCGAGCCCGAGCAGTTTGAACGCCGCCGTGATCATGTCGCCGTCGGAGGACGTCGCTTCGTCGGCGAGGGCGACCACGGGGCCGCGGGGCGCGTTCGAGGCGTACGACACCGGCTGGGCGTTCCGGGTCAGGTCCCAGCCGATGATCTTGCGGGTCAGCTTCTCGACGACCAGCTCGCTGATGTGGCCGCCCGCGTTGCCGCGCACGTCCACGATCAGGGCGGGCCTCGACACCTCCAGGCGCAGGTCGCGATTGAACTGGGCCCAGCCGGAGCCGCCCATGTCGGGGATGTGGAGGTAGCCGCACTTGCCGCCGCTCAACTCCCGTACAACCTCGCGGCGTTTGGCCACCCAGTCCTGGTAGCGCAGGGGTCTTTCGTTGATCAGCGGGACGATCGCGACCCTGCGGGCCCGCCCCTCGCCCTCCGCGGGCTGGAAGGTGAGCTCGACCGTCGTGCCGCCCGCCGCCGAGAGCAGCGGGTAGGGGCCGGTCACCGGGTCGACCGCGCGGCCGTCGACATGGGTGAGGATCGCGCCCTCGCGGATGCCCGCGCCGGCCAGCGGCGAGCGGGCCTTGGAGTCGGAGGAGTCGCCGGGCAGGATCCGCTTGACCATCCAGCCGTCGTCCCTGCGTACGAGATTGGCGCCGAGCAGGCCCATGGCGCGCTGGTAGTGGGGCGGGCCTTCGTTGCGGCGCGAGGCGGACACGTACGCGTGCGACGTACCCAGCTCGCCGAGGACCTCGCGCAGCAGGTCCGCGAACTCGTCGGGGGACGCGACGCGTTCGACGAGGGGGCGGTACTGCGCGAGCACCGCGTCCCAGTCGATGCCGCACATCTGCGGCTCCCAGAAGTAGGCGCGGATGATCCGGCCCGCCTCGTCGTAGGCCTGGCGCCATTCGGCTGCCGGGTCGACCTCGTGCAGGATGCGGCGCAGGTCGATCCAGACGGTCGTGTCGCCGTCGCCCTGCTCGGTGGAGGGCACGGCGCTCAGGTCGCCCTCGTCGACGACCACGAGGCGGGTGCCGTCGCCGCTGAGCGCGAACCAGTCGAGGTGGTCCATGAGTTGGGACTTCTTGGCCTTGGTGATGTTGAAGTATTCGAGGGTGGGGCGGCCCGAGGTGTCGGCGGGGTTGGCGAAGGTCTCGCCGAGCGCGCCCGAGATCGGCCAGCGCAGCCAGACCAGGCCGCCGCCGCTGACGGGGTACAGGGCCGAGTACTTGGAGGCGGCGACGGGGAACGGCGTGACCCGTGACTCCAGGCCCTCGATCTCGACGGTGGTCGTGCCGTCGCCCGAGTCGTTGTCGGCCGGGTCGAGGCCGCCCGCCGCGGGGCGCCCGTCAGGAAGCAGCGCGAAGGGGGAGGGCGTCGCGGACGACAGGGGTACGAGGTAGGGGCGGCAGCCCAGCGGGAAGGACAGGTCGCCGGTGTGCACGTCGTAGACGGGGTCGAAGCCGCGCCAGGAGAGAAAGGCGAGGTAGCGGCCGTCGCGGGTGAAGACGGGATTCTCGTCCTCGAAGCGGCCGTTGGTGACGTCGACGATGGCCCGGTCCTTGATGCGGGCCATCTTGATCTGCCGGAGGGAACGGCCGATGCCCGGGTGCGACCAGGTCAGCCAGGCTCCGTCGGGGGAGAAGGCGAGGTCGCGGACCGGGCCGTTGATGGAGCGGATCAGCTCCGTCACCTCGCCGTTGGAGTCCTCCGTGGCGTCGATCAGCAGCAGGCGGCCGTCGTTCGAGGCGATGGCGAGGCGCTCGCCGTCCGGGTCGGAGACGAGCTCCTGGACGTGGCCGAGCTCCCCGCTCGCGAGCCTGCGCGGCTCGCGGTCGCCGCTGGCGCGCGGCAGATAGGCGATCTCGACGGCGTCCTCGCCCTCGGCGTCGGTGATGTAGGCGACCTGGCCGCCGGTGCCGAGCATCTCGGGCAGGCGCACGCGCACGCCGGGGGTGTCGGTGATGGTGCGGGCCGGGCCGTCCCGGTGGGTGAGCCAGTACAGGGAGCCGCGCACGACCACGGCGCTGGCCCGCCCCGTGGTGTCCACGGAGAGCGCGTCGACGTGCTGCGCGGTCGGCACCTGGTAGACGCGCCGTCCGGTGCGCGGGCCGCCGAGCCGCACGTCGAGCCTGCGCGGCGCGGAGCCGGCGGTGAGGTCGTCGACCAGCCAGATCTCGCCCGCGCACTGATAGACGACGCGCGTGCCGTCGCCGGCGGCGTGCCGGGCGTAGAAGGCGTCGTGGTCGGTGTGGCGGCGCAGGTCGGAGCCGTCGGGCAGGCAGGAGTAGAGGTTGCCGACGCCCTCGTGGTCGGAGAGGAAGGCGATGCGTCCGGAGACGAACATGGGCGAGTCCAGATGCCCGTCGAGGTCGCCGAGGATCTGCTCGCCGTGCACCCACAGGCGGCCCGTGGCGCCGCCCCGGTAGCGCTTCCAGGCGGCGGGCTCGTGCGGCGGCTTGCCGGTCAGGAGCAGGGTCTTGCGCTCGGCGTTGCCGTTGCCGTTGCCGTCGTCCTCGTCCTCGCTCTCGCTCTCGCCCTCGCCGAGCGAGTCGGTGACCGCGATGTCCCAGACCGGGCCCCAGGGCAGCTTGCCGCCGGGCGAGCCGTCGACGGGCACGCTGTAGGCCCAGCAGAAGTACGAGAAGGGCTGGCCGTGCGAGGAGACGGCGAGGATGTCGCCGTCGGGGGACCAGCCGCAGACCCGGGTGTCGGTGGAGCCCCAGTAGGTCAGGCGGCGAGAGGGGCCGCCTGCCACCGGGGCGAGGTGGATCTCCGGGGCGAGGCTGCGCCAGGTCGTGTACGCGATGTGGCGGC
This sequence comes from Streptomyces sp. NPDC041068, assembly GCF_040647455.1. Lineage (NCBI taxonomy): Bacteria > Bacillati > Actinomycetota > Actinomycetes > Kitasatosporales > Streptomycetaceae > Streptomyces > Streptomyces sp. NPDC041068. The sequence goes on from NZ_JBEZCG010000016.1 coordinate 148,705, forward strand.
CGTCGGGCGAGAAGCGGGGGTGGCTGACCTTGGTCCGGTCGACGGTGAGCCGCCAGGCCCGGTCGGCCGGGGCGCCCTCGGCGGTGAGGGGGGCCAACCACAGGTCGTCCTCGGCGGCGAAGCAGAGGCGGTCGCCGCTGAGGTGAGGAAAACGCAGATAGGCGTGGTCGTCCGGGGCAGGAGCGTCCTGGGCTTCGTCGCGCGCGTCGGTCACCTCACCATGCTTTTCCGCGGGGCGGGCACCGGCAACTTGTGGCGCAGCACACGTACGAAACCGTTTCGTTTCGTTAAGAGGAGGGGATACAGTCGTCGCGTACGAAACCGTTTCGTTCCGGAGCGGTATGGCGAGCAGGAGGTGCGGATCATGGCTGAGTCGGCGGCGACGCGGCGCAGCAGGATCACGCCCGAGCGCGAGGCCGAGCTGTACGAGGCCGTGCTCGACCTGCTCCGCGAGGTCGGTTACGACGCCCTGACCATGGACGCCGTCGCCACCCGCACGCGGTCCAGCAAGGCCACCCTCTACCGCCAGTGGGGGAGCAAGCCGGAGCTGATCGCCAGGGCGTTGCGGCACAACAAGCCGGCCTCCCTGGCGGACATCGACACCGGGTCGCTGCGCGGCGACCTGTACGAGATGGTGGCCCGCTCGGACGACTGCCAGATGGAGAAGGACGCCGCGCTGATGCGGGGTCTGTTCCATGCGATCCACGACAACCCCGAACTCCACCAGGCGCTGCGGAACCTGCTCATCGAGCCGGAGCTCACCGGTCTGAACGATCTGATGCGCAGGGCGGTGGAGCGCGGCGAAGTGGCCGCGGACAACCCGGCGTTGCGGTACGTCGTCCACATGATGGTCGGCGGTTTCGCCGCCCGGGACCTCATCGAGGACCGCCCGGTCGACCGCGAGTTCCTCGCCTCGTACATCGATGCCGTGATCCTCCCCGCCCTCGGCGTCTGAATCCCCGTAATCGCCGTAGTCCCCGTACCCCTCACAACCCCCGTACCCCTCACAACCCCCGTACCTGACGCGACCGCTCACGTCGTCGGGCTGACAACCCCTGCCCTGCAGACACCCCGTGCTGCAGTCACCACGACCTGACCGGGAGTACGCCTCCGTGGCCACTTTCCTCTACAAACTCGGCAAACTCGCCTTCCGGCGACGGCACTTCGTCGCCCTGATCTGGGTGGCGCTCCTGACGCTCGCCGGGGTCGGCGCGGCGTCGGCGCCCACCGCCGCGTCCAGTTCCTTCTCGATTCCCGGCACGGAGGCGCAGAAGGCCTTCGACCTCCTTGAGAAGCGGGCCCCCGAGGCCAGCGCCGACGGGGCCAGCGCCCGCGTCGTCTTCAAGGCCCCCGACGGGGAGAAGGTGACGGACCCGGCCAACAAGGCGAAGATCGACAAGACCGTCGCCGCCCTCAAGTCCGGCTCGGAGCACGTGGCCCGTGCGGACAGCCCGTTCCAGGCCAAGACGGTCAGCAAGGACGGATCCACGGCGTACGCCGCGGTGTCGTACAAGGTCACCGCGATGGAGCTGACCGACGACGACCGCGATGCGCTGGAGAAGACCACCGACAAGGCGCGGGAGTCCGGGCTCACGGTCGAGGTCGGCGGCGACGCGCTGACGGCCATGCCGGAGACCGGGGCCACCGAGATCATCGGCATCGCGGTCGCCGCGGTCGTCCTCGTCATCACCTTCGGCTCGCTGGTCGCGGCGGGTCTGCCGCTGATCACCGCGCTGATCGGCGTCGGCATCGGCGTCTCGTCCATCACCGCGCTGGCCGACGCGCTGGACCTCGGCACCACCACGTCGACGCTGGCCATGATGATCGGCCTCGCGGTCGGCATCGATTACGCGCTCTTCATCGTCTCGCGCTACCGCGGTGAACTCGCCGAGGGGCGGGACCGCGAGGAGGCGGCGGGCCGGGCCGTCGGCACCGCGGGTTCGGCGGTCGTCTTCGCCGGACTCACCGTGGTCATCGCGCTGGTCGGCCTCGCCGTGGTCAACATCCCGATGCTCACCAAGATGGGCTTCGCGGCGGCCGGTACGGTCGTCATCGCCGTCCTGATCGCGCTCACGCTCATCCCGGCGCTGCTGGGGTACGCGGGCAAGCGGGTGCTGCCCATGGGCGAGAAGAGCAGGCTGTTCGGCGGGGGCAGGAAGAAGGCGGGTGCCGCTGACGCCGCCGGCGCCGAGAAGCAGAACATGGGTACGCGTTGGGCCCGCTTCGTGGTCCGGCGTCCGGTCGCCGTGCTGCTCGTCGGCATCGTGGGGCTCGGCGCGGCGGCGCTCCCGGTCTCCAAGCTGGAGCTCGGCCTGCCGGACGACGGCGCGCAGCCGACGTCCACGACGCAGCGCAAGGCGTACGACCTGGTCTCGGAGGGCTTCGGGCCCGGGTTCAACGGTCCGCTGATGGTGGTCGGTGACCTGGAGGGCGCCGATGACCCGAAGGCCGCGGCGCAGAAGATCACCAAGACGATCTCGGGCCTGGACGACGTCCTGACGGTCGCCCCGCCGATGCTCAACAAGGCGGGCGACACCGCGATCATCAGCGTCGTGCCGTCCTCGAAGCCGAGCGGCATCGAGACGGAGGACCTGGTCCACTCGATCCGTGACGCGGGTGGGCGGATCACGTCGGACTCCGGCGCGGAGATCATGGTCACCGGCACCACGGCCATGAACATCGACGTCTCGCAGAAGCTGAACGACGCCCTGCTGCCCTATCTGGCGCTGGTCGTGGGCCTGGCCTTCCTGCTCCTGATCGTCGTCTTCCGCTCGATCCTGGTTCCGCTCAAGGCGGCGCTCGGCTTCCTGCTCTCGGTCCTCGCGGCCCTCGGCGCGGTCGTCGCGGTCTTCCAGTGGGGCTGGCTCGGCTCGCTCTTCGGCGTCGAGCAGACCGGCCCGATCATGTCGATGATGCCGATCTTCATGGTGGGTGTGGTCTTCGGCCTCGCGATGGATTACGAGGTCTTCCTGGTGACGCGCATGCGTGAGGCGTACGTCCACGGGGAGCGGCCCGGCCAGGCGGTCGTGACCGGCTTCCGGCACGGGGCCCGGGTGGTCTCGGCGGCGGCGGTCATCATGATCGCGGTCTTCGCGGGCTTCATCGGCTCGTCGGAGCAGATGGTGAAGATGATCGGCTTCGGGCTCGCGATCGCGGTGTTCTTCGACGCGTTCGTGGTGCGCATGGCGCTGGTGCCCGCGGTGCTCGCGCTGTTGGGCAGGAAGGCGTGGTGGCTGCCGAGGTGGCTGGACCGTGCGCTGCCGAACGTGGATGTGGAGGGCGAGGGTCTGCGCTCCGCGGAGGAGAAGGCGGCGGACCGGGATCAGGATCCTGATGGGGATCGGGAGCTGGCGCGGGTCTGAGTGAGCCGGTTGCCCCAGGGCGGGGGCGGCGAGGAGGAGCGCAGCAGCGCACACCTCTTCGCCGCCCCCGTCGGCTTGGCGGCCGCGTTTTGGCAGTGACCGGTTTCTGATTGGCAGTGACCGGTTTCCGAAGCGGGGCCGGGGTGGTCTCGGCGGCGGCGGTCATCATGATCGCGGTCTTCGCGGTGGGGGTCCGGGGGCTTCCCCCGGGAAGACACAGCATCGGCTCGTCGGAGCAGATGGTGAAGATGATCGGCTTCGGGCTCGCGATCGCGGTGTTCTTCGACGCGTTCGTGGTGCGCATGGCGCTGGTGCCCGCGGTGCTCGCGCTGTTGGGCAGGAAGGCGTGGTGGCTGCCGAGGTGGCTGGACCGTGCGCTGCCGAACGTGGATGTGGAGGGCGAGGGTCTGCGCTCCGCGGAGGAGAAGGCGGCGGACCGCGACCAGGGCCAGGGCCAGGATCCTGATGGGGATCGGGAGCCGGCGCGGGTGTGACCCGGCCCGTGGCCGTCAGTGAGTGATCGGGGTGACGGTGGCGTAGGTGCGGCGCAGGAAGCGGATCAAAGCTGACGCGTCGAACTGGACCACCGTCACCCCGTCCTGTTCGTGGAACTCCACCACCGTCTGGACCCGGCCGCACGGCCAGACGTGTACGTCGCCCGCGGCCGCGGGGGCCCTCATTCCCTTTTCCAGGAGCTGGCGGGCGAACACCCGGTCGTGGGAACCAGGGAGGCCGATCCGCACCGCGTGCGGGTCGGCCTCCGGGTCGTAGTGCAGGACGACGGGGACGGCGCGATGGCCCTCGGAGGAGTCCGTGACGAGGTGGGCGCGTGCGTACTGCTCGACTGCGGACATCGCTGAACTCCTCATCCGTGCGGGCACTCCACTCCCCAATGTCCCATATGTCATGGAATTCGCCCCGAGTGGGCTTTGCTTTATCGGAACCGAAGCGCTCTTGCAAGTGATTTGCAACAAGCCACATCATTGAACCGTTCACATCGAACGGTTCACGAGCGATCTGCCCTGCCCAGGGGCGCCTGCCCAGGAGTGCGCGCATGCATGTCCCCGACGGATTCATCAACGCACCCGTCTCCGCCGCCGCCGGGCTCGTCGCGGCGGGCGCCGTCGCCGTCAGCCTCAGGGGCGCACGGCGTGAACAGGGGGGCACCTCGCGCTCGAGCGCGGCCGAGATCGGGGGAGAGCGCACCGCCCCGCTCGCCGGCCTCGTCGCGGCCTTCATCTTCGCCGTGCAGATGCTGAACTTCCCCGTCGCGGCGGGAACCAGCGGGCATCTCCTGGGCGGCGCGCTCGCCGCGATACTCGTCGGCCCCTGCACCGGCGTCCTCTGTGTCTCCGTCGTCCTGCTCATGCAGGGCGTCCTCTTCGCGGACGGCGGCCTGACCGCGCTGGGCGTGAACATCTCCGACATGGCGATCGTCACGACCGTCGTCGCGTACCTCGTCTTCCGAGGCCTGGTGAAGGTGCTCCCCAAGAAGCGCCGCTCCATCACCGTCGCCTCCTTCGTCGCGGCTCTGCTCTCCGTGCCCGCCGCCGCGGTCGCCTTCACGCTCATCTACGCCATCGGTGGCACGACCGACGTATCCATCGGCAAGGTCGCCACCGCCATGGTCGGCGTCCACGTCCTCATCGGCATCGGCGAGGCCGTCATCACCGCGCTCACCGTGGGTGCCGTCATCGCCGTACGGCCCGATCTCGTGTACGGAGCGCGCGGACTGACCCGGCCGCTGAAGCTCCGCGTCGGCGGAGAGCTGGTGGACGCGCCCGCCGCCGAGCCGGTGGCCGTCGCCGCACGGTCCACGCGCAAGGTGTGGATCGCCGGCATCGTCACCTCCCTCGTCCTCGCCGGATTCGTCTCCTTCTACGCCTCCGCGAACCCCGACGGCCTGGAGAAGGTCGCCCGCGACAAGGGCATCGACAAGAAGGAGGAAGAGCACGCCAACGCGGACTCCCCGCTCGCCGACTACGGCGTCAAGGACATCACCGACGCACGCCTGTCCGGCGGCCTCGCGGGCGTGATCGGCGTGGGCGTCACGGTCGTCGCGGGCAGCGCCGTCTTCTGGGCGCTGCGGCGTCGGCGTACGAACGACGCGTCCCCCGCTGCCGTACCGGAAACCGAGAAGGCCTGACGTGGGCGCGGGCCACGCCCACCGGCTCTACCGGCACGGCCGCTCGCCGGTGCACGTCCTGCCGCCGCACACCAAGCTCGCCGCCGTCTTCTGCTTCGTCGTCGTGGTCGTCTCCACGCCGCGCGAGGCGATGTGGGCCTTCGGGCTCTACGCCGTGCTGCTGGCCGCGGTCGCGTACGCCGCCCGCGTCCCCGCGGGCTTCCTGCTGAAGCGGCTCCTCATCGAGATCCCGTTCGTGGCGTTCGCCGTGCTGATGCCGTTCGTCGCCGAGGGCGAGCGCATCGACGTACTCAGCATGTCCCTGAGCGTGAACGGGCTCTGGGCTGCCTGGAACGTCCTGGCCAAGGGCACGCTCGGCGTCGCGGCATCCGTGCTGCTGGCCTCCACCACGGAGCTGCGCGAACTGCTCCTGGGACTCCAGCGGTTGAAGCTGCCGCCGCTGCTCGTCCAGATCGCCTCGTTCATGATCCGCTACGGCGACGTCATCACGGACGAGATGCGCCGCATGAAGATCGCCAGGGAGTCGCGCGGCTTCGAGGCACGGGGTGTGCGGCAGTGGGGCGTCCTCGCCAAGTCCGCGGGCGCGCTCTTCATCCGCTCGTACGAAAGGGGGGAGCGGGTGCATCTGGCCATGGTCAGCCGTGGCTACGCCGGGTCGATGCCGGTCATCGACGAGGTGACGGCCTCGCGGGCCCAGTGGACGTACGCGCTCGCCCTGCCGATGACCGCGCTGGTCGTATGCCTGTTGGGATGGACCCTGTGACTACCGCTTCCCCTGACGCTGTGAACACCGCTTCCCTTGAGGTCTCGGGTCTCGCCTTCGCCTACCCCGACGGCCACCAGGCCCTGTTCGGCGTCGACTTCCGCATCGGGCGCGGCGAGCGCGTGGCGCTGCTCGGACCGAACGGCGCGGGCAAGACGACCCTCGTCCTGCATCTGAACGGCATCCTGACCGGCGGCGCGGGCAGCGTGAGCGTGGCCGGGCTTCCCGTCGGCAAGAAGCACATGGCGGAGATCAGGCGCCGGGTCGGCATCGTCTTCCAGGACCCCGACGACCAGCTGTTCATGCCGACGGTGCGCGAGGACGTGGCCTTCGGGCCCGCGGCGGCCGGGATGCGGGGGCCGGAGCTGGAGACCCGCGTGACGAAGGCGCTGGGGCAGGTCGGCATGGCCGAGTTCGCGGACCGGCCGCCGCACCACCTCTCCTTCGGGCAGCGGCGCAGGGTCGCGGTCGCGACGGTGCTCGCGATGGAGCCGGAGATCCTGGTCCTCGACGAGCCGTCCTCCAACCTCGACCCGGCGTCGCGGCGCGAACTGGCCGACATCCTGCGGTCGTTGGACGTGACGGTCCTCATGGTCACGCACGACCTGCCGTACGCGATGGAGCTCTGCCCGCGGGCCTTGATCCTCAGCGAGGGCGTCATCGTGGCGGACGGGGCGACGGGGGAGCTGCTCGCCGACGAGCAGCTGATGGGCGCGCACCGTCTGGAGCTGCCCTTCGGCTTCGATCCGAAGACGGTGAAGGCAGGAGGCTAGGGAATCGTCGGCGCGGGGTCGCTGTTGCCCTTGTCATGGACGAGGTCATAGGTGGCACGGCTGGCAGGGCTGGTAGGACTGGCATGGGTGTCACGGGTGTCACGGGTGTCATAGGTGGCACGGCTGGCACGGGTGAGGTGCACGGCACGGTGGCCGTCGGCTACGAGCCGGTGCGGGACGCCTTCGTACGCAATTTCAGTGAGCGCGGGGAGCGGGGCGCGGCGGTGGCCGTGTACCGCGACGGGCACAAGGTCGTGGACCTGTGGGGCGGCACGAAGGACGTCGACGGGGACCTCGCCGGGGGTGACGCCCCCTGGATGCCCGGCACCGCGCAGATCGTCCGCTCGGCGACCAAGGGTGTGGCGGCGGCCGCGCTGCTCCTGCTCCACCAGCGCGGGGAGCTCGACCTGGACGCGCCGGTCGGTTCGTACTGGCCGGAGTTCAAGGCGCGGGGCAAGGAGGGGGTCCTGGTGCGGGACGTGCTCGCGCACCGGGCGGGTGTCCCCGCCCTTGACCGTCCGCTGACGCCCGCGGAGGCGCTGGACCCGGGCCTCGGTGCGGCGGTGGTCGCGGCGCAGGGGCCGTTCTGGGAGCCGGGCCAGGAACACGGCTACCACGCGCAGACGTACAGCTGGCTCACCGGTGAGCTGGTGCGGCGCGTGACGGGCAGGGCCGTGGGGGAGTGGATCGCACAGGAGATCGCGGAGCCGCTGGGGCTCGACCTGTGGGTCGGGGTGCCGGAGGCGGATGCGGCGCGGGCCGGACGGGTGGGCCGCATCGAGCCGCCGGCCGCGGCGGGCGGCCTGAGGCTGCGGCCGAAGCGGAACGTGGCCGAGGCCTACGCCGACCCCGACTCCCTGACCCGCCGGGCCTTCGGGGCGATCGACCCTCTGCCCGACGAGAACGACCCGGCGTACCGGGCGGCCGCGCTGCCCGCGTCCAACGGCATCGCCACGGCGGACGGTCTGGCCCGTTTCTACGCCGCGCTGATCGGCGAAGTGGACGGCGGGCGGCGGCTGCTCACCCCGGAGACCGTGGAGCTGGCCCGGGGCGAGGCGTCGGCGGGCCCCGACCGTGTCCTGATCGTGAACACCCGCTTCGGCCTCGGCTACATGCTGCACGGCCCGGCCTCGCCGCTCCTGGCCCCGGGTTCCTTCGGCCACCCGGGCCGCGGCGGCGCCCTGGGCTTCGCGGACCCGGAGTCGTCCCTGTCCTTCGGCTACGTCACGAACGGCATGAACAAGGGGGTCACGGCGGACCCACGGGCGCAGGCGTTGGTGGGGGCGGTGAGGGAGACGTTGTAGGGGGACGGGCCCGTTGGGGGTGCCGTCGGGAGCATGACTTCGCCTCGGCTTCGCCCGTCCTCACCGCACCCCCACGCACCTGGCCCCGCCTCGTCCCCGCCCACCCTGGGGTGGAGGGCACGACCGGCCGATGCCGCTAGGCCGACGCGTCCGCCCGCTCCGCGAGCCCCCGCGGCTCCGGCGACGCGGAACGCCCTGCTATCAGAACGAGTTCGCGGATGACAGCCCGCGCCGCCATGTGGCCGCGCACCACGTCAGGAGCGATCTCTTCCGCACACAGCAAACATTCGAGCGCATCGCCGAACTGCCGCCTCTGGGCATGCGCGCGACCCGTGTCCATGAGCAGAACCCGTGTCCATGAGCAGACGGGCCTGCCTCTCGACGGACAGCCCACGGGCATCCAACCCGCTCGCGATGCCGCTCCCTCCCGGTGAGCGGCCGCACCGGAAGCAACAACGCATTCGCCGCCGAGTGCTGCGGCTCGCGACGTATGCGATCGACACCGGGCCTCGCCTCATCCGCGGAGTGGAGGTGGGTGCGCGATGACCGCAGAGGGAGGCCTTCTTCGGGTCGCCCGGCTCCTCCCGTGGGTCGGCCCCGACGGCAAGCCCTGCTACCTCATCACGGACACCGAGGGCGGATATCTCTTCCGCCTCGCGGACAATGTCGAGTCCATCCAGCGCGGCATGGCCGAACAACTACTCGGCCATCCCGAGGAATTGCTCGACGACCCCAGAGCGGAAGTTCAGGAGCTCCGCTATCTGACGACCTGCCTGTCCGTGGCTCTCCGTGACGTCCACCGCGTCGCGGAGAGCCGAGGCACGCGGCTGCCGCCGAGTCCAGACGGGCAACTGGGCTGACCCGCACTTCTCCAGCGTCCTCGCGCCTCGGCCATCGCCGGAGCGTGAGGGCGCCGCATGATGCCGGGCCGCGCACGGGTGGTGGGGGTGGTGGGTGGGGCAGGGCGTACGCATGTCGGCCCCGGGGTCGGCGCGCGGCTGTGGGGTGAGTCGGGAGCTGGGCGTTGGTGAAGCCGGGGCGGGGGTTGGCGGGTGGGGACGAGGCGTGGAGTCGTACGCGTGGGGACGAGTCGGGGCCGGGCGAAGTCGATGCGGGGCTGAAGTGGCCCGGCGCTCGGCACGGTTCCTTGCCTCATGTCGTCCTGACCCGGCCGTGGTACGCCTCCGCCTGCCACGTCGCGTAGGACTGGGGCCTGCCACGCGCCAGCGTTCTCGTGGCCGCGGCGACCGTGATGTTGCGGTCGGCCGAGAGGGCGTAGAGGAACAGGATCCGGGAGTGGGCCACGTCGAGTTGCTCGTGGTAGTACCAGTCGGCCACCACGCGGTGGTCGTTGGCGAGGAACGGGTTCTGGAGGTATCTCTGCACCTCCGGCGGGAAGTTGCCCAGGATTCCCTGCGCCTCGTCCGGGAGGTTCAAGGGGGTCGGGACGAGTCCCGTTCCGGGGGCGGGGATGGGGGTGGTCGGGGTCGTGGTTGCGGCCGGGGGCGTGGTGTTCCGGCCTCGGCGGCCGAACACGCGCGCCACCGCCGAGCCGCCGCCCCGCTCCGCCGGGCCATCTCCCCGCTCCGCCGCGCGCGGTGCCTCGAAGCGGCGGTGTCTCAGGCTGCCGGGCTCCAAGGGGAGGCGGTCGATGCGGTAGACCCTTGTGCCGTCCTCGACCAGGGGCGTTGCCGTGCACAGGCCCAGTTCGCCGAAGACGATGACCTTGGGTCTGGTGTCGCCCTCCAGCCGCGCCCACCACTGAAGGACACGGCCCGCCTTCGCCGCGAGGCGTGAGCGCACGTTCTCGCCGAGCATGTCCCAGCACTGCTGCCGGTCGGGCGCGGCCGGATCGACGGGGAAGCCGCCGGGCTCCTGCAGCTGCGCCACGGGGTCACCGGTGATGTTCCTCGGGCGGTGTTCCCCGCCCGGAACTCGTTTCCCGTCCGGCGCATCCGGAAGTCGTTCCCCAGTCACGACAACCGCCCCCTCAGCCGATCCAACTGCCCCGAGCAAGAACTGGGCGATCCATGGAATCACCGGTCGCCCGCGCGTGTCAGGGGTTCGGCCGCGCGGACGCCTTCTCGACCCGGCGCAGGACGAGCAGGCCGCCGATGCCCGGGACCAGGGCGCGCCACCTCGTGCCCGTCGAAGGCGTCGAAGCCGTCGAGGCCGTCGAGGCCGTCGAGGCCGTCGAAGTCGTCGAAGTCGTCGAAGCCGTCGCCGGGAGCATCCACGTGGCCGCGATGACGACGAGGTACGCGGTGCCGTGCAAGGGGCCGAGCAGGGACGAGAGCGGCTTCGCGTGGACGGTGAGGAGGTTGAGCAGGAGGAGGACCAGGGAGGCGGCTTCCACTCCCGCTCCGATGCGGAGCACGCGCACGGCGCTCACGCTCCCGTCGTGGAGCCGGGGCGGACGATCATGAGGACCGTCACCGTCGCCCACAGGACGTTGAAGATGCCGGTCAGCATGTGCAGACGGGCCACAGCGGGGCGCGCCGCCTCGGCGGCGGACTTCCCGCCGTCCACCGGGGTCCCGCCGGTCCCGTCCACCGGGGTCCCGCCGGTCCCGTCCACCGGGGTCCCGCCGGTCCCGTCCACCGGGGTCCCGCCGGTCCCGTCCACCGGGGTCCCGCCGGTCCCGTCCACCCGGGTCCCGCCGGTCCCGTCCGCCAGCTCCAGCAACCCCCGCTGACCCGGCAGGATGGCCGCCGCGAGGAGCACCGCCGCGATCGTCGTCAGGAGCAGCGAGGCGACCAGCCAGGCGTCGGTGAGGACGCCGAGCTGCGCGCCCGTGGCGATGCCGAACACCGGCACCGCGAGCCCGGCGAGGGCGTAGCCGCGGCAGATCCGGTGCAGGAGCGCGGCGATGTCGGCGGCCCGGCCACCCCGCGGCTCCGCGTCACCGGCCTGTGCCTTCTCGCCCTCCACGGACCCCTCACCCCCCAACGCCCGCTGCGCATACCGCGGAAACATCGACGCGGCCACGGTGATCGACCCCACGGCCAGGATCGCCACGAGGACATGTACGGACAGCAGCAGCTTGGTCACTGCAAGGCCTCCAGAACGTGCTTGCGTTGGCAGCCAACGTAAATAAGTTGGCTGCCAATACATACACTGCCTACGCCTCCTTTGGGTAGGCTGCCTATCCATGAAGGTGGATGCGGTGCGAGGGCACCTGGACGGATTGCTGCTGGCCGTGCTGGAGCAGGGGCCGCTGCACGGGTACGCGATCATCGTCGCGGTGCAGCGCCGCAGCGGAGGCGCGCTCGAACTGCGGACGGGCACGATCTATCCCGCCCTGAACCGGCTCGAACGTCTTGGCCTGCTGAGCAGCAGCTGGCAGGAGGCCGCAGGCGAACGCCGCCGCCGCTGCTACGAACTCACGGACGCGGGCCGCGCCACCCTCGCCGGGGAGCGGGCGGCCTGGAGCGAGTTCACCGCGGCGATCGGCTCGGTCCTGAACCCCGGCGCGCAGCCCGGACTCGCCACGTGAACGGCACCGCCGGTCGCCTCGTCGAGGAGCACGTGGACGCCCTGGCCGGCGCCCTGCACGGCCCGGCCCGCGCCAAGGCCCGGCTGATCGAGGAGATGCGGGACGGCCTCGCGGACATGGCCGACGCCCACGCCGACGAGGGCATGACCCGGGAGGACGCCGCCCGTAGGGCCGTACGGGAGTTCGGGACCGTCGACGAGATCGCCCCCGGCTGTCAGCGCGAGCTGACCGTCGCGCAGGCCCGGCACACCGCACGGACCGTCGCGCTCACCGCGCCCTTCCTGGTCGCCTGCTGGTATCTGGCCCGCACGGGAGGTGACGGCCAGGGGCGGCAACTGCCGGACACCGCGCAGCTGTTGGCAGTCCACCTGGCCTTCGTCGCGACCGTCGCCGCGCTGCTCGCCGCGGCGACCCTCGCCGTCACCGGCACCCTCGCGCGGTGGCTGCCGATGCCGCGCAGGCTGCCGCTCGTGGTCGCCTGGTCCGGCACCACCGCGAGCGTGGCCATGGCCGTCGCGACGCTCGCGCTCGCCACCGCCGCGGGCCTGGCCACGAACTGGCCCCTGCTCGCCTGCGCCGGAGTGCTGGCCGCCGCCTCGCACGCCGTGGTGGCGGCCTCGGCCCGCGCATGCCGCCGCTGCGCCCGACTGCCGCTCGGGCAACCGGCCGTGACCTGAGTGGAGTTACCCGGAGAGCACAGTCACCCCGCGTGCAGCATCAACCCGATCCCCGCCACCATCAACCCCGCGGCGACAAGCCGCGGCGCCCCGAACCGCTCCTTGAAGAAGACCGCCCCGATCGCCGCGCCGACGATGATCGAGGACTCCCGCAGCGCGGAGATCGGCGCCAGGTCCGCCTTCGTCTGGGCCCACAGGACCAGGCCGTACGCCGAGACGGAGAGCGCCGCGCCGAACAGGCCCACGACCGCGAACGGCCTCAGCTTCGGGACCAGTTCGCCCCGCCAGCGGTAGGCCGCGTACACCGGGACGGCGACGCCCTCCAGGATCATCAGCCACGCGATGTACCCCATCGAGGAACCGGAGGCCCGCACCCCGAGGCCGTCCACCACCGTGTACGCCGCGATGGAGACGCCCGTCGCGAGCGCCGCGCCGATCGCCGCCCAGTCGGGGCGGCGCCCCGATCCTCGTATGCCCCACAGGGCGAGCCCGGTCAGGCCCGCGCACGACACCGCGACGCCCGCCGCCTGCCAGCCGTCGGGGATCTCGCCGGCGAAGACGGCGGCGAGGACGGTGACCACCAGGGGCGCGGTGCCGCGCGCGATGGGGTACGCCTGGCCGAAGTCACCCAGCTTGAACGACCGCATCAGCAGGGCGTAGTAGGCGACGTGCAGGAGCGCGGAGAGGATCAGGTAGGGCCAGGCACCGGCCGCCGGGACCGCGACGAAGGGGGCGAGGAGCAGGCCGATCAGCGTGCCGCCGCCGGAGATGAGCGTGAAGCCGACCAGCTTGTCCGTGATGTGGTGGGCTATCGCGTTCCAACTGGCGTGTGTGACGGCGGCGAGCAGCACCGCCGCCGCGACCAGCGGGGTCACTCGGCGGTCTCACGCACGTCCACCAGCGCGCCGCCCGCGTGGGCGATCAGCGTCTTGGGTGCCATCGGGAAGACCGAGTACGGCGTGCCGGCCGCCGCCCACACCACGTCGTGGTCGAGCAGGGAGCGGTCGGCCAGGACGCGGGTCCTGGTGGCGTGACCGAAGGGCGGTACGCCGCCGATCGCGTACCCGGTGGTCTCCCGGACGATGTCCGCCTTGGCCCGGGTCACCTTCTCCGCGCCCAACTCCCGCCGCACGAGCTCCAGATCGACCCGCGAGGCCCCGTCCATGAGGACCAGAACCGGGACTCCGTCCGCGGCGAAGATCAGCGACTTGCAGATCTGACTGAGCTCACAGCCGATCGCCGCGGCGGCCTCCTGGGCGGTGCGGGTCTGGTCCGGGAAGCGACGGACCCGGGAGACAAGTTCGCCGAGACCCAGTTCCTGCAGGGCCTCGGCGAAGCGGGGGTGGACGGCTGACGATTCGGTAGCGCTCATGCCCGGCACGCTAGCGGTCCGTGTACGAGGCACGCGACCAGGTATCCGCATAGCGGACAGCCGTGCCCGACAGCCGTGTGCGACCGGCGTCTCAGCCCCCGGCCAGCAGACCGGCGTCTCAGCCCCCGGCCAGCAGCATCGCCCGCACCACGGGACCCGCCGAGTCGCCGCCGTGGCCGCCCGCCTGGACGACCCCCGCCGCGGCCAGGTCGCCCCGGTACGCGGTGAACCAGCCGTTCGGCTTCTTCTGGCCGTCGACCTCCGCGGAGCCGGTCTTCGCGCCCATGTCGGAGCCGAGGCCCGACATCGGCTTGACCGCCGTACCCGCGACCGCGGTGTAGTGCATCAGGTCACGCAGCGCCGCCGCCGTCGCGCCGGACATCTTGCGCGACGCCGTCGCAAGCGTGCGGTCGTCGACGTCGGGCGAGACCAGGTAGGGCTGCTTGAACGTGCCCGACTTCACCGTCGCCGAGACCGACGCCATGTTCAGCGGGTTCATCCGCACCCCGCCCTGCCCGATCAGCGAGGCCGCCATCTGCGCGTCGCTCTGCACCGGGATCGCGCCGTCGAAGGACGGCACGCCGATCGACCAGTTGTCGCGGCCGAGCCCGAAGACCTCCTGGGCCTGCTTGGTCAGGGAGTCGTTCTCCAGCTTCGTCGCCTGGCTGATGAAGGCCGTGTTGCAGGAGCGCGCGAAGCTCGCCCGGAACGTGCCGCCCTTGATCTCGAACTTGTCGTCGTTCTGGAACTTCCAGCCGCCGTACGTCTCGTACTTGGGGCAGGGGTGCTTCTTGTCGACCCCGGCGAGCTTCTTCTCCAGGAGCATCGACGACGACACGACCTTCATCGTGGAGCCGGGCGCGAGCGAACCCTGGAAGGCCGTGTTGAAACCGGTGGGGTTGGAGTTGGCCGCGGCCAGGATCTCGCCGGTGCTCGGTTTGATCACGACGACGGACGCCCGCTGCCGCTTGGCCGTCTCGCGCTCGGCCGCCGACTGCAGCTTCCCGCTGAAGGTGGTCCTCAACGTCCCCGGGGTGCCGGGGGAGAGGGTCACCAGCGTCTTGTCGGGCGTCGACTTCGCGTCGTCCTTCTTCTTCGCGGCCGCCCCCGAAGCGGACTTCTTCTCGTTGTCCGCCCGCACCACGCGCAGCTCGACGCCCGCCTTGCCGCCCGCCTTCTTGCCGTACTTCTCGCGCAGCCCGTCCAACACCGTGCCCAGCGAGGGGTACTTCGCCGCGGTCAGCGCGGCGCCGTCCCGGTCCACCGCCTTGATCGGCGGGTCGCCCGCCTCGCCGGTGACCAGGCGGTCGCCTTCCTTCAGCTCCGGATGCAGGACCGAGGGCCGCCAGCCGACCAGCGTCTTTCCGTCGCTCTTCCTGCGCACGACGGTGAGTTCGGACTCGTACGAGAAGGGCTTGCTCTTTCCCTCGTACGAGACCGTGGTCATCGCCTTGAACGGAACCTTGGCGCCCGACCGCTTGCCCGGCATCAGCTCGACCTTCGTGAGCCGCCCGTCCTTGCGGTACGACGTCAGGGCCTTCTTCGCCGCCGCACCGTCGTCGGTGAGCTCGGCCGCCTTGGCCGCGTCGCCCTGCGCCCACGCGTCGAGGAACGCCCGTGAGGTGGCCCGGACTTCGGCGGCCTTCGGCGGGCCCGTGGCCACCTGCTTCTCGTCGACGGTCGCGCCGTCCTCACCGGAACCGGAGCCGGAGAGGGCGAACGCGGCAGCTCCCACACCGCACACGACGACGGCCGCCGCCCCGCCGAGCGCGTACGGATGCACGCGTCCGTTCTTGAAGCCGAGTCTCTTGCGCTCCGTGACGCGCCTTCGCTTGCCCACAAACCCTCCGCAGTTCCCCAGAGCCCCGGGGCTCCTCACCGGAAGGCCACCTTAGAGGCGTAGGGAGAAGCCCTTGACCACTTCGTCGCCCGGCCGGGCGAGCCTTCTGACAGGCCGTTACCCTGCCCGCAGCACCTCGGCCACGATCGGCCCCGCCGCGTCGCCGCCGTGCCCGCCCTGCTGCGACATCGCGGCGGCCGCGACATCGCCCCGGTAGCCGGTGAACCAGCTGTCCGACTTCTCCTGCCCGTCGACCTCGGCCGAACCGGTCTTCGCGCCGATGTCCGCGCCGAGCCCCGCCATGGTGCGCGCCCCGGTGCCGCTGACCGCCGTGCGGTTCATCATCTGGCGCAGCTGCTGGACGGTGGACGCGGACAGGCCGCGCGCGGTGGCCAGTTCGCGGTCGTCCAGGGACTTCGGCACGATCACCGGCTGCCGGAAGGTGCCGGTCATCGCGGTCGCCGTGACCGAGGCCATGCTCAGCGGGCTCATCTGGACCTGGCCCTGGCCGATCGCGTTGGCCGCGCGGTCGGGTCCCGGCGAGGCGGGTACGGAGCCTTCGAAGGAGGGCACGCCGACCTTCCAGTTGCCCTGGCCGAGGCCGAAGTTGTGCTGTGCCTCCTCGGTGAGGGACTCGTCCGTGACGCCGTCCTCGTCGATGAGCTTCACGAACGTCGTGTTGCAGGAGCGCGCGAAGCTCTCCGAGAACGTCGCGGACTCGTTCGGCGTCATGCCCGTCAGGTTCTTGAACGTCTGGCTCTGCCAGGTCGCGGATGCCGGGCACGGCGCGACGGCGCCCGCCTTGGTGACGCCCTTGTCGATGAGCATCGCCGCCGAGAGGATCTTCATCGTCGAGCCGGGGGCCACCTTGCCGAGGAACGCCGCGTTGAACGCGTCCTCACGGTTGTTGGCGACCGCGAGGATCTCGCCGGTGCTCGGCTTCACCGCCACCACGGACGAGTCGTCGTTGCGCAGGACGGCCCGCTCGGCGGCCTTCTGCACGCCCGCGCTGAGCGTCGTGCGCAGCTTGCCGGGCTTGCCCTTGGCGAGGGTGAGCAGCGTGCGGGTGCCCGCGGCCGTGTCCTCGGAGTTCTCGTGCCGGACATACAGCTCCACGCCCGGCGTCCCGCCCGCAGTGTCGCCGTACTTCGCCCGCAGCTGGTCCAGGATCGGGCCGAGCGAGGGGTAGTCCTTCTTGGTCAGGACCGTGCCCGCGCGGTCGACGGCCTGGATGGGCGGCGCCGCGGCCTCGCCCGTCACCAGGGTGTCGCCCTTCTCCAGGGAGGGGTGCACGACGGTGGGGCGCCAGTCGACGAGCGCGCGGCCGGTCGTCCTGCCCCGCACGACGGTGAGTTCGGAGTCGTATGCGAGGGGCTTGCTCCTGCCCTTGTACGACACCGTCGCCGACACGGAGAACGGCACACGGGCGCCGGACGCCTTCTTCGGCGTGAGCTTCACCTTCGTCAGGTGCGCTTCCTCGCGGTAGCCGGCCAGGGCGAGCGAGGCCGCCTCCGCGTTGTCCGTGTACGCGGCGGCCTGCCGGGCGTCGCCGTCGGCCCATGCCGCGAGGAACTTCCGCGCGGTCTCCTCGACCTCGCCGCTCGTGGGCGGTCCCGTCTTCACGGCCGTGGGCCCGTCGCCCGCCGAACCGCCGCCTCCGGTGACGCCGTTCACCAGGTTGTACGCGCCGTATCCGGCGCCCCCCACCATGACGGTGAAGACCCCGCCGACCAATGCGGCCTTTACTCCTTTGCGCATGACGCGCTCCCCTCCCCAGGAGCCTTCCCGAATGCATTCGGGAAGGTTGTTCGCCCAGAACCCTAAGGGGGTGGAGTGACGCGTGGGCCTGCCGTTATCCGAAGGTGTCCGTGGGATGTATTACATCCACGAATCACACCCACGTATCCAGCCACATTCGCGACCGCCAGGAATCGATCGGGATCGCGGTGCCCGTGTGGATCGGCCAGAAGTAGATGAAATTCCAGACGATGAGGAGAACGAGTACGCCCGAACCCGCGGCGCCCACGACACGGCGCCGCTCGCTCGATCCCGGCGGCCCCAGGATCGCGCCGATCATCATCGCGAGGGCGAGACACAGGAACGGGACGAAGACGACCGCGTAGAAGTAGAAGATCGTCCGCTCCTGGTAGAAGAACCAGGGCAGATAGCCCGCCACGACCCCGCACACGACAGCGCCCGCCCGCCAGTCGCGCCGGAACACCCACCGCCACAGGACGTACAGGAGCGCGAAGGCCGCCGCCCACCACAGCATCGGGGTGCCGAGCGCGAGGACCTCGCGGGCGCACTTCTCCGTGGTGCCGGCCGGGCAGCCGTCCTTGCCGGGCAGCGGCGACTCGTAGAAGTACGAGACGGGGCGGCCGTCGACGATCCAGCTCCACGGGTTGGACTGGTAGGTGTGCGGCGATGACAGGCCGACGTGGAACTCGTAGACCGCGTGCTCGTAGTGCCACAGGCTGCGCACCCAGTCCGGCAGCCAGGTCCAGTTGCCGCCCTGCCCGTCGGTCGCCGCCCAGTTGCGGTAGTAGCCGCCGGTGCCGTCCGTCGGCGAGAGGATCCAGCCGAGCCAGGACACCACGTACACGGTGACGGCCACCGGCACCGTCGACACGAACGCCGGGAGCACGTCCCGCTTCAGGACCGCGCGGTAGGGCCGCACCGCCCCGGCCACCCGGCGCGCGCCGACGTCCCAGAAGACGGTCATCAAGCAGAAGAAGACCATGACGTACAGGCCGTTCCACTTGGTCCCGAAGGCGAGGCCCAGGCAGAGACCGGCCGCCCACCGCCACGGCCGCCACCCCAGGCGCACCGTCTCGGCGACGTACGCGTCCGGGCGTACGCGCCCGTCCTCGTCGGTGGGCAGGGCGGCCGCGAGCCGCGCGCGCGCCTTGTCCCGGTCGATCAGGAAGCACCCGAAGGCGGCGAGCACGAAGAACATCAGGACCTGGTCGAGCAGCGCGGTCCTGCTCATCACGAAGTGCAGGCCGTCCACCGTGAGCAGCGCGCCCGCGAGGCACCCCAGGAACGTGGAGCGGAAGAGCCGCCGCCCGATCCGGCACAGCATCAGGACCGACAGCGTGCCGAGCACCGCCGTCATGAACCGCCAGCCGAACGGGTCGAAGCCGAACAGCCACTCGCCGATCCCGATCACGTACTTGCCGATCGGCGGGTGCACCACGTACGCCGCGTCGTGCGGGATCGCGATGTCGCTGCCCTGGCGCAGGACGTCGTCGTTGATCTTCTCCGGCCAGTTGACCTCGAAGCCGCGGTGGATGAGGGCCCAGGCGTCCTTCGCGTAGTACGTCTCGTCGAATATCACGGCCTTGGGACTGCCGAGATTCCAGAACCGGGTGAGACCGGCGACCAGCGCGATCAGCAGTGGACCGACCCAGCCGGACCAGCGCACCACCTGGTCGGCGGCGGGCTTGGACAGACCGAGCGTCATCCACAGACGGGGGCTCGGCTCCGTGTACGGAGGGACGAGGCGTGCCGTGACGTCCTCTCTGGGCCGCGCCACGTAGCCGAATCGGCGCAGCCGCCCCTGCCAGGAGGGCTGCTGCTCCTCGGCCGGCGGGCCCTGGCGGGTGTCCGGGGAAGACGCGGTACTGGTCACCGCGCCATCGTAGGGAACCAGACTGTGCGAGTCCCGCCCGTGGGCCCTGCGAGGATGGATCCGTGACAGGAAGCGCTGATTCCCCCGGAACCCTGGTCCTCGCGGGCACCCCCATCGGTGATGTCGCCGACGCACCGCCGCGGCTCGCCGCCGAGCTGGCGTCGGCCGACGTCGTCGCCGCCGAGGACACCCGGCGCCTTCGCAGGCTCACCCAGGCCCTCGGCGTGCAGGTGGGCGGCCGGGTCGTCTCGTACTTCGAGGGCAACGAATCGGCGCGCACGCCCGAGCTCGTCGAGGCCCTGGTCGGCGGCGCGCGCGTGCTGCTCGTGACCGACGCGGGCATGCCGTCGGTGTCCGACCCCGGCTACCGCCTGGTCGCGGCCGCCGTGGAGCGCGACGTGCGCGTCACCGCGGTGCCGGGCCCCTCCGCGGTGCTCACCGCCCTCGCCCTTTCGGGGCTGCCCGTCGACCGCTTCTGCTTCGAGGGGTTCCTGCCGCGCAAGGCGGGCGAGCGGCTCTCGCGCCTGAAGGAGGTCGCGGAGGACCGCAGGACGCTCGTCTACTTCGAGGCCCCGCACCGCATCGACGACACGCTCGCCGCGATGGCCGAGGCGTTCGGCGAGGAGCGCAGGGCCGCGGTCTGCCGCGAGCTCACCAAGACGTACGAGGAGGTCAAGCGCGGTTCGCTGAAGGAGCTCGCCGAGTGGGCGGCCGACGGCGTGCGCGGCGAGATCACCGTCGTCGTCGAGGGCGCCCCCGAGAAGAGCGCCGCGGAACTGGGCCCCGACGAGCTGGTGCGCAGGGTGCGGGTGCGCGAGGAGGCGGGCGAGCGGCGCAAGGAGGCCATTGCCGCGGTCGCGGCGGAGGCGGGCCTTCCCAAACGCGAGGTCTTCGATGCCGTCGTGGCGGCAAAGAATGCGGATCGGGGCAGCCCATCGGAGGGCAAAGGACTATCGTGAAAGGCAAAGCGCGGGCCGCGCACCAGGCCTCTTTCCTAAGGAAAGGCCAAATCGGCTCCAATGCTCGACAGGACTGATGCGCTCGCTCCGGGAAAGGCGTCCACTGGTTGAAGGGACGCACCCGTCCCCACGCTTCCGGTCCGGGACGAACCCCCGAACCCCGGTAGTGCTTGTCCCTCGGGCAAGAGGAGCAGCTGGCATGAGTGAGATCGCAGACACCGGCCACACCACGACGGCGATCAGCGTCGTTCACGAGTCGTACGCCTTCGCCTGCATGCGGTGCGGGCACGGCTGGGAGCAGTCGTACGAGATCGAGCACCACGTGGACGCGTCGGGTCAGGAATTCGTGATGTACCTGGCGGACGGCCGGCACGTGCCGTCACCGCTGACCCGCCCCACGTGCCTGAACTGCGGTGGCCATGTCGTGCGGATCATGCGGGCAGGGCAGGTGTCGTCGGTGCTCGACATGATGCGTCGGCAGCACGAGCGGGTGCCGTCCTCGCGGGGCGGGACCAAGCCGGCACAGGACGAGGGAGAGCCGGGCGGCACGGCGGCCAAGGAGGAGCACCCCCACCACTGGCACCTCTCGGACCTGCTGCACGTCTTCCACCGCAAGGCGGGGTGAGACGCCCCGCGGGGGTCTTCGTAGGATCGCGGCATGGCTGACAAAGACGCTGCGCCGCCGCTCCCCGAACCTCTGCGGGTACCGGTCGCCGACTCGCACACCCACCTCGACATGCAGTCGGGCACCGTGGAGGAGGGCCTCGCCAAGGCCGCGTCCGTCGGTGTGACGACCGTCGTGCAGGTGGGCTGCGACGTGCGCGGCTCGCAGTGGGCCGCGCAGACGGCCGCGTCGTACGAGAGCGTCCACGCCGCGGTCGCGCTTCACCCCAACGAGGCGCCGCGGATCGTGCACGGCGATCCCGATGGCTGGTCGCGGCAGGGCGCGCGCGAGGCGGGCGGTGACGCCGCGCTCGACGAGGCGCTCGCCGAGATCGACCATCTCGCCGCGTTGCCGCACGTCAGGGGCGTGGGCGAGACGGGCCTCGACTACTTCCGCACCGGGCCCGACGGCATGGCCGCCCAGGAGCGGTCCTTCCGCGCCCACATCGAGATCGCCAAGCGGCACGGCAAGGCCCTGGTCATCCACGATCGTGAGGCGCACGAGGACGTGCTGCGGGTCCTGAAGGAGGAGGGCGCCCCCGAGCGCACCGTCTTCCACTGCTACTCCGGTGACGCGGCGATGGCGGAAGTATGCGCGGAGCACGGGTACTTCATGTCCTTCGCCGGCAACGTCACCTTCAAGAACGCGCAGGGGCTGCGGGACGCGCTGGCCGTCGCGCCCCTCGAACTCGTCCTGGTGGAGACGGACGCGCCGTTCCTCACCCCCGCGCCCTACCGCGGACGGCCCAACGCGCCGTATCTCATTCCGGTCACGGTGCGGGCCATGGCCGAGGTCCGTGGCATCGGCGAGGACGCCATGGCGGAGGCGGTCTCCGTCAACACGGCGCGCGCCTTTGATTACTGACGGATAACGACACCGGTCCAGTTCAGGGGCACAGTCCAGGGCAACGCAGCGACACAG
This sequence comes from Streptomyces sp. NPDC041068, assembly GCF_040647455.1. Lineage (NCBI taxonomy): Bacteria > Bacillati > Actinomycetota > Actinomycetes > Kitasatosporales > Streptomycetaceae > Streptomyces > Streptomyces sp. NPDC041068. The sequence continues at coordinate 170,613 of NZ_JBEZCG010000016.1, forward strand.
CGTAGCCATGCCGCTTTGGAGAGTGACGAGAGCTCCGCTAGGTTCTGTCCGCCCGGACCGGAACCCTGGAGCGTCGTCGTGAGCAATTCGCAGTACGAGACGTACGAGACGTCTTATGGGGCGTACGAGACGCCCTATGAGGGGTGGCCGGGTGCGTCGTCGTACCAGGGCGGGGCCGGTGGGTACGGGGGGTCGTCGTACGGGGCCTCGGCGTCGTACGAGGGTTCGTCGGCGTACGGAGGCGGGTCCTCGTACGAGGCTGCGTACGAGGACACGTATCGGCCCGCGTACGAGGCGGTCGCGGAGGCCGCCTCGGGAGCCACCCCGGGAGCCGCGTCGGAAGCCGTTTCGGGCGCCGCGTCGGAAGCCGCCGAAGCGCGGTTTCCCCGGCAGTCGCCCGCCTCCGCGTCCGCCGCGTCCGCCGGGCCGCGTTCCGGTGGACGGGCCGAGGCGCGGCGGGCCGCGCGGCGCAGGAAGACCTCGTCCCGGGTGGACGGGGCGGCGGGTGCCGAGCGGCCCGACGCGATGCGGCGGCTGCTGCCGCAGGCCCTCGTCGTCGCCTTCCTCGCGGGCGGCACCTCCGCGTTCGTCGCCAACGACAAGGCCGTGCAGCTCATCGTCGACGGCAAGCCGCGCACGCTGCACACCTTCGCCGACGACGTGGGCGAGCTCCTCGCCGACGAGGGCGTGGACGTCGGCACCCACGACATCGTGGCGCCCGCGGCCGGGACCGTCCTGGCCAGCGGCGACGAGATCGCCGTCCGCTACGGCAGGCCCGTCCACCTCACCCTCGACGGGGAGCGGCGCAAGGTGTGGACCACCGCCCGCACCGTGGACGGGGCGCTGCGGCAGCTCGGGGTGCGGGCGGAGGGCGCCCATCTGTCGGCCTCGCGCAGCCGGCGGATCGACCGGGACGGGCTCGATCTGAACGTCCGTACGGAGCGGACCGTCAGGATCATGGCGGACGGCAGGGAGCGGACCATCCGCACGAACGCGGCGACCGTGCGGGAGGCCGTCGCGGAGTCCGGGGTGACGCTGCGGGGGCAGGACACGACCTCGGTCGCCCTCGGCAGCTTTCCGCGCGACGGACAGACCGTCACCGTCATGCGGGTCACCGGGACGAAGGAGGTGCGGGAGGAGCCGATCGCCTTCGACGTGGAGAAGACCGAGGACGCGTCGCTGTTCCGCGGCACGGAGGTCGTGGTGCAGGCGGGGCAGCAAGGTGTGCGGCGCGTCACGTACGCGCTGCGGACCGTCAACGGCGTGAAGCAGAAGCCGCGGCGGATCAGGTCCGAGGTGGTGCGGGAGCCGCGGAAGCAGGTCGTGAGGGTCGGCACGAAGCAGATGCCCACGTCGGTGGCGGGGGCGGACGGGCTCGACTGGGGTTCGCTGGCGCACTGCGAGTCGGGCGGGCGGCCGAACGCGGTGGACGGCTCGGGGACGTACGGCGGCCTGTACCAGTTCGACACCCGGACGTGGCAGGGCCTGGGCGGCTCGGGCCGCCCGCAGGACGCCCCGGCGGCGGAGCAGACCTTCCGCGCGAAGAAGCTGTACGTCCAGCGAGGCGCGAGCCCGTGGCCGCACTGCGGCCGGCGTTTGCACGGGTAGGAGCTGAGACCGAACCCATCACTTCTCCCGCCCGCCCGCTGCCCGCGCGAGCCTGCTGTCCCCCCTGCCCGCTGCCCGCGCGGGCCCGCTGTCCCCCCCCCCGCCCGCTGCCCGCGCGAGCCTGCTGTCCCCCCCCTGCCCGCTGCCCGCAGGAGTCTGCTGTCCCCCCGCCCGCTGCCCGCGCGGGCCTGCTCTCCCGCCCGCCCGCTGCTCCTACTCGCACTAGTCTGCTGCCGGGTGAACGGGCGGGTGGGTGGGAGACGGCCGCCGCGCAGCGGCGGAACAGGGGATACCGCCGAGCACCGAGTAACCAGGGGTCCACTCCAGGCCCCGTAACCTGGTGCGGTGAGCACTGAGCACGGCGCCCTCCTCGGCCCCGCCGACATCCGCGAGCTGGCCGCTGCCCTGGGCGTACGCCCGACCAAGCAGCGCGGTCAGAACTTCGTCATCGACGCCAACACCGTACGGCGCATCGTCCGCACCGCCGAGGTCCGCCCGGACGACGTCGTCGTCGAGGTGGGGCCTGGCCTCGGGTCCCTGACCCTGGCCCTGCTGGAGACCGCGTCGCACGTCACCGCGGTCGAGATCGACGACGTCCTCGCCGCGGCTCTGCCCGCGACCGTCGAGGCCCGCCTGCCGGGGAAGGCCGGCTCCTTCGGACTCGTGCACAGCGACGCCATGCTCGTGAGCGAGCTCCCCGGGCCCGCGCCCACCGCCCTCGTCGCGAATCTTCCGTACAACGTGGCGGTTCCCGTCCTGCTGCACATGCTCGACACCTTCCCGACCATCGAGCGCACCCTCGTGATGGTGCAGGCCGAGGTCGCCGACCGGCTCGCCGCCGGACCCGGCTCCCGGGTGTACGGGGTGCCGTCCGTGAAGGCCGCCTGGTACGCGGATGTGAAGCGCGCGGGATCCATCGGGCGGAACGTCTTCTGGCCCGCGCCGAACGTCGACTCGGGGCTCGTCTCGCTGGTGCGGCGCGAGGAACCGGTCAAGACCAGTGCCTCGAAGAAGGAAGTCTTCGCCGTCGTCGACGCCGCCTTCGCGCAGCGCAGGAAGACCCTGCGGGCCGCGCTGTCGGGGTGGGCCGGGTCCGCCGCCGCGGCCGAGGCCGCCCTGGTCGCCGCCGGGGTCTCGCCCCAGGCGCGCGGCGAGGCCCTGACCGTGGAGGAGTTCGCCCGCATCGCCGAGCACAAGGAGGCCGGCGCGTGAGCGCGAGCGTGACGGTGCGGGTTCCCGCGAAGGTCAATGTGCGGTTGGCGGTGGGCGCCGCCCGCGCCGACGGGTTCCACGACCTCGCCAACGTCTTCCTCGCCGTCGGGCTCTACGACGAGGTCACGGTCACCGCCGCCGACGAGCTGACGGTGACGTGCGAGGGGCCGGGTGCCGACCAGGTGCCTCTCGACCGTACGAACCTCGCCGCTCGGGCCGCCGAGCTGCTCGGCGCGCGGTACGGCATCGCTCCCGACGTGCACCTCCACATCGCCAAGGACATTCCCGTCGCGGGCGGCATGGCGGGCGGCAGTGCCGACGGCGCCGGCGCGCTCGTGGCGTGCGACGCGCTGTGGGGGACCGGGGCCTCGCATGGCGAACTGCTCGACATCTGCGCCGAGTTGGGCAGCGACGTGCCGTTCAGCCTGGTCGGCGGCGCCGCGCTCGGCACCGGGCGGGGCGAGAAGCTGGAGCCGCTGGACGTCGGGGGCGCCTTCCACTGGGTGTTCGCCGTCGCCGACGGAGGGCTCTCCACGCCCGCCGTGTACCGCGAGTTCGACCGGCTCACGCCCGTCGCGCCCGCCCCCGAGGCGTCCCCCGCCCTGCTCGCCGCCCTGCGCGACGGCGACGTCGAGGCGCTTGCCGCCACGGTCTCCAACGACCTGCAGCCCGCCGCCCTCTCGCTCTTTCCCTCGCTGCGCGACACCCTCGCCACCGGAACCGAAGCGGGCGCGCTCGCCTCGCTGGTCTCCGGGTCCGGGCCGACGACCGCGTTCCTCACGGCGGACGCCGCCTCCGCGCGGCGCGTGGCGGACGCGCTCCTCGCGTCCGGCACCTGCCGAGCGGCACGCGTCGCGGAATCTCCCGCTCCGGGCGCCATGCTGCTCTAGGTACTCAGCCGCGGATCTGAGTACGCGGGCGCTGACGCCGCGGCGGGGCGGCGCGCGACCGTACGTACATGGGATCAAGCGTTCGCGAACTGGCCGAGCAGACGCCCTCCGGGCGTGACCGGTACATCGACCTGCTGCGGGTCGCCTCGCTCGGCACGGTCGTGCTCGGGCACTGGCTGATGGCCGCCGTGACCGTCGGCGACGACGGCGGTGCGGAGGTCGGCAACCTCCTCGCCGTTGTCCCCGAGCTCCAACTCCTCACGTGGGCGCTGCAGATCATGCCCGTCTTCTTCTTCGTCGGCGGCTTCTCGCACGCGCTCTCCTACCGCTCCCTCAGCCGCAGGTCCGAGGGGCGCCCCGTGTACTCGGCCTTCCTGCGGGCGCGGCTCCAGCGGCTGCTGCGGCCCACCATGGTGTTCATAGGGGTGTGGGGTGCGGGTGCCTTGATCCTCCAACTCGGCGGGCAGGGCGGCGGGTTGCTCGATGTCGCGCTGCGGCTCGTCGCCCAGCCGCTCTGGTTCATCGGCATCTATCTGGCGATGGTCGCCTTCACACCGCCGCTGCTGCGGCTGCACGAGCGCTGGGGGTGGGGCGCGTTCGGCGCGCTCGTGGCGGCCGCGGGCGCCGTGGACCTGGCGCGCTTCGCGTTCGGCGTGCCGTACGTGGAGTTCCTGAACTTCGCCTTCGTGTGGCTCGCGGTGCACCAGCTGGGCTTCCTGCGCGCGGACGGGCGGCTGCGGGTGCGGATGCCGTACGTCCTGGCGGGCGCGGGGCTCGCGGGGGTCTCGCTGCTCGTGGCTCTCGGCCCGTACCCCCTCTCCATGGTCGGGATGCCCGGCGAGCGCGTCTCGAACATGGCGCCGCCCACCTTCGCCCTGCTCTGCCACGGCCTGTGGCTGGTCGGCGCGGTCGAGCTGCTGCGCGCCCCCGCGACGCGGTGGCTTGCCCGGCCGCGGGTGTGGCGTGGCGTGGTGGCGGCCAACGGCATCTCCATGACGGCGTTCCTGTGGCACCTCACCGCGATGCTCGGGGTGTACGGGATGCTGCTCGCCCTCGACGTCCCGCTGCCGGAGCCCGCGTCGGCGGCCTGGTGGGCGCAGGTGCCGCCGCGGATGGCGGCGGCCGCCGCGCTCACCGCCATGCTCGTCGCGGCCTTCCGCCGCTTCGAACGGCCGGGGGCGGCGCGGGAGACCGGGCAGGGCGGCGGCTCGGTGTCGGGCCCGGCGGCCGCGGTCGGCGTCACGCTCTGCCTCTTCGGCGTGCTCGGCCTGTCGATGGTCGGCTTCGGCGGGCTCCTGGAGGGACGTACCGCCCTGCTGATCGCGGTGCACGTGACGGCGCCGGTCGCGGTGGGGATGGCGTTGGCGGGATGGCTGCTCGTGGAGCGCGCGGGCCGCGGGCGCACCCACCGCCGAGGGGTCACCCGCGCAGGCGACTACGCTTGAGGGTCGATCCATCCCCCCTGTCAGGAGTGAAATGGCCGTCAATCTGGTCAATGTCGAGGCAGTCAGCAAGGTGTACGGCACCCGTGCCCTGCTCGACGGCGTCTCACTCGGCGTGTCCGAGGGGGATCGGATCGGCGTCGTGGGGCGCAACGGCGACGGGAAGACCACCCTGATCCGGATGCTCGCCAAGCTGGAGGAGGCCGACACCGGGCGGGTCACGCACAACGGCGGGCTGCGGCTCGGCGTGCTGACCCAGCACGACTCCCTGGACCCCGAGGCCACCGTCCGGCACGAGGTCATCGGCGATCTCGCCGACCACGAGTGGGCGGGCAGCGCCAAGATCAGGGACGTCCTCACCGGGCTGTTCGGCGGGCTCGACCTGCCCGGCTTCCCGCAGGGCCTCGACACCGTCATCGGCCCGCTCTCCGGTGGTGAGCGGCGCCGCATCGCGCTGGCCAAGCTGCTCATCGCCGAGCAGGACCTGATCGTGCTCGACGAGCCGACCAACCACCTGGACGTCGAGGGCATCTCGTGGCTGGCCGGCCACCTGCGGGCGCGGCGCTCCGCGCTCGTCTGCGTGACGCACGACCGCTGGTTCCTGGACCAGGTGTGCACCCGCATGTGGGACGTACAGCGAGGGTCCGTCTTCGAGTACGAGGGCGGGTACTCGGACTACGTCTTCGCGCGTGCCGAGCGCGAGCGCATCGCGGCCACCGAGGAGACCAAGCGGCAGAACCTCATGCGCAAGGAGCTGGCCTGGCTGCGGCGCGGCGCCCCCGCCCGCACCAGCAAGCCGAAGTTCCGCATCGAGGCCGCCAACGAACTGATCGCCGACGTGCCGCCGCCGCGGGACACCAGCGAGCTGATGAAGTTCGCGACGACCCGGCTCGGCAAGACGGTCTTCGACCTGGAGGACGTGTCCGTCCAGGCCGGGCCCAAGATGCTGCTCAAGCACCTGACCTGGCAGCTCGGCCCCGGCGACCGCATCGGCCTGGTCGGCGTGAACGGCGCGGGCAAGACCTCGCTCCTGCGTGCCATGGCCGAGGCGGCGCGCAGCGAGGGCGACGTGCAGCCCGCGGCCGGGAAGATCGTCGTCGGCAAGACCGTGAAGCTGGCCTACCTCTCGCAGGAGGTCGCCGAGCTGAAGCCGACGCTGCGGGTCCTGGAGGCCGTGCAGCAGGTCCGCGAGCGCGTCGACCTCGGCAAGGGCCGGGAGATGACCGCGGGGCAGCTCTGCGAGACGTTCGGGTTCAACAAGGAGAAGCAGTGGACGCCGGTCGGCGACCTGTCCGGTGGTGAGCGGCGCAGGCTGCAGCTGCTGCGCCTGTTGATGGACGAGCCGAACGTCCTCTTCCTCGACGAGCCGACCAACGACCTCGACATCGAGACGCTGACCCAGCTGGAGGACGTGCTCGACGGGTGGCCCGGCTCGATGGTCGTGATCTCCCACGACCGGTTCTTCGTGGAGCGGACGACGGACAAGGTGTTCGCGCTTCTGGGTGACGCCACGATGCGGATGCTGCCGCGCGGCATCGACGAGTACCTGGAGCGGCGGCAGCGGATGGCCGAGGCCGCCACCACCGCGTCGGTGCCCGCGGCCGCGCCCGTGCAGGACGCCGCGGCGAAGACCGTCTCCGCCGCCGACGCGCGCGCCGCCAAGAAGGAACTGCAGAAGATCGAGCGGCAGCTGGACAAGGTCTCCGACAAGGAGGCCAAGCTCCACGCCCAAATCGCCGATAACGCCACGGACTTCGAAAAGGTGGCCAAACTGGACGCCGAACTCCGTGAACTGATCGGGGAGCGCGAGGAGTTGGAAATGCGCTGGCTGGAGCTGGCGGAGGACGCGTAGAGCTCCCGTGGAGCTCGCGTAACGGACGCATCACGGGCCGGTCCTCCCTTGGGAACAGGGGAAGGACCGGCCCCGTGTGGTACGGGGTCAGGGTGATAGAAAGGCTGACCTGAGAGCACCACTTGGCGTGCCGAAAATCAGTGAAGGGGGAAGCGCTGATGACTCAGCCGCCCAACCAGCCGCCGCACGGCGGCCACGGAGCTCCGCAGGATCCACGGAACGCGGGAGCGCCGCAGCCACCGGGTCAGCCACCGCAGCAGCCGGGTCAGCCGCCGCAGGCCCCGCCGCCCGCCGCCCCGCAGCCGGGGCAGCCCCAGCCCGGTTACGGCTACCCGCAGACCCCGCCGCCCGCGTCCGACAACCCGTACGCGCAGCCGACCCAGCCGCAGCAGCCGGGCCCCTACGCCCAGCCGCAGCAGCCCGGCCCCTACGGCGGCCAGCCGCAGTACGGCTACCAGCAGCAGCCGCCCACGCAGCCGCAGTTCCCCGCGGGCCCCGGCGCGAGCGGAGGCGGCAGCGGCAAGCGCAACAAGATGCTGGTGATCGGCGCCGCGGCCGTGGCCGCGCTGCTCGTCGCGGGCGGTGTCACCTGGGCCGTCGTCGGCGGCGGTGACGACGAGGGCAAGAAGAAGTCCGAGGCGAAGAACAAGGACCCCAAGCCCAGCGCCTCCGCCCCGGTCAACCCGGGCGACGGCAGCGGCGACGGCTACGACGGCAAGGAAGACCTCAACGAGGGCCGCCAGGCCGGCGAGGCCAAGGTGCTCTGGTACAAGGAGGCGCCGAAGGTCCCCGGCTCCGGCGGCGACGCCCCGGGCATGTGGGTCAAGGACGACATCGTGGTCAAGGCCGCGTACAAGCAGCTCCTGGCCTACAACGTCACGACCGGCAAGACCGCGTGGAAGGCCATCACCTTCCCGCAGAAGATCTGTGCCGCCACCAAGACGGCCACCGACGACGGCAAGATCGTCGTGGCGTACAAGGAAGGCACCAAGTCCAACGCCAAGTGCAACCAGCTCCAGGTCGTCGACCTGGCGACGGGTGACAGGGGCTGGGGCAAGCCGGTCAAGGAGGAGGGTCTCTTCGACTTCGCGCTGCAGACCCACCTCGTCCTCGTCGGCGACATCCTGATGGTCGGCCGCGACCAGTCGGGCACGGCGCTGCGGATGAGCGACGGCAAGAAGCTCTACGTCGCGGACAAGAAGGAAGAGGGCACCTGCTTCCCCAACGGCTTCGCCGGCGGCGAGAAGCTGATCATGGCCCTGTCCTGCGGCGCGAGCACGGACAACGAACACGACGAGCTGCAGCAGCTCGACCCGAAGACCGGCCGCGCCCTGTGGACCAAGAAGTTCCCCAAGGGCTGGCGCATCGGCAAGGTCTACGGCGTCAGCCCGACGATCGTGTACCTCAGCAACCCGGAAAAGAAGCAGTGGAACATCACGGTGCTGAAGGAGGACAGCGACAAGACGCGCTCCGAGGTCAGCATCGACGACAACTTCGCGCCGCAGTGCGACACTTCGGTGCTCAGTCGTGAGCTGGGCGGCTGCCTGGGCGTGACGTCCGACGACAAGAACCTCTATCTGCCGACCGACGAGAAGAGCGGCGCCAACGAGGTCGTCGCGATCAGCCTCGACACCGGCAAGGAGGCCTGGCGCACCAAGTCGCCGATGGAGGAAACGATGCTGCCGCTGAAGATGGAGGGCGGCTCGATCATCGCGTACGTCACTCCGTCGTACGACTCCGGCGGCCGCGTCGTCTCCATCCCGACGTCGGGCTCGCACAAGCCCAAGACCCTCCTGCAGCACCCGAAGGGCACCTCGCAGATCGAGAGCGGCTTCTACTCGAAGGACGTCGACTACGTGGATGGGCGCTTCTACATCTCGACCACCAGCATCATGAGCTCGTCCGGCCAGTCGAAGCTGATGCTCGCCTACGGCAAGTGACCTGCCCCGCCGCTTAGTACGACCCTCTCGACCGCTCTCGTCCCCAAGGAATAGACGACGTCATGACCCAGCCGCCCCAGCCACCGCAGCAGCCCCCGAACGAGCCCCCGCAGGGCGGCTTCGGCGCGCCCCAGGAGCCCCCGGCCGGCGGCTTCGGCGCCCCGCAGTCCCCGCCGCCCGGCGGCTTCGGCAAGGCCCCGGAGCCGTCGTACGGCTACCCGCAGCAGCCGCCTGCCCCGGGCCAGCAGCCCCCGGCCCCGCAGACGCCGCCGCCCGCGCAGCCTCCGGCCCCGCCCGGCCAGCCGCCGCAGACGCCGCCTCCCGCGGCCCCGCCCGCACCCCCGGCGGGCCAGCCCAACTACGGCTACCCGCAGGCACCGCAGGCCCCCCAGGGCTACGGCTACCCGACGCAGCCCGCGCAGCCGCAGTACCAGCAGGGGTACCAGCAGCCGCCCACCATGCCGATGCAGCCGCAGCCCGCGGCCGGTGCCGGGGGCGGCAAGAAGATCAGCAGCCAGATGACGATCATCATCGCGGCGGTCGCCGCGATCGCGCTGATCGTCGGCGGCGGTGTCTTCTACGCCTCGACGAAGGACGACGACTCCAAGACCACCTCGCAGGGCTCCGGCGAGAAGGACGGAAAGGGCGGCAAGGGCGGCGAAGAGGGCGGCAAGGGCGGCGAATCGCTGCCCGAGCAGGGCCCGGCCAAGGAGAAGGCCCCGTCGAACACGACGGCCAAGGTCCTCATGCAGCTGCCCCAGCCGGAGATCCCCAAGGACCAGATCTGGACCGCCACGGGCTCCGTGCTGACCGATGACGTCTACGCCAAGGCGGGCATCAACGAGCTGAACGGCTACGACCCGGACACCGGCAAGAAGAAGTGGACGGTCCCGCTCTCCGGCATGACCTGCGCCATGTCGCGCGAGGTCACCGAGGACGGCATCGCCGCGGTCGTCACCGAAGAGGCCAAGCGGAACAAGAAGGGTGACTACCAGCAGTGCACCAACGTCTCCGCGATTGACCTCAAGTCCGGCAAGAAGCTCTGGACCGAGAGCGCCGAGGCCAACGGCGTGAAGGCGACGTTCAAGGAAGTCACCATCTCGGGCACCACGATCGCCGCGGGCGCGGGCACCTCCAGCGGCGGCGCCGCCTGGGACGTCACCGGCAAGTCCCTGTGGTCGCCGAAGGTCGGCAAGTGCGAGGACGTCGGCTACGCGGGCGGGGACCAGCTGGTCGCGGTCCGCAAGTGCGGTTCGTACGGCGACTACCAGTACAAGGTCCAGCTCCTGGACCCGAAGACCGGCGACGACAAGTGGACGTACCCGCTCGCCGACGGCATCGACAACGCCAAGATCATCTCGACGAACCCGGTCGTCTTCGGCCAGGACACCACCGAGATCACCGCGTCCGGCGTCACGGACGTCTTCGCCATCGGCAGCAACGGCAAGCTGCGCTCCAAGATCTCCCTGGAGGACGGCAAGTACGACCACGACTGCGGCGTCAACATGGTCAACGACTGCAGGGCCATCGTCGTCGGCAACGACCGGCTCTACGTCCCGACCCGCCAGCACGACGGCAGCGGCGAGAGCTACAACCGCACCAACGAGATCGTGTCCTTCTCGCTGGCCACGGGCAAGCCGACCAGCGACCGCGCGGTCGCCGGTGACAACGGCGAGATCTTCCCGGTCCGCATGGACGGCGGCAACGTCATCGCGTACAAGGCGCACGGCTACCAGAAGGGCGCCCAGATCGTCTCGCTCGACGGCAAGACGATGAAGGAGACCAAGCTCCTGGAGACCCCGAGCTCCGAGGCGGTCACCGACGCGATCAGCGGCATGGTCCCGAAGTCGAACGAACTCCTCTACGGGAACGGGCACTTGTTCCTCGGCAAGAAGCTGCTGAGCAAGCCCTACTCGAAGGACGAGAAGGAGTACGTGGCGATCGGCTTCGTCGCGAAGTAGGCACCGTATCCGCAGGTCCACGCATGGCGGCCGTCCCCTCGGAGCTCGAGGGGGCGGCCGTCGTCGTATCTGTACCACCTGCTGCTCCCCATCACCCCTGAATAGACGGGATTTCGGCATTCCGAGCCGCTTCTGGCCGGTAGGGGGCGCGCAACGTCGAACAAGCGTGTAGCTTCCGGGAGATGGAGGGCCGGGGGGCCTGGGGGAACTGGGGGGTTGCTATGGGTGTGCGGCTCATGGTGGTCGACGACCACCGACTGCTCGCCGAGGCGCTCGCCTCGGCGCTGAAGCTGCGCGGGCACCGGGTGCTCGCCGCGGCGGCGCCCGCCGCGGGCGCGGCGGAACTGGTCATCAGCAGAGCGCCCGAGGTCTGTCTCCTCGGCACGGCCACACCGGCCGAGCCGGGCATGTTCGACCCGGTCGTGAAGATCAAGCGGGAGCGCCCGCAGGTGGCGGTCGTGGTGCTCGGCCCGGTGCCGAACCCGCGCGGGATCGCCGCGGCCTTCGCCTCCGGCGCGTCCGGATACGTACGCCATGACGAGCGCATCGAAGGAGTGGAGCGCGCCATCATGAAGGCGCGCGCCGGGGAGGCCGCCGTCGCGCCCCAGTTGCTGCAGGGCGCCTTCAGCGAGCTGCTCAACCCGGCCGCGCAGCCCGACGACGAGGGCCAGCGTCTCCTGCAGATGCTCACGCCGCGCGAGGTCGAGGTCCTGGTGCGGGTCGCGGACGGCGAGGACACCCGGCTGATCGCCGCCGGGATGGGGATAGCCCCGAGCACGGCGCGCACGCATGTGCAGCGGGTCCTGATGAAGCTGGGCGTCGGCTCACGCCTGGAGGCCGCCGCCCTCGCCGCGCGCACGGGCCTCCTGGAGCGCGCCGAGCGTCCGACGTCGTCCTACGCGAACAACAACACGGACATGACGTCGGGGCCTGAGCCACCGCAGTGAACTCGGGCCCCGTACGGGCGAATTGGCCACTCGTGGGTCAGTCGTCCTCTGCCTCATCGGCGGGCGCGGCCGATGGGCGCAGCCAGAGCCAGCCCAGGAAGAACAGGCCGAGGGCCAGCATGCCGAGGCCGGTCCAGAGGTTGATGTTGATGTCCTCGGCCTTCCTCAGGTCGGCGTCGGACGCGGTGATGCCGGCGATCGTCACGATGATGCCGTAGACGACGAACAGGCCGCCGATGATCCGCCGGATGTCGAAGAGGCGGGCGGCTGTCGCGGACTTGCGCTCCAGCTCGGAGACTTCGTTGTGCAGCTCGGACATGGTGTCGGTCCTCCGATCGGGGCTAGAGCGAGTAGGGCAGGTAGCAGGCGGCGGCGAGTACGATGGCGCCCCAGCCGAGCAGGGCGGGCCTGCGGTACCACGCGTCGTCGCCCTCCGCCGCGTCCTTGTCGTCCTCGCCCTCCAGACCCGGCGAAGCCGTTCCGTAGACCAGACCGGCCAGTTCGGCCTCCGGCTTGGGGGCGGTGAAGAGCGTGACGACGACCATCACCACGGCACCGGCGACGAAGCCGACGATCGCCGAGACGAAGTTGGCGCCCTGGTCGGTCGGGATGTCGATGACGCCCTGCTTGTAGATCCAGAAGTAGTTCACCATCGCGGCGGTCGTGCCCGCGAGCAGGCCCCACACACCGGACTTCATCGAGGCCCGCTTCCAGAACATGCCGATGATGAAGACCACGAACATCGGGACGTTGAAGAAGGAGAACAGGGTCTGCAGGTACCCCATGATGTTCGAGAAGCTCGACGCGATGAACGCCGTGCCGATCGAGGCGAGCACGCCGATCGCCGTGATGAGCCGCCCGAACCGCAGGTAATAGACGTCCTCGCGGTCCTTGATCACGTACTTGGCCCAGATGTCGTACGTGAAGACGGTGTTGAAGGACGAGACGTTCGCCGCCATGCCCGCCATGAACGCGGCGAGCAGACCGGTGACCGCGATGCCGAGGACGCCGTTGGGCAGCAACTCCTGCATCAGATAAGGGATCGCGTCGTTGTACGTCAGGCCCGACCCCGCCGTGCCGATCTTCGGGACGAGGACGGCGGCGACCAGGCCCGGGATCATCACCAGGAAGACGATGAAGATCTTCGGGAAGGCGGCGATCAGCGGGGTGCGCTGGGCGGCGCTCAGGTTCTTCGCGGAGAGCGCGCGCTGCACCTCGGCGAAGTTGGTCGTCCAGTAGCCGAAGGAGAGCACGAAGCCGAGGCCGAGGATGATGGTCAGCCAGTTGGCGCCCAGCGGGTTGGCGTCACCGATGCCGGTGCCGCCCCAGGCGGTCATGAAGTTCTCGCCGTGCTGCTTCTCGATGGAGCCGGTGAGTCCGTCCCAGCCACCGACCTTCTTCAGGCCGATGACGCAGATCGGGATGAGCGCGGCGAGGATCACGAAGAACTGCAGGACCTCGTTGTAGATCGCCGAGGAGAGGCCGCCGATCGTGATGTACGCGAGCACGAACAGGCCCGCGACGACGATCGCCACCCACTGCGGCCAGCCGAGCAGCGCCTCGACGACGATCGAGAGGGCGTAGAGGTTCACGCCCGCGATGAGGATCGCCGCGAAGGCGAAGAGCGCCGAGCTGAGCAGATGCGCGGACTTGTCGAACCGCTGGAGCAGGAACTCCGGGACGGAGCGGACCTTGCTGCGGTAGTAGAACGGCATCATCACGAGGCCGAGGAAGACCATCGCCGGGATGGCGCCGATCCAGTACCAGTGGACGACCGCGACGCCGTACTGCGCGCCGGTGGCGGCCATGCCCAGGATCTCGGTGGCGCCCAGGTTCGCGGCGACGAAGGCGAGACCGGTGACCCAGGCGGGCAGTGAGCGGCCTGAGAGGAAGAAGTCGAGGCTCGTCCTCACGGAGCGTCGGGCGGCGAATCCGATGCCGAGGACCACCGCGAAGTAGATCGCGAGGATCGCGTAGTCGAGGCCGTTGGTGGGCAGCCGAAGCCCCTCGGCCAGGGTTTGAGTGGGGGACTGCATGGAGGAACTCGCTTCGTTGCGCGAACGGATCAGACCGGAACCTACGCCCCCTGCTTCAATAACTGAACAGTTCTGTTGGTGTTCTTTGTTTGATTGTGATCGAGCCTTCCGGGGGCCCGGGTGGAGTGCGGGAGCAGTGCGGTGGGATCGCGGGCATTGACTGTGCTGTTGGCTTGTGATTTGTTATGTGCGGTTCTGTTGGGTGGGTGATGAGGAGCCCCGGACGTGAAGAAGACCTCGACCCGTCTCGCCGACGGTCGTGAGCTCATCTACTACGACGTGCGCGACGACGCCGTCCGCGAGGCCGCCGACCGGCGTCCGCTCGGGCCCGTCTCGACCACCTCGGAGATCCGCAGGGACCCCCTCCTCGGCGACTCCGTGGCCATCGCCTCGCACCGCCAGGGCCGCACCTACCACCCGCCGGCCGACGAGTGCCCCCTGTGCCCCTCCGTCGGGGACCGGCTGAGCGAGATCCCCGACTCCTCGTACGACGTCGTGGTCTTCGAGAACCGCTTCCCCTCGCTCGCCGGTGACGCCGGCCGCTGCGAGGTGGTCTGCTTCACCTCCGACCACGCGGCGTCCTTCGCGGACCTCACCCCCGAGCAGGCGGGCCTCGTCCTTGAGGCCTGGACCGACCGCACCGCCGAGCTCTCCCATCTGCCCTCGGTGGAGCAGGTCTTCTGCTTCGAGAACCGCGGCGCCGAGATCGGCGTGAGCCTCGGCCATCCGCACGGGCAGATCTACGCCTATCCGTTCGTCACCCCGCGCACGGCCCTGATGCTCCGCTCGCTCGCCGCGTTCAAGGAGTCCTCCGGCGGCCTCAACCTCTTCGACGACATCGTCGCGAAGGAGGGCGCCGGTGAGCGGGTCGTCCTGGAGGGCGAGCACTGGGTGGCCTTCGTGCCGTACGCGGCGCACTGGCCCTACGAGGTGCACCTCTACCCCAAGCGCCGAGTGCCCGACCTGCTCGCGCTGGACGAGGCGGCGCGCACGGAGTTCCCACAGGTCTATCTGGAACTCTTGAGGCGCTTCGACCGGATCTTCGGCTCAGGGGAAGGCGAGGCCGAGAGCCCCACTCCCTACATCGCCGCCTGGCATCAGGCGCCCTTCGGAGCGTTGGAGGGGCTGGAGGGATATGAGGGGATCAATCGTGATGATTTCGCCCTCCACCTTGAACTTTTCACGATTCGCCGCACTTCGGGCAAGCTGAAGTTCCTCGCGGGTTCCGAATCCGGCATGAGCGTGTTCATCAACGACGTGCCGCCGGAAGCCGCGGCCCAGCGACTGCGAGAGGTAGCGAGTTCATGAGCGGTAAGTACCTGGTCACCGGTGGAGCGGGCTATGTCGGAAGCGTGGTGGCCCAGCATCTGATCGAGGCCGGGCACGAGGTGACGGTCCTCGACAACCTCTCGACCGGCTTCCGCGAGGGCGTCCCGGCCGGCGCCGCGTTCATCGAGGGCGACATCCGCGACGCCGCCAAGTGGCTGGACTCCTCCTACGACGCGGTCCTGCACTTCGCCGCCTTCTCGCAGGTCGGCGAGTCCGTCGTGAAGCCCGAGAAGTACTGGGACAACAACGTCGGCGGCACCATGGCGCTGCTCGCCGCGATGCGCGAGGCGGGCGTGCGCAGGCTCGTCTTCTCCTCGACCGCCGCGACGTACGGCGAGCCCGTGAACACCCCCATCACGGAGACCGACCCGACCGCCCCCACCTCGCCGTACGGCGCCTCCAAGCTCGCCGTCGACCACATGATCACCGGCGAGGCCGCCGCCCACGGCCTGGCCGCCGTCTCGCTGCGCTACTTCAACGTCGCGGGCGCGTACGGGGAGTTCGGCGAGCGCCACGACCCCGAGTCGCACCTGATCCCGCTGGTCCTCCAGGTCGCGCAGGGCCGCCGCGAGGCGATCAACGTCTTCGGCGACGACTACCCGACCCCGGACGGCACCTGCGTACGCGACTACATCCACGTCGCCGACCTCGCCGAGGCCCACCTCCTCGCGGTCGCGGCCGCCACCCCCGGCGAGCACCTGATCTGCAACCTCGGCAACGGCAACGGCTTCTCCGTGCGCGAGGTCATCGAGACCGTGCGCGAGGTCACCGGACACCCCATCCCCGAGGTGACGGCCCCGCGCCGCGGCGGCGACCCGGCGGTCCTGGTCGCGTCCGCCGCCACCGCGCACGACAGGCTCGGCTGGCGCCCGTCCCGCGCGGACCTCGCGGGCATCGTCGCCGACGCCTGGGCGTTCGCCCGGCGCACGGCCTAGGTCACAGGTCAACGGCCCAGGTCACAGGTCAAGGGACAACACATGGAGGGCAAGGGGCTCATGGGGTCGGTCGCCGAAGTCGCCGCACAGTTCGAGGAGTTGTACGGGTATGCGCCGGACGGGGTCTGGTCGGCGCCCGGACGGGTCAACCTCATCGGCGAGTACACGGACTTCAACGAAGGCTTCGTGATGCCCCTCGCTCTCCCGCACACCGCGGTCGCCGCCGTCGCCCGGCGCTCGGACGGCGTCCTGCGGCTGCACTCCGCCGACATCGACGCCCCGCTCGTCGAGCTGCACGTGGACGAGCTCGCGCCGCTGTCCGACGGAGGCTGGGCCGCGTACCCGGCCGGGGTCGTCTGGGCGCTGCGGGAGGCCGGGCACGCGATCGGCGGCGCCGATCTGCACCTGGCGTCGACGGTCCCGACCGGCGCGGGCCTCTCGTCCTCCGCGGCCCTGGAGGTCGTCACCGCCCTCGCCCTCGACGACCTGTACGAACTCGGGCTCACCCGGCCCCGGTTGGCTGTCCTCGCCCAGCGCGCCGAGAACGGCTTCGTGGGCGTCCCCTGCGGTGTGATGGACCAGACGGCGTCGGCGTGCTGCACCGAGGGCCACGCCCTGCACCTGGACTGCCGCGACCTGTCGATACGTCAGGTGCCCTTCGACCTGGCGGCGCAGGGGCTGCGGCTCCTGGTCGTCGACACCCGCGTGAAGCACGCGCTCGGCGACGGCGCCTACGCCGAGCGCCGCGCCGGGTGCGAGGCGGGTGCGCAGGCGCTCGGGGTCTCGCATCTGCGTGACATCGGGTACGCCGAACTCCCCGCCGCCCTGCAGAAGTTGACGGACGAAAAGATCCGCAGGTACGTGCGTCACGTGGTGTCGGACGACCACCGGGTCGAGCGGGTCATCGGGCTCCTGGACGCCGGTGACGCCCGCGCCATCGGCCCCGTCCTCACCGAGGGCCACGCCTCGCTCCGCGACGACCTGCGCATCTCCTGCCCGGAGCTGGACCTGGTGGTGAGCTCCGCGAACGAGGCCGGCGCGCTCGGCGCCCGGATGACCGGCGGCGGCTTCGGCGGCTCCGCGGTCGTCCTGGTGGAGGAGGCGGACGCGGACGCGGTGACGAAGTCCGTCCTGGACGCCTTCGCGGCGGCGGGCTTCACGGCGCCGCGCGTGTTCCCGGCGGTGGCCTCGGCGGGCGCGCGCCGCGAGCGCTGAGGCCTTCGGGGCGCGGAGTCCTTCGGGGGTGCCGAGTCCTCCGGGTGCCGAGCCCTCCGGGAGCGCGCCTAGGTCAGGCGCTTGGTCAGGGTGAACTCCTTGACGCCCTCGGGGTAGTCGGGGATCACACACACCAGCTCGTACCCCTGGCCGCGGTAGAAGCCGGGGGCCTGGAAGTCCCAGGTCTCCACACGGGAGTTGAGGCAGCCGCGCTCCTCGCGGGCCATGCGCTCCGCCTCGGCGAGGAGGCGCGAGCCGAGGCCCGCGCCGCGGTGGCGGCCGTCGACCCAGAGGTGGTTCACGTGCAGCCAGTGGGCCCAGGTGTGCGCGGCGAGCCCCGCCGCGAGGCCGCCCGCCCCGTCCAACGCCCAGAGCGCCAGCGGGACTTCCTGGTCGTCGACCGTCCCGCGCAGGGCGCGGAGCTCGGGAGATGCCGCTGTATTCGACGCGCTCAGCCGCGAACGAAGCAGACCAAGCCGCTCCTTGTCGACTCCTGTCTCAATACGAAACATACGGCTCACCATAAACGCGCCGGCCAATCAGTTCTGCAAATCAGCTTCCGCTCCCGGCGTCCGGCCCTACTCTGAAGGACAGTGCCGGTGGGGGCCGGCGCTGATCAGGGGGCGAGACAGTCGGGTACGACGCCCGGCGTGGGGGTGGCAAGCAGAGCACGGCGGCGGCCGTGCCCCTGCGGCGACCCCCGTTCCGGGCGCCGTACCTGCGCCAATCGTTCTCCGGCGATCTTCCGACGGGGACATCCCCTGCTCCTAGGAGGGAGCGCGGGGAAGGGGGTTTCTGTGGTCCGCATTCGAGTCCTGGTCGTCGACGACCATCGCATCTTCGCCGAGTCGCTGGCCGCCGCGCTGGCGGCCGAGCCCGACGTGGACGTGTCCGCGGCCGGCAGCGGCCCCGCCGCGCTGCGCTGCCTGGAGCGGGCGGTCGGCGAGGGGCGCAGATTCGACGTGCTGCTCGTCGACGCCGACCTCGGCAGCACCGCGAGCGCCCTGCAGGGCACCCGCCCCGCCGTCCCGGTCCAGGAGGGCAACGCCGACGGTCTCGTCGACGGTATCTCCCTGGTGGCGGGCGTCCGCTCGGGCCAGCCCGCCGTGCGCACCGTGGTGCTCGCCGAGAAGGACGACCCGCGCCGCGCGGCCCTCGCACTGCAGGCGGGTGCCTCGGGCTGGGTCGCCAAGGACTGCTCGCTCTCCCGCCTCCTGACGGTCATACGAGGAGTGCTCCGGGACGAGACCCACCTGCCGCCCGCCCTGCTCACGGGCGTCCTGCGCGAGCTGACCGCGGCCCGCAAGCACCGCACGGAGTCCGAGCGCCTCGTGGAGTCCCTGACCCCGCGCGAGCGCGAGGTCCTGCGCTGCATGGTGGCGGGCCTGGGCCGCAAGGCGGTCGCCGAGCGCCTCTTCCTCTCCCCGCACACGGTGCGTACGCACATGCAGAACGTGCTGGGAAAGCTGGGCGTGCACTCCACACTGGCGGCGGTCGCGCTCGCCAGGCGCGCGGGCGTCGGCCCGGTCGACCTAGCCGGGGATGTTGTCGAACGGGGCGGTCAACTGGCGTAGCAGCCCGGCCAGTTCGCCCCGCTGGGCCCGGGAGAGCTCCGCGAGGATCGCCCGCTCCTGCTCAAGGAGTCCCGCGAGGGCCTGGTCCGCGCGGTCCTGCCCTTCGGCGGTGAGGCGCACGAGCACGCCGCGGCGGTCGCTGGGGTCGGGCAGCCGCTCGACGAGGCCCTTCTTCGCGAGGCGGTCGATGCGGTTCGTCATCGTGCCGGACGTCACGAGCGTCTGGGTCAGGAGCTGACCGGGGGAGAGCTGATAGGGGGCGCCCGCGCGCCGCAGCGACGTCAGGACGTCGAACTCCCAGGGCTCCAGATTGTGCTCGGAGAACGCGAGCCTGCGGGCCCGGTCCAGGTGCCGCGCGAGCCTGCTCACACGGCTGAGCACCTCGAGTGGTTCCACGTCGAGGTCCGGGCGCTCCCGGCGCCACGCAGCGACCAGCCGATCGACCTCGTCCTCCATGACGATCAGTGTAGGGGGTCTGTCGACATGAAGTCTCTTGACGTCAAGATATCTTGCGGTCGAGGATGGGGTGGCGCCCACATTTCCACGAGGAGGCCACCGTGTCCGCTGCCGTCTGGGATCCGCGTCAGTATCTGCGCCATGAGGGCCACCGTGCCCGGCCCTTCCTGGATCTACTCGCCCGTGTCCCCGAACTGCCCGCCGGGGAGGGGCGCCCGCCCCGCGTCGCAGACCTCGGCTGCGGGCCCGGCAATGTCACGCGCCTCCTCGCCGAGCGCTGGCCCACCGCGCACATCACCGGGTTCGACAACTCCCCGCAGATGCTGGCCAGGGCGGAAGAGGTGGCCGGGCCCACCGCGGGCGGCGGCCGCCTGGACTTCGCGGAGGCGGACGCGGCGACCTGGGCGCCGGCCCCTTCGACGTACGACCTGATCCTCTCCAACGCGACCCTGCAGTGGGTGCCGGGCCACCCCGACTCCTTCCCCGCGTGGATCTCCGCCCTCGTGCCGGGCGGTGCGTTCGCCTTCCAGGTGCCGGGCAACTTCGACGCCCCGAGCCACGTCCTGATGCGGGAACTGTCCGAGTCCGACCGCTGGCGCGACCGCCTGGGCGGCCTCCTGCGCCACGCGGACGCGGTGCTCTCACCGGGCGCCTATCTGGAGCGCCTCGCGGACCTCGGCTGCGAGGTGGACGCGTGGGAGACGACGTACCAGCACCTCCTGACGGGCCGGGACCCCGTCCTGGACTGGGTCAAGGGCACGGGTCTGCGCCCGGTCCTCACCGCGCTCGCGGACGACGCGGCGGCGAAGGAGACGTTCCTGACGGAGTACGCGGACCTGCTCCGCAAGGCCTACCCGCCGACGCCCCACGGCACGGTCTTCCCGTTCCGCCGGGTGTTCGCGGTGGCCCGCAAGGGGGAGAACGCCTGATGCTCGCGGCTGTCGATCACGTACAACTGGCCGCCCCGCCCGGCAGCGAGCCCGCCCTGCGCGCGTACTACGTCGAGGTGCTCGGCATGACGGAGGCGCCGAAGCCGCCCGTGCTCGCGGCGCGCGGGGGCTGCTGGTTCGAGGCTGGGGCCGTCCGGCTGCACCTGGGCGTGGAAGAAGACTTCCGGCCCGCGAGGAAGGCCCACCCCGGGCTGCTCGTTCGGGACATCGAGGCGTACGCGGACCGCCTTGCCGCGCACGGTGCCGAGGTCACCTGGGACGAGAACCTGCCGGGGCACCGGCGCTTCTACTCGCAGGACCCGGTCGGCAACCGCCTGGAGTTCCTGGAGCCGAGCCCCGGCGACTGAGGCGCCGCCGGGCGGTCAACTCTTCCTGTGCCCTATCAGCCGCGGCTTCGGTTCCAGGCCGTCCAGGCCGTGCCAGGCCAGGTTGACCAGGTGCGCGGCGACCTCCGCCTTCTTCGGCTTGCGGACGTCCAGCCACCACTGGCCCGTCAGCGCGACCATGCCGACCAGGGCCTGGGCGTAGAGGGGGGCGAGCTTCTGGTCGAAGCCGCGGGTCTTGAACTCCTGGCCCAGGATGTCCTCGACCTGCGTCGCGATGTCGGAGATGAGCGAGGCGAAGGTGCCCGTGGACTGGGCCACCGGGGAGTCGCGGACCAGGATGCGGAAGCCGTCCGTGTACGTCTCGATGTAGTCGAGGAGGGCGAAGGCGGCCTGCTCCAGGAGCTCCCGCGGGTGCCCCGCGGTCAGCGCCCCCGTCACCATGTCGAGCAGCGCCCGCATCTCGCGGTCGACCACCACCGCGTACAGCCCTTCCTTGCCGCCGAAGTGCTCGTACACGACAGGCTTGGACACCCCGGCCTTCGCCGCGATCTCCTCCACCGACGTGCCCTCGAACCCCTTGGCCGCGAACAGCGTGCGGCCGATGTCGAGGAGCTGCTCCCGGCGCTCGGCACCCGTCATCCGGGTCCGGCGGGTGCGCCGGGGCTTCTCTTTGCTGGAGGGGCTGGAGTTGCTGGAGTCGGTCGCCACGTCGTCAATCATGCCGCGTCGGCGGCGCGGGGGACGCGGCGGGACTCGATGCGCGACTTCGACGGCCACCGCACGTCGTACGCCCAGCCGAGCCGCTCGCACCAGCGGATGATCCGGGCGGAGGAGTCGACCTGGCCCTTCATCACGCCGTGCCGCGCGGACGTCGGGTCGGCGTGGTGGAGGTTGTGCCAGGACTCGCCGCAGGACAGGACCGCGAGCCACCACACGTTGCCCGAGCGGTCACGGGACTTGAAGGGGCGCTTGCCGACCGCGTGGCAGATCGAGTTGATCGACCACGTGACGTGGTGCAGCAGGGCGACGCGGACCAGGGAACCCCAGAAGAAGCCGGTGAAGGCCCCCCACCACGACATCGTCGCCAGACCGCCGACCACCGGCGGGACGGCCAGCGAAACGATCGTCCAGAGCAGGAACTGCCGGGAGATCCGGCGGATCGCCGGGTCCTTGACCAGGTCCGGTGCGTACTTCTCCTGAGGCGTCTGCTCCTCGTCGAACATCCAGCCGATGTGCGCCCACCACAGGCCCTTCATCAGGGCGGGGACGGTTTCGCCGAAGCGCCACGGCGAGTGCGGGTCACCCTCGGCGTCCGAGAACTTGTGGTGCTTGCGGTGGTCGGCCACCCAGCGGACCAAGGGGCCCTCGACCGCCATCGAACCGGCGATCGCGAGCGCGATCCGCAGCGGCCGCTTCGCCTTGAAGGAGCCGTGCGTGAAGTAGCGGTGGAAGCCGATGGTGATGCCGTGGCAGCCCAGGAAGTACATGAAGACGAGCAGGCCGAGGTCCAGCCAGCTCACCCCCCAGCCCCAGGCCAGCGGCACCGCGGCCACCAGGGCGAGGAAGGGGACGGTGATGAACAGGAGCAGCGCGATCTGCTCCAGCGACCGCTTCTGCTCGCCGCCCAGGGTCGCGGACGGCACCGGGGCGGGGCCGACGGTGGTGGTGGCGGTGGTGGCGGCGGCGGTGGTCGCCGCCGCCCGTGGAGCGTCTTCGATCACATCGGTGTCTGAGTACGCATCGGAAGTTGTCGTCATGGGCACGTCCCCTGTGGGGTCGAAGAGTGAGGGTTTTCTGCGGGCGCGCGCGAGCGGACCGTGTGTTTCCTACGGTTCCGTAACCTACGGCGACGTAAGTATGGCAGCGAGGAGGCCGGCAGCAAGAGGCCGCGAGCTCCGTGCCCTGAGTGACACCTATCCTTGGAGACGGTCGGACAGCGCGGTCCGCTCTGTATCTCCCCCCGGATCCTTCCCCGGG
Source organism: Streptomyces sp. NPDC041068 (assembly GCF_040647455.1). Lineage (NCBI taxonomy): Bacteria > Bacillati > Actinomycetota > Actinomycetes > Kitasatosporales > Streptomycetaceae > Streptomyces > Streptomyces sp. NPDC041068. The sequence goes on from NZ_JBEZCG010000016.1 coordinate 193,263, forward strand.
ACCCCTCCCAGACGTGCTTCAAACACTGCAAGGAGCCGCACCTGTGAGCAGTGCCGACGACCAGGGCCGCCAGGCCACCAGCACCGCCAGCACCGAGCTGCGCGCCGACATCCGCCGCCTCGGCGATCTGCTCGGCGAGACCCTCGTACGCCAAGAGGGCCCCGAGCTCCTCGAACTGGTCGAGAAGGTCCGCCGTCTGACGCGCGAGGACGGTGAGGCCGCCGCCAAGCTGCTCGGCGGCACGGAACTGGAGACCGCGGCCAAGCTGGTCCGCGCCTTCTCCACGTACTTCCATCTGGCGAACGTCACCGAGCAGGTCCACCGCGGCCGCGAGCTGCGCGCCAAGCGCGCCGCCGAGGGCGGCCTCCTCGCCCGCACCGCGGACCGCCTCAAGGACGCCGACCCCGAGCACCTGCGCCAGACCGTGCAGCACCTGAACGTGCGGCCCGTCTTCACCGCGCACCCCACGGAGGCCGCGCGCCGCTCCGTGCTCAACAAGCTCCGCCGGGTCGCCGAGCTCCTGGAGACCCCGGTCATCGAGTCCGACCGGCGCCGCCACGACGTCCGTCTGGCCGAGAACATCGACCTGGTGTGGCAGACCGACGAGCTCCGCGTCGTGCGCCCGGAGCCCGCGGACGAGGCCCGCAACGCCATCTACTACCTGGACGAGCTGCACGCCGGCGCCGTCGGCGACGTCCTGGAGGACCTCACCGCCGAGCTGGAGCGCGTCGGCGTCGAGCTGCCCGAGGGCACACGGCCCCTCAGCTTCGGCACCTGGATCGGCGGCGACCGCGACGGCAACCCGAACGTGACCCCGCAGGTCACCTGGGACGTCCTGATCCTCCAGCACGAGCACGGCATCAACGACGCGCTCGACATGATCGACGAGCTGCGCGGCTTCCTCTCCAACTCCATCCGCTACACCGGCGCGACGGAGGAGCTGAAGGCCTCCCTCCAGTGCGACCTGGAGCGGCTGCCGGAGATCAGCCCGCGCTACAAGCGCCTCAACGCCGAGGAGCCGTACCGCCTCAAGGCCACCTGCGTCCGGCAGAAGCTGGAGAACACCAAGGAGCGCCTGGCCAAGGGCACCGCGCACGAGGAGGGCCGCGACTACCTCGGCACCGCCGAGCTCCTGCACGACCTCACGCTCATCCAGACCTCGCTGCGCGAGCACAAGGGCGGCCTCTTCGCCGAGGGCCGGATGAACCGCACCATCCGTACGCTCGCGGCGTTCGGCCTCCAGCTGGCGACGATGGACGTACGCGAGCACGCGGACGCCCACCACCACGCCCTCGGCCAGCTCTTCGACCGCCTCGGCGAGGAGTCCTGGCGGTACGCCGACATGCCGCGCGAGTACCGGCAGAAGCTGCTCGCCAAGGAGCTGCGTTCGCGGCGTCCGCTCGGTCCTTCCCCGGCGCCGGTGGACGCCGCGGGCGAGAAGACCCTCGGTGTCTTCCTCACCGTGAAGAAGGCCCTGGAGGTCTTCGGGCCCGAGGTCGTCGAGTCGTACATCATCTCGATGTGCCAGGGCGCGGACGACGTGTTCGCCGCGGCCGTCCTCGCGCGCGAGGCGGGCCTGATCGATCTGCACGCGGGCTGGGCGAAGATCGGCATCGTGCCGCTCCTGGAGACCACCGACGAGCTGCGCGCCGCCGACGTCATCCTCGACGAGATGCTGGCCGACCCGTCCTACCGCCGTCTCGTCGCCCTGCGCGGCGACGTCCAGGAGGTCATGCTCGGGTACTCCGACTCCTCCAAGTTCGGCGGCATCACGACGAGTCAGTGGGAGATCCACCGCGCCCAGCGCAGGCTGCGTGACGTCGCGCACCGCTACGGCGTGCGGCTCCGCCTCTTCCACGGCCGCGGCGGCACCGTCGGCCGCGGCGGCGGCCCCTCGCACGACGCGATCCTCGCCCAGCCCTGGGGCACCCTGGAGGGCGAGATCAAGGTGACCGAGCAGGGCGAGGTCATCTCCGACAAGTACCTGGTGCCTTCGCTGGCCAGGGAGAACCTCGAACTGACCGTCGCGGCGACGCTGCAGGCCTCCGCCCTGCACACGGCCCCGCGCCAGTCGGACGAGGCGCTGGCCCGCTGGGACGCCGCCATGGAGGTGGTGAGCGACGCGGCCCACGCCGCCTACCGCAAGCTCGTCGAGGACCCGGACCTGCCCTCCTACTTCCTCGCCTCGACTCCGGTGGATCAGCTCGCCGACCTGCACCTGGGCTCGCGGCCCTCCCGGCGCCCCGGCTCGGGCGTCTCGCTGGACGGCCTGCGCGCCATCCCGTGGGTCTTCGGCTGGACCCAGTCGCGGCAGATCGTGCCCGGCTGGTTCGGCGTCGGCTCCGGTCTGAAGGCGCTGCGCGAGGCCGGCCTGGACACCGTGCTCGACGAGATGCACGAGCACTGGCACTTCTTCCGCAACTTCATCTCCAACGTCGAGATGACGCTCGCCAAGACCGACCTGCGCATCGCCCGCCATTACGTCGACACGCTCGTGCCCGACGAGCTCAAGCACGTCTTCGCCGACATCGAGGCCGAGCACGCGCTCACCGTCGCCGAGGTCCTGCGCGTCACCGGGGAGTCCGAACTCCTCGGTGCGCAGCCCGTGCTGAAGCAGACGTTCGGCATCCGCGACGCCTACCTGGACCCGATCTCCTACCTCCAGGTCGCCCTCCTCAAGCGCCAGCGCGACGCGGCGGTCGCGGGCGAGGAGCCGGACCCGCTGCTCGCCCGCGCCCTGCTGCTCACCGTGAACGGTGTCGCGGCGGGCCTGCGCAACACCGGCTGACGTTCCGGACCAGGGCCCCGCACCTCCTCGGGAGGCGCGGGGCCCTCGTCGTGCGCCGATCGGCACCTAATCAGGTGAAACGGCGGTCGTACCGACTCGTCATGGGGCCGTTCGCGCCGCCTCGGGGAGCACAGTTGACGGGCCATCAAGTACCCCCCGGCGGTCGGGAGCACTGTGATCCCCGTTCCTCATCGGTCTCGCCGCAGGCTCGCCGCGGCGACGGCCGTCCTGTTCGCGCTCCTCGCGGCGCTCGCCTTCGTGCCGTACGGGGTCGCTCACGCGGACGCCCGGATGAGCGTCCGTCTGGACCCGGCGACCTCGCCCGTGCCCTCCGGTGACCACGTCACGTACAACGCGAGCATCCAGTGCTCGATCCCGGGCGACTGCCAGTCGGTGACGGTCACCTTCACGCCGCCGCCGGGTGCCTCCGGGCCCGGACAGGTGTCGCAGCCCTACCCGCCCGGCGTCACGGCCGTGACGCCGGGCGCCGACGGCAGCGTCACCGTCACCTACGACAAGATCCCCAGCGGCCAGAGCTCACAGCTCACCGTCAGCTGGCCCACCGAGGACTACTGGACGCCGCCCGGCTCGCAGACCGCGGGCATGTCCGCCACCGCGGCGAACGGCGACGGCACCCCCAGCACCGACGACGCCTCCGTCACGGTCACCGCCACGCCCAACCCGGCGATCAGGAAAGAGGGCCCGAAGGCGGCACGGCCCGGCGACACCGTGGCGTACAAGGTCACGGCGACCAACGACCCGCGCGACTCGAACCGGCCGCGCGGCAACCTCGCCCTGGAGAACACCGTCCTGACCGACGTGCTCCCCGAGGGCGTGGACCTCGTCGACGCCACCCCCGCCGGCTACACCTACGACCCGGCGACCCGCACCATCAGCTGGCCCGTGGACACCGAACCCGGCCGCCCCGGCGACCAGTTGGCGCAGGTCAAGGACTATCCGTACGGCGTCGTCCACGAGATCAGGGTCAAGGTGCGCGACGACGTCGCCGACGGCACCGTGCTCACCGACACCGCCACCATCACCGGTGACCCCCTCGGCCCCGACACCGGCAAGATCTCCAAGGACGCGACCGCCGACACCACCGTCGGCACCGGTTCCGGCGAGGTCTCCGGCACCCTCGACAAGTCCGTCGACACCCCGCTCGCGGGCGACGGCCAGCGCCTCTCGTACGTCCTGCGGTTCGGCAACACCGGCACCGAGGCCGCCGACGTCCGTCTCACCGACGCGCTTCCCAACGGCTTCGACGCGCAGACGCTGCGCCTGTCCACTCCGGCCGGCGGCACGTACGGGGGCAGCTGGACGGTGGTCGTCACGCGGCGGGACGGCAGCACCGAGACGCTGACGCCCACCGACCAGCAGGTGGACCTCGGCGACGAACCGGTGTCCGTGCGCATCGACATTCCTGGACTCGCCGCCGGGGCCAACCTCGTCGCCCAGTACACCGGCCGGGCCGACGCCTCCGAAGTCCCCGGCGGCAGCGGCGACGTACGCAACTGCGCCCAACTGGAGCTGACCGGCGCCGGCGGCGGCACCGCGCAGGAGGAGTCCTGCGCGAACTTCCGCATCGAGCCCGAGGTCGCCCAGCCCGAACTCACCAAGTCCACCGACCCGGCCCCCGTCGGCCCCGGCGGCACCCACACCTGGCGCATCACCATGCGCAACGACCGCTACCGCACCGACTCCTCGCCGCTGCGGCCGCACTTCGTCGACCTGGTGCCGCGCCAGCTCTCGTACGAGGAAGGGTCCTGGGCCCTCGCGGACGGACAGCCCGCGTACTGCCCGGCCGCCGACCGCTTCACGGAGAAGGTCGGCGCGGGCCCCGACGGACGCACTCGCGTCGAGCTGACCGCCGAGCGCGGCGCCGAGATCCCGGCGAACGACTCCACCTGCGTCTACACCTTCCGTACGACGGTCAAGCCCGGTGTCGCCAGCGGTACGTACGGCGGGACGCCGAACGACGCCGACTACGCGGGCAACCGCGCCGGGCTCTACGACGCGCAGCGCCCCATCAACACCCGGCAGACCGACACCCACGACATCAACGGCAACGGCAACACGAGTGAGAACGTCGCCGAGGCCACCGACGACTTCGCCATCGCCCAGTCCGCGTCGCTCTTCGTCACCAAGGAGGTCAAGGGCGACAAGGACAGCGACTTCAAGGGCTCGGCCGAGGTGCCGGGCAAGGAGGACCAGGTCGGGCAGTCGACGGCGGGCGGCACGGTCGAGTACCGCACGGTCCTCGGTAACATGGGCAACACCGACCTCACCAATGTCGTCGCGTACGACCTGCTGCCGGAGCCCGGCACCAAGGGCGTCACCAGCGGGCGCTACGGCGACGACGTGACCAGCGAGTGGCGTCCGGTCCTGACCGGGCCGATCGACGCGGGGACGGCGCCGGTGACCATCACGTACTCGGAGAAGGCCGATCCGTGCCGGCCCGAGATGGACAACACCCCTGACAACAGCGCGCCGTTCCAGTGCGACGGGAAGCCGGACCCGAGCTTCAAGCCGGCCTCGGCGGTGACGGACTGGAGCAAGATCCGTTCGGTGCGGTTCGACTTCGACGGGCATGTGTTCACGGCCGGTGAGCGGTACACGCTGCGGTGGCGGATGAAGGTGCCGGAGCGGGCGGCGGGCGACGTGCCGTTCGACGGCGGGGAGCGGACCTGGAACAAGATCGCGATCGCCGGTGACCGCCGGGAGCCGGACGGGACGCTTCGTCCGCTCCTTGCGACGGAGGCGCCGTGGGTTGTGGCGGAGGTCGGCAAGTCGCCGTCGCCGACGCCTACGCCGACCCCTCCGACCCCCACGCCTCCGACGCCGACGCCGACCCCTCCGACGCCCACGCCGCCGGACCCGACGCCCCCGACGCCGACGCCCCCGACTCCTACGCCGCCGGACCCGACGACGCCGGATCCGACCACGCCCGAGCCGTCACCGACCCACAGTGAGCCTCCGGTGCTTCCGGACACGGGGTCCTCGATCGCTCCGCTGGTGGCTGCGTTGGCCGCGGTGCTGCTGGTAGCGGGCGGGGTCTTCTTCGCCGCTACGCGGCAGAGGTGGGGGCGGCACTCGTAGTTCTCCGGGCGCGGGTGGGCTGTGGCTGGTCGCGCAGTTCCCCGCGCCCCTGACGGGGCTCACGCCCCTTTGGGGGCGCGGGGAACTGCGCACTCAGTCACGACGGAGCCGCAGAAAGGAACCGGCCCCTCAGAACGTCAGCGTCACGAAGGATGCCGTCAGCAAAGAACCGCCCGCCAAGGCCATGCCCCACGCCGTGCGCGGCAGGCGCAGGCCGCCCGCCACCACCACCGAGGCCAGCAGCAGCGCACCGCCCAGCGGCAGCCAGGCGTGGAGGAAGCCGGGCCCGCCCGTGCGGACGGCGTCACGCGTCCCGGGCTTGAGCGCCACAGGGATCCGCGCACCCTTCCTCTCCGCGATGGAACGCTCGATCTCCACTCGCTGACGGGAGTCCGCACCACGCGAAGAGGAGGCGAACCACCCCACGCATTCGTCGGACCCGCACCGTGTCACCGTCAGTACGCCGCGTTCCCGCCCCTGCGTGAGCATGACGTGCTGCGCGGTGTCCCAGGACGCCCACACGCCCGCGGCGAGCAGCAGCGCGGCGAGCGCGCCCATGGCCGTGCGGCGTCCCAGAAGCAGCAGATTCATGGCCGGGATCCTTGGCCACGTGATGCCGCTCCGTCAACCACTCAGGAGTTGTACGTGCTCTGAGCGCGCTCCAGACCCTCGATGACCAGCGCCTCGACCGCGTCGGCCGCCCGGTCCACGAAGTAGTCGAGCTCCTTGCGCTCGGTCGAGGAGAAGTCCTTGAGGACGAAGTCGGCGACCTGCATCCGGCCCGGCGGGCGCCCGATGCCGAAGCGCACCCGGTGGTAGTCGGAGCCCATCGCCTTCGTCATCGACTTCAGGCCGTTGTGGCCGTTGTCGCCGCCGCCCAGCTTCAGGCGCAGCGTGCCGTAGTCGATGTCGAGCTCGTCGTGGACCGCGACGATGTGCTCGGTCGGCACCTTGTAGAAGTCGCGCAGCGCCGTCACGGGGCCGCCCGAGACGTTCATGTACGACATGGGCTTCACGAGGATCACCCGGCGGCTGGAGAGGCCGGGCGGGCCGATGCGGCCCTCGACCACCTGCGCCTGAGCCTTCGCGGCCCGCTTGAACTTGCCGCCCATGCGGTGCGCGAGCAGGTCGGCCACCATGAAGCCCACGTTGTGCCGGTTCATGGCGTACTCGGGGCCCGGATTGCCGAGTCCTGCGATCAGCCAGGGGGCGTTGGCGTCGGTCGTCACGTGCATGTCTCCTTCATACGCGGCAGCCGCCGCCCCCCGAGGGAGCGGCGGCTGCCGTGCCGATGTGCGTCGCGAGGATCAGGCCTCGGCGGCCGCGTCGCCCTCGGCGTCGCCCTCGGCCGGGGCCTCCTCGGCCTGCGCGGCCAGGACCTGCAGGACGACGGCGTCGTCCTCGACGGCCAGCGAGACGCCGGACGGCAGGGTGATGTCCTTGGCGAGGACGGACGCGCCGGCGTCCAGGCCCGCGATGGAGACGGTGACCGACTCCGGGATGTGGGTGGCCTCGGCCTCGACCGGCAGCGCGTTCAGGACGTGCTCGAGCAGGTTGCCGCCCGGGGCCAGCTCGCCCTCGGTGTGGACCGGGATCTCGACGTTGACCTTCTCGCCGCGCTTCACGAGGAGCAGGTCGACGTGCTCGAGGAAGCCCTTGATGGCGTCGCGCTGGACGGCCTTCGGGATGACGAGCTCGGGCTTGCCGGCGACGTCGATGGCGATGAGCACGTTGGACTGGCGCAGGGCCAGGTTCAGCTCGTGGCCGGGAAGGGTGATGTGGGCCGGCTCGTTGCCGTGGCCGTAGACGACCGCGGGGACCTTGTTCTCGCGGCGGATGCGGCGGGCGGCACCCTTGCCGAACTCGGTGCGGGCCTCGGCGGCGAGCTTGATCTCAGCCATGTCTACTCCTCGTAGGTCAGACGAATCGAATGGGGTCGGTCACCCGGCCATACGACTACTGGCCTGCTACGAAGAGCGCGTCGATAACGGACCGCCACACCAAAAGGTGCGACCTCCCTCGCCGAGCAACTTCAGAAGTCTACTCGGCCGGGAGGCCGCACCCAAAAGGATCTTTACTGCTCTTCGAAGAGGCTGGTCACGGAGCCGTCCTCGAAGACCTCGCGCACCGCGTTGGCGATGGTCGGGGCGATCGACAGGACCGTGATCTTGTCGAGCTCCAGCTCGCTCGGCGTGGGCAGGGTGTCCGTGAAGACGAACTCGCTGACCTTGGAGTTCTTCAGACGGTCGGCGGCCGGGCCGGAGAGCACGCCGTGCGTGGCCGTGACGATGACGTCCTCGGCGCCGTGCGCGAAGAGGGCGTCGGCGGCGGCGCAGATCGTGCCACCGGTGTCGATCATGTCGTCGACCAGGACGCAGACGCGGCCCTTCACGTCACCGACGACCTCGTGGACGGTGACCTGGTTGGCGACGTCCTTGTCGCGGCGCTTGTGGACGATCGCCAGCGGGGCGCCGAGGCGGTCGCACCAGCGGTCGGCGACGCGCACGCGGCCGGCGTCGGGGGAGACGACGGTCAGCTTGTCGCGGTCCACCTTCGCGCCCACGTAGTCCGCGAGGATCGGCAGCGCGAAGAGGTGGTCGACCGGGCCGTCGAAGAAGCCCTGGATCTGGTCCGTGTGCAGGTCGACGGTGAGGATGCGGTCCGCACCGGCGGTCTTCATCAGGTCCGCGACCAGACGCGCCGAGATCGGCTCGCGGCCGCGGTGCTTCTTGTCCTGACGGGCGTAGCCGTAGAACGGCACGATGACGGTGATGGAGCGGGCCGACGCGCGCTTGAGCGCGTCGATCATGATCAGCTGCTCCATGATCCACTTGTTGATCGGAGCGGTGTGGCTCTGGATCAGGAAGCAGTCGGCGCCGCGCGCCGACTCCTGGTAGCGGACGTAGATCTCGCCGTTGGCGAAATCGAAGGCCTTCGTCGGCACGATGCCGACACCCAGCTTGTGTGCGACCTCCTCGGCCAACTCGGGGTGGGCGCGGCCGGAGAAGAGCATCAACTTCTTCTCGCCGGTCGTCTTGATCCCGGTCACAGCACTGTCTCCTCAGAGAGTTCGTCCCGCTGCCGTACTCACGCGTCCCGGTGCGTCGAGTCGGCCGATGTGTGCATCTATCACGGTACGCCGTGTTCGACGCACCTGTTTCCGGTCAGCTTCCGCTGTCCGCTTCCCGGGACGCCGCCTCCGCCGCCTTCGCGGCCGCGCTCCCCGGACGCTTACGGGCCACCCAGCCCTCGATATTCCGCTGCTGGCCCCGGGCGACGGCCAGCGAACCGGCCGGCACGTCCTTCGTGATCACGGACCCGGCGGCGGTGTAGGCACCGTCCCCGACCGTGACAGGAGCCACAAACATGTTGTCCGAGCCGGTGCGGCAGTGGGACCCCACCGTGGTGTGGTGCTTGGCCTGGCCGTCGTAGTTCACGAAGACGCTCGCGGCACCGATGTTGGAGTGCTCGCCGATGGTCGCGTCGCCCACGTACGACAGGTGGGGCACCTTGGAGCCGTCGCCGATCGTCGCGTTCTTCATCTCCACGTACGTACCCGCCTTGGCCTTCACCCCGAGCCGGGTGCCCGGCCGCAGATACGCGAACGGGCCGACGCTCGCCCCCGCCCCGATCTCGGAGCCGTTCGCGACGGTGTTGTCGACGCGGGCGCCCTCGCCCACCGCGGTGTCCGTCAGGCGGGTGTTGGGGCCGACCTCGGCGCCCTTGGCCAGGCGGGTGGTGCCCTGCAGCTGGGTGCCGGGGTGCACGATCGCGTCGCGGTCGAAGGTGACCGTGGCGTCGATCCAGGTGGAGGCCGGGTCGACGACGGTGACGCCGGCGAGCATGGCCTCGGTCAGGAGGCGGTCGTTCAACGTCCGGCGCGCCTGGGCCAGTTGGACGCGGTTGTTGATGCCCGCGATCTCCTCGTGGTCGCCCGCGACGGCGGCACCGACGCGGTGCCCGGCCTCGCGCAGGATTCCGAGGACGTCGGTGAGGTACTCCTCGCCCTGGCTGTTGTCGGTGCGCACCTTGCCGAGGGCGTCCGCGAGGAGGCGGCCGTCGAAGGCGAAGACCCCGGAGTTGATCTCGCGGATCGCGCGCTGCGACTCGGTGGCGTCCTTGTGCTCGACGATCGCGGTGACGGCGCCGTTCGCACTGTCGCGCACGATGCGGCCGTAGCCGGTCGCGTCCGGCACCTCGGCGGTCAGCACGGTCACGGCGTTGCCGTCGCCGCTGTGCGTGGCGGCGAGCTGCTGGAGGGTGGCACCGGTGAGCAGCGGGGTGTCGCCGCAGACGACCACGACGGTGCCCTCGACGGCGCCGCCGAGCTCTTCGAGGCCGATGCGGACGGCGTGCCCGGTGCCGTTCTGCTGGGCCTGGTAGGCGGTGCGGACCTGCGGGGCGATGGTGCGCAGGTGGTCCTTGACCTGGTCGCTCTGGTAGCCGACGACGGTGACGAGCTGCTCGGGCGAGAGCGCCGAGGCTGCGTGCAGCACGTGCCCGATGAGGGAACGGCCACAGATCTCGTGCAGGACCTTGGGAAGGTCCGACTTCATACGGGTGCCCTCACCCGCTGCGAGGACGACGACGGCTGCCGGGCAGTTGGCGCTCACGGGGATGCCCTTCGGCTTCGAATGCTTGGGGTGTGGACATCCGCAGGATACCGGGGCGTAGGGGGGCGGAAATGGGGGCGGGTCCCGACCTGTTGGATCGGGACCCGAGAAGTTGAGCTCCCCCGCCAGGACTCGAACCCGGACAAATGGCACCAAAAGCCACGGTGCTGCCAATTACACCACGGGGGATGGATACGGCTTGAGCCGGACATTGCGTCAGGCTGTGGGCCGGGCCCCCCACACTATGCCGCACCGGGTGCCTTCCTCGCGACGGTCTCCGATCGGAGCTTTGCTCCGGCGTGACCCTCCGTGATCTCCGTCATGCGGTGAACGTGTGGTGGCCGGTGTCCGGAATGGGGGGTTCCGCCCCGGGAGCGCGGTCGTCTCAACAGTTCGAGGGATAACGGCGGGTTTCGCTTCTCCTCGAACAGGGGGGCGCGAGGGATCACCGAGCCGGAAACTCACCGGAAAACCGGGGCGGAACGCCCGTACGCTGGAAGACATGACCACGACGGGGGACGACCGCACCACGGCCATGACCGGCCCGTGGTGGTGGGAGCGGTGGCGCGGGGCCGCGCTGGACGCGGGGCTCGCCGCGCTGTCCGCGCTGGAGTGCGGGGCGGAGGGAGTCGCCTTCGCGCGGGACGCGGGGCTGCCCACGCCGGTGGGGGTCGCCTTCGGGGCGCTCGCGGGGTCCGCGCTGCTGATCCGGCGGCGCTGGCCGATCGCCGTCGTCCTCATATCGATCGCCATCACGCCCGCCCAGATGGGCGTCCTGCTGACCGTCGTCGGCCTCTACACCCTGGCCGCGTCCGAGCTGCCGCGCCGCATCATCGGCGCCCTCGCCGGCATGTCGATGGCCGGGACCCTGATCGTCGCCATGGTGCGTGCCAACCAGGACGTGGCGGAGAGCGGCACCCCGCCGCCCGTCGGCAGCGAGTTCATCCCCTTCTTCGCCGTCGCCGCCGCGATCGGCGTGACCGCGCCGCCGGTCCTCCTCGGGCTCTACGTGGGCGCGCGGCGCCGCCTGATGGAGGGCATGCGGGAGCGCGCGGACAGCCTGGAGCGGGAGCTCCAGCTGCTCGCCGAGCGCGCCGAGGAGCGGGCCGAGTGGGCGAGGAACGAGGAGCGGACCCGCATCGCCCGCGAGATGCACGACGTGGTCGCGCACCGCGTGAGCCTGATGGTCGTCCACGCGGCTGCCCTGCAGGCCGTCGCGCGCAAGGACCCGGAGAAGGCCGTCAAGAACGCCGCGCTCGTCGGCGACATGGGCCGCCAGGCGCTGACCGAGCTGCGCGAGATGCTCGGCGTCCTGCGCACGGGCGACGGCACCAAGGCCGCGAAGCCCGCCGAGCCGGTGCCGCTGGCCGCCGTGGGGTACGCGGCCGCCGCCGCGGCGTCCCGCGCGGTCGACGAGGAAGGACCGTGCCTGGCCGAGCTGGACGAGCTGGTGGGCCAGTCCCGCGCCGCGGGCATGGCGGTCGACCTGTCGGTGGAGGGCGAACCGCGTGACTACGCCGCCGATGTCGAGCAGACCGCCTACCGCGTGGTCCAGGAGGCGCTGACCAACGTCCACAAGCACGCGGCGGGCGCGAAGACGTACGTGCGGCTCGCGCACCGCTCGGCCGAGATCGCGATGCAGGTGGAGAACGAACCGCCGCCGGGTGAGGCAGCCGATGTCCGGCTGCCCAGCGGGGGCAACGGCTTGGTGGGCATGAAGGAGCGGGTCGTGGCGCTGGGCGGGGTGTTCGTGTCGGGGCCGACGGACGGGGGCGGGTTCCGGGTGTCGGCGGTGCTTCCGGCTGCCGCCGGCTGAGCGGAGGTGCGGGGGGCCGGACTGGATCTGCGGGTTTGCTGTGGTTGCCCGCGCAGTTCCCCGCGCCCCTGACGGGGCGCGGCCGAAGGGACGCCGTTCAGCTCGCCGTCAGGCGGATCGGCTGGGCACCCGTGACGAGCGTGGCGAGGGCCTGGTCGATGTGGGCGCCGATGAACCAGTCGCCGCTGTGGTCGAGGCTGTAGACCCGGCCCTCGGTGTCTATCGCGAGGAGCGCCTGCGTCTCCGTCTCCTCGCCGATCGGGCACACCTCGGACTCCAGGGCGCGGCCCAGGTCGCCGAGGGTGCGGGCCAGGTGCAGGCCGTACATGGGGTCGAGGTGCACGGTGGCCGGGGCTATCTGGCGGCCGGGGCCCTGCGGGGTGATGTGCAGACCGCCGAACTCCGCCCAGGCCTCGACGGCCGCGGGGAAGACCGAGTGCCGGTGCCCGGCGGGCGAGGTGTGGCGGCGCAGGGCGTCGGCCCAGATCTCGGCCTGCTTGATGTCCCAGTGCCCCGGACGCCAGCCGGCCGCGCGCAGGGCGGCGTCGACGGGGACGGGGAAGCGGGTGGTGCCGCCCGCGCCCGGCGCGGCGGTCGTGGCGGTGTGGTCGGCGTGCATGGGGTGGCCCTCGTTCGGTCGGTCGGACGGTCGTGGGGGACGGGCGGATGGACGGTGGGGCGTCGGTCCGGCTGGTGTCCGGGCGACGGTCAGCCGTCGGCGGCCGCCGGGTCCACGACCCGTACGCCGAAGTGCGCCGTGAGCGCGGTGCAGGAGCGGCAGGGCTGCGCGAAGCCGCCGTGCAGGGGGTCGCCGTCCTCGCGGATCCGGCGGGTGGTGAGCTTCGCGTGCTTGAGGGACTTGCGGGCCTCGCCGTTGGTCATCGGCTTGCGCGAGGCCCGCTTGGAGCGGCTCGCGTCGGCCGCCGTGAGATGGCGTGAGATGAGGATGGCCTCGGCGCACCGCCCGGTGAAGCGCTCGCGCTGGCCGCTGGTGAGGGTGTCGAGGAAGTCCTGGACGAGCGGGTGGAGCGCGGGCGGATCCTCGCCGCGCCCCGCGGTACAGGTGAGCGTCGTCTGGCCGCGTACGGAGAGGGCCGCGGCCACGGTCGGCAGGATGCCGTCGCGGCGCTGGCGCAGGACCGGTGCCTGGGCCGCGGTGGCGCTCCACCCGACGCGGGGATCACCCGCGGCCGCGCCGGGAATCACTCCCGGGCCACTCGTGCCGCCCGTGGTCGCGGGTGCCGTCGTGGACAACGTATGGCCGGACATGCCGCTCTGTGCCGTCTGCATCGTGCGTCTTCCCTCCCCCTGCTCGCGGTCGTCACCGCGTCTGCCACGCCCCCGCGTCGCGGGGGACAGCCTGCCAAATGGGGCGGGTGGTGCGGAAGCTGGGGCACTGCGACACGCCTGGCTTTCCGTCGGGTTTCGCCGCACGGTGACCGGCCGGTGGCTGCTGGTCATGGAACCGGAGGCCCGGTGACCGGTGTCGTCCTTGCGCATAGGCTGTGTCGCCAGAACCAGAACCTTCCACAGTGCCGCAGGGGGCAACCGCCATGACGACAGGTCGGCTGGGGCAGCAGTCCGCGCCGCCGAACGCGGCCTACGCCGGGCAGGTCGTGCACTTCCCGGACCCGGTCCGCGCCGCCCGCCACCCCAGAGGGGTGCGCGTGGACGAGCACGGTTTCCCGGACTTCTCCCTCTACGCGAGAGCGGCCGCGGAGATCGCCGAGCCCCCGGAGGGCTTCGGCGTCGACGAGCTGCGCCTGACGGACTACGTCTCGGCGAACGCGGCGATGGCGGCGTCGGGGCACGACCTGTGGGACACGATTCCCGCGGTGGCGACCCCGCACGGCTGGACCTGGCACCACGTGCCGAACAGCCGCCGTCTCGAACTGGTTCCGGTCGAGGTGAAGGCGCTGCTCCGGCACCACGGCGGCATCGCGACGACGCCCGTGGACCAGAACAAGAGGGGCACGCGCCCGCTGCAGGAGACCCGCCCCGCGCACTTCGGTCTGCCCAAGGCGGCGGTCGCGGTGACCGAGCAGCAGGTCCAGGGCGTGGAGGAGGACCTGGGCTACCGGCTGCCCGGCGCCTACCGCACCTTTCTGAAGGCGGCGGGCGGCTGCGCGCCGGTCGGCGCCGCGCTCGACGCGGAGCTGGGGCTCCTCGTTGACCAGCCGTTCTTCACGGTGCGGGACGAGGCCGCGGTCAACGACCTCGTGTACGTCAACAAGTGTCTGCGCGACCACCTCACCAAGGACTACCTGGGCGTCGGCTTCGTGCAGGGCGGTCTGCTCGCCGTGAAGGTCAAGGGCGACCGGATCGGCTCGGTGTGGTTCTGCGCGTACGACGACGCGCGAGACGTCTCGGAAGCGGCCGCGTGGCCGCCCGCCGAGCGCGTGCGGCAGCTGCTGCTGCCGTGCGGCGACGACTTCGACGCGTTCCTGTCCCGGCTCGCGGGCAACCCGCCGGAGCTGGAGACCGTGGCGAACCTGATGGTGGACGGCGGCTTCGCGCACGCCGTCCCCGTGTCCTCGGGTGGGGAGTGACGTGACGATGGTGACTTTCGCGCAGGCGCAGGAGCGCGCCGAGGAGTGGATCAACGGCGATGTGCCGGGCTATCAGCACCGTGAGGTGCGGGTCCGGGAGTTCGACCTGGGGTTCGTCGTCTGGGCCGAGGACCGCGAGAACGGTCCCGTCTCCGACGGCGGCAGCCAGCGGCTCGTCATCGCGCGGGACAGCGGCGAGGCCACGCTGTGGCCGGGCCTGCCCGTCGGTGAGGTCATTCGCCGGTACGAGGAGGAGTACGGCCTGGCGGACACGGGACCGCAGGACGCGGCACCCGCGCCGCCGGAGCGGGTGGATCTGAACCAGACGTCGTTCCTGCTGAGCCCTCCGGAGTGGCTCCAGGAGGCGGCGGACAAGATGGGGATCCCTGACCGCCGTGCGGGGGGCTCCGCCGGGGGCTCCACGAGCGACTCCGTGGATGACGCCGTGAACGACTCGGTGAACGACTCCGTGAACGACTCCGTGAACGACTCCGTGGGGGTCCCGGGCGATTCGGATGTCTCGGACGTCTCGGATGCGGAGCCGGTGGCTCCGGCCGCTGCTTCCTTCAACGGGGCCGGTGGCGCCGGGAGTTCGGACTCCGCGGCGCCCGCGGCCCCGGGTGGCGGCACGCCGTGGCCCGCAGCCGGCGCTCCGGGCGAGGACGGCGCGCCCGCCCGTGACGACAGCCTGCCCGCGACGTCGCCCGGCGTCCCCGCGGGGGCGACCCCCTGGGCCGGTACGGACACCAACGCCGATGCGGGCGAGGACCATTCGGTGCCGCTGCCCGCCACGGTGTTCGCGCCGCCGCTGGCCGGTCTCGACGAGGACGACACCCCGCCGCCGGGTGTGGCGCCCGATGCCAAGACGGCCCTGATGCACGGCGGCAGCCAGCTCCCGAGGACGGCCATCGCCCCGGCCCTGGACGGCCCCGAGGCGCCGGGCGCTCCCGCAGCCGCCGGGGGCCCTGTGGCTCCGGGCGGTCCTGCGGCTCCCGGTGGCCCCGCGGCTCCTGCCGCACCGCCGGTGGGCCCGCCGCAGCCGCCGGCCAACACGCCTCCGCCGCCTGCCGGTTCGCCGGTGCCGCTGCCGCCGCCGGGGGCATCCGCGGGTGCCGGTGCGCCTACGTACGGGTATCCGCAGGGGCCCGGTGCCGCTTCGGGTGCCGGTGGGGTCAACTCGCCGCAGCCGCCTGCGGGTTCGCCCATGCCGCCTCCGCCGTCGGGGGCGTCCGCGGGTGCCGGTGCGCCTACGTACGGGTATCCGCACGGGCCCGGTGCTTCGAGCGGCGGTGGGGTCAACTCGCCGCAGCCGCCCGCGGGTTCGCCGACGCCGCCGCCTTCCGGGCCTCCTGGCGCGCCCGCCGGGAGTACGCCGCCGCCTTCCGGGCCCGGTGCTCCCGGCACTCCCGCCGGTGGTTACGTCCCGACGCAGCTCGTCTCCTCGCTCGGGCCGGACGGGCCGAAGCCGCCGGGTGCGCCTGCCGCGCCGGAGGCTCCGGGTGTGCCTGGTGCTTCGGGTGCGTCCGGTGGGCCTGGGGCTCCGCAGCCTCCTGGGCCGCCCGGTGCTCCGGGTGCGCCTCCGGGTGGGGTGCACCATGCCGCGACGATGCTGGCCGACCCGAGCCTCGGCGGGCCCGGTGGGATCAAGCCGCCGGGTGCCCCTGGTGCTCCGGGGGCGCCGAAGCCGCCCGGCCCTCCGGGTGTGCCTGGTGCTTCGGGTGCGTCCGGTGGGCCTGGGGCTCCGCAGCCTCCTGGGCCGCCCGGTGCTCCGGGTGCGCCTCCGGGTGGG
>NZ_JBEZCG010000016.1:210016-263766 GCF_040647455.1 Streptomyces sp. NPDC041068
GTGCACCATGCCGCGACGATGCTCGCCGACCCGAGCCTCGGCGGTGGGCTCAAGCCGCCGGGTGCGCCCGGTGCTCCGCAGCCGCCCGGTCCCCCCGGCGCTCCCGGTGGCGGCGCCACGCCGCCTCCCGGTGGTGGTGTCCACCACGCTGCGACGATGCTGGCCGGACCCGCGGTCGGCGGTCCCGGCGCGCCCGGCATGCCTCCGCCGCCCGCTCCGGGGCAGCCGGGACCCGGTGCTCCCGGCGCTCCCGGTGGTCAGCCGCCGTACGGCTATCCGCAGCCGCCCACCGGCCAGCCCACCGTCGGCCCCGGCTACCAGGCCGTGCTGCGCTACCGCGCGGCCGACGGCTCCGAGCAGCAACTCATCCGCCGCTCGGCGCCCGGTACCCCGCACCCGGAGTGGCAGATCCTGCACGAGCTGCGCGGCATGAACGTGCCGCCGCAGCAGGTGCTCGAACTCCACACGGAGCTGGAGTCCTGCGAGCTGCCGGGCGCGTACTGCGCCCGCATGATCCGCGAGACCTGGCCCCAGGCGCGGATCACGTCCATCGCCCCGTACGGCAAGGACCACGCGTCCCGCCAGGGCGGCATGCAGCAACTCCTGGCCCACCAGGGCGAGTTGCACCAGGTCGCGGACGGTCCGGCACGCCCGGCCCCCGTGCGCGCCCCGCTGCAGCAGGTGCCGCCCGCCCCGGCGATCCCGCCGGAGGGCATCGCGCAGGAGCTGGCCGCGGCCTTCGGTCCCGGCATCTTCCGCTTCGACCAGCGCGCCGTCTCCCGCCAGGGCGTGCCGGACATCGTGGCGCACACCCTCGTGGTGGCGGGCCTGCCCGTCGACTTCGGCCCGTTCTTCTGGGCGCAGGCCCAGCCGGGACGCCCGGTGCCGACGCTGGCCGAGCTGGCGCAGGAGCGCGGTGTGCAGCCGGCGTCCGACGCGGGCTCGTACCTGGTCATGGGCAGCGACTTCGGCCGCGCGCTCTGCGTCCAGTACGGCACGGCGAACATCGTGGCCGTGCCGGTGGAGGAGGGGCCCGGCGGGGCGCCTGTGCCGCCGCAGTTCGTGAACACGGGGTTGCCCGAGTTCGCGCGGTGCATGGCGTTGCTGGGTCGTATGTGGCGTCTGCGGTTCGGGTTGAACCAGGAGCAGGCGGGGCGGTGGACGGTCGACTTCCAGAGTCAGCTGGCCGCGCTGGACGCTGCCGCGTTGGCTTCGCCGGAGAGCTGGTGGTCGGTGTTGCTGGAGCAGATGTGGGACGGGTTGCTGTAGGTCTTCGGGCGCGGGTTGCCTGTGGCTGGTCGCGCAGTTCCCCGCGCCCCTAAAGACCTGCGCAGTTCCCCGCGCCCCCGAAAAGATTGCGCAGTTCCCCGCGCCCCTTGGGCAGGGGCGCGGGGCTCGAGCTGCGTGAGAGTCTTCGTGGCACGATCATGCGGGCATGGCAGACAGGGGTTCGAGGACGGGTAGGCGGCGGTGGCCCAAGCGGCTCGCGCTGAGTCTGCTCGCGTTGGTTCTCGTCGTCGCCGCATACGGAACCGGCCTGTATTTCTGGGCCGGTTCGCGGGTGCGGACCACCGACGCGTTCACGGAGTACGAGAGCAGGCCCGGCCAGGGCAAGGGCACCGACTGGCTGCTCGTCGGCTCCGACAGCCGCTCCTCGCTCACCCCCGAACAGCGCAAGGAGCTCCACGTCGGCAACGACCAGGGGCTGAACACCGACACGATCATGGTCCTGCACTACGGAGACAGCGGGCCCTCTCTCGTCTCGATCCCGCGTGACTCGTACGTCGCCATCCCCGGGCACGGCAAGGGGAAGATCAATTCGGCGTACGCGCTCGGCGGCGCCCCGCTGCTGACCCAGACCGTCGAGCAGGCCACCGGGCTGCGCGTCGACCACTACGCCGAGGTGAACTTCCTCGGCTTCGTCGACGTGGTGGACGCGCTGGGCGGCGTCTCCATCTGCGTACCCGAGGGCGGTCTGCGCGACGAGAAGTCGGGGGCCGACTTCGACGCGGGCTGTCAGGACATGGACGGGGTGCAGGCGCTGCGGTACGTGCGGGCCCGCTACTCCGACCCGCAGGGCGACCTGGGGCGGGTCAAGCGGCAGCAGCAGCTGGTGAGCGCGGTCGCGAAGAAGGCCGTGAGCCTCTCGGTGCTGTTGCCGCCGTGGAACCTGATCCCCTTCCTGAGCGCCTCGCTCGACGCGCTCACCGTCGACAAGGACACCGGCGTGGGGGCGCTGGCCCATATGGGGATCGAGATGGAGGGGCTCTCCAGCGGCTCGGGGGCCACCACGACCGTGCCGGTGGCGAGCGAGCCGGAGATCGCCGGGGTCGGCGATGTCGTCGAGTGGGACCAGGTCAAGGCCGATCGGCTCTTCGAAGCGCTCAGAAATGACACCCCGATTCCGACTTCTGCCGCCAATTGACGCATCCTTGACCGGGTGGGGTGGGCGGAGTGTCGCGTTATGAGCGCTTCCGCTTGATCCATCAAGATGTGCGCCAATCGCGTTGTACGCGCGTGGTACGTCGGAGAGGGGATCCAAGGATGAGCAGCAGCGGTGCACCGTCGTCGCCGCACGGCTTCGTCACCGTGCGCGGACGCGGCTACCGTCCCGCGCAGGTGGAGGCGTACGCCGCCGGTCTTTCACAGGAGCGGGACGGCGCGTGGGAGCGTGCCGCCCGGCTGACCGTCCTCGCCAAGAACATGGAGGTGGAGGCCGAGCACCTGCGGGACGTGGTGTCGCGGCTCGCCCCTCAGACGTACGAGACGCTCGGCGCGCGGGCCCAGGAGATCCTCGCGCTCGGCGAGGCCGAGGCCGCCGCCGTGCGCGAGGCGGCGCGGGACGAGGCGCAGCGGCTGACGGAGGCCGCCGAGGCCGACGCGCGCGAGATGCGCGATGCCGCGCGCGCCCATGCGGAGCGGGTCGGCGCCGATGCCGACGAGCGGGCGAGGCAGCGGCTGCTCGCGGACAGGACCACGGCCGACGAGGCGAGGATCGCCGCCCGGCGCGACGTGAAGGAGTGGCGCGGCGAGGCGCTCGCCGCGCTGCGCGAGATGCGGCAGCGGTGCGAGGCGCTGCTCGCCGACCAGGAGAAGGAGCAGGGCGAGCGCTGGGAGGCCGCGGAGCGCGAGGCCGCCGAGCGCGAGGCGGCGTCGGACGCGCGGGACGCGGAGCGGGTGGCCGCCGCCGAGGCCCGGCTCTCCGAGGCCAAGCGGGCTCTCGCCGAGGCGGAGGAGTCCGCGCGGCACCGGCAGGAGGACGCGGAGGCGCGGGGCGCGGAGCTGGTCGCGGAGGCCGTCCTGGTCGAGGAGCGCCTGGCCCGCGAGACCGAGCGGGTGCTGCGCGAGCACGGCGAGGAGTGGGACGAGGTGAGGGCGCACATGGACCACGTGCGCAGCAGCCTGGCCGCGCTGACGGGCCGCGCGCCCGCGGAGGACACCCCCTAGCCGCGCCGCCGTACCGCCCCCGCCAGGATCTGTCCCTCCACCTCCTCGTACTGCCTGCGTTGGTCCTGGGCGCCCTTGCGGTCCGACAGGTGCGTGCCGAGCCAGCCGAGGAGGAAGCCCAGCGGGATCGAGGCGATGCCCGTCGTGGTGAAGGGGAACCACGCGAAGTCGTGGTTCGGCAAGGCCGCGCCGGGGCTGCCGGAGACCAGGTTCGTGCCCGTCATCAGGACCGTCGCGCCGAGCGTGCCGCCGAGCAGGGTGCAGAGCAGGCCGGTGCGCGTGTAGCGGCGCCAGAAGAGGCCGTACACCAGGGCGGGGGCCAGGGCGGACGCGCCCAGGCAGAAGGAGAGGGTGGCCAGGGGCTGGAGGCTGTGGTCCTTGACCAGGACCGCGAGGAGGATCGCCGGTACCCCTGTGGCAAGCGCGGAGACGCGGGCCAGCGTCATCTCGCGCCGGGGCGAGGGCGGGCGGCTGCCGTGCGCGAAGACGTCGTGCGCCAGGGAGTTGGCGCAGGCGAGGATCATGCCGGCCACCGAGGCGAGCAGCGTGAGGAACAGCGCCGTGGTGACCGTCGTGAAGAGCAGCGTCTCGGCGGTCGAGCTGTGGGCGCCGAACGCCGCGCGGGAGCCGAGCAGATAGGCGGTGTTGCCCTGCGGGTCGTCCTTCGCGATCGCCGCGCCGCCGACCAGCGCGGCCGCGCCGAAGCCCACCACGGTGATGATCAGGACGAAGAGGGAGACCGACGAGACCGCCCAGGACATGGAGCGCCGTATCTCGCGGGCGTTGCGCGCGGTGTACATCCGCATCGTGACGTGGGGGAGCGCCGCGCCGCCGAGGACCACGGTCAGCTCCGAACTGATCATGTCCAGGCGGGGGTTGGGGCTGTGGGCGAACTGCAGCCCGGAGTGGAGGAAGGCGGGCCCCGCCCCGCTGCCGCGCTGTGCGGCGGCGAGCAGGGCGCCGGGGTCCCAGTCGAAGCGGCGCAGTATCAGTACGGCGACCACCGTGCCGGAGCCGAGGAGCATCACGATCTTCAGGATCTGGATGAGGGCGGTGCCCTTCATGCCGCCGATCGCCGCGTAGCTGATCATCAGGGCGCCGAGCGCGACGATGCAGCCGGTCTTCAGGCCCTCGTCGGAGAAGCCGAGGATGAATGCCAGCAGATCGCCCGCGCCCGCCAGTTGGACCAGCATCAGCGGGAGCAGCGCCGCCAGGGTCGCCACGCACACGGCGATGCGGACGGCGCGGCCCGGCATGCGGCGCGCCAGGACGTCGCCCATGGTGAACCGGCCCGCGTTGCGCAGGGGTTCGGCCAGCAGGAACATCAGCAGGGTCAGCGAGAGCGCCGTGCTCAGGGCGAGGACCACGCCGTCGTACCCGAGGAGGGCGATCACGCCCCCGGTGCCGAGGACGGTGGCCGCCGAGATGTAGTCGCCCGCGATGGCCAGGCCGTTGCGCATCGGGGAGAGCGCGCCGTAGCCGGTGTAGAACTCGTCGAGGTCGTCCCGGTCGGGCACGGTCAGGACGCACAGCAGCAGCGTGAGGGTGACCACGGCGGTGAAGGCCACCAGGGACATGGTCTGCGCTTCGTCGCTCACGCGTGGCCCCCGCTCGCCCGCGCCGCCGCCGACTCGGCCTGTTTGCGCAGCCGTTCGGCCAGCGGGTCCAGGCGACGGCGCGCCGTGCGCTCGTACAGGACGAGGGCGAGACAGGTGACCGGGAGCTGGCACAGGCCCAGCAGCAGGCCGGTGCTCAGGCCGCCGGAGACGGTGCCGGTCATCAGGGACGGCGCGAAGGCGGACAGGACGAGGAAGAGCGTGAAGTAGCCGAGGGCGGTGAGCG
Source organism: Streptomyces sp. NPDC041068 (assembly GCF_040647455.1). Lineage (NCBI taxonomy): Bacteria > Bacillati > Actinomycetota > Actinomycetes > Kitasatosporales > Streptomycetaceae > Streptomyces > Streptomyces sp. NPDC041068. The sequence continues at coordinate 215,306 of NZ_JBEZCG010000016.1, forward strand.
TGGCGACGCGGCGCTGTCCGCGGTAGGCGACGCGCAGTTTGCGCAGGTCGCTGTGGCGGCCGGGTGCCGGACGGCGGGGTAGGCGGGGCGTGGGCACGGGCGGGGGCGGCGGCAGCCAGGGGTAGGTGAGATGCGGCTCGTGCGGTGGGAGCGGGGGAGGTGCGTCGTACGGAGGGTGGGTCATCCCGGTTCTCCTTGCGCGGCTTCCGGTCCGGTGGTGCGGACCGCAGGGAGCGAGGGGAGCCGAGACGTTACTTGTAAGTAGGGGTGGTGTGTGGGGTTTTCGACAAACCGATCAGTCGGCCTGTTGCGTGGGTGACAACTGGTCCTGCTGTGGGGTCTGTTGCTCCTCCTGGAGCACGGGGAAGCGCCGTGGCGCCACGAACAGGAGCACCAGCAGGGCCGCGACGGCCGCGCACCCCGCACCGACGTACACCCAGTCGACCGCCGCGTCCACCGCGCGCCGCAGCCGCTCCGGGTCGGCCACGGACGTCGGGTCGTCGAGCGAGCGGGCCACCGAGTCCAGCGAGCCCGCCCCGCCGAGGCGCGAGGCCAGCACGCCGTTGGCGACCGCGCCGAACAGGGCCGCGCCCGCGGTCTGGCCGATCTGCCGGCAGAAGAGGACGGAGGCGGTGGCCGTGCCGCGCTCGGACCAGCCGACCGTGGACTGCACGCCGACGATCAGCGGGAGTTGGAAGAGGCCGAGGGTCGCGCCGAGCAGCAGCATGAGCAGGGCGGGCTGCCACGCGCTGCCGGGGTAGGGGAGCAGCGGGAAGGCGAAGAGGGTGAGGGCGGCCGCCGCGATGCCGAGCACCGCGCAGTTGCGGAACCCGATCCGCCGGTAGACGTGCTGGCTCAGGGCAGCCGACACCGGCCAGCTCAGCGTCATCGTGGAGAGCACGAACCCGGCGGCGACCGGCGCGAGTTGGAGCACCGACTGGGCGTACGTGGGCAGGAACACCGTCGGGGCGACCATCAGCAGGCCGAGCGCGCCGAGGGCGAGGTTGACGGCCGCGATGGTGCGCCTGCGCCAGACCCAGCCGGGGATGATCGGGTCCGCGGCCCTGCGCTCGACGAGCACGACGACGGCGACCAGGGCGAGGCCGGTGCCGAAGAGCGCGAGGGAGGGTGCGGAGAGCCAGTCCCAGGCGACGCCGCCCTGGACGAGCGCGGTGAGCAGTACGCCGCCGCAGGCGAAGACGGCGAGCGCGCCGGGCCAGTCGACGCGGCCGAGGGGGACCCTGACGCGGCTCGGCTCGTGCAGGTGCCGCACGATCAGCCAGAGCGCGACGGCGCCCACGGGCAGATTGATGAGGAAGATCCAGCGCCAGTCCGCGTACGAGGCGAAGAGCCCGCCGAGCGCGGGGCCCGCGATGGCCGAGCCCGCCCACACCGTCGACAACTTCGCCTGGATCTTGGGGCGTTCCTCGAGCGGATACAGGTCGGCGGCGAGCGTCTGCACGGTGCCCTGGATGGCGCCGCCGCCGAGGCCCTGGACGACGCGGAAGGCGATGAGCGACGCCATGTCCCAGGCGCCCGCGCACAGCGACGAACCGAGGAGGAAGAGGACGCTGCCCGCGATGAGGACCGGCTTGCGGCCGAAGGTGTCGGAGAGCTTGCCGTAGACGGGCAGGCTGACGGTCACCGCGAGCAGATAGCCGGAGAAGAGCCAGGAGAAGACGGAGAAGCCGCCGAGGTCGCCGACGATCTGCGGCACCGCGGTCGCCACGATCGTGGAGTCCAGGGCGGCCAGCGCCATGGAGAGCATCAGCGCGGCGACGACCGCGCCGCGGCCCCGTATCGCGTCCCGCCCGCTCGCGTCCGCGCGCACGTCCACCGAGATCCCTTCCCCCTGCACCAGTTGCTGAGGGCCACTTTCCCACCCTGCGAGGGTGGAGGGCAGGGGGTGGACGACCCTGAGTTGATCTCCACCAGCGGGTGGAGACCCCCTAGGGGAGCCTCCGCACTACGGACCGGGGGGCGTTCGTCCCGCCGGATGATGAGACGGGCCGGGGCCGGTCCTTAAATGGTTCTTACGCGCCGGACACGGGGCCGGCACGGACAACCGCACCACGGGGGTGGGGTTTTCCCCCGCAAAAGACTGCGCCGAGCACCAGCGCGCGGGACCCCTTCACGAGACCAGACTTGAATCGCGCGGCGAACCCCTGCGAACCCACACATGTGTGGGGCGGGCACCCGCGACTCACTGCATGACCGACATAGGAGAAATACCGTGACAACGGCTGTTACCACACCCAGGCACGGGGGCACTGGCGGGCGAACGGCCGTGGCAGCACGGGCGCGCCAGGTCGTGAAGGCGTACGGCTCGGGGGAGACCCGCGTCGTGGCGCTCGACCACATCGACGTGGACATCGTCCGCGGGCAGTTCACCGCGATCATGGGTCCCTCAGGCTCCGGCAAGTCCACCCTGATGCACTGCCTCGCGGGCCTCGACACGGTCAGCGGCGGGCAGATCTTCCTCGACGAGACCGAGATCACCGGCCTCAAGGACAAGAAGCTCACGCAGCTGCGCAGGGACCGGATCGGCTTCATCTTCCAGGCGTTCAACCTCCTCCCCACCCTCAACGCCATCGAGAACATCACGCTCCCGATGGACATAGCGGGCCGCAAGCCCGACCGCGGCTGGCTCGACCAGGTCGTGGAGACCGTGGGCCTGGCCGGGCGCCTCAAGCACCGCCCGACCGAGCTCTCCGGCGGCCAGCAGCAGCGCGTCGCCGTGGCCCGCGCGCTCGCGTCCCGCCCCGAGATCATCTTCGGTGACGAGCCGACCGGAAACCTCGACTCCCGTGCGGGAGCGGAAGTGTTGGGCTTCCTGCGCCGTTCGGTGACCGAGCTCGGCCAGACCATCGTGATGGTCACGCACGACCCGGTCGCCGCCTCGTACGCGGACCGTGTGCTGTACCTGGCCGACGGACGGATCGTCGACGAGATGCACCACCCGACCGCCGACCAGGTCCTCGACCGGATGAAGTCGTTCGACGCCCGGGGGCGCACGTCATGACCGTCCTCAAGACCTCCATGCGCAACTTCTTCGCGCACAAGGGCCGCATGGCGCTCTCCGCGGTGGCCGTGGTCCTCTCGGTGGCGTTCGTGTGCGGCACGCTCGTCTTCTCCGACACCATGGGCACCACCTTCGACAAGCTCTTCGCCGCGACCGCCTCCGATGTGACGGTCACCCCCAAGTCCGCCGACGACGCGGACGGTTCGCCGCGCAGCGGCAAGCCCGAGTCGATGCCCGCGTCCGTCGTCGAGCGGGCGAGGAAGGCCGACGGCGTGAAGTCCGCCGAGGGCTCGGTCAGCAGCGAGAGCGTGACCGTCGTCGACGCGAAGAACAAGAACCTCGGACCCACCAGCGGCGGCCCGACCATCGCCGGCAACTGGACGCGCAACGACCTGCGTTCGATGGACATCACCTCAGGCCACTCCCCGCGCGGCCCCACCGAGGTGATGGTCGACGCCGACACCGCCGACAAGCACGACCTGAAGATCGGCGACGAGCTGCGCACCATCACGGCCGCCGGCGACCGCACCGCGAAGATCTCCGGCATCGCCACCTTCAAGGTGACCAACCCCGGCGCCGCGATCTTCTACTACGACACGGAGACCGCCCAGCGCCAACTCCTCGGCGCCACCGGCCGGTTCACGCACGTCAACCTCACCGCCGACGCGGGCGTCAGCGACGCGCTGCTGAAGCGGAACGTCACCAAGGCCTTCGGCGACTCCGTGTCCACGTACGACATCAAGACGCAGAAGGAGAGCACGGACGACAGCCGCAAGGACGTCGGCGGCTTCCTCGACGTCATGAAGTACGCGATGCTCGGCTTCGCCGGGATCGCCTTCCTCGTCGGCATCTTCCTCATCATCAACACCTTCTCGATGCTGGTCGCCCAGCGCACCCGCGAGATCGGCCTGATGCGCGCCATCGGCTCCAGCCGCAAGCAGGTCAACCGCTCCGTGCTCGTCGAGGCGCTGCTGCTCGGCGTGTTCGGCTCGGTCCTCGGCGTCGGCGCGGGCATCGGACTCGCCGTCGGCCTGATGAAGCTCATGTCCGGCATGGGCATGAAGCTCTCCACCGGCGACCTCACCGTCACGTGGACGACCCCCGTGGTCGGCATGGTCCTCGGCATCGTCGTCACCGTCCTCGCCGCCTACCTCCCCGCACGACGGGCCGGCAAGGTCTCGCCGATGGCCGCCCTGCGCGACGCGGGCACCCCGGCCGACGGCAGGGCGAGCGCGCTGCGCGCGGTGATCGGCCTGGTCCTCACCGGTACCGGGGGCTACGCCCTCTACACCGCCTCGCAGGCCGACAAGGCGAGCGAGGGCTCGCTCCTCCTGGGCGGCGGCGTCGTCCTGACCCTCATCGGCTTCGTCGTCGTGGGACCGGTGCTCGCCTCCGGCGTGGTCCGCGTCATCAGCGCGGTCCTGCTGCGGATGTTCGGCCCCGTGGGGCGGATGGCCGAGCGCAACGCCCTGCGCAACCCGCGCCGCACCGGCGCCACGGGGGCGGCCCTGATGATCGGCCTCGCGCTGGTCGCCTGCCTCTCCGTCGTCGGCTCCTCGATGGTCGCGTCGGCCACCGACGAGCTCGACAAGTCGGTCGGCGCGGACTTCATCGTCCAGCCCACCCAGCCCGGCATCTCGATCACCCCGAAGGCCGCCGCGGCCCTGGAGAAGGCCGACCACATCGGCCACATCACGCGGCTCAAGCAGATCAACGCGGACATGACGGCGCCCGACGGCAAGACCGTGGACGGCGTCGGCCTGAGCGCCGCCGACCCGACGTACGTCAAGGACCTGCGCCGCGAGACGACCGCGGGCACGCTGAGCGCCGCGTACGGCAAGGACGCCATGTCGGTGGGCGACGACTTCGCGAAGAAGCACGGTCTGAAGGTCGGCGACGAGCTGAAGATCGCGTTCGACCACGGGAAGACGGCGAAGCTGAGGCTCGCGGCGATCACCTCGGACGAGGGCGCGGTCGACAAGGGCTCGATGTACCTGAACATCACGACCCTGAAGGACTACGTCCCCGCGGACCGGATGCCGCAGGACGACATCATGTTCGCCACGGCCGACAAGGGCCAGGAGGACGCCGCGTACGCATCCCTCAAGGACTCCCTGGAGGCGTACCCGCAGTACAAGGTGATGGACCAGACCGACTTCAAGCAGACGCTGAAGGACCAGGTCGGCCAGATGCTCAACATGGTCTACGGCCTGCTCGGCCTCGCGATCATCGTCGCGATCCTCGGTGTGGTGAACACCCTGGCCCTCTCGGTGGTGGAGCGCACCCGCGAGATCGGCCTGATGCGGGCCATCGGCCTCTCGCGCCGCCAGCTGCGTCGCATGATCCGCATGGAGTCGGTGGTCATCGCCCTCTTCGGCGCGCTGCTCGGCCTCGGCCTCGGCATGGGCTGGGGAGCGACGGCCCAGAAGCTCCTCGCCCTGGAAGGCCTGAAGGTCCTGGAGATCCCGTGGCCGACGATCGCGGCGGTCTTCATCGGGTCGGCGTTCGTGGGCCTGTTCGCCGCCCTGGTCCCGGCCTTCCGGGCGGGACGGATGAACGTCCTGAACGCCATCGCCACCGAATAGCCACCGCCACGGGGGAGCGGGGGAGCCGGCCCCGGCGGGAGCGCGCTGCGCCCGCCGGGGCCGACACCTGTCCGGGCCCGGCCCCGTTCTCGCTACTCCTTGCGGAGCAGGACGTAGCCGTACGCGTTGGCCTCCGCGACGTAACGGGTCCCGGGGTGCAGCTGGCCGGCGTACGCGACCGGGTCCTTCGTCCAGCCCGAGCGGACGTCGAGGGCGAGGTAGTCGGGGACGACCGGGCGGGCCGCACCCACCCAGAAGACACGGGCGCGGGAGGTGAGCCTGCTGATCGGCCCTATGTTCGCCTCGACGGTGGCGCCGTCCGGGACGCGGTCGAGCAGCCGCTCCCTGGCGGTCACCTGCCGGCTCTTCTCGTACGTCGCCGACTCGGTGAGGCCGGCCAGCGGCAGGGTGGTCGTCAGGGCGAGCGCGGCGGCCGCGACACAGGCGGGAAGCCGGTCGGCGTACGTGCGCAGCCACGGCTTCTCGCTGCGCCGCGCGATGTCGACGGCGTCGACGAGGGCGAGGGCGACGACCGGCATCAGGACCGCGCTGTAGTGCCAGTCGGTGCCCCAGTAGTGGTCGTCGCCGGAGAGGAAGCGCCAGCCGAGGGTGGGCAGCGCGACCAGGAGCAGCGGCGAGCGCAGGGCGAGCAGCCCGGTGGTGGGGAGCAGCAGCCACAGCAGGGTGCGCAGCTTGGTGTCGAGCCCCTCGAAGAGCCCGGCGGTCGCGCCGCCCTCGCCGACCTTGTTCCAGTAGTCGTACGAGCCGACCGAGTTGAAGGCGGGAATGATCAGGGTCAGCGTCACGAGGGCGGCGACGGCACCGAAGGCGGCGACGCCGAGGGCGTAGGGCAGGGCCTTCGGGTCCTGGCGGCGGCACCGGATCGCCACGACGACGGCGAGCGCGGCGAGGGTCACGCCCAGGTCCTCCTTGACGAGGACGAGGGGCAGCGCCCACAGCAGGGCGGCCCGCCACCGCTGCCGCAGCAGCGCCTCCAGGGAGAAGGCGATCAGCGGTACGGCGAAGCAGATCTCGTGGAAGTCGAAGTCGACGGCGCGCTGGATGCCCCAGGACAGCCCGTACGCGACTCCGACGGCGAGGCCGCAGGCGCGGCCGAGCAGCCGGGTCGCGGCGCGCGTCACGGGGATCGCGGAGACGGCGAAGAGCAGCGCCTGGGCGACGAGCAGCGTGACGGGCGAGGGAAAGACCCGGTAGGCGGGGGCGAGGAGCGCGGTGACGGGGCTGAAGTGATCGCCGAGGATGTTCGCCCCAGGACCCTTGAGATCGGCCACCGGAACCTGGAGGTGCGCGTAGGCGCGCACGGCCTGCTCGAAGATCCCGAGGTCCCAGGAACGGCTCTCCATGCGCCGGAACCGGCAGACGGACACCAGGGCGTACGCGACGAACAGCGCGGCGGCGAGGAGGTAGGGGGCGCGGTCCCAGAGACGGTCTCCCGCACGGCCCGCGGAGGCCGGGGAGCTCTGGTCCCGCGCGGTTATCCGCTCGGGCACGCTCCCCGCGACGGACTCGTCGGCGACGGCCTCGACGGCGGGGGCATCGGACTGGGGTCCGGACATGGGGTGGCTTTCTGATCGGACTGTTTTGCAGGCCATGGTCTCCTGAGGGGAGATCGCAGAAAACACCGCATGGCTCACATCCGCAGCTCTAGGATGTGAAACGTGAAGACCGAGTGCGTGAAGCGGGCTTTCAAGTACCGCTTCTATCCGACCGAGGAGCAGGCGGCGGAGCTGTCGCGCACCTTTGGCTGCGTGCGCAAGGTCTACAACATGGCGCTGGATGCCCGGTCGCGGGCATGGACGGTGGAGCACCGGAGGATCTCCTACGTGGAGACCTCGTCGATGCTGACGGAGTGGAAGAAGAGCGAGGATCTGGCCTTCTTGGGCGAGGTGTCCTCGGTGCCGTTGCAGCAGGCGCTCAGACATTTGCAGAGCGCCTTCACGGGCTTCTTCGCCAAGAGATCCGCGTACCCCCGCTTCAAGTCGAGGAAGAAGTCACGAGCGTCGGCGGAGTACACCCGCTCCGCCTTCCGCTTTCGTGGTGGACGACTGACACTCGCGAAGATGAGCGAGCCGCTGGACATCGTTTGGTCGAGGCCTCTCCCGAGGAACGCCGAGCCGACCTCCGTCACCGCATCCCGGGACAGCGCGGGCCGCTGGTTCGTCTCGATCCTGGTCGACGATCCGTCGGTGAAGCCGCTTGCTTCCACCAGGGGCCATGTCGGTATCGACGCGGGCCTGACCAGTCTGGTGACGCTCTCCACTGGCGAGAAGATCAGCAATCCGAAGTTCGGGAAGCAGGATCGGGCACGTCTCGCACGCGCGCAGCGTGATCTGGCGCGTAAGGAGCGAGGGTCCAAGAACCAGGAGAAGGCCCGACAGCGTGTCGCGCGCATCCATGCACGGATCACCGACCGGCGTCGGGACTTTCTGCACAAGCTGACCACTCGACTCGTCCGCGAGAACCAAGCGGTCGTGATCGAGGATCTGACTGTCCGCAACTTGCTCGGCAACCGCATGCTCGCGCGTGCCATCGCTGACGCCTCGTGGACGGAATTGCGCACCATGCTGGAGTACAAGTGCGTCTGGTACGGGCGCGAGCTGATTGTGGTGGACCGGTTCTTCCCGTCGAGCAGGACCTGCTCGACGTGTGGGCTGATTCGCGGAAGGTTGCCCTTGCACGTCCGGGAATGGATGTGCAAGGGGTGCGGCACCCGGCACGATCGGGACGTGAATGCCGCGAAGAACATTCTGGCCGCCGGGCTGGCGGTGTCGGCCTGTGGAGCCGGTGTAAGACCTCAACGGAGCACCTCCGGGCGGGCATTCGGCAACGAAGCAGGAAAGCTCCGAAAGAGCACCGCGTAGCGGCGTGGAGTCGGAGAACCCGCTCCTTTAGCGGAGGGGGGATGTCAACAGATACACCTGCCCGACTCGCTTGAGTACTCGCTCCAGGGACTGCCGGGCCGCGCCGATCAGCCCGGAGTCGTACGCTGGAGACCCCCGGCCCGTGCGACGTGCCGGGCGTCTCGCGTTGCCCACCCACCCCCGGTCACTCCGGTACCTGGACGGAAAGCCTTCCATGAGCCTGCACGGTCTGCTCGACGCTGTCGTCAAGGACTCCGCACTCGCCGAAGCGGTCAAGGCCGCGACCGACGGCCACCGCATGCACGTCGACCTGGTCGGCCCGCCCGCGGCCCGGCCCTTCGCCGTGGCGGCGCTGGCCCGCGAGTCCGGCCGCACCGTCCTCGCCGTGACGGCCACCGGCCGCGAGGCCGAGGACCTGGCGGCGGCGCTGCGCACGATCCTGCCGCCGGACGGCGTCGCCGAGTACCCCTCCTGGGAGACGCTCCCGCACGAGCGCCTCTCGCCCCGCTCGGACACGGTCGGGCGCCGTCTCGCGGTGCTGCGGCGCCTGGCCCACCCCAGCACGGACGACCCGGAGACCGGCCCGGTCTCGGTGATCGTCGCGCCGGTCCGCTCGGTGCTCCAGCCGCAGGTCAAGGGGCTCGGCGACCTGGAGCCCGTGGCCCTGCGCCCGGGGCAGACCACTGACCTGAACGAGACGGTCGAGGCGCTCGCCGCAGCCGCGTACTCCCGTGTCGAACTGGTCGAGAAGCGCGGCGAGTTCGCCGTGCGCGGCGGCATCCTGGACGTTTTCCCGCCGACCGAGGAGCACCCGCTCCGCGTGGAGTTCTGGGGCGACGACGTCGAGGAGATCCGGTACTTCAAGGTCGCCGACCAGCGCTCCCTCGAAGTCGCCGAACACGGCCTGTGGGCGCCGCCCTGCCGTGAGCTGCTGCTCACCGACGAGGTCCGCGAGAGGGCGGCCGCCCTCGCCGAGTCCCACCCGGAGCTGGGCGAACTGCTCGGGAAGATCGCGGAGGGCATCGCGGTCGAGGGCATGGAGTCCCTCGCCCCGGTCCTGGTGGACGACATGGAGCTGCTGCTCGACGTCCTGCCCAAGGGCTCCATGGCGGTGGTCTGCGATCCGGAGCGGGTGCGCACGCGCGCGGCCGACCTGGTGGCGACCTCGCACGAGTTCCTGCAGGCAAGCTGGGCGGCGACGGCCGGTGGCGGCGAGGCGCCGATCGACGTGGGCGCGGCGTCGCTGTGGGGCATCGCGGACGTCCGCGACCACGCGAGCGACCTCGGGATGATGTGGTGGTCGGTGAGCCCCTTCGCAGCCGACGTCGATCTTGACGACGACACCCTCAAGCTCGGCATGCACGCCCCGGAGACGTACCGCGGCGACACCGCGAAGGCCCTCGCGGACACCAAGGGCTGGCTCGCGGAGGGCTGGCGCACGGTCTATGTGACCGAGGGCCACGGCCCCGCGACCCGCACCGTCGAGGTCCTCGGCGGCGAGGGCATCGCGGCACGCCTCGACGCGGACCTCACTGAGCTGACCCCCTCCGTCGTGCACGTCTCCTGCGGCTCGATCGACTTCGGCTTCGTCGACCCCTCGCTGAAGCTCGCCGTGCTCACCGAGACCGACCTCTCCGGGCAGAAGGCGGCGGGCAAGGACGGCCAGCGCATGCCGGCCCGCCGCCGCAAGACGATCGACCCGCTCACCCTGGAATCCGGCGACTACATCGTCCACGAGCAGCACGGTGTGGGCCGCTACATCGAGATGGTGCAGCGCACCGTCCAGGGCGCCACGCGCGAGTACTTGGTCGTGGAGTACGCCCCCGCCAAGCGCGGCCAGCCCGGCGACCGGCTCTACATCCCCACCGACCAGCTGGAGCAGATCACCAAGTACGTGGGCGGCGAGGCACCGACCCTGCACCGCCTGGGCGGCGCCGACTGGACGAAGACGAAGGCGCGCGCGAAGAAGGCGGTCAAGGAGATCGCCGCGGACCTCATCAAGCTGTACTCCGCGCGCATGGCGGCGCCCGGCCACAGCTTCGCCCCCGACACCCCCTGGCAGCGCGAGCTGGAGGACGCCTTCCCGTACGCGGAGACGCCCGACCAGCTCACCACGATCGCCGAGGTCAAGGAGGACATGGAGAAGACGGTCCCGATGGACCGCCTGATCTGCGGCGACGTGGGCTACGGCAAGACGGAGATCGCGGTCCGCGCGGCCTTCAAGGCGGTGCAGGACGGCAAGCAGGTCGCGGTCCTGGTCCCCACGACGCTCCTGGTCCAGCAGCACTTCGGTACGTTCTCCGAGCGGTACTCCCAATTCCCGGTCAACGTGCGGGCGTTGAGCCGCTTCCAGACCGACACCGAGTCCAGGGCGACGCTGGAGGGCCTGAAGGACGGCTCGGTCGACATCGTCATCGGCACGCACCGCCTCTTCTCCTCCGAGACGAAGTTCAAGGACCTGGGCCTGGTCATCGTCGACGAGGAGCAGCGCTTCGGTGTGGAGCACAAGGAGCAGCTGAAGAAGCTCCGCGCGAACGTGGACGTCCTGACGATGTCCGCGACGCCGATCCCGCGCACCCTGGAGATGGCGGTGACCGGCATCCGTGAGATGTCGACGATCACGACGCCCCCCGAGGAGCGCCACCCGGTCCTGACCTTCGTCGGTCCGTACGAGGAGAAGCAGATCGGCGCGGCCATCCGCCGCGAGCTGCTCCGCGAGGGCCAGGTCTTCTACATCCACAACCGCGTCGAGTCGATCGACCGCGCGGCGGCCCGCCTGCGCGACATCGTCCCGGAGGCGCGCATCGCGACGGCCCACGGCCAGATGTCCGAACAGGCCCTGGAGCAGGTCGTGGTGGACTTCTGGGAGAAGAAGTTCGACGTCCTGGTCTCGACGACGATCGTCGAGTCGGGCATCGACATCTCCAACGCCAACACCCTGATCGTCGAGCGCGGTGACAACTTCGGCCTGTCCCAGCTCCACCAGCTGCGCGGCCGGGTGGGCCGTGGCCGCGAGCGCGGTTACGCCTACTTCCTCTACCCGCCGGAGAAGCCGCTCACGGAGACGGCCCACGAGCGCCTCGCGACGATCGCCCAGCACACGGAGATGGGCGCGGGCATGTACGTCGCGATGAAGGACCTGGAGATCCGCGGCGCCGGAAACCTCCTGGGCGGCGAGCAGTCGGGCCACATCGCGGGCGTCGGCTTCGACCTCTACGTCCGCATGGTGGGCGAGGCGGTCGCCGACTACCGCGCGTCCCTGGAGGGCGGCGTGGAGGAGGAGCCGCCGCTGGAGGTCAAGATCGAGCTCCCGGTGGACGCGCACGTCCCGCACGACTACGCCCCCGGCGAGCGCCTGCGCCTGCAGGCCTACCGCGCCATCGCCTCCGCGAACACGGAGGAGGACGTCAAGTCCGTGCGCGAGGAACTCACCGACCGCTACGGCAAGTTGCCGGAGCCGGTGGAGAACCTCCTCCTGGTGGCGGGCCTGCGGATGCTGGCGCGCGCGTGCGGCGTCGGCGAGATCGTCCTGCAGGGCAACAACATCCGCTTCGCCCCGGTGGACCTGCGCGAGTCCCAGGAACTGCGCCTCAAGCGCCTCTACCCGGGCACGGTCATCAAGCCGGCCGCGAACCAGGTCCTGGTGCCCCGCCCGAAGACGGCGAAGGTGGGCGGCAAGCCACTGGTCGGCCGCGAACTCCTTGGCTGGGTGGGGGAGTTCCTGGCGTCGATCCTGGGGTCGTGACGGACCTCAGGGGGTGCACGCAGCCGCGATCGACAGGCTGTTCTCGTAGAGGTGGTGGCGGGTGATGCGGCCGTTCTCGGCGGTCAGGCGCAGGGCGAAGGGGCCCTCGAAGGACTTGCCCGTGGCGCGGACGGTTCCCCAGAGGCGGCCCATCAGGACGGCGTCGGTGCCGTCGACGAGGAAGGTGTCGACCGTGGCACCGGAGTTCTCGGCGACCGTGTACTCGGCCATCTCCGCGGACTGGACGGCGCATTCGGCGCCGGTCGTGCGCGGGCGGATCCACGGGACGACGGGGTTCTCGGCGAGCAGCCAGTCGACGTCGTCGGCGAAGATCTCGGTCATGCGGGTGACGTCACCGGCCAGCCGTGCGGTGAGGAACTCCTGGACGGTGGCGCGGGTGGCGTCGGCGAGGGAACCCGTGGTGGCGGAAGGGGAGTTGGCAGTCATGGTGCTCTCCTCTGGTGATCGGCCCGGCGTGGGCTCCGTTCGATGTGCATGAGCTTGCCGGGTCGGGGGAGAGCGGTCGATTACCCCAGGGGTAATGCCCCTGGGGCAATCGACGGTGTGCGCGGGGCCGGGAACTACTGCTGCTGGTCCTCCGGCTTGTCCTCGCCGAGGCCCAGGCGTTCGTGCGCCTGCTGCTGGACCTTGTCGACCTTGTCCGCGTACTTGTCGCCGGTCTTCTCGTTGATCTCTTCTTCCGCGGCGTTCGAGATGTCCTTGGCCTTGTCCTTGGCCTGGTCCTTGAACCTGTCGAAGATGCCCATGCGGAGAACTCCTTGCGGGCGTGGGAGGGGGACTCACGATCGACGATACGTCCGGTCTTTCCGATTTGCTCGCTGAGGCGAGATATGGTCTGGACCACTTGGTCGCTACGGTGGTGGCCGCGAGAGTTTGCCCAGGGGAGGGAGAGCGCCGTGCCGCTCAAGGTCGTGGGTCTGAACCGTTTTCCGGTGAAGTCGATGCTCGGCGAGGAGCACGACCGGCTGGAGTTCGACGGGACCGGCGTCGTCGGTGACAGGCTGTGGGCTCTGCGGTTCCCCGACGGCAAGCTGGCCAGCGGCAAGAACCACGCCCGCTTCCGCCGCGTCCCCGGACTCCTGGAACACCTCGCGACGTACGACGATGACGGCCTGCCCGTCGTCACCGCGCCGGACGGCGCGGCACTGCGCCCCGGCGACCCACGCATCCCCGAACGCTTCGGCGAGGGCGTCGAGTTGGTCCGCGCGGGCGAGGAGAGCCACAAGGACGTCTCCGACGTCTCCGTCATCGGCACCGCCTCGCTCCGCGCGCTCGGCGACCTGCTCGGTGACGCCGACCCCGTCGACGTACGCAGACTGCGCAAGAACATCGTCGTGGAGACCGACGAACCATGGATCGAGGAGAGCTGGGTGGGTCGCGAGATCGTCCTCGGCGGCGGCGCCGGGGGAGCGCTGCGGCTGCGCGTCATCAAGCGTGTGAAGCGCTGTGTCATGGTCACCCAGGCCCAGACCGGTCTCGCCGTGGACAACCGCGTCCTGAAGACCCTCACCGCCGCCCGCGGCATGTGCATCGGGATCCACACGGAGATCGTGACGCCCGCGCCCCTCGCCCTCGGCGACACGGTGGTCGCCCGGTGAACCGTCGCACCACCTCACGCGCCACCGCGGCCCTGCTCGCCCTGGTCGCCGCCCCCGCGCTCCTGACCGGCTGCGAGTTCGGCACGAAGGACAAGGCGGAGAACGGCGCCGGCGGCCCCGACGCCAAGGCGGGCTCCGCGCTCGCCGCCGTCGACACGCTCACCGTCAAGGGCCGCGCGCCCAAGACCGGTTACGACCGCGGCCGGTTCGGCAGCGCCTGGGCCGACACGGACTCCAACGGCTGCCCCACCCGGGACGACATCCTCAAGCGGGACCTCGAGGGCGTCAGGTTCCAGGGCGGCGACTGCAAGGTCGCCTCCGGGAGGCTCGCCCCCGACCCCTACAGCGGCAAGGACGTGACGTTCCGGCGCGGCCGCAGCCAGGTCGACATCGACCATCTCGTCGCCCTCTCGGACGCCTGGCAGAAGGGCGCCTTCCAGTGGGAGCCGAGCAAGCGCATCGCCTTCGCCAACGATCCGCTCAACCTCCTCGCGGTCGACGCGGGCCCCAACCGCAGCAAGGGCGACGGCGACACCGCGACCTGGCTGCCGCCGAACAAGGCGTACCGCTGCACGTATGTGGCCGGGCAGGTCGCGGTGAAGAAGAAGTACGGGGTGTGGGTGACGGGCGCGGAGCGGGACGCCATGAAGAAGGTGCTGTCCACGTGCCCCGACGAGAAGCTGCCGTCGGGCCAGGCCCCGACCATGGCTCCGCCGCGCTTCCACGCGCGCTGAACCGGGACCCCAAGGGGCCCGAAGGGGCCCTTTCGGGGGCGCGGGGAAGTGCGTGACCAGCCACGACGCACCCGTAGAAAACCGATACCGCACACCCCGCGTGATGCGTACCGTGCGCGGCATGAACCTCAAGATCACGACTCTCGCCGAGCGGCCCGAACTGGCGGGCCCGCTCTGGCGCATGGCCGAGGACTGGCCCGAGTTCATCCTCCACGACCCCGTCGGCTGGTCCCTGATCGGACGGATCGTCGCGGACCTCCCCGAGTACGTCCTGGTCGCCACCGACGAGGACGCCGGCGGCAAGGTCGTCGCCCGCGCCTTCAGCGTGCCGCTGGCACTGCGCGCCCGCGGGGACGGCGAACTCCCCGACGGCGGCTGGGGCCAGGTCCTGCTCTGGGCCTTCTCCGACCTGCGGCACGGCAAGGAGACGGACACGGTCAGCGCCATCGAGATCACCGTCGACGAGACGGCGCGGGGCAAGGGCGTCTCGGGGCGGATGCTCACGGCCGTGCGGGACAACGCGCGCGCCCGCGGCTTCGCCGAGGTCGTCGCGCCCGTGCGCCCCAACGCCAAGCACCTCGAACCGGCCGCGCAGATCGACGAGTACGCGTACCGCACCCGCGAGGACGGCCTGCCGCACGACCCGTGGCTGCGGGTGCACGTACGGGCGGGCGGCGTGATCGAGAAGGTCGCGCACGCCTCCATGACCGTGTCCGGCTCGGCCGCGCAGTGGCGCGAGTGGACGGGGCTCCCCTTCGACCAGGAGGGTTTCGTCGAGGTGCCGGGCGCGCTGGTGCCGGTCCACTGCGAGCTCGCCCGCGGATACGCGGTGTACGTCGAGCCGAACGTGTGGGTGCGGCACGCGTTGTGACCTGCGGTCAGCTGCCGAGCTTGTCCAGATCGAGCACGTCACCGGTGGGTGCCGTCGCCTTGACCGGCTTGTCGTAGTCGGTGAAGGCGAGGCTCTCCGGCTTCCCGCCGGAGGCCTTGTCGACCTTCAGCAGATACGGCTTGCCCTTCGTGGCGACGTAGATCGTGTACTTGTCCTTGCCGTCGCTCTCGGTGAGCTCGATCGCGGGGGTGCCGTCGACCGTGGTCGTCCCGCCCCTGCGGGCCGCGGAGCCGGTTTCCTTGAACTCGGCGAGCAGGGAGTCGAGGTCGCAGAACCCGGCGATCTCCTTCGCGTCGGCGCTCGTCACCTTCGTCTTCACCCAGCGGTCCGCCATCATGTCCACGCCCGCCTGGACGTCGGCCGCCGGTTCGCCCTTGCTCTGTGAGCGCAGGAACTTCTCGTCGTACTTCATGTAGGCGGTGTCGCCCGGGATGATCAGCTCGATCGAGCCCTCCTCGGCGGTGCCCATCGTGCCCGCGCACCTGCCCTTGGTGTCGAGGGCCAGGTCCATCCGAAGCAGGCCGGACGCCTCGTCGGTGACCTCGCCCTTGACGCGGAGCGACGAGGCGTCGGAGGTCGCGTCGAGGGCCTTGTCGGCGATCTCGCCGCCGGACAGTCCGGCGAACGGCTCCTTCGCCGCCGCGGACCCGCCCTTGTCCGACGTGCCCGCGGCCCCGTCCTTCTTCGTCTCGGAGCCGCAGGCCGTGAGGCCGAGGGTCGCGGCGGTGGCCAGGCAGACGGCGGCGATCGCGGTACGGCGCAGGCGCAAGTGATGACGCATGGAAATCCCCCAGGGAAGTCGTTCGATGGAGACATCACAGCAGGAGTCTGTGAACCGAGTCAACACGTTCATCTGTGAATCATGAGTTAACGGCCGTGAAGCAGTGCGTTCCGCTGATCCCTGGGTATGCTCGACCGCGCGCGACTGACCCCGCGCGATCGAGGGGAGCAACCACATGACGGCGCCGGACGACGCCACCGAGGTCACCGCCGCCGGGATCGCCCGGCTCGCCGGAGTGGGGCGCGCCGCCGTCAGCAACTGGCGGCGCAGACACGGCGACTTCCCCCGCCCCGTCGGCGGCACCGAGACCAGCCCCTCCTTCGCGCTCGCCGAGGTCGAGCGCTGGCTGCGCGCCCAGGGCAAGCTCGTCGAGGTCCCCCTCCGCGAACGCGTCTGGCAGCAGCTCGCGGGACACCCCGCGGGCCCCGTCGCCGCTCTGCTGCACGCCGGGTGCGCCCTGCTCCTGGTCCGCGACAGGGCGCCCGCCTGGCTCGCGCTGAGTGCCGTGTCCGACGAGCGGATGGCGCAGCTCCTGCCCGACGAGCTCGACGAGGTCGTCGCGATGCGCTTCGGCGTACGGCGAAGGCGTGCCGTCCGCGTCCCCGAACCCGCCGAACTCCTGCCCTCCGTACCGCTGTTGCGCGGCGTCGCCGATCTCGCGGCCGAGCTGGGCGCGAAGCAGACGTACGAATTCCTGCTCGGCCGGCACACCGACGCCAACCCCCGCCAGTACACGCTCACCCCGGCGGGCCCCGCCGAGCTGATGGCCGAGCTCGCGGGGGGCGCCGAGCTCGCGGGGTGCACCGGGAGTGCGGGGGGTGCCGGGGGTTCGGGGGGCGCCGGAAGTGCCGCGCCCGCCCGCACCGTCCTCGACCCCGCCTGCGGCACCGGCGCCCTGCTCCGTGCCGTCCCGCCGCGCCCCGACCAGTACCTGTACGGCCAGGACAGCTCCCCGGAACTCGCCGCCCTCACCGCGCTGCGCCTGGCCCTGCACTCCGACGCGACCGTGCGCACCATGGCCGCCGACACCCTGCGCGCCGACGCCTACGACGACCGCAGGGCCGACGCCGTGCTCTGCCACCCGCCGTTCAACGAACGCAACTGGGGCCACGACGAACTGGCCTACGACGCCCGCTGGGAGTACGGCTTCCCGGCCCGCGCCGAGTCCGAACTCGCCTGGGTCCAGCACGCGTTGGCCCGCCTCACCGACGACGGCACCGCCGTCCTGCTGATGCCGCCCGCCGCCGCGTCCCGCCGCTCGGGCCGCCGCATCCGCGCCGACCTGCTGCGCCGCGGGGCCCTGCGCGCGGTCATCGCCCTGCCGGCCGGTGTCGCGCCGCCGTACAACCTGCCCCTGCACATCTGGGTGCTCCGCAGGCCCGCCCCCGCGGCGCGGCCCGCGCCGCCCGAGCTGCTGCTCGTGGAGGCGGCGGGGATCCTGGCCGCCGACGGCCGCGACAAGCAGCTGTGGCCCGCCGTGCGGGACGCCGTGCTCGACGTCTGGCGGGCCTTCGACATCCGCGGCACGTTCGACGAGCGCCCCGGCATCGCCCGCCGCGTGCCGGTGCTCGAACTCCTCGACGACGAGGTCGACCTGGCACCCGCGCGCCGACTGCCGCCGCCCACCGCGGGCGGCGGCGCGACGGAGCTCGCGACCGTGCGCGAGGGCCTGGGCGAGGCGCTGCGCAGGGCCGCCGACCTCACTCCGCCCCTGGCCGGGCGGGACGACGCCGACGACCTGCCGCACGCCCCGCTGACCACCGTCGGCGAACTGGCCCGCGCGGGCGCCCTGTCCCTGCACACCGGCGGCGCGGCGGGCGGCGGCCTGCCCGTCCTCACCGATCACGACGTCCTGACCGGCGGTGCCCCCTCCGGAACTCCCCACGAAGGCACGGCGGACGACACCTCCGTACGCACCGAGATCGGCGATGTGGTCGTCCCCGTCCTCGGCGGCGGCGCGGTCGCCCGCGTGATCGACGAGGCCACCGCGGGCGCGTCCCTGGGGCGCGGCCTCGCCCTGCTGCGCCCCGACCCCGCCGTCCTCGACCCGTGGTTCCTCGCGGGCTTCCTGCGCGGCACCGCGGGTCACCGCAGGGCGAGCAGTTACGCGTCGACCTCCGCCCGGCTCGACGTCCGCCGCCTGCGGCTGCCCCGCCTCCCCCTCGCAGGTCAGCACGACTACAGCGAACGCTTCCGGCAGCTGGCCGCCTTCGAGGACGCCTTGCGCCACGCGTCCCTGCTCGGCGAGCGACTGGTGCGGGGCATGCACGACGGACTGACGGAAGGAACCCTTCCGCCGGGCTCCGCGTGATCCGAACGACAACGGTTCGATACAACCCGGGACCGGCCGCGGCGGTCGGCCTATACGCTCGAATCCTCATCCGTTCGTTCATCAGGCACCAGGAGCAGCCATGCACGGCCACGGCTACGCGCCGCAGCAACCGCAGCCTCCTTCAGGGGGTACGCATGTGACGCTGCGCGTGTTGTTCGTGGTGCTCGCGGTGATCACATGCGGCCTGCTCGCGTGGGCCGCGATGCTCCGGCTCGCCTACGTGACGCGCAAGTCGTACGACTGGGTCCTCTTCGGCCTCGTGACGGCACTCGACGTCACCGCCCTCGTGCTCATCGGCGTCGACCCGGGCGAGGAGGAGTTCCAGAGCACCGGCAACGCCGGCATGGTGATCATGCTCTGCACGATGGTGGCCGCCCTCGCCTATTACCTGTACGCGGACATACGTCACTTCAGCCCGTACCGCCAGCGGCAGTTCACCGGTCACCTACCGCCGCAGACGCAGCCCGCCTACGGCTACCCGCAGCAGCCCGCTCCCGCACCCGGTCCCCTCCACCAGCAGCCGACGCGGCCGCCGTTCCAGCCCGCCCCGCCCGCCCAGCAGACTCCGCCCCCGCACGGCCACCAGACTCCGCCCCCACACGCCCACCAGACTCCGCCCCCGCCCACGCGTCCCGCTCCCGCCCGCATCAACCAGGTCCGGGCCGAGCTCGACGAGCTCAGTGACTATCTGCGCAAGCAGGAAGGCGGCAGCTGACCGTGACACCGGGGACGTCGCCGGGGACGGGGGCGACGGGCGGCCGCATCGTCGCCGGGCGCTACGAACTCGCCACCCTCATCGGCCAGGGCGGCATGGGCCAGGTCTGGACGGCGTACGACCAGCGTCTGGACCGCCGCGTCGCCGTGAAGCTGCTCCGCCCCGACCGGGTCGCGGGCGCCGAGGCCGAGGAGCTGCGCCGCCGCTTCGTGCGCGAGTGCCGCGTCACCGCGCAGGTCGACCATCCGGGCCTGGTCACCGTGCACGACGCGGGCAGCGAGCCCTCCCAGGACGGGGCGCTCTTCCTCGTCATGCAGTACGTCGACGGCGCGGACCTCGGCGACCATCTCGCCGAGCACGATCCCTACCCCTGGCAGTGGGCCGTGGCCGTCGCCGCCCAGCTGTGCGCGGTGCTCTCCGCGGTGCACGCCGTGCCGATCGTGCACCGCGACCTCAAGCCGCGGAACGTCATGGTCAAGCAGGACGGCACGGTCTGCGTCCTCGACCTCGGCATCGCCTCGGTCATGGACACCGACACCACCCGCCTCACCCACACCGGATCGCCGATCGGCAGCCCCGCGTACATGGCGCCCGAGCAGGCGATGGGCGGCGCGGTCGGCCCGTACACCGACCTCTACGCCCTCGGCGTGCTGATGCACGAACTCCTCAGCGGCGACGTGCCGTTCTCCGGATCCACCGCCCTCGGCGTCCTCCACCGCCACCTCTACGAACCGCCGCTCCCGGTCCGCCGCCTGCGCCCCGAGGTGCCGGAGGCCCTGGAGTCCCTCGTTCTGCGGCTGCTCGCCAAGGACCCCCAGCACCGCCACTCCAGCGCCCAGGAGGTCTACGAGGAGCTGGCACCGCTGCTGCCCGCCCGCGGTATCCCCTCGGGCCGCCCGCTCGACCCCACGCGTCCCTTCCTGCGCCCGCACGCCCCGTGGCCGGACCGCGCGGCGACGCCCGCGCCCGCCCCCGACATGCCGACGCAGCCGCCGAGTTCACCGCCCCAGCAGGACGTCGCCCGCGCCGTCGACGACGTCAAGCGGCTGCTCGGCGAGGGCCGCATCACCCAGGCCGTGGACATCCTCGGCGCGATCCTGCCGGCCGCCGCCGCCAAGCACGGCGAGCACTCGCCGGTCGTCCGCACCCTGCGCAAGCAGTACGCCGCCACGCTCATGGACGACGGCCAGTACCGCCGCGCCCTGCCCGAGCTGCGGCGCCTCGCCGACGAGCGCGCCGCCGAGTCGGGCCAGGCCGACCCGCACTCGCTCCAGTTCAGGTACGAGGCCGCGCAGTGCCTGGAGCAGCTCGGCGAACCGGCCGCGGCCCTCGCCGAATACCGCGCGCTGCTCCCTTATTACGAGAACCACTACGCGACGGACGACCGCCAGCAGCCCCTGGAGATCCGCCGCCGCATCGGCCACCTGCTGCTCGCCCTCGGCGACCGGGCCGCCGCCCACGACACCCTGGTCCGCCTCCTGCACGACGCGGAGCGGCTGCACGGCCCCGGCCATCCCTTCCCCGAGGAGATCCGGCGCACCCTGCAGTGGCTCGGACAAGTGCGCGGCTAGCGCTCGTTCGGCGGGGCCGGGGGTACCCCAACTCCCGCGAAATCGTTGGTCGAATAGGTGTCGAATGGCTGGCCGAGAAGACGGCCACTGCCTACCATCGATCACCGCAAGACTTTGTGCGCCCGCCCGTCGCCCACCACCACCCCAGGTGGAGGCGCTTGCGCGCCACAGTGATTTGCACAATCTCCAACGGGAGGCTTCCTTGCACCGCCATCGTCGCACCGCGCTCATCCTCTCCGCCGCCACGATCGCCGCGGCCCCCCTCCTCACCGCCTGCGGCAGCAAGGCGCACCCCGGTGCCGCGGCCGTCGTCGGCGGCGACCGCATCACGGTCGCGCAGCTGGAGAGCCGGGTGAACGAGGTGCGGGACGCGCAGCGGGCCGCCATCCCCGACGACGCGCAGTACTCCCAGGCCATCGCCAAGTCCGGCACCCTCACCCGCAGCACGCTGCACACGATGGTCCTGGACGAGGTCCTGCACCGCGCGGCCACCGACGCAGGGGTGAGCGTGACGCGCCGCGACATCCAGACCATGCGGGCCGGCCTGGAGCAGCAGGCGGGCGGCCGCAAGGCCCTGGAGCAGGGCTGGCTGCAGCAGTACAGCGTCGCTCCTGCCCGCCTCGACGACAGCCTGCGTACGGAGATCGAGGCGCAGAAGCTCGCGAAGAGGCTGGGCGCGGACATGAACTCCCCCCAGGGCCAGGCGCTCTTCTGGAAGGCCCTTTCCGCCGCCTCCAAGAAGCTCGACATCGACCTCAACCCGCGGTACGGCACGTGGGACGTCGACAAGAACAAGCGGGCGGACAGCAAGACGCCGTGGGTGCGCGAGGTCAGTGACTCCGGGGCGGCGGCGCAGGAGCAGCAGGCGTAGCGGGCGTCGCGGCGACCGGCGGGTGCGGCGGGGCCGGGTGACGGTGGCGGCTCTGTCGGTGGGCCGGGTGACGGTGGCGGCAATGTCAGTGCGCCGGGTTACGTTCGACAGGTGAACGACACCGAGACCACGCCCCCGGCCGACGCCACCGACCCCTCCGAGGGGGCCGTCGGTCGCGTCATCCTGCTGACCACCAGCCATCGCGTCGCGCCCGGCCTGCTGTCCTGGCCGGCCTGGCAGGCGCTGCACGGCGCGGACGAGGTGCTGTGCGCCGACGCCACGCACCCCCAGCTGCCGTATCTGCGCGAGGCGGGCGTGCGTGTCGAGCAGGCGGCCCCCACCGCCCAGGAACTGGTGGACGCCTGCGCGGGCGGGCGCACGGTACTGGTCGTCGCCACGGCCGAGGGCGACCGCGCGCTCACGGACGGGCTCGCCCGCCTCGCGGGCTCGGGCCGCGTGGCCATGCCGGACTTGGAACTCCTCCCCGCCTCGTACGACCTGCCGGGCGCCCGCCTGCTCGACCTGGTCCAGGTCATGGATCAAATCCGCGACGAGTGTCCCTGGACCTCGCAGCAGACCCACAAGGGCCTCGCGAAGTACGCGCTCGAAGAGGCGTACGAACTGGTCGAGGCGATCGAGGAGGGCGACAGGAAGGAGCTGCGCGAGGAGCTCGGCGACGTCCTGCTCCAGGTCGTCTTCCACGCGAGGATCGCCGAGGAGGGCGGCCCCGGCGACGAGGACGAGCCCTTCTCCATCGACGACGTGGCGGGCGGCATCGTCGAAAAGCTCATCCACCGCCACCCGCACGTCTTCGGGGACGACTCGGCGCAGACCCCCGAGGACGTGAAGGCGCACTGGCTGCGCACCAAGGCCGAGGAGAAGCGGCGCACGTCGGTCACGGAGGGCATCCCGCTCGGCCAGCCCGCCCTTGCCCTCGCCGCGAAGCTGGGGTCACGGGTGCGGACGGCGGGGCTTGAGGTGGCGGTGCCGACGGGGGAGGGCGTGGGATACGAACTGCTCGCCTCGGCCCTGCGGGCCGAGGCGGAGGGCGTGGACCCGGAGGCGGCACTCCGCGCGGCCGCGCGGGCCTATCGGGACGCGGTGCTTTCGGCCGAGGGCGCGGGGGCTTAGTACGGTTGCTCCCCAAGGTGGCGTGATGACCAGGGGGCTTGTGTGGAGCGGGAGTTGGAGGAGCTGGCGGACTTCGCCGCGATGGCGCTGGCGAGGTCCATGCGTGCCGAGGACTGGGACGTGCGGGAGCTGCGCTTCCGGGACTGCTTCGCCGAGGCGGGTGTGCGCGATGGGTTCGCCCGGGAGCTCGCCCGGGACCACCGCCTGCTGGTTTCGGGGGAGATGACCACCCCAGGGACGCAGCGCGTCTGGTGCGCTCGAATCCGGGGCCTGCTCCAGGCGCGTCCCCTGCTGGCCGATGCGTTCCGTGAGCTGACCGCCGAGCTCATGCCGTCGCCGCGCGCGACGGTCGGCAACACCATCTCAGGCGGCACCGTCGACAACGCGGTCATGGCGGGCTCCATCGGTTCGGTCATGATCAACAGCGGCGCGGCGCACGGCGGGGTGCCCGCGACCGACGGCTGGCCCCGTGCCGACCAGCTCCGCCGCCTCGGCCTCGGCGTGCGCCCCACCCGCAGGACCGTCGGCGCGACGGCCCTGCCTCCCTACGTCGCCAGGGACTGTGACGACGAGCTGTCCGTTCTACTGAGGCAGGCCGCGCACTACGGCGGCCTCGTCATCGTCACGGGCGGACCCTTGTCCGGAAAGACCTCGACGGCATGGGCGGTCCTGCGGGCGAGTGTGGCGGAGGACTCCCGGGTCTTCGTCGCGGGCGGCGGAACGGACCTGCGCGACCTGCCGGACCAGCTCAGGGACCGCGCCACCGGAGGCACCCACGTGGTGTGGCTCGACGACCTCGACGCTCACCTCGCGGAGCCCGGCACCCCCGGTGTCCTCGCCCGGCTCACCCATGACCGTGTTCTGGTCCTGGCGACGATGCGGGACGAGGCGTACGACCGCCACCGCTTCGGGCACCACCCCGCCGCCCGCGCCCTGAGCGTCGCCCAGACCGTCGAGGTCCCCACGGAGTGGAGCGAGGCGGAGCTGGCGCGCCTCGCGGCGGTGGAAGACGCGCGCCTCGCGGACGCGGTCCGCTGGCGCGGGGACCTCGGCATCACGCAGTTCCTCGCGCTCGGCCCCGACCTGTGGGAGGAGTGGCGCAGGGCGCGGCGCGGACGGCGGCTTGGCCACCTTCTGGTGCGCGCGGCGATCGACCTCGCCCGGCACGGGATCACCGAGGCGATGCCGCTGGAGGCCCTCATCGAGGTGGCGGACGAGTACGCGGAGCAGCCCATGGAGAGGGAGGAGACGTACACGGATGCGCTGGCGTGGGCCGCCTCACTCCGGACAGGCGCCGCCGGACTGCTCCTACCGGGAGCGGAGGAGGAGACGTGGCGGGCCTGCGGCACGCTCGTGGCGGACGCCCTGCGCGCGCCGGGCTTCCCGGCCGCCGACCAGTACGTCTGGTGGGCCATGGTCAAGGCGGCGCGGCAGCACCGCCCGGCGGAGCACGGCTCGATGCTGGCGGCGGCCAGGTCCGACCTGCGGGCGCGTGCGGAGGCGGGTGACGGCGACGTGATGCGGGCCCTGGGGGAGTTCGCCGGTAGCGCGGGGGACATCGCGGATGCCAGGCACTGGTACGGCAGGCTGGTGGACCTCGACCGGGGCAGCGCGCTGCCCGTCGGCGAGGACCTCCTGGAACTCGGCGAGTACACCGAAGCCGCCCGGTACATGGAGATGGCCGCGGCCGACGGCAGCCGCTGGGCGGCGAGCGCACTCGCCCGGCTGCACCTCGACCGCGCCGAGCACTGGCTCGCGCGCGCCGCCGAGCAGGGCGACGAGAAGGCCGCCGCCACCCTCGCTCACCTGCGGTCCGGCCCGGAGAGGAAGCCGGATACCGTCAAGGAGTGACCGAAAAGACCGTCCCGTCCGCAGCCGCGGACGACCCGGAGACCCCGCCCGAGGCCCAGGGGCCCGAGCTCTTCACCTGGGAGTTCGCCACCGACCCCTACCCCGCTTACGCCTGGCTCCGGGAGAACGAAGCCGTCAGCAAGCAGCGGCTGCCCAGCGGGGTCGAGGCCTGGCTCGTCACTCGGTACGCGGACGCCCGGCAGGCCCTCGCCGACCAGCAGCTCAGCAAGAACCCGGCCCATCACGACGAGCCCGCGCACGCGAAGAGCAAGACCGGCATCCCGGGTGAGCGCAGCGCCAACCTGATGACGCATCTGCTCAACATCGACCCGCCGGACCACACCCGCCTCCGGCGCCTCGTCTCCAAGGCGTTCACCCCGCGCCGCGTCGCCGAATTCGCACCACGGGTACAGGAGTTGACGGACGACCTCATCGACCGGTTCGTCGAGGAAGGCACCGCCGACCTCATCCACGAGTTCGCCTTCCCCCTCCCCATCTACGCCATCTGCGACCTGCTCGGCGTCCCGCGCGAGGACCAGGACGACTTCCGCGACTGGGCGGGCATGATGATCCGGCACGGCGGGGGCCCGCGGGGCGGTGTCGCGCGGTCCGTGAAGAAGATGCGCGGCTATCTCGCCGAGCTGATCCACAGGAAGCGCCTCGACCCCGGCGACGACCTCATCTCCGGCCTCATCCGCGCCTCCGACCACGGCGAGCACCTCACCGAGAACGAGGCCGCCGCGATGGCCTTCATCCTTCTCTTCGCCGGGTTCGAGACGACCGTCAACCTCATCGGCAACGGCATGTACGCCCTGCTCACCCACCCCGAGCAGCGCGAGCGGCTGCAGAAGGCGATCCAGGAGGGCGACACCGCACTCCTGGAGACCGGTGTGGAGGAACTGCTCCGCTTCGACGGGCCCGTCGAGCTCGCCACCTGGCGCTTCGCCACCGAGCCGCTCAGCATCGGTGGCCAGGACATCGCCGCGGGCGACCCCGTCCTCGTCGTGCTCGCCGCCGCCGACCGCGACCCCGCCCGCTTCGACGACCCCGACACCCTCGACCTGTCGCGCCGCGACAACCAGCACCTCGGATACGGGCACGGAATCCACTACTGCCTCGGCGCCCCGCTCGCCCGACTGGAGGGTCAGACCGCCCTCGCGACACTCCTGCGGCGCCTCCCCGATCTGCAACTCGCGGCGGATCCTGCCGATTTGCGGTGGCGTGGGGGACTGATCATGCGGGGACTGCGCACGCTGCCCGTGGAGTTCACAACCGCACAGAAAACGACGTCCGATTGACGCCGAACTGACGGGCCATCACGGATGTGACTTTTACGTGATCTCCGCTGCATCGACTTGTGACAAGCGTTCGACTGCGGCTACGTTCACGACGACTTGAGCGCCCCGGCGCCTCAAGTCGTCGCAGCAGTCTCCTGAAAGGCAACCGCATGCTCTCCGGCAATGGTCGTCACCGACGCCCCCGCCAGGCCCCGGCCCTCATCGTCGCGGCAGGAGTCACCGGATCAGCCATCGCCATCCCGCTGCTCGGCGCGACCAGCGCCAGTGCCGCCGAGACCACGACGTGGGAGAAGCTCGCCGAGTGCGAGAGCGGCGGCGCGTGGAGCGCCAATCCCGGCAACGGCTACTACGGAGGGCTCCAGCTCTCCCAGGAGACGTGGGAGCAGTACGGCGGCCTCGCGTACGCGCCGAGCGCCGACCAGGCGAGCCGCTCGCAGCAGATCGCCGTCGCCGAGCAGATCCTCGACGACCAGGGCACCGCCGCCTGGCCGAGCTGCGCCCCGATCGCGGGCCTCACTCAGGACGGCGCCGCGGCCGACGTCGACCCGGGCGCCCCGGTCACGCCGCAGCCCTCCGACACCTCCGACCCGTCCGGCTCGACCGGCTCCGGGGGCTCCGAGGACTCCAAGGACTCCAAGAACTCGGAGAAGGAGAAGGGCAAGGAGAAGGACAAGGGGAAGGACAAGGAGGAGGAGGGCTCCGGCAAGGCCGGCGGGTCGCCGGACGAGCCGTCCGACGAAGCCTCCGACTCCGCCGACCCCTCCGGCGACGCGAGCGACACGCCCGGCACGGGCGACAAGTCCCGAGACAAGAATCACGACGAGTCCGGCGACAAGGGCAGCAAGGAAGACAAGGGCGGGAAGGGCGACAAGGCCGACGGCAAGGGCGACTCCGGCAAGTCCGGCCAGAAGGACACCACTTCGCCCGAGCCCGAGGACTCGACCGAGCCCTCCGACTCTTCCGACGGCTCCAAGGACTCCGCGTCCGGCCGCCACCGCGGCGACCGCGCGGACGAGAGCCCGTCCGCCGGTGGTGAGGGTGACCGTCCCGGGCGGCACGCGTCGCGCGGCGGCGACCGCACGGACGAGGTCGCCGACGGGACGTACACGGTGCGCTCCGGGGACAGCCTCTCGGTCATCGCGCACGACCTCGACGTCGACGGCGGATGGCACGAGCTCTACAGCGAGAACAAGAAGACCGTCGGAGCCGACCCGGACCTCATCCTCCCCGGTCAGAGCCTCGATCTGGGCGAAAAGTAACGGAAGTTGACGAAGAGTCGGGCGGGGTCTTCGTGCCGAATGTCCGGTTTGGCGCGAGTGAGAGATGGGTCTCAGAAGACCTGATCGTCTTTGAAATTCGGTGGATTGCGTGGCTACGGTCGTGACCGCTCGCCACTGCGGGCCCCGCCGGTCGGTACGCCGAATCCTGCCAACGGCCGGACGGGAACAGTCGTCGCTCAAGAGCGCCGTAGGCAGGAGCGGGGGACCCAAGGTAAGTGCCGGAAACGGCTAGGGGTGAAGTCGCGCTCTAGGAAGCGCGGCCGGGCAACCACATCGGCCCGAACCCGACAGCTCACCTCGCAGGCGTCGGTGTAGGGGATCAACTCATGCTGCTTTCCGGCAAGGGCAAGCACCGTCGCCCGTCCAAGGCCACCCGTGTCGCCACGCTCGTCGGCGTCACCGGCGCGGCCGTCGCCGCCCCGCTGATGGCGGCCGGTTCGGCCAACGCCGCCACCGGTGCCGAGTGGGACGCGGTCGCCCAGTGCGAGTCCGGCGGCAACTGGGCCATCAACACCGGCAACGGCTACTACGGCGGCGTGCAGTTCTCCGCCTCCACCTGGGCCGCGTACGGCGGCACCAAGTACGCGCCCACCGCCGACAAGGCCACCAAGGCCCAGCAGATCGAGATCGCCGAGAAGGTCCTCGCGGGTCAGGGCAAGGGCGCCTGGCCGAGCTGTGGCGTCGGCCTCTCGGGCGCCGCGTACAACGGCGGCGGCTCGCAGCAGGAGACCCAGCAGCCGCAGCAGCAGACCAAGCCGCAGCCGCAGAAGACGCAGCAGCAGGCCGCTCCGCAGCAGCAGGCCCCGCAGCAGCAGGCCGCGCCGAAGCCGCAGCCGACGCCGCAGACCGAGACCAAGAAGACCGTCGAGACCCCGACCGGCAAGACGGTCAAGAAGGGCGACGGCGAGTACAAGGTCAAGACGGGCGACACCCTGTCCAAGATCGCCGAGGACCACAAGGTCAAGGGCGGCTGGCAGAAGGTCTACAAGCTCAACGGCGACATCATCGACGACGCCGACTTCATCTACCCGGGCCAGCAGCTGCACCTCAGCTAAAGGCCCCACCCCGGCCGTGCCTCGGCGGACGCACGGCCGGCCCCCGTCCCCACGGGCTCCCGGCCCCGGTGCGCGTATCCCCCGTACGCACCGGGGCCGGGCCATGTCCGCCCCCGAAATGCCGGAGCCCCCGGCCCCCCGCAGCCCGGCCCCGTGTTCGCCCCTAGCGAGCTACCAGTCAGTAGAAACGCGGCCTTCCGTCCCGTTTCCCAGGTATTTGGGCCCTTGGCCGTCCCACGGGACGGGCGGTCGGCTGGCCGAAGCTCCGGAGCCCGTTAGGCTCAGGAGACGCAGGGCCGAAGCGGCCTGCGTCATCGCGTATTCGCGTCACACTCCCAGAAGGAGATGCTCGTGCCGTCCATCGACGTCGTCGTAGCCCGGGAAATCCTGGACTCCCGAGGCAACCCCACGGTCGAGGTCGAGGTCGGCCTCGACGACGGCAGCACGGGTCGTGCCGCCGTTCCGTCCGGTGCCTCCACCGGTGCCTTCGAGGCCATCGAGCTCCGCGACGGTGACCCGAACCGTTACCAGGGCAAGGGTGTCGAGAAGGCCGTCCTCGCCGTCATCGAGCAGATCGGCCCGGAGCTCGTCGGCTACGACGCCACCGAGCAGCGTCTGATCGACCAGGCCATGTTCGACCTGGACGCCACCGACAACAAGGGCTCGCTCGGCGCCAACGCCATCCTCGGCGTCTCGCTCGCCGTCGCGCACGCCGCCTCCGAGGCCAGCGACCTGCCGCTGTTCCGCTACCTCGGCGGCCCGAACGCGCACCTGCTGCCCGTCCCGATGATGAACATCCTGAACGGTGGGTCGCACGCCGACTCCAACGTCGACATCCAGGAGTTCATGATCGCCCCGATCGGCGCGGAGTCCTTCTCCGAGGCCCTGCGCTGGGGCACCGAGGTCTACCACACCCTCAAGAAGGTCCTGAAGGACAAGGGTCTGTCGACCGGCCTCGGCGACGAGGGCGGCTTCGCCCCGAACCTGGACTCCAACCGCGCCGCCCTCGACCTCATCCTCGAGGCCATCAAGCAGGCCGGTTACGTCCCCGGCGAGCAGATCGCGCTCGCCCTCGACGTCGCCGCGTCCGAGTTCTACAAGGACGGCAAGTACCAGTTCGAGGGCAAGGAGCGCTCGGCCGCCGAGATGACCGAGTACTACGAGGAGCTCGTCGCCTCGTACCCGCTCGTCTCCATCGAGGACCCGCTGTTCGAGGACGACTGGGCCGGCTGGAACGTCATCACCGAGAAGCTCGGCGACAAGGTGCAGCTGGTGGGCGACGACCTGTTCGTCACCAACCCGGAGCGCCTGGCCCGCGGCATCGAGGAGAACTCGGCCAACGCCCTGCTCGTCAAGGTCAACCAGATCGGTTCGCTGACCGAGACCCTGGACGCCGTCGAGATGGCCCAGCGCAACGGCTTCAAGTGCATGATGTCCCACCGCTCCGGCGAGACCGAGGACGTCACCATCGCCGACCTGGCCGTCGCCACCAACTGCGGCCAGATCAAGACCGGCGCCCCGGCCCGCTCCGAGCGCGTCGCCAAGTACAACCAGCTCCTGCGCATCGAGGAGATCCTCGACGACGCCGCGGTCTACGCCGGCCGCAGCGCCTTCCCGCGCTTCAAGGGCTGATCAAGCGCGAGGCCCGGTCGTGACGCCGGGTTACCTACGTCCCCGCACGCGGTCCCGTACCGTGTGCGGGGACGTAGGTACGTTGAGGCGCCGGCGCGCTGCACTGGGGAGGCGGAACCATGGCCAAGGCCGGGACCAAGGACCGGTTCTCCACGGCGACCCGCCTCAAGCTGCTCGGCGAGCAGACCGCCGAGCGGGTCTACCGCTCGCAGACCAAGCGCCAGGCCCGCCGCTCCCGGCTCACCGGGCGCGCGGCCCTCCTCGCGCTCGTGCTCTGCTCCCTCGTCGTCGCGCTCGCGTACCCGATAAGGCAGTACGTCTCGCAGCGCGCCGAGATCGACGACCTGCGCCGGCAGAAGGCCGAGCGCCAGGAGGACGTCGAGAAGCTGCGCGACGAGAAGGCCCGCTGGCAGGACGACGCGTACGCGGAGCAGCGCATCCGGGACCGGCTGCACTACGTGATGCCGGGCGAGACCGGATTCACGGTGATCGACCCCGCGGCGGCGAAGAGCCGGCGCACGGACCAGGGGGCGGCCACACGCCCTTGGTACTCGAACGTCTGGGACGGCGTCGACAAGGCCGACCGCCCCGACGACTGACCCACGGACATGGAAAGACAGGCATGGAAACGCCCCCGCCGAGCACCCCGCGCACCGAGCCCACCGACGCCGACGTCGAGGCCTTCAAGCAGCAGCTCGGCCGCCCGCCGCGCGGCCTGCGGGCCATCGCGCACCGCTGCCCCTGCGGACAGCCGGACGTCGTCGAGACGGCGCCGCGCCTCCCGGACGGGACGCCCTTCCCGACGACGTACTACCTGACGTGCCCGAGGGCGGCCTCCGCGATCGGCACGCTGGAAGCCAACGGCGTCATGAAGGAGATGTCGGAGCGCCTCAAGACGGACCCCGAGCTCGCCGCCGCCTACCGCAAGGCCCACGAGGACTACATCGCGCGCCGCGACGAGATCGAGGTCCTGGAGGGCTTCCCGAGCGCGGGCGGCATGCCGGACCGCGTGAAGTGCCTGCACGTCCTGGTCGGCCACTCGCTGGCCGCGGGCCCCGGCGTGAACCCGCTGGGCGACGAGGCCATCGCGATGCTGCCCGAGTGGTGGGCCAAGGGGGCGTGCGTCACGCCGTGCGCCACCGAGGGCGCCGAGTGACCCGCGTCGCCGCCATCGACTGCGGCACGAACTCGATCCGCCTCCTGGTGGCGGACGCGGACCCGCTGACCGGTGAACTGGTCGACCTGGACCGGCGGATGACGGTCGTGCGGCTCGGCCAGGGCGTGGACAAGACGGGCCGCCTCGCCCAGGAGGCGCTTGACCGCACCTTCGCCGCCTGCCGCGAGTACGCCGCCGTCATCAAGGAGCACGGCGCCGAGAGGGTCCGCTTCGTGGCGACCTCCGCGTCCCGCGACGCCGAGAACCGCGAGGACTTCGTCCGCGGCGTCCTGGAGATCCTGGGCGTCGAGCCCGAGGTCATCTCCGGCGACCAGGAGGCGGAGTTCTCCTTCACGGGCGCGACCAAGGAGCTGACAGGCCGAGACGACCTCGCCAAGCCCTACCTGGTCGTGGACATCGGCGGCGGCTCCACCGAGTTCGTGGTCGGCACGGACCATGTGCGGGCGGCCCGCTCCGTCGACGTCGGCTGTGTCCGCATGACCGAGCGCCACCTCGTACGCGACGGGGCCGTCACCGATCCGCCGGCCCGGGAGCAGCTCGACGCGGTCCGCGCCGACATCGAGGCCGCCCTGGACCTGGCCGAGGAGACGGTGCCGCTCAAGGAGGCCCGTACGCTCGTCGGCCTCGCGGGCTCCGTGACCACCATCGCCGCGATCGCGCTGGGCCTTGAGACCTACGACTGGCAGGTCATCCACCACTCCCGCATCTCGTACGAGCAGGTCAGCGAGATCGTGAACGGCCTCGCGCACGCCACGCACGACGAGCGCGCGGCGATCCCGGTGATGCACCCGGGCCGCGTCGACGTCATCGCGGCGGGCGGGCTCGTCCTGCTCGCGATCATGGAGCGCGTCGGTGCCCGCGAGGTCGTCGTGAGCGAGCACGACATCCTGGACGGGATCGGCTGGTCCATCGCCTGAGAAGGTGTCCCGAGGGGGCCGAAAGGCCTCCCGGCGACACGGCGTCGGAAAAGTTCGTGAAGTTCTTCACAAGGAATTCGGCCCTGATGGGCGAGGTTTGAGGGCTCTGGACCCCCGAAAGGGGGGTCCGGGGGCTCTTTCCTCTGTGACCGGGATGCTTCGGGCGCGTGGCCGGAGTGTGTCGCGGCCCGGTGGTCCACTCCCCGCGAGGCCCCAGAGCGGCAGCTCACAAGGGGTGAGCAACGACTCGCGTTACACCGTGGTTCCCGTGCGACGCCATGACCTCCGTCACGTGGGCGGCGAAGTGTAGCAGAGCCCCTCTCCATCCTTGTGAAGGGGCGCACGAGCGACCCCCGGCGGGCAGGTGGATACTCGATGGCATGAGCACCACGGAGCGTCCCAGGATCCTCGTAGTAGGCGGTGGGTACGTAGGCCTGTACGCAGCTCGGCGCATCCTCAAGAAGATGCGCTACGGCGAGGCGACCGTCACGGTCGTCGACCCCCGGTCGTACATGACTTACCAGCCCTTCCTCCCCGAAGCCGCCGCCGGCAGCATCTCGCCTCGGCACGTCGTCGTCCCGCTGCGACGCGTTCTGCCGAAGGCCGAGGTTCTCACCGGCCGGGTCACCACCATCGACCAGGACCGCAAGGTCGCCACGATCGCCCCCCTCGTGGGTGAGGCGTACGAGCTGCCTTTCGACTACCTCGTCATCGCGATGGGCGCGGTCTCCCGCACCTTCCCGATCCCCGGCCTCGCCGAGCAGGGCATCGGCATGAAGGGCATCGAGGAGGCCATCGGCCTGCGCAACCACGTCCTCGAGCAGCTCGACAAGGCTGACTCCACGACCGACGAGGAGGTCCGCCGCAAGGCGCTGACCTTCGTCTTCGTCGGCGGTGGCTTCGCGGGTGCGGAGACCATCGGCGAGGTCGAGGACATGGCCCGCGACGCGGCCAAGTACTACAACAACGTGAAGCGCGAGGACATGCGCTTCGTGCTCGTCGACGCCGCGGACAAGATCCTCCCCGAGGTCGGTCCCAAGCTCGGCCAGTACGGCAAGGAGCACCTGGAGGGCCGCGGGGTCGAGGTCTACCTCTCGACGTCGATGGACTCCTGCGTGGACGGCCACGTCGTCCTCAAGAACGGCCTCGAGGTCGACTCCAACACGATCGTGTGGACCGCGGGCGTCAAGCCGAACCCGGCGCTCTCGCGCTTCGGTCTGCCGCTCGGCCCGCGCGGCCACGTCGACACCCAGGCGACCCTCCAGGTCCAGGGCACCGACTACATCTGGGCCGCGGGCGACAACGCCCAGGTCCCGGACCTCGTCGGCCGCAAGGCCGGCAACGAGAACGCCTGGTGCCCGCCGAACGCCCAGCACGCGCTGCGTCAGTCGAAGGTCCTCGGCGACAACGTGATCTCCGGCATGCGGGGCTTCCCGCAGAAGGAGTACAGCCACGCCAACAAGGGTGCGGTCGCCGGTCTCGGCCTGCACAAGGGCGTCGCGATGATCGTCATGGGCAAGATGAAGATCAAGCTCAAGGGCCGTCTCGCCTGGTACATGCACCGCGCGTACCACGGCATGGCGATGCCGACGTTCAACCGCAAGATCCGCGTCTTCGCGGACTGGACGCTCGGCATGTTCCTCAAGCGCGAGGTCGTCTCCCTGGGCGCCCTCGAAGCCCCGCGCGAGGAGTTCTACGAGGCCGCCAAGCCGGCCCCGAAGCCGCCGGTCGCCGCCGAGCCGTCGCCCGCGGTGAAGGCCGAGGAGAAGGCCAAGGCCTCCTGACCTCGCGTCACTGATCCACCCCGAAGGGGGCCGTCCGCCATCCGTGGTGCGGGCGGCCCCCTTCGGCGTACCCGGAAGCAGGTAGGTGCCCCCGGCATCTATTTTGCCGATCCGTGACGCGGCAACGGGACTGCGCGCGCGGTTCTTTGGTGTTTACGTGGTGTTGGACCGTTCCAGGATGATTCCCCGAGCTCTCGACTCCGTTCGAGCAGGGGAGACCCCATTCGGAGGTGTGCGCCATGCAGGACGCCGCACAGCGGCTGAAGAACCTTGCCGAGCAGCTCATGGGAGCCCCGCTGCCGGTACGTATCCGGGCCTGGGACCGGTCGGAGGCGGGGCCGCCCGGTGCGCCCGTCCTCGTGGTGCGCAACCGCCGCGCACTGCGCCACCTCCTGTGGAAGCCGGGTGAACTGGGCCTGGCGCGCGCCTGGGTGGCCGGCGACCTGGATGTCGACGGGGATCTCTACGAGGTCCTCGACAAGATGGCGGAGTTCATCTGGGAGCGAGGCCCGCGGCAGGAAGGGGACGCCAGGGACCTGCGACAGTCCCTGCGCGATCCGAAGGTCCGCGCCGCCGCCCGCTCGCTGTTCGCCCTCTCCGCGCCGTTCCTGCCGCCGTCCCCGCCGCCGGAGGAGATGCGCAGACACGGCCGCCTCCACCTGCACACCAAGGGCAGCGACCGGCAGGCCATCAGCCACCACTACGACGTCGGCAACGACTTCTACGAGCTGGTGCTCGGCCCCTCGATGGTCTACTCGTGCGCCTACTGGGACTCGCCCGATGCCGCCCTGGAGGGCGCCCAGCGCGACAAGCTCGAACTCGTCTCCCGCAAGCTCGCGTTGAAGCCCGGCATGCGCCTGCTCGACGTCGGCTGCGGCTGGGGCTCGATGGCGATCCACGCGGCGCGCGAGCACGGCGTGAGCGTCGTCGGCGTCACCCTCTCCCAGGAGCAGGCCGCCTACGCCAGGAAGCGGATCGCCGATGAGGGCCTCACGGACCGGATCGAGATCCGCGTCCAGGACTATCGCGACGTACGCGACGGACCGTACGACGCCATCAGCTCCATCGGGATGGCCGAACACGTCGGCTCCGAGCGCTACTTGGAGTACGCGAACGATCTGTACGCCCTGCTCAAGCCCGGCGGGCGGCTGCTCAACCACCAGATCGCGCGGCGCCCGCAGGCCGACGAATCGGCGTACACGGTCGACGAGTTCATCGACGCGTACGTCTTCCCCGATGGCGAGCTCGCGCCCGTGGGAACCACCGTCGACCTCCTGGAGCGTGCCGGGTTCGAGGTGCGCGACCTGGAGTCCATACGGGAGCACTACGCCCTCACGCTGCGCCGCTGGGTCGCGAACCTGGAGGCGAACTGGGACGAGGGGCAGCGGCTCACCTCGCCCGGCCGCGCCCGCGTCTGGCGGCTCTACATGGCGGCCTCCGCGCTGGCCTTCGAACGCAACCGCATCGGCGTCAACCAGGTCCTCGCCGTGAAGACCCCGGAGAGCGGCGAGTCGGGGATGCCGCTGAGGGCCAGGGACTGGCGCGCATAGCCGTACGTGTACGCGAAAGGGGCCCCGGACGGCGATCCGTCCGGGGCCCCTTCCTCGTACCCCTACTCGCTCTTGATGGCCTGCAGCGGGTTCAGCCGCGCGGCGCTCCGCGCCGGCCACACCGCCGCGAGGACGCCGACCAGGGCCGCGATGCCGAGGAAGATCGCGATACGGCCGACCGGGATCTCCATCGCGTACGTCGAGACCGTGTTGGCGATGGAGCCGCCCGCGATCCAGCCGAGGAACAGGCCCAGGCCGATGCCGAGCACCGCGCCGAACAGCGAGATGATCACCGCTTCGAGGCGCACCATCTGCTTGACCTTCGCGCGGTCCAGGCCGATCGCCCGCAGCATGCCGATCTCGTGCTTCCGCTCGAAGACCGACATCGCCAGGGTGTTGATGACGCCGAGCACCGCGATCAGGATGGCCATCGCCAGGAGGCCGTACAGCATGTTCAGCAGCATGTTGATGGCGCCGCCGACCTGGTTGCTGATCGCGTCCTTGTCCTGGATGGTGATCGCCGGGTTGTCGCCGAGGGCCTTGACGATGGAGTCCTCGGCGGTGTCGGACGCGCCGTCCTTCATCTTCACCAGGACCTGCTTGTCGACGACCTTGTCGAGGTGCGGGTCGACGACGGAGGTGGCGGCGAAGACGCCGCTGAGCATCTCGTTGCCCTCGTAGACGCCGCCGACCTTCAGCTGGACCGTCTTGTTGTCGTCCTCGAACTTCACCGGGACGGTGTCGCCCGTCTTCAGGCCCTTGTCCTTGGCCATCTCACGGTCGATGAGCACCGAGTCGCCGCCCAGGCCCTCGATCGAGCCGTTGTCGAAGTCGAGACCGATCAGCTTGTCGATGGCCTTGGGGTCGACGCCGGAGATGGTGGTGAACGAACCGTCCGCCTCGCCGTAGGCGCTGCGCATCGGGCTGCTCGCCTCGACGCCCGGGAGCGCGGCCAGCTTCTCGCGGACCTCGGGGGTCAGCGGCTGGAAGTTCGCCATGGAGACCGAGTAGTCGGCCTTCAGGGAACCCGCGGCCATCTTGTTGATGGCCGTGCTCATGGACGTCGCGACGACCGTCATCGCCGTGATGAGGGTCAGGCCGATCATCAGGGCAGCGGCGGTGGAGGCGGTACGGCGCGGGTTGCGCACCGAGT
Organism: Streptomyces sp. NPDC041068; assembly: GCF_040647455.1. Classification (NCBI taxonomy): domain Bacteria; kingdom Bacillati; phylum Actinomycetota; class Actinomycetes; order Kitasatosporales; family Streptomycetaceae; genus Streptomyces; species Streptomyces sp. NPDC041068. The sequence continues at coordinate 251,883 of NZ_JBEZCG010000016.1, forward strand.
TGAGGCGGGACAGCTTGCCGGTGACGCCGAACGGCTTCAGGAGCGGGGCCGAGGCGGCGATGAACGGGCGGGACAGGAGCGGCGTGAGGACGATGACGCCGACGAGCACGACGCCCGCGCCGCCGGACTTCACGTAGTTGTCCTCCATGAAGAGCATGAGCACGCCGAGGGCGACGATGATCGAGCCGATGGTGTTGCGGACGATCAGGCCGCGCGTGGTCGGCGTCGCGTGCACGCTGTTCATCGCGGCGACCGGGGGGATCCGAGCGGCGCGGCGGCCCGGCAGCCAGGCGGCCAGCATGGTCACGACCACGCCGATCAGGAGTGCGACCACGATGGTCGTCGGGGCGATGACCAGCGGCCCGTCGGGCAGCGAGGCACCCGCGGAGTTCATCAGGGACTCCAGGCCCACGGCCACGCCGATGCCGAGCGCGAAGCCCGTGACGGCGGCGACCAGGCCGACGAGGAACGCCTCGATGAGCACCGAGCGCGTCACCTGGCGGCGCGATGCGCCCACGGCCCGCATGAGCGCGAGCTCCTTGGTGCGCTGGGCGACCAGCATGGTGAAGGTGTTGGCGATGATGAAGATGCCGACGAAGAGCGCGATGCCGGCGAAGATCAGCAGGACCTGGCTCATGGAGCTGGTCTGCTGCTCGATCATCCGGTCCTGGTCGTCGGAGAGCTGGGAGCCGGTGACGGCGTCCGTGTCCTTCGGCAGGATCTTGTCGACCGAGTCCTTGAGCGCCGACTCGGAGGTGCCGGCGGCGGCCTTCACGTCGATCTCGTCGTACTCGGTCTTGTTCAGCGCCTTCAGCGCGGTCTTGTTGTCCAGGACCACCAGGCTGCCGCCCGCGACGACATTGCCGTCGGAGGTGTCGAAGACGCCGCTGACCTTGGCTTCCTTCACCGGTCCGTCGGTGGAGTAGCGGACGGTGTCGCCGACCTTGAAGCCGGTGCGCCCGGCGGTGCGCGAGTCCAGGGCGATCTCACCGGCGGACTTCGGGGCGGCGCCCTCGGCGAAGTCGTAGCGCGGGTCCTTGCCGTCCTTGCCCGGGTAGTAGTTGGCGCCGGTGGTGCCCCACTCGCCGCCCACCAGCTTGCCGTCCTTGTCGGCGAGCGCGGTGAAGCCGGAGACGGACCCGATGGCGGAGTCGGCGCCGGGCAGGCCCTCGGCCTTCTTCAGGAGGCCGTCGGTGAGGCGGCCGGGCTGCTTGGTCTCGCCGTCGCCGGAGGAGGAGCCGCCGTCGGACTGGATGGCGACGGAGACGTGGTCGAAGCTCTTCGCCGACTTGTTCTTGTAGGCGTTGCCGAAGGTGTCGGTGAAGACCAGGGTGCCGGAGACGAACGCGACGCCGAGCATGACGGCGAGCACGGTCATCAACAGCCTGGCCTTGTGCGCGAGCACGTTGCGCAGGGCGGTACGGAACATGGGTGTGAGTCCTGGTGGAAGATCGGGCCGGAGCTGGCGCGCCCCGAAGGGGCGCGGGGAACTGCGCGACCAGCCACTGACGGCCCGCAGTAGAAGAACGAAGCGGCAGAGCGGTTAGCTCGTCCGCCCCTTGGCATCGAAGTGCTTCATGCGGTCCAGCACGCCATCCGCCGTAGGCCGGTGCATCTCGTCCACGACCCGCCCGTCCGCAAGGAAGATCACGCGATCCGCGTACGACGCGGCCACCGGGTCGTGGGTGACCATCACGACGGTCTGCCCGAGGTCCCGCACGGAGTTGCGCAGGAAGCCGAGGACCTCCGCGCCGGAGCGCGAGTCCAGGTTTCCGGTCGGCTCGTCACCGAAGATGATCTCCGGCTGGGAGGCGAGCGCACGGGCCACAGCCACGCGCTGCTGCTGGCCGCCGGAGAGCTCGGTGGGCCGGTGGCTGAGCCGCCCCGAGAGGCCGACCATCTCGATGACCTGCTCCAGCCACTGCTTGTTCGGCTTGCGGCCCGCGATGTCCATCGGCAGCGTGATGTTCTCCAGTGCCGTCAGGATCGGCAGCAGGTTGAACGCCTGGAAGATGAAGCCGATCTTGTCCCGGCGGAGCTTGGTGAGCTGCTTGTCCTTGAGCGTGGACAGCTCGGTCTCGCCGATCCGCACGGATCCCGAGCTGAAGCTGTCCAGGCCCGCGACGCAGTGCATCAGCGTCGACTTGCCGGAGCCCGAGGGGCCCATGATCGCGGTGAACTCGCCCTGCCCGAAGTCGACGGAGACGCGGTCCAGGGCGACCACCTGGGTCTCGCCCTGTCCGTACACCTTGGAGAGATCCGTGGCACGCGCGGCCACGGCGGTGGCGCGGGCGGCGAAGGGGGTGGTGGTCACGGGACGGTGCTCCTGTCGGGACGACGAGTGGGGACGTACTCCATCGTCCTGGCCGATCAGCGTCCTGGAGTCAGCCGCTGTTCCGGTTCCGGGGGCCCTCTCGAGTCGGACCCGGGGGTCGGTTGTCATACCTGGGGATGACGTCCGTCCCCGAGGGGAGAGGGCCGGAGGGCGGGAACGTACGGGCGGCTAAATTCCGTCATTCCGTACGGAGACACTCACGACGGGACCGGAGGGGGGAAAGGCCTCCGGCAAGTACCGATGGACCGTACCTGCGGCTGATGCACCCTCAGACGTCAATAAAATAAGACAACATCGGGAAGTCCTTCCGCTGTTCGGGGGATGCCTCCCGATAGGGTCGAATCCTCGACGCGGAGCCCATGGCCTGCCCGGATGGTGGAATGCAGACACGGCGAGCTTAAACCTCGCTGCCCCTCGGGGGCGTGCCGGTTCGAGTCCGGCTCCGGGCACCTCCGCTGCTCCTCCGCCGCCCTCTCGTGTGCGGCCCCTCTCTCTTCCTGACGTTTCGTCAACTTCCGTTTCCGTGCGCGGTGTTGCTGTTTCAGGGCGTGTGTACGTGATGGAAGCGGGCCGCGGTGTGCAGGTCCGCCTCGATCGCCGCCGCCGTCGCGCGCAGCTCGGGGAGTAGGGCATCGCGGGTCTCGGCCAGGGGCGCCGTGCCCGCGTGCTGGGCGACGTTCAGGGCGGCGACCACCCGGCCCGCCGCGTCCCTGACCGGCACGGCGACCGAGCGCAGGCCCTCCTCCAGCTCCTCGTCGGCGGTGGCGTGGCCGTCGGCGGCGGCCCGCTCCAGGACGCGGGCGAGCTCGCCGGGGTCGGTCACCGTGCGCGGGGTGAGGGCGCGCGGCGGCGTCGACGCGAGCCGGCGGGCGCGCTCCGCCGCGGGGAGCCCGGCGAGCAGGACCCGGCCCATGGCGGTGGCGTACGCGGGGAAGCGGGTGCCGACCGTGATGTGGACGCTCATGACGCGGACCGTCGCCGCCCGCGCGACGTACAGGATGTCCGCCCCGTCCAGGACCGTGACCGATGCCGACTGGTGGACGCGGTCGGTCAGCGCGCGCAGATGCGGCTCGGCGAGCTCGGCGAAGGTGAGGCGGGACAGGGCGGCGTGGCCCAGTTCCAGGATGCGGGGGAGCGGGCGGTAGAGGCGGCCGTCGTGTGCCGCGTACCCCTCCAGGACCAGCGTGTGCAGGCAGCGTCGCGCGGTGGCCCTCGGCAGGCCCGTGGCCGCGGCGATGTCCGTGAGCGGCAGCCCGTCCCCGCGTGCCTCTCCCAGCGCGCGCAGCACGGCGAGACCGCGCGCGAGGGACTGCAGGAACTCGGGCCCGAGCTCGGCCTTGGCGGCGACGGGGTCGGCGGGTGAGGGCCGCTCCGGCACCGGCCTCTCCCGCTCCGGACCCACCCGCTCCGGACCCACCCGCTCCGGCCTCTCCCGCTCCGGCCTCTCCCGCTCCGGACCCTCCCGCTCCGGCCTCTCCCGCTCCGGACCCACCCGCTCCGGACCCTCCGGCACCGGCCCCTCCCGCCCGTCCAGCTCCTCCAGGTGCCTCGCCTCGGCGCGCAGCCGGGGCAGCATCGCCTTCGCCAGCCCGTCCGCGGTGTGCCTGCTGGTGTGGCTCACGACCGACAGGGCGTAGCGGACGCGGCCCGCGGTGTCGTGCACCGGGACCGCCACCGCGATCAGGCCCGGCTCGATCAGCTGGTCGTCCAGGGCCCGGCCCGTCTCGCGCGCGTGGGCGACGCGGGCCGCGAGGTCCGGGGCGTCCTTGGGCGCGGGCCCCGGCGGCAGCGCGGGAAAGTCGTCCTCCGCGGGCCCCTGGGCCACGCGCGCACGCCACGCGGCCCACTGCTCCTCGTCCCACGCGGCCGCGAACAGGGCTCCTGGCGCGCACCGCTCGGGCGGCAGCAGATCCCCGATGCGGAAGGCCACCGACATGGCGCGGCGCCGGGCGGCCTGCGTCACGAAGCGGACGCCGTCGCCGTCGGGCACGGCAAGCGACACCGACTCGTCGAGCTCGTCCGCGAGCCGTGCGGTGCGCGCCGCCACCTCGCCGGTCAGGCCGCTGGCCGCGAGGTAGGCGTTGCCGAGTTCCATCAGGCGCGGGGAGAGGTGGAGCTCCTGGCCGCGTACGCGTACGTAGCCGAGCCGGACCAGGGTCGCCACGACCCGGTCGACCGTGGAGCGGGCCAGGCCCGTGGCGCGCGCGAGGTCGCCGGCGCGGGCCCCGTCCGCCAGGGTGAGCGCGCGCAGCACGGCGAGGCCGCGCTGCAGGGGGCGTACGGACTCTTCCGGCACTGGGGCGCTCCTCGTCTCGCGAAATCGGGTGCCGCACGACCGTTGACAGCGCACGGCCGCGCCCAGAGACTCCCGTCAGCACATTATGAACGAAAGTTCACCAGGCGAACAAGCCGAGGCGAAGAGCCGGGACGAAGAGCCGGGACGAAGAGTTGAAGGGGCGATCGATGCGCACCACCGTCGGGATCATCGGGGCAGGACCGGCAGGTCTGCTCCTCGCCCGCCTCCTGCACAACGCCGGCATCGAATCCGTCGTCCTGGAGAGCCGCGACCGCGCCTACGTGGAGCGCCGCCAGCGTGCCGGGATCCTGGAGCAGGGCACCGTCGACGTCCTGCGCGAGGCGGGCGCGGGCGCCCGCATGGACCGCGAGGGCCTCCCGCACGACGGCATCGAGCTGCGCTTCGACCGCCGCAGGCACCGCGTCGACTTCCCCGCGCTGACCGGCGGCCGCTCCGTCAGGGTCTACGCCCAGACCGAGGTCTGCAAGGACCTCATCGCCCTCCGGCTCGCCGACGGCGGCCCGCTGCTCTTCGAGGCCGAGGCGCTGGCCGTGGAGGGCGCCGACAGCGGGAGTCCCCGCGTCCGTTTCCGGCGCGAGGGGCGCGAGGACACCCTCGTATGCGACTACGTAGTGGGCTGCGACGGCTTCTGGGGCGTGGCCCGCAAGGCGGTACCCCAGGCGCTCTCCCGGACCTTCGAGCGCACGTACCCCTTCGGCTGGCTCGGCATCCTCGCCGATGTGCCGCCCTCGCACGACGAGCTGGTCTACGCCCGCCACGACCGCGGCTTCGCCCTGCTCTCCATGAGGTCGCCGACCGTCACGCGCGCGTACCTCCAGGTTCCTGACGGCACGGACGCCGACGACTGGGGCGATACGGAGATCTGGGACGAGCTGGACCGCCGCCTGGAGACCGACGACCCGGCGTGGACGCTGCGGCGAGGTCCCGTCACCGCCAAGTCCGTCACGCCCATGCGCAGCTACGTCCACGAACCCATGCGCCACGGCCGGCTCTTCCTCGCGGGCGACGCCGCGCACATCGTCCCGCCGACCGGAGCGAAGGGCCTCAACCTCGCGGTCGGCGACGTCGTCACCTTCGCCCGCGCGCTGACCCTGCTCCGCGACAAGGGCGACGCGAGCCGCCTCGACGCGTACTCCGAGACCTGTCTGCGCCGCGTCTGGCAGGCCGAGCGCTTCAGCTACGCGATGACGACGATGCTCCACCGCGCGCCCGACGCCACCCCCTTCGACGACCGCATCCAGCGCGCCCGGCTCGACCGGATCACCACCGCGCGCTCCGCCGAGGCCGACCTGGCGGAGTCCTACACCGGATTTCCCTTCGACGAGCTCAGCTGAGAGGAAGCGCGCCCCGTGAATCCCCCGAACCCGGCAGGTCCGGCTCCCCGCGAACGCACCTTCAGATCCGTCGCACCCGTCATATCCCTGTGCTGGCTCGTGGTCTTCTTCGACGGCATGGACGTCAACATCTACGGCGCCGTGATGCCGCACCTCATCGACGACGACGGCCTCGGCTTCACCGCGTCGACCGCGGGCACCATCGGCTCCTGGACCACCTTCGGCATGCTCATCGGCGCGCTCGGCTGCGGCAGCCTCACCGACTGGGCCGGGCGCAAGCCGATGGTGACGGGCAGCGTCGTCCTCTTCTCGCTCGGCTCCGCGCTGTGCGCGCTCGCGCCGAGCGCCGCCGTCTTCGGCGCGGGGCGCTTCGTCTCCGGACTCGGGCTCGGCGGGCTCATGCCGATCGGGCTCGCGATCGTCGCCGAGTTCGCGCCGCCGCGCAGGGCCGCGCTCGCCACCGGACTGATGATGACCTCGTACCACGCGGGCGGCATGGTCGCGACGGGCCTCGGGCTCGCGCTCGGCCCCGACCACGGCTGGCGCGTCGTCTTCTGGTTCGGCGTGATCCCCGCGGTGATCGCCGTCCCGCTGGTTCTCAAATGGCTGCCCGAGTCGCCCGGCGTGCTGCTCGCCAAGGGGCGCACGGAAGCGGCCGAGGCCGTCGCCGCCCGCTACCGCCTGCCCGTCCCGACGTGCGCCGATGCCCCCGAGGCCGGTGCGAAGGGCCGCTTCTCCGCCGTCGCCTCGCTCTTCGGCCCCGGGCAGCGGCTCGCGACGCCGCTGATGTGGATCGCCTCCTTCGCCGGACTGCTCCTCGTCTACGGAGTCTCCACCTGGCTCCCCGAGCTGATGCGGGCCTCCGGCTACTCCCTCTCCTCCTCCGACACCTTCCTGATGGTGATCAACGCGGGCGGCATCCTCGGCATGCTCGTCGCCGGGCGCACCGCGGACCGCTTCGGGGCCGTGAAGGTCTCCGCGGTCTGGTTCCTGCTCACCGCGTGCGGTGCCTTCCTGCTCAAGGCCCAGCTGCCGCTCGGCGTCGCCTACGCCATCGTCTTCGTCACCGGCATCTGGCTCTTCTCGGCGCAGGTCATGGTGTACGCGGCCGCGCCCTCCGTCTACACGCCCGCCCAGCGCGCCACGGGGCTCGGCTGGGTCACCGGCGTCGGGCGGACCGGTGCGGTCGTCGGGCCGTGGCTCGGCGGGGCGGTCGTCGCGGGCGGGAACGCCTCGCTCGGCTTCACCACGTTCGCGGTGGCCGCGGTCCTCGGCGCGGTCGCCATCTCGCTGGTGCCACTCGCGCGGCGGAACGGTTCCGATCCGGGAACAGTGCGGCCGGTCCCGGGCGTTCTCCGTCACAGTGAGGGAAAGATCCTCCCCAAGCACTAGGCTCATCCCTTTGCCTACGCATTACTCTTGAACCAAAGCCACGCACGGTGGCCATGGAGGAGTGAAATGAGGAGCAGTAACCCGGTCTTCTCGCGACGGGGGTTCAGCCGCGACAACGGCTTCGCCGGCTTCGGCCAGCAGCCGCAGGCCGGGGGACCCGCAGGCGGCGCGACCCAGACCCAGCAGGGCAACCCGTACGCGCAGGGCAATCCGTACGCCGGAGGCCAGCAGGCCCCTGCGGGCAACCCCTACGCCACCAACCCGTACGCCCAGCAGGACGTGCAGTACGGCGCCCCCCAGGCGCCCGTAACGACCTCGGGCCGCATGACGATGGACGACGTCGTCATGCGCACCGCCACCACGCTCGGCACGCTCGTGGTCACGGCCGCGCTCGCCTGGGCGCTGCTGCCGGTGGACGACGCCAACATCAGCAAGTCGTACGGCATCGCGATCGGCGCCGGCCTCATCGCGATGGTGCTCGGCCTCGTCCAGGCGTTCAAGCGCAAGGCGTCCCCCGCGCTGATCCTGACGTACGCCGCTCTTGAGGGTGTCTTCCTCGGCGTCGTCTCCAGCGTCGTCGACAACCGCATCGCGAGCGGCGCGGCCATGCAGGCCGTGCTCGGCACGATGGCGGTCTTCATCGGCGTCCTCGTGGCGTACAAGGCGGGCTGGATCCGCGTCAACCGTCGCTTCTACGGCTTCGTGATGGCCGCGGCGATGGGCTTCCTGCTGCTGACCGCCGTGAACCTGCTGTTCATGGTCTTCGGCGGCGGCGACGGCCTCGGCTTCCGCAGCGGCGGCCTCGGCATCGTCTTCGGCATCGTGGGCATCCTGCTCGGCGCGTGCTTCCTGGCCCTGGACTTCAAGCAGGTCGAGGACGGCATCGCGTACGGCGCCCCGAAGGAAGAGGCCTGGCTCGCGGCGTTCGGTCTGACGATGACGCTCGTCTGGATCTACATGGAGTTCCTGCGGCTGATCGCGATCTTCTCGGGCAACGACTGAGACAGACGCTGAGGGGGGCGCCGCACAGGCGCCCCACCCACCGAAGGGCCCGTGGACCGGAATCGGTCCACGGGCCCTTCGCCGTGTGGTGTGAGGGAACTGGTGAAGGATGTTCGATGCTCGGGGGAACGTGGTCAGAGGAGCTTGCGGGCGGCCCGCCGTAGGTCGTACTCGTGGATGATCGCCTTCGCGTGGCCGTACGCGAGGTTGTGTTCTGCGCGGAGCCAGCTGACCTTCTCCTCGAAGCGGAAGAGAGAGGGGCCTTCGTCCACGGCGCGGAGCCAGTCGGAGACTTCACGACCGGTGCAGTGGGGGATTCGTTCGAGCAGGTTGCGGTGGGTCTCCTCGGAGAAGACTTGGGACATCGGCGCCTCCGGACGCGTCGCGATGTGTTCCGTCCTTCACGACACCGTGCCTGAGCGTTGGGGCGTTGGCAACAGTCCCGCAAAGGCGCATAAGGTCGCGGGGTGCTCGATACGACGCCTTTGACGGCCGCAGTGGACCATTTCGCCGACCGCCTGCGGGCCGCGCCGCAGAGCCGCCTTCAGCGCGGCGCCGCGGCCGAAGCGCTGGCTCTGGCCAGGGAGTTGGCGGTGCGGGCCCAGCGCATCGAGGCGCCGGCCGCCGAGCCGCGGGAGATGCCGGACGCCGGGATGTTCGCGGCGGCCGATCAGATCACCGTCGCGGGGCGGGATCTGGCTCTTGTGCTGGAGGATCCCGCCGGGCTCGCGGAGGCGCTGGAGCTTGTCGCCGAGGCGCAGAAGAGAGCGGGGGTGTAGGGGCGTTCGGCGTCCGCGGGTGCGTCGTTGCCGGTCGCGCCCACGCGGCGGAGCCGCAGATCGATACGGCCCCGCGCCCCTGACGGGGCTAGACCGACGCGATGACCCGGTCCGCCAGGATGTAGATGTTCTCCGCGCCGCACTCGAAGGTCAGGGCGTACGCGCCCGAGATGCCGGAGCCGCCGAGCAGGAACGGGGTCTGGCCCTCGCGCAGGGCGGTGGCGAGGAGCTCCGCGGTCTCGCGGTGGCCGGGCGTCATGCACAGTGTCGTGCCGTCCGCGAAGACGTACACGTCCAGGGTGCCCAGCGGTCCTGGGCGGACGTCGGCGAGGGCGGTGCGGGCGACGGCCAGCTCCTCCAGGCACGCCACGGTGCGCTCGTGGTCGCCGTGCGCCTCGGAGGTCGGCGCCTGCACCGGCACGAAGTCCGGGTGCGAGGGGTGACGGCGGCGGGCCGCGGCCAACTCCGGTGATTCACCGGCGAACTCATCGGTGGCCGCCGGGTCGGCGAAGGGCTCGATCACCGGCTCCAGGCTGTCCGACTCGATGCCGGCGAAGTCGGCCTGGCGCGGCAGGAACAGCTCGTCGGCGATGCCGTCGGGGATGCCGGGCAGTCCGGAGAGGAGCGAGGGCCCTTCCGAGCCGTCGCGGGCCTCCTGGGCGGCCCAGAAGGCGCGGGCCTCGGCCAGCTCCCGCTCCCGCTCCTCGGCGAGCGCCTCGGCCACGGCCGCGCGTATCTCGTCGGTGTCCACGTTGGTACGGGCGCCGGGCACCGCGGGGTGCGAGGCGCCGGCGGCACGGCTGTCGGCCAGCTCGGTGCGCAGGGCTGTGATCTCAGCGAGCTGCTTCCGCAGGCCGTGCACTGCGTGCAGGGCGGCGGCGCCCACGGCCGTGGCAGCGGCCGTGGAGAGCAGCAGGGCAAGAGGCAAGGCGCTCACTGACGTACTCCCGGTTTCAAGTCGACCCCCGACTTCCTACATCAGCTTGAAGCCTGCACGATCCACCTGTCAGTGCATTACGTCACGAATTGGACAGGTCTTTGGGCCCGGGGTTTATCCACAGATGTGCTCTGAGCTGGGCATATGTATCTCCCCCAGGAGATAGGTCACATCCTGGGGGAGATTGGGTCACGAACAGATTCAGAGACTGAGCGTCAGTTCTGGGAACTGTGTGTCAGCGGTGAACCCGGCCGGCCGAGGCGCCCGGTGACTAGCTGAGGCGCTCGATGACCATCGCCATGCCCTGGCCGCCGCCCACGCACATCGTCTCCAGGCCGAACTGCTTGTCGTGGAACTGGAGGGAGTTGATGAGCGTGCCGGTGATGCGGGCGCCGGTCATGCCGAAGGGGTGGCCGACCGCGATGGCGCCGCCGTTGACGTTGAGCTTGTCGATGTCGATGCCCAGGTCGCGGTAGCTCGGGATCACCTGGGCGGCGAACGCCTCGTTGATCTCGACCAGGTCGATGTCGTCGATGGTGAGACCGGCGCGCCGGAGCGCCTGCTTGCTCGCCTCGACCGGGCCGAGGCCCATGATCTCGGGGGAGAGGCCGGTGACGCCGGTGGAGACGATGCGGGCGAGCGGGGTCAGGCCGAGCTCGCGGGCCTTGGTGTCGCTCATGATCACGAGGGCGGCGGCGCCGTCGTTCAGCGGGCAGCAGTTGCCGGCGGTGACCAGTCCGTCGGGGCGGAAGACGGGCTTGAGGCCCTGCACGCCCTCCATGGTCACGCCCGCGCGCGGGCCGTCGTCCTTGCTGACGACCGTGCCGTCGGGGGTGGTGACCGGGGTGATCTCGCGCTCCCAGAAGCCGTTCTTGATGGCTTCCTCGGCGAGGTTCTGCGAGCGGACGCCGAACTCGTCCATGTCCTGGCGGGTGACGCCCTTGGCGCGGGCGAGGTTCTCCGCGGTCTGCCCCATCGCGATGTAGGCGTCCGGGATCAGGCCGTCCTCGCGCGGGTCGTGCCAGGTGGAGCCCTCGGACTTGGCGACGGCCTCGGTGCGGGCCTCGGCGTCGGCGAAGAGGGGGTTGTGGGTGTCCGGGAGCCCGTCGCTGGTCCCCTTCACGCTCCGGGACACCATCTCGACGCCCGCCGAGATGAAGACGTCGCCCTCGCCCGCCTTGATGGCGTGCAGGGCCATGCGGGAGGTCTGCAGCGAGGAGGAGCAGTAGCGGGTGATGGTGCAGCCCGGGAGGTGGTCCATGCCCATCTGTACGGCCACGATGCGGCCGAGGTTGTGCCCCTGCTCGCCGCCGGGCAGACCACAGCCCAGCATCAGGTCGTCGATGTCCTTGGGGTCGAGCTCGGGAACCTTGGCGAGGGCGGCCTCGATGATCGTGGCGGTCAGGTCGTCGGGGCGGAGATCCTTCAGCGAGCCCTTGAAGGCGCGGCCGATGGGGGTACGGGCAGCGGAAACGATCACGGCTTCGGGCATCACGCGGCTCCAGTGACGGGGGGCAGGACTCACTGGGAAGTTACCCGCACGTATTGCTGCGGGTCACTGGGTCGGGGCTGTGACGCGGGACGCATTTCTAAGCGGGCGCTCAGGCCGCGGGGTCCTGGGCGGGAGGGGTGCGTTTTCGTCTGGGGGTTCGCTGTGGTTGCTCGCGCAGTTCCCCGCGCCCCTTTCAGGGGAATACGGTGACGCTAGCTCCTGCGGCACACGTCGGCATGACTTAGGGGGTCCGGCCTTGCCCCGTGCGTACCTCACGGCCGTACACTGACCTTTTG
>NZ_JBEZCG010000017.1:0-236835 GCF_040647455.1 Streptomyces sp. NPDC041068
ACCCGAAGAGGCCACGGCCCCGCTCCCAAAAGCCCACGGCCCCGCACCCGAAGAGGCCACGGCCCCGCTCCCAAAAGCCCACGGCCCCGCACCCGAAGAGGCCACGGCCCCGCTCCCAAAAGCCCACGGCCCCGCACCCGGTAAGGGCGCGGGGCCGTGGCCGTAAGGGAGTCAGCCCGGGCGGAGGCCAAGTACCGTTCCCCCGCCCGGCCCGAGGGCTACGCGTCGGCGGCGCGAGCCTTGAGCGCCCGCTCCACGCCCGACCGCGACTCCGTGATCAGACGCCGCAGCGCCGCGTTCGGCGAGGCCGAAGCGATCCACGCGTCCGTCGCGTCCAGCGTCGCCTGGGAGATCTGCAGCGAGGGGTACAGGCCGGTCGCGATCTGCTGCGCCATCTCGTGCGAGCGGGAGTCCCACGCCCCCTTGATCGCCGCGAAGAACTTCTCCGTGTAGGGCGCGAGCAGTTCACGCTGGTCGGTCTGGACGAAGCCACCGATCACCGCCTCCTGGATCGCGTTCGGGAGGGTGTCCGACTCGACGACCGAGGACCACGCCGCGGCCTTCGCCTCCTCCGTCGGCAGCGCCGCCCGCGCGGACGCCGCGTACCGCTCGCCCGCCGCCGTCTTGTCGCGCTCCAGCTCGGCCGCGATGCCCGCCTCGTCGAGCCGCCCCGTCGCCGCGAGCCGCACCACGAACGCCCAGCGCAGCTCCGTGTCGACCGCGAGGCCCTCCACCGACTCCGAGCCGTCCAACAGGGCTTCCAGGAGGGACAGTTCGGCGTCCGTGCGGGCCGTCGCCGCGAAGGCGCGGGCCCACGCCAGCTGGTGGTCGCTGCCCGGCTCCGCGGCCCGCAGGTGCTCCTGGGTCGCCTCCGTCCAGCGGGTCAGCGCCGCATCCCGGCGCGCCGGAGCCGCGTACAGGTCGAGGGCCAGCTTCACCTGGCGGTGCAGCGACTGCACGACGCCGATGTCCGACTCCTTGGCGATGCCGGACAGGACGAGGTTCAGGTAGTCGCGCGTCGGGAGCTCCGCGTCACGCGTCATGTCCCACGCCGACGCCCAGCACAGCGCCCGCGGCAGCGACGCCTCGAAGTCGCCGATGTGGTCCGTGACGAAGGCGAGCGACTCGCTGTCCAGGCGGACCTTCGCGTACGAGAGGTCGTCGTCGTTGAGCAGGATGACCGCCGGGCGGTGCTTGCCCACCAGGGCGTCCACCGCGGTCAGTTCGCCGTCCACGTCCAGCTCCACGCGGTCCGTGCGGACCAGCTTGCCGGACGCGTCGTCCAGGTCGTAGAGACCGATGGCGATGCGGTGCGGCCGCAGCGTCGGCTCGCCCTTGGCGCCCTCGGGCAGCGCGGGCGCCTCCTGCTTGACCGCGAAGGACGTGATGACGCCCTGCGTGTCGACGTCCACGACCGGGCGCAGGACGTTGATGCCCGCCGTCTCCAGCCACTTCTTCGACCAGGTCTTCAGGTCCCTGCCGCTGGTCTCCTCAAGGGCGCCGAGCAGGTCCGACAGGCGCGTGTTGCCGAACGCGTGCCGCTTGAAGTACGCCTGCACGCCCCGGAAGAACTCGTCCTCGCCGACGTAGGCGACGAGCTGCTTCAGGACGCTCGCGCCCTTCGCGTACGTGATGCCGTCGAAGTTGACCAGGACGTCGTCCAGGTCACGGATGTCCGCCATGATCGGGTGCGTGGAGGGAAGCTGGTCCTGGCGGTAGGCCCACGTCTTCATGGAGTTGGCGAACGTCGTCCACGAGTGCGGCCACTTCGAGCCCGGCGCGTACGCCTGGCAGGCCGCCTCGGCGTACGTGGCGAACGACTCGTTCAGCCACAGGTCGTTCCACCACTCCATGGTGACCAGGTCGCCGAACCACATGTGGGCCAGCTCGTGCAGGATCGTGGCGGCCCGCACCTCGTACGCGGCGTCGGTCACCTTCGAGCGGAACACGTACTGGTCGCGGATGGTCACCGCGCCCGCGTTCTCCATCGCGCCCGCGTTGAACTCCGGCACGAAGAGCTGGTCGTACTTCGGGAAGGGGTAGTTGTAGTCGAACTTCTCCTGGAACCAGTCGAAGCCCTGCCGGGTGACCTCGAAGATCGCGTCCGAGTCGAGGAACTCGGCGAGCGAGGGGCGGCAGTAGATGCCGAGCGGCACGGACTGGCCGTCGGGACCTTCGTACGTCGAGTGGACCGCGTGGTACGGGCCGACGATCAGGGCCGTGACGTACGTCGACATGCGCTGCGTCGGCTCGAAGTGCCAGACGTCATCCTTCGGTTCGGGCGTCGGCGAGTTGGAGATCACCGTCCAGCCGCTCGGCGCCTTCACGGTGAACTGGAACGTGGCCTTCAGATCCGGCTGTTCGAAGGAGGCGAAGACGCGGCGGGCATCCGGCACCTCGAACTGCGTGTACAGGTAGGCCTGCTGGTCGACGGGGTCGACGAAGCGGTGCAGGCCCTCACCGGTGTTGGTGTACTCGCAGTCGGCGACGACCTTCAGTTCGTTGCGGCCGGCCGCGAGGTGCCTGAGTGCGATGCGCGAGTCGCGGAACACCGCGCCGATCTCCAGGGCGTGGCCGTTCAGGACGACCTCGTGGACCGCGGGGGCCACCAGGTCGATGAAGGTCTCGGCATTCGCCTCGGCGGCGTCGAAACGCACCGTCGTCACGGAGCGGTAGGTGCCGCCCTCCTGCGCGCCGGAGAGGTCGAGATCGATCTCGTACGAGTCAACGGTGAGCAGCTTCGCACGCTGCTGCGCCTCTTCGCGGGTCAGATTGGTGCCGGGCACGCGGTCATCTCCTCGGGTGCGACTTGTGGTGTTTCCGGCCATCCTTCCATGCGGCCCCGGATGGCCGCCCGGCCCATTGTTCTCCCGCTGTCACGGGGCTACGCTCCGCGCGTTCGCACCGCTCCGGGCAGGCCGCCGACCACGGCCACAAGGACGGTCGGGGAGCACAGGGGGATACGGGAGATGCCGGGAATCGAGGGGTTGGGCCCGACCGGCCCGACCGCGCGGCGGTCATGATCGACGTACTGGTGGCGGGCGCGGGCATCGGCGGGCTGACCACGGCGCTCAGTCTGCACGCGGCGGGCATCGACTGCCGCGTGGTGGACGCCACCGACGAGCTGCGCCCCGTCGGCGTGGGGATCAACCTTCTGCCGCACGCGGTGCGGGAGTTGACGGAGCTGGGCCTCGGCGACGAGCTCGCGGCGACCGCCGTGGCCCCCGAGGAGATGGTCCATTTCGACCGGCACGGCAACCGCATCTGGGCCGAGCCGCGCGGCCTCGCCCTCGGCTACCACTGGCCGCAGTACTCCATCCACCGCGGCGCCCTGCAGCTGCTGCTGCTCGACGCGGTGCGCGACCGGCTCGGCGACCACGCGGTGCGCACCGGCACCGCCTTCGTGCGGCTGGCCGAGCGCGAGGGCTCCGCGCTGCGCGTGATCCTGCGGGACATGGGGCGCGCCAGGGAGTACGCGGTGCGGGTGCGGGCCCTGGTCGGGGCGGACGGGCTGCACTCGGCGGTGCGGGCCATGCTGCACCAGGGCGAGGGGCCGCCGCTGTGGAACGGCATCCGGATGTGGCGCGGCACCGTCGACTGGCAGCCGGTGCTCGGCGGGCGCACGGTCGCGGTGGCGGGCAGCAACGCCACCGCGAAGCTCGTCGTCTACCCCATCTCGCGGCGGGCCCAGGACCGCGGGCGCGCGCTGCTCAACTGGGTGGCGGAGGTGCGGTTCCCGCTGACGCACCACCACGGGATGGCGGGGCCCGCCGACTGGAACCGCTCGGGGCGGCTCTCCGACGTCCTGCCGCACTACGCGGGCTGGCGCATCGGCGACCTGGACGTCCCCGCCATGTTCGCGGCCACCCGGAACATCCTGGAGTACCCCATGGTCGACAGGGACCCGCTGCCCCGCTGGGGCCGCGGCCCGGTCACCCTGCTCGGCGACGCGGCGCACCCGATGTACCCGGTGGGCTCCAACGGCGGCTCCCAGGCGATCCTCGACGCCCGCGTCCTGGCCCGCTGCCTCGCCCACACCGCACCGGACCGGGAGGCGGGCCTGCGGGCGTACGAGGAGGTGCGCAGGGAGCCGGTCAACGCGATCGTGCTAGCCAACCGCCACATGCCGGCGGACCGCATCCTCCAGACGGTCGCCGAACGCGCCCCCGACGGCTTCGTCCACGTGGAGGACGTCCTGACCCCGGCCGAACTCGCCTCCCTGGACGAGGCCTACCGCAGGACGACGGGTGTGGACGTGGCGGAGCTGAACGGGCGCGGGTCCTGGGGGGTGGTGTAGGGGCGGGGCGCCTCACTCCGCCGCGGCGACCGCCCGCGCGAACGCCCGCACCCGTTCCGTCTCCGCGTCGCGGTGCCAGACCATGCCGAGCACCGAGTCGGGGACGCCGTCGACCGGGACGTACACGACGTCCTCGCGGCCGTGGTACGAGGCCGTCGGCTGGCACAGGAGCATCGCGCCCCGGTCCGCCGCGACGAGGGTCAGGCCCTCCTGGAGCGTGCGGACCTCCGGGGCCCGTGCGGGTGAGGGGGCGTGGGCCTTGCGCCAATAGGCGGGGGCCGGTGGGCCCGCCGAGATGAGCGGGGTGTGCTCCAGGTCGGCCGGGGTGAGCACCTCGCGTGCGGCCAAGGGGTGCCGCACGGAGACGGCGACGTTCTGCCGCTGGCGGGAGAAGACGGGGCCGAGGACGAGATCCGGCTCCTGGACCGGCAGCAGCACGATGCCCGCGTCCACGTCACCGCACCGCACCGCCCCGAACGGGTCGGCGAAGGGGATCTCCACGATTTCGGTGAGGCAGGCCGGGTGGCGCTCCTGGAAGGCCTCGATGGCCCGCATCAGTCGGGCGTCCGCGGTCCCCTGGAAACCGATCCGCAAGGTGCCGTCGACGCCCCGCGCGGCCGCCCTCGCCCGCTCGACGACCGACGCCAACTCCGCGTAGGAGGGGCGTAGTTCGGCCAGAAAGTGCTCCCCGAGTGTGGTCAGCCGGACCCTGCGGCTCGTACGCTCCACCAGGCGCGCGCCGATCCGACGTTCCAGGGCGGCGAGCAGCTGGCTGACGCGGCTCTGCGAGACGTACAGCCGCTCGCCGGCCCGCCCGAAGTGCAGCTCTTCGGCGAGCACCAGGAAGCACTCCAGCTCCCGGATCTCCAGTCCGTTCCCCGGTCCGTCCATGGCGCGCGTCTTTCTCCCGTGATCGATGAGTCCGGCTCATACAAGGATGAGATCTTCGGCGTTGTTCCCGGCCGGACACCCCCGGAGGGTGGATGCCATGTCTCAGAGCACACAACTCCCCACGCTCCAGGCCGCACCGGCGCGGCCGCGCGGCCGCCTCGCCGTCGTCGCGGTGGCCGCGGCCACCTTCTCCGTCGTCACCACCGAGATGCTTCCCGTCGGACTCCTCACCTCCATGGGCTCGGGCCTGCGCGTCTCCGACGGCACCGCGGGCCTCACCGTCACCCTGCCCGGCGTCGTCGCGGCCCTCGCCGCCCTGCTGCTGCCCGTGGCGGTGCGCCGGGCGGACCGGCGCACCGTCCTGTGCGTGCTCATGGCACTGCTCGCCGCCGCCAACGTCGCCTCCGCGCTCGCCCCCGCCTTCGGTGTCCTGCTCGGCGCCCGCGTCCTGGTCGGCGTCTGCATAGGCGGCGTATGGGCCATAGCGGCCGGGCTCGGCGTCCGCCTGGTCCGCGAGGAGTCCGCGGGCCGGGCCACCGCGGTGATCTTCAGCGGCATAGCGGTGGCGTCCGTGGTCGGCGTGCCCGCAGGCACGCTCCTGGGGGAACTGGCGGGCTGGCGCTGGGGGTTCGCGGCCCTCGCCGTGCTCGCCCTCGCCGTCGCGGGGCTGCTTGCCGCGGTCCTGCCGAAGCTGCCCGCGAGCGAGGGGATCAGGATCGGCGCGTTCGCGGGCCTGCTGCGTATCGGCAGGCTGCGGGCCGGGCTGTTCGCCGTCACGCTCCTGGTGACCGGCCACTTCGCCGCGTACACCTATGTCCGCCCCGTCCTGGAGCGCGTGCCCGGCATCGGCGCGGGCCTGATCAGCGGGCTTCTCCTCGCCTACGGAACGGCCGGCATCGTCGGCAACTTCGTGGGCGGCGCCGTCGCGGCCCGCGACCCGCGCAGGTCACTCCTTGCCATCTGCGCGGGGCTCGCGGCCGTGATGCTCCTGATGGTGCCCGCGGGCGGCTCGCTCGCCGCGTCCGTGGCGCTGCTCGTGGCCTGGGGTCTTTCCTACGGAGGCGTGTCGGTCTCCGCCCAGAACTGGGTGATGGCCGCGGCCCCGCACGCCCGCGAGACGGCGTCGGCGCTCTTCGCGGGCGTGTTCAACGTGGCCATCGCGCTCGGCGCCTTCCTCGGCGGCCGGGTGGCGGACAGCAGCGGGGCGGGCGGCGTGCTGTGGCTCGGCGGCGCCCTCGCCGCCCTCGCACTGGTGGCGGTGGCGTGCGCGAAGGGGGCGGCCACCCGCGAAGAGTGACCGCCCCCGGCGTCGTACGAGCAGGCGCACGAGAAGTCGTACCAGCAGGCGTCAGCCCTTGAGCTCGGCCGCCACCAGCTCCGCGATCTGCACGGCGTTCAGCGCCGCGCCCTTGCGGAGGTTGTCGTCGGAGATGAAGAACGCCAGGCCGTTGTCGACCGTCTCGTCCTTGCGGATGCGGCCCACGAACGAGTCGTCCTTGCCCGCGGCGACCAGCGGCGTGGGCACCTCGGTGACGACGACGCCCTCGGCCGAGGAGAGGATCTCGGTGGCGCGCTCGGGGCTCAGCGGCCGCGCGAAGCGGGCGTTGACCTGGAGGGAGTGACCGGTGAAGACCGGGACGCGCACGCACGTGCCGGAGACCTTCAACTCGGGGATCTCCAGGATCTTGCGGGACTCGTGGCGGAGCTTCTGCTCCTCGTCCGTCTCGTTCAGGCCGTCGTCCACGACCGAGCCCGCCATCGGCAGGACGTTGTACGCGATCGGGGCGACGTACTTGTTCGGGGCCGGGAACTCGGCGGACGAGCCACCGTGCGTGAGCTTCGGGGCGTCCTCGCCGACCTTCTTGACCTGCTCGAAGAGCTCGTCCACACCGGCGAGGCCGGAGCCGGAGACCGCCTGGTAGGTGGCGACGACCAGCGCTTCGAGGCCCGCCTCGGCGTGCAGCGGCTTGAGGACCGGCATCGCGGCCATCGTCGTGCAGTTCGGGTTGGCGATGATCCCCTTGGGGCGGTTCTTGATCGCGTGCGGGTTCACCTCGGACACGACGAGGGGGACCTCGGGGTCACGGCGCCAGGCCGAGGAGTTGTCGATCACGACGGCGCCCTGCGAGGCGACCTTCTCGGCGAGGGCCTTGGAGGTGGCGCCACCGGCCGAGAAGAGGACGATGTCCAGGCCCGAGTAGTCGGCCGTGGAGGCGTCCTCGACCGTCACGCCGTCCAGGACCGAACCGGCGCTGCGGGCCGAGGCGAACAGGCGCAGCTCGTCGAGCGGGAACTTGCGCTCGGCGAGGATCTTGCGCATGACCGTGCCGACCTGACCGGTGGCTCCGACGATTCCGACCTTCACAGGGACTTCCTCCGTATGTGCGTGCGGCCTGGTGACCTCGGCCTGCGGTTGCTCCATGATGCGTCTGTCCAGGGCCGCGTTGTCCAATCCATTGTCCGAGGTGCGGGACGCCACATTCGTCCGAACGTTTCGGGCGCCCCCGGCGTCGTAGGGGAAACGCGGGGAGGGGAGGGGCACGTTGCTGCGCAGAAAAGCGCGCCGCGCGCAGACGGGGGCCGGGGGAGCGGACCCGCTGGACGCGGCCCAGGAGGACCGGGTCAGGGCCGTGCTCGCGCTCGGCGGTGTGCCGCACGCCGATCTGCCGGACGGGGTGCAGCAGGTCAGGCTGAAGCTCCTGGAGCGGGCGGCCGACGGGCGCGAGGCCCCGCGTGACGTGTCCGCCTGGGCCGCCGTCGTCGCCTCCAACCTCGCCATGGACTGGCACCGGGCCCGGCGCAGGCAGGAGCGGCTCGGGGAGCGGCTCGCGGTGCTGTGGCGCGAGGCGACGGACGAGGACGGGGCGGAGGCGCGGGCGACCTCGCTCGCCGTCGCCCAGGGCCTCGGGGAGCTGCCGGACGCCCAGCGGCAGGTCGTGGTCCTGCGGTTCTACGCGGATCTGCCGGTGCGGGCGATCGCGGACGAGCTGGGCATACCGGAGGGCACGGTCAAGAGCAGACTGCACACGGCGGTACGGCTCCTGCGGGCGCGGCTGCACGAAGGGGAGGTGGTGTGACGTGCCCGGACAGGACAGGGACTTCGACGCGCTGATGTCGGCGATCACGGACGAGCCGCTCCCGGAGGAGGCGCTGCGCGACCCCGACTTCGCCGCGGCCCACGCCGCGGCCGTGGCGGACGTCACGCTGCTGAGGGAGCGGCTCGGCGCCGCGGGCGACGCGCTGGCGGCAGGACCCGCGCCGCGGGAGGAGGCCGTGCCGATCAGGGCCCCGCGCTCGGCGGCCAGGCACCGCTTCACCGTCGCGCTCGGCACGGCCGCCGCCACGCTGGCCGCGGTCGTGGTCGGCGGGCTCGCCTATCTGGCGGTGGACGCCGGGCAGGGCGCGATGGACGACGAGGACGCGTCGAAGGGGGCCGCGTCCGAGGCGCGGGGCGGCGACGGCTCCGCGGACGCGGACCTCACCCCCGAGGGCTTCGTCGCCTGCTCGCGCCTGATCGTGGAGGGCACGGTCACGGCGGTCGACGCGGTGCCGGGCGCAGGGCGGGACCGGATCACGCTCGACGTGAGCCGGTACATCAAGCCGCTGACCGGTGACGACACGGTCGTCTTCCCCATGGACCACGACGTGGACCCACGCCTGAGGACGGGCGACCGCGTCCTGATCACGATCCCCCGGGGCGAGGCGGAGCCGGACAACTGGGCCACGGGCAAGGACCGCACCCACCTCCGCACCATGATCGACAAGGCCCTGCCGGGCTCGAAGAAGATCCGGTGTGATCGGTGAAGAAGAAGCGGTGAAGAAGAAAGCGCCGGACGGGCTCGGCCGAGCCCGTCCGGCGCTTGAGGACATCCGTTACGGCGTGACCTTCTCGACCTTCACGCTGCCGCTGCCCGCGACCGTGCCGCCCGCGTTCAGCAGGGACACCTCGCCGAACAGCTCACGGCCCCCGGCGGCCGGGGTCTTCGCCTCGACCTTCGCGTCGATCTGCGCCGAGGCGCCGTTGGCCAGCTTCACGGCCTTCGACTCGTCGACGGTGACCTGGCCGAGCGCGCCCGAGAAGAAGACGTCACGGTAGTCGTACGCGGTCGAACCGGACGGCACCGAGTAGCCCGTCACCTCGATCGTGTACGTGCCCGCGGCCGGCTTCTTCAGGCTGACCGACTCCTCCGAGTCGCCCTCCGCGGAGGAACCCACGACCGCGCCGTCCTTCTTGACGGCAAGGTCCAGGTCGGCGGCGACGTCCGAGGTCGAGCCGATGGCCACGTCGAGCCGCTCGGCGCCCTCGGGCACGACGACCTCGGTGGTCTGCGTCTCGCCCTGCTTGATGCCGGGCCGCGCCGACTTGGACGAGCCGAGCGAGCCGCCCTTCAGCTTGCCGTCGACGGCCGCGAAGTTGTTCGTGGCCTTCCAGGAGACGGGCGCCGGGGTGCCGACCTTGGCCTCGGGGAGCGCCTGGGTGGCCGGGTCGAAGGCGACGCCGAGCGCGGCGACGTTCAGCTTGTACGGGTTGTCGAGCAGCGGCGACGTGCGGCGCGACTCGACCTCGATCTCCCAGACACCGGCCTGCGGCTCCGCGTACGAACGAAGGTCCGGGCGGCAGGTGTTGGCGGGGTTCTCGTAGTTCGGGTAGCAGACGATCGACGACGTCGAGTCGACCGGGACGCCGTAGGGGTGGATCGCGATGAAGCGGGTCTGGCTCTTGTCCTTCAGACCGCCGAGGGAGACCTCCAGGGACTTGGCGCCCTTGGGGACCGTCACGAAGTACGACTTCGGGGTGTTGCGCTGCGTCGAGTCGGACGCCGAGAAGGTGTACGACGGCTTGGCGAGCGGCGCGGAGACGACGACCGTCGACATGATCTGCTGGTCGACGCCCTCGGTGCGCTCGTCGTCGACGGTGAGGATCGCGCTGTGCAGCCCGGCGGACTTGGCCTTCGCCTGGACCTTGACGGTGACCGGCTTGTTCAGCGGCAGCGTCACGGTGCCGGCACTGTCCTTGCCGAGCAGCTTGAACGTGCCCTCGTGGTTGTTCTCCAGGTCCAGCTCGTGGCGGATGCCGCGGTCCGGGCCCGAGGTGCGCGTGATCGTCACGTCGTACGTCCGCTTCTGGCCGGCCTTCAGGCCGCCCTCACGGTCGTAGATGCCGGTGCCGGGCTTCTTCAGCTCCTGCTCCAGGGCGGTGTCGACCAGGGCCTTCACCGTGTACGTGTGCGCCTTCGCGTCGTCCTCGATGGCGTCCCAGGCGTCGACCACGTCGATCAGGCCGGTGCCCTGCGCGTACGCCTGCTCGCCGCGGATGCGCTCCGCGGTCGAGGTCAGCGCGGTGCGCAGCTTCGCCGGGGTGAGGTCGATCTTCTCCCGCTTCGCGGCGGAGAGCAGCAGCGCCGAGGCGCCCGCGGCCTGCGGGGACGCCATCGACGTACCCTGCAGCATCGAGTAGCCGGCGGGCAGCTTGTAGCCGGCCTCGGCGACCGGGGAGCCCGGCAGCCAGGTCTGCGTGGTGTTGATGGCCGAGCCGGGCGCCGAGATGATCGGCGCGAAGCCGCCGTCCTCACGCGGGCCGCGCGAGGAGAACGGCATCATCGCGTACGAACGCTCCACCTGGGAGCCGTAGTTGGCGGCCCAGGTCTCCTTGGAGATGGCGGCGCCGACCGAGATGACCTTGTCCGAGAGGGCGGGGTCGCCGATGGTGTTCGCGCCGGGGCCGCTGTTGCCCGCGGAGATCACCAGCTGGACGCCGTAGGTGTCGATGAGCCGCGTGTAGAGCTCGGCGCGCGCGTTGTTGCCGTCGTTCAGGGCCGGGAGGCCGCCGATCGACATGTTCACGATGTCGACGCCGCGCTGGGTGACGAGGTCGATCATGCCCTCGGTGAGCGCGACGTTGGTGCAGCCGCCGGTCCAGGTGCAGGCGCGCGACGAGACCAGCTTGGCGCCGGGGGCGGCGCCGTTCATCTTGCCGCCGAACAGGCCGTTGGCCGCGGTGATGCCCGCGACGTGCGTGCCGTGCTCGGACTCGATGACGCCGATGTTGACGAAGTCGGCCTTCTTGCCGACCCAGTCGCCGCCGTACGGGTCGGTCGGGACGTCCTTGCGGATCTCGACGACGAAGGGGACGCGCTCGACGACGTCGGTCGCCGGGTCGTCCTTGCCGAAGTAGGAGACCTGGTGGTCGTCCTTGTACGGCTTGAGCACCTCGTCGTCGGTGAAGTCGTTGTTGTCGTTCAGGTCGATACGGACCGTGCCCGCGGCCGGGTCGTAGAGCACGCCCCAGCTGTCGGTGGTGTCGCCGTCGCGGTTGATGTCGCCCTTGGCGTCACCGCCGGTGGTGGCCGACTCACGGAAGCGGTTGACCTGGAAGGAGCCCGCCGGGGCCTTCCACGTCTCGCTGTCCCAGGTGAAGACGGGGCCCTTGACCGGGTTGGTCATACGCCGCCAGGTGCCGTCCGCGTCCACGATCGGGTCGGTCGCGGTCACCCAGTCGGTGATCTTGCGCTCGCCGGTGGTGGTCTTCTGCAGCGCCGGGTGGCCGAGGTCGACGCCGGAGTCCAGGATGCCGATGGTGATGCCGCGGCCGTCCGCCTTCGGGTGCTTCTTCACGAAGTCGACGGCGCCCGTCTCGGCGGACGGGTTGTACGGGTTCTTCGCCGGGGTGTTCTTGTCCGGGCCCGGGTACGTGCCCTTCGCCCCGGGCTTCGCGCCCTTGGCCCGGTCGGCGGCGGGCGTCGGGTCGTCCAGCTCGATCTCGTGGCGCAGGTCGATGCCGTGCACGGACGACAGCTTCGACGCCGACTTGATCGCGGCGTCGGCCTTGCCCGTCGGCACGGTCGCGCGGACGTAGCCGAGCTTGTCGTCGGCGCGGCCCACCGAGCCGCCCCTGACGGCGTCGAGCCGGCCCGCGACCTGCTCGGTGGCGCCGGGTGCGGTGGCGACCATCATCGTGACGGTCTTCTCGCCGTCCGCCTTGGCGTCGGCGAGCAGATCGGCGTCGGCCGAACCGAGCTTGTCGCCCGCGGACTTGGGGGCGGCAGCGCTGTCGGCGGGGCCGCCGTCGTCCGCCGCGAAGGCCATCGGGGCGGCCCCGGTCGCGCAGAGCGCGGCGGTCAGGCCGACGGCTATCGCGAGGCGGGGCGCACGTCTGGCGCTGGAACTGGATCTGGGCATCGGCATCCCTGTGCGTGAAGTCGGGAGGAGGGTCGATACGGCCCCGAGTCCGGGAAGTTCCGGAATGCGGGGCCGGATGACCGCTCAGCCTTACGCAAGTGACTGCCGTTTGGGGAGAGTTGTCCGAGCTGTGATCGGGCATGGCGTAATTCCGCCATACGTCATGGTGGACAAGGCGGTGCATAGGGGGACTTGCGCCGGGAACTGTTCCCGGCCCCGTCACGTCTCGCGCGAGCGCGCGTAGTGCCGCGACGCCTTCGCGCGGTTCCCGCAGGCCGCCATGGAGCACCAGCGGCGCGTGCCGTTCCGTGAGGTGTCGAAGAAGTGCAGGACGCACGCCTCGTGGGCGCAGCCGCGGATCCGGTCGGGCGCGGCGGCCAGGAGGTTCAGGTAGTCGCGCGCCGCGAGCCAGGCCGCGCCCCAGGACGCGTCCTTGAACTCGGGCTTCTCGCCGGGGCCTTCGGCGGTCAGCGTCGCGCGGATGCGGCCGTGCCCGAGGACCTTGTCGACGCGGGCGATCCCGGCCGGGTCGCCGGGGCTGTCCACGACGGAGGCGAGCGCGTCGCGGGCGCGCAGGACGTGCTCCAGGGTCGGCCCGTCCGCGGCGAAGCGCCCGTCGAGCCCGTTGGTCGCGAGCCAGACCGCGAGCCCTTCGGTGCCGGTCAGCAGGTCCTGGCGTACGCCGTCGTGCATCCAGCGGGTGTTGAGCAGATCGAGGGAGAGCGGCTCGCCGGTGAGGGGGCGGGGGTCGTGCGGGGTCTCGGCGGCGGACATGGGGCTCCCTTCGGTGCTAACCGGTCAAGGGTACGTGACTGGTTGACGACCGAGACGGCTAACCCTTAATCTCGCTTTCAACGGTTAGTCGGCGCGAAGCCGGCCATCAGACCCAGGGGAGAGCCATGACCACGTCCACCGCTCCGCGCACCGGCCACATAGGCCTGAACGTCACCGACCTGGAGCGCTCGCTCGCCTTCTACCGCGACGTGCTCGGATACGGCGTCATCGGCGAGGGCAAGGAGGAGAGCCGCCGCTTCGCCTTCCTCGGGGAGGGGTCCCGCCCGGTGCTCACCCTCTGGGAGCAGGCCGACGCCGCGTACTCCGCGGGGAACGCGGGCCTGCACCACCTCGCGATCGAGGTCGACACGATCGAGCGGGTCCAGGAGTACGAGCGCGCGCTGCGGGCGTACGGAGTGGAGTTCGCGTACGAGGGCGTCGTCCCGCACGGCGAGGGCGCCGCGTCCGGCGGCATCTTCTTCCACGACCCGGACGGCACGCGCCTGGAGATCTACAGCCCGTCCGGCGCGGAGGGGGCGACGGCCCCGGTCGAGTCGGCCCCGACATGCGGCTTCTTCTAGCCGCCCTTCGCGGTGGGCGCCCCGCAAGGGGCGCGGGGAACTGCGCGACAAGCCACAACGCACCCGCAGCCGACACACACCCCACTGGAGTCCACGATGGCCCCGGACGCAGTCCAGACCCCCTACCACCAAGGCTCCCGCTCCGTGCAGGACAAGCTCGGTGTAAGAGACCTCGCTGACCACGTAGGCCGCTCCATGGCTCAGGGCCTGCGTCCCGTGGCCGCGGCCTTCCTGGAGATCCAGCCCATGCTGGTGCTGGGCGCCGCCGACGCGACGGGAGCCGTCCACGCCTCACTGCTGACCGGCGACCCCGGCTTCGTACGGGCCACGGGGCCCCGGCAGATCTCGGTCGCGGGCGCCTCGCCCGCGACCGACCCCCTCGCCGCCGCCCTCGCCCGCGAGGGCACCCCCGTCGGCACCCTCGCGCTCGACCCGCGCACCCGGCGCCGCATGCGTCTGAACGGCAGGTCACGGCCCACGCCGCGGGGCCTGGCGATCGAGGCCGACCAGGTCTTCTCCAACTGCCCGAAGTACCTGCAGAAGCGGGAGCTGTACGAGGGGCGGCGGCCGGAGGTCCCCGGTGGGCCCCGGCGCGGCGCACGGCTCACCGAGGGCCAGCGGGCGTTCGTCGCCGCCGCCGACACGTTCTTCGTCGCCACGGTCCACGCGCACGGGGCGGACGCCAGCCACCGCGGCGGCAACCCCGGCTTTGTGCGCGTCCTGTCCCCGTACGCACTGGAATGGGACGACTTCCCCGGCAACTCCATGTTCCTGACCCTCGGCAACCTCGCCGCCGACCCGCGCGCGGGCCTCCTCTTCCTCGACTGGACGACGGGCACGACCCTCCAGCTCACGGGCACGGCCCGCACGACGTACGCGAAGGACGGCACCCGCACGCTCCGCTTCAGCGTGGCGGAGGCGATCGAGACCCCGTCCGCGAGCCCGTGGCGTTGGTCCGACCCGGAGTTCTCCCCTGCCAATCCGCGCCCCGGGGGCTAGCGTCACCCTGTGCACAAAGAGCTGAGGGTGGCGGCCTACGCCGTATGCGTACGCGACGGGCAGGTGTTGCTGGCCCGCTGGGTGGCCGGTGACGGCAGCAAGCGCTGGACGCTGCCCGGCGGCGGGATGGACCACGGCGAGGATCCGTACGACACCGTGATCCGCGAGGCCGACGAGGAGACCGGCTACGTCGTCGAGCCGATCGCGCTGCTCGGCGTCGACAGCCTGCGCCGCCGCTACCCGCGCAGGCTCGGCGCCGTCGCCGACTTCCACGGCCTGCGGATCGTGTACGAGGGGCGGATCACCGGCGGCGAGCTGCGCCACGAGACCGAGGGCTCCACGGACCTCGCGGCCTGGCACCCCCTGGAGTCCGTGCCCGACCTCGACCGCGTGGGTCTCGTCGACATCGGCCTGGAGCTGTGGCGCAACCGCCCGGCCGACGGACACAGCCGCGCCCCGGGCCCCGCCCGCTGACCCCGCACTCCGCCTTCCCTTCCCCGAAAGGTGAACGTGGAGTGACCGCTTCCTCTCCGCCCGGAGAGGGGTGCGTGACCGCGCAGGGTGCCTGATGATCCACGTACGGTGATCGGCGCTGCCCGTTGCGGTCTCGTTCACGCGCAGGTCATCCCCGCTGCCAACGATCCAGTACGAGCGGGGAGTTCGCAGGCCGCAGCCAGGCCCGAGCCCCCCGTGACCACTGCCGACGCGTTCGCACCCGGGGAGACCGCGCCATGTCGCGCATACGCATCGTCGCCACCGCAACCGCCACGGCCGCCGCCCGGACGGCGACCACGGCCACCGCTTCCCTCGACCGCCGCGCGTTCCTGGCCGCCACCGGGGCGGTCACCCTCTCCGCCGGGATCGGCTACGCGCTCGGCCCCGGCGCGGGCTCCGGCAACGCCGCGTCCGCGGGGCACGCCGTCGTCCCGCGCTCCCGGCCCGCGCCCGCCGCGCCGCTCGCGCCCTACAAGAGCGGCACCACCCTGCTCACCGTCGCCGCCGCGCGCGGCACCTCCGGATACCGGCGGCTCGGCGACGGGCCCGCCTGGCGACGCGTCGTGCGCGGCGACCTCGCGGCGGCCAAGGCGGGCCGCGAGGGGCGGCGCACCCCGCTCGCCGCGTTCGTGCAGTTCACGGACCTGCACCTGGTCGACGTACAACACCCCCTGCGCTACGAGTACTTGCGCGCGCAGACCGCGAGCGCCTGGCGGCCGCACGAGTCCCTCTCGGTGGTCGGCGCCGTCTCCCTGGTCGAGCGGGTCAACGCCTTGCGCGGCGCGCCCGCCACCGGCGCGCCCCTGCACTGCGTCGTGACGACCGGCGACAACACCGACAACAACTCCCGCGCCGAACTGGACTGGTTCCTGAAGGTGATGAACGGCGGCCGCATCACCCCCAACACCGGCGACCCGCGCCGCTACGAAGGCGTGCAGTCCAGCGGCCTGAAGCTGTTCTGGCACCCGGACGACGCCCTGCGCGACGCCGACAAGCAGCTCGGCTTCCCGCGTCTGCACGGCTTCCTCGACGCCGCGATACGCGAGGTCAACAGCCCCGGCCTCGGCCTGCCCTGGTACTCCACGGTCGGCAACCACGACGCGCTGCCCGGCGGCTGCTGGGCGCCCAAGGACTCGTACTTCACCGAATTCGCCGTCGGGGGAAGAAAGTTGATGTCCCTGGACGAGACGCGCGGCGCCGCCCTGTGGAAGGCCGTGAAGAAGGGTCGCGACCCCAAGGGCGCACACTTCAAGGAACTCCTCAAGAGCGAGGTGCGGCGCATGCGGTCCATCACGCCGGACGCGTCACGGGCGCCCTTCACCCCCGCCGAGTACGTCCAGGCGCACCTGGACCCGGCGCACGCGGGCCCCGGCCCCGTCGGTCACGGCTACACCCAGGAGAACCTCGCCTCCGCCACGCAGTACTACTCCTTCCGCATCAGCGACGACGTGCTCGGCATCAGCCTGGACACCACCGACCCGGGCGGCCACTACGAAGGCTCCCTCGGTACGTCGCAACTGCGCCGGCTGGAGCGTGAGTTGCGGGCGAACGAGCGGCACTCCGGCGGCCCTTCGTACGTCGTCGTCCTCAGCCATCACACCAGCAGGACCATGCGGAACCTGCGGCACGACCCGGCCCGGCCCGTCGAGGCCCGGCACGGCGGCGACGAGATCGTCTCACTGCTGGGCCGCCACCGCTCGGTCGTCGCCTGGGTCAACGGCCACAGCCACAAGAACGCCATCACCCCGCACCGCACCCCGCACGGCTCCTTCTGGGAGGTGTCCACCGCCTCGCACATCGACTTCCCGCAGCTGGCACGGGTGGTGGAGCTCACCGACAACCACGACGGCACGATCTCGCTCTTCACCACGCTCATCGAGTCCGCCGCCCCGCACCGCACCGATTTCGCGGACCTCTCCCAGACCGGCCTCGCCGCGCTCTACCGCGAGCTGTCCTTCAACGCCCCTGGCGCGAAGCCCGCGTTGGGCGGCGAGGCGGGGGACCGGAACACGGAACTGATCCTGCGGAAAGGCTGAAGAGGGCTCAACCGTGCGATGCCGCTCAACCCCGGCGCCGAGTCCGCGGGTCCCTCCGGCCGACAACGGCCGACAACGGCCGACAGGGCTGTGAACGGAAGGGGCGGGACATGGCGGTACGCACACGATGGAGGCGGGCGGCGACGGCGGTCGCGACGACGGTGGCCGCCGGGGCCTTCGCGGCCCCCGCGCTCGCGGCGACGCCCGGAGACGGGGACCGGCACCGCGCGACACTGCGCGCGATGGAGGCCGCCGTGAACGAGGACGCCCCCGGCGTGACCGCGCAGGCGACGGACCGGCACGGCCCCTGGAACGCCGCCGCGGGCATCGGCGACCTGGACCGGGGCACCCCGCGCGGAGAGCACGACCGGTACCGCGTCGGCAGCATCACCAAGACCTTCGTCGCGACCGTCCTCCTCCAGCTGGAGGCCGAGGGCAGACTGGACCTGGACGACACGGTCGGGAAGTGGCTGCCGGGCGTCGTCGAGGGGAACGGCCACGACGGCGACCGGATCACCTTGCGCCAACTCCTCAACCACACCAGCGGAATCTTCGATGTGACGTCGGACGGGGACTTCCGGCAGATGGTGTTCACGGAGGACTTCCTCAAACACCGCTACGACACCTGGACCTCCGAACAGCTGGTCGCCGTCGCCATGCGCCACAAGCCGGACTTCGCGCCCGGCACCGCATGGAAGTACTCCAACACCAACTACGTACTCGCCGGAATGATCATCGAGAAGGCCACGGGCACGCCGTACGCGCGGCAGATCAGGCAGCGCGTCATCAAACCGCTCGGCCTGCGCGCCACGTCCGTCCCGGGCACCGACCCGGCCATGCCGAAGCCGAGTTCGCGGGCGTACACCAAGCTTTCGGACGCTCCTGACGCCAAGAACCACGACGTGACGGAGCTCAACCCGTCCGTGGCGGGCGCGGCGGGCGAGATGATCTCGAATTCGGCGGACCTGAACCGCTTCTACACGGCGCTGCTGCGCGGCAGGCTCCTGCCGAAGAAGCAGCTCGCCGAGATGATGACCACCGTCCCGAAGGGCGACGACCAGCCCGGCCGGCGGTACGGCCTCGGCCTCGAACCCTTCGCCACCTCCTGCTCCACGGTGGCCTGGGGCCACGGCGGCGGCATCCACGGCTCGTCATCGGGCGCGGCCTCGACGGCGGACGGCACCCATGCCCTGGCCGTGAACTTCAACGGCCCATCCGAGTCGGTACCCGCGGTCTTCGACGCGGAGTTCTGCGCCCCGTAAGGGGCGCGGGGAGCTGCGCGCTCAGCCATATGCGGCCCGCACACATATGTGTAGGGGCGGAACCCCCTGTCGGGTTCCGCCCCTACACTCCCCTCCTGCCGAGCAGAGCGCTACGCCCCCGTCATCTCGGCAGAACCACCACATACGCAGCGGGCTCCCGGTCGCCGGAGGCCATCAGCGCGGTCCGCACGACCGCCGCCTGCTGCTCCAACGCATCCCGAAGCTTCTTCGGGGTGATGTGGACGACGGTGATCCCGAGCCGCTCCAAGGTCTCGCGCTTACGGGCGTACTCGGACCACATCGCGTCCTCGTCCTGACGAGGCGCCCGCGTGTCCAGCTCCACGGCGACGGCCTGGTCGGGCCAGTAGGCGTCGACGCCGCCGAGGTGCGGCCCGCCCGGCAGCCGCAGGTCGACGTTCCACAGCGGATCGGGCAGCCCGTGCTCGGCGACCATGCGGTACAGCCGGTCCTCGGCGATGGCGCGCCCCTCGGCGAGCAGCGAGTCGACGGCGTCCACGACGTGCGGGCGGTTGAGCAGCCGGGCGTGGTTCAACTCCCGGACGATGGCGGCCGGTTCGCAGTGGCCGCCGCGCACCGCCTCGGTGAGCAGCCGCCGCACGGCGCCCGCCTCGGCGAGCTGCGCGACCGCGTCGGCGAGGGCGCGGGGCACGGGGGCCACCGGAACTCCCGTGATCTGCTGGGGAGTCGGCATCGTGTGGCTGCGCACGAGCCGCGCGAACCCGACGGACCGCAGGCGGCGGGTGCGGGGCACCAGGACGTCGATGCGGTCCAGGGAGAGCAGCGGGGGAGCGGAGGAGAAGCGGTGCAGGGCGAGCGCCGCGAGGCCCGTGATCATCGCGTCCGCGTACGGGGCGTGCGGCTCGCCCGCGCCGGGCTGGCCGGGGATGCCGTGTGCCCTCTTGGCGGGCGGGCGGCCGGCGTAGAGCAGCGCGCCGTGCAGCCGCTCCTCGCTGGTCGGCGGGCCGGGGTGCAGCAGGCACACGCCCGGCAGGAGCTGCTGCCAGGGGCCGCCGGAGCGGCAGTGGGCGCCGGCGTCGGCGGAGGAGATGCCGTGCTCGCGGAGCTGGGCGGTGCTCATGACGCGGAGCTGGGCGTCGGCGAGGTGGGTCAGGGGGAGCGGGGAGAGCGGGGTGTTGTGGTTCATGACCCGGTCGTTCCCTCGGCCGATCACCCCGCTAACCGCTGTTACACGCTCGTCGACAAATCCGGACAAGCTCGCCCTAAAGCACGGACGTTCGACGGTCGATGAAGAGAGTTCCTGCTCGCTCGCCTTTCCGTGCGGACGGAAAGGCGAAAGCGGGCGCCCCGCGGTGCCGCCAGGCACCACGGGACGCCCGCCGAATCGAACAGCTCTAGGCCGCGGCGCCGCCGTCACAGGCCTGGGCCCGCAGCGAGCGCGCGAGGTCGTCACGGGCCTCAAGGACCAGTCGGCGCAGAGCGGGCGCCGACTCGGCGTGCGCCGTGAGCCACGCGTCCGCGGCCGCCAGCGTCGCCTCGTCCCCCTGCAGATGCGGGAAGAGGCCCCTCACCACATCCATGCCGATCTGGATGGACCGGTCGGCCCACACCCGCTCGATGGCGTCGAAGTACTTGGTGACGTAGGGCGCGGCGAGCTCCCGCTGCGAGGGCTGCGCGAACCCGGCGATCGTCGCCTCGACCAGCGCGTTGGAGAGCGCGTCCGACTCCACCACGGAGGCCCAGGCCTGCGCCTTGACCGCGGCGGAGGGCCGCGCGGCCAGGCACCGCACCTGGTGCCGCTTGCCGGAAGCCGTGTCGTCCCTGGCCAGTTCGGCCGCGACGACCTCCTCGTCGGCGGCGCCGTGCGCGGCCAGCGGGCTCAGGAACGCCCAGCGCAGCTCCTGGTCGACGTCCAGGCCGTCGATCTTGGCCGTGCCGTCCAACAGGCCCTGCAGCAGCTGGAGATCGGCCGCCGAAGAGGCCACCGTCGCGAAGAACCGCGCCCACGTCAGCTGGTGCTGGCTGCCCGGCTCCGCGATCCGCAGCTCCCGCAGCGCACCCTCGGCGAGCGCGCGGCCGCCCTCCTCGCGCCAGGCGGGGGCGGCGTAGCTCGTGAGGGCGGTGTTCGCCCACATGTGCAGCATCTGCAGCACGCCGATGTCGCTCTCGCGCCCGGCGAAGCGCAGCACCAGACCGATGAAGTCACGGGCGGGCATCAGACCGTCCCGCGTGAGGCTCCACAGCGCCGACCAGCACAGCGCGCGAGCCAGCGGGTCGGTGATGTCGCCGAGGTGCTCCCGCAGGGTCGCCAGCGAGTTCTCGTCGAAGCGGATCTTGCAGTACGTCAGGTCGTCGTCGTTGACCAGGACCAGCTCGGGAGCCTCCTCGCCGGCCAGGTCGGCCACCACCGTGCGCGGCCCGTCGACGTCGGCCTCCGCGCGGGCGTACCGCTCCAGGGCGCCGCCGGCCGCCCTGCGGTACAGGCCCACCGCCACGCGGTGCGGGCGCAGTTCGGGGTGCGACTCGGCGGCCTCCTGCACCACGGAGAGCTCGGTGATCCGGCCCTCCGCGTTCAGGACGACCTGCGGGGTCAGGGAGTTGACGCCCGCCGTCTGCAGCCAGGACCGCGACCACGAGGTCATGTCGCGCCCGGAGGTCTCCTCGAGGACCGAGAGCAGGTCGCCGAGGACCGTGTTGCCGTACGCGTGCCGCTTGAAGTAGCGCCGGGCGCCCTCGAGGAACGCGTCACGACCGACGTACGCGACGAGTTGCTTCAGGACGCTCGCGCCCTTCGCGTACGTGATCCCGTCGAAGTTGAGCTTGGCGTCCTCCAGGTCGCGGATGTCGGCCGTGACCGGGTGCGTGGAGGGCAGCTGGTCGGCGCGGTAGGCCCACGCCTTGCGGCTGTTGGCGAAGGTGATCCAGCCGTTGGTGAAGCGGGTTGCCTCGACCATCGAGAAGGAGCCCATGAAGTCGGCGAACGACTCCTTGAGCCACAGGTCGTCCCACCAGCGCATGGTGACGAGGTCGCCGAACCACATGTGCGCCATCTCGTGCAGGATCACGTTGGCCCGGCGCTCGTACGACGCGGTGGTCACCTTGCCGCGGAAGACGTACTCCTCCCGGAAGGTCACCATGCCCGGGTTCTCCATCGCGCCCAGGTTGTACTCCGGCACGAACGCCTGGTCGTACTTCCCGAAGGGGTAGGGGTAGTCGAAGTTGTCGTGGAAGAAGTCCAGGCCCTGCTTGGTGACCAGGAAGATGTCGTCCGCGTCGAAGTGCGGGGCGAGGCCCTTGCGGCACATCGCGCCGAGGGGGATCTCCAGGCGGGTGCCGTCCTCCAGGACGCGCTCGTAGGAGTCCGTCACGTAGTGGTACGGGCCGGCCACGACCGCGGTGATGTACGTCGAGATCGGCTTCGTCTCGGCGAACTTCCAGATGCCGTCGGTCAGTTCCCCGACGCCGTTCGACCACACGGTCCAGCCCTCGGGCGCCTGCACCTCGAAGCGGTAGGGCGCCTTCAGGTCGGGCTGCTCGAAGCCCGCGAAGACGCGGCGGGAGTCCGCGGGTTCGTACTGCGTGTAGAGATAGACCTCGCCGTCCTCCGGGTCGACGAAGCGGTGCATGCCCTCACCGGTGCGGCTGTAGGCGCACTGGGCGTCCACCACCAGTTCGTTCTCCTCGGCCAGATCCTCCAGCGTGATCCGGGCGCCGTCGAAGACTTCGGAGGGGTCCAGGTCCTTGCCGTTCAGCGAGAGGGCCGTGACGCTCGGCGCGACCAGGTCCGCGAAGCTCGCGGCGCCCGGCTCGGCGCTGCGGAAGCGGATCGTGGTCACCGAGCGGAACGTGCGCGGCTCCTGACCGCTCTCGCCCACCGCCGAGCGGAGGTCGAGGAAGACCTCGTACCCATCGACGGACAGCAGCGCGGCCCTCTCGTGGGCCTCGTCGCGGGACAGATTCTCACCGGGCACGGGCGGCACTCCCTTGTGACTCGCATGACTCGTACGAATGTCTACGATCCTCGCATGTGCCGTCGGCGGCCGACATCCGGGAATGCCCCGGTGTGCCACGGACGTTTTCCCGGCCAGATGTGAACGGATTCCCTAGGGAGAGACAT
This sequence comes from Streptomyces sp. NPDC041068, assembly GCF_040647455.1. Taxonomy (NCBI): domain Bacteria; kingdom Bacillati; phylum Actinomycetota; class Actinomycetes; order Kitasatosporales; family Streptomycetaceae; genus Streptomyces; species Streptomyces sp. NPDC041068. The sequence continues at coordinate 22,611 of NZ_JBEZCG010000017.1, forward strand.
GTCCGAGAACGGCAGCAAGACCCCCGTCGACTTCTGGTTCGACCCGCTGTGCCCCTGGGCCTGGATGACCTCCCGTTGGGTCCTCGAGGTCGAGAAGCTGCGTGACATCGAGGTCCGCTGGCACGTGATGAGCCTCGCGGTCCTGAACGAGGACAAGCTCGACCAGGTCCCCGCGGAGTACCGCGAGATGCTGGAGACCAAGGCCTGGGGCCCGGTCCGCGTCGCCGTCGCCGCGCAGCAGAAGCACGGCGACGAGGTCGTCGGCAAGCTCTACACCGCGCTCGGCACCCGCTTCCACAACCGAGGCGAGGGCCCCACCCGTGAGGCCGTCGTCGGCGCCCTGGAGGACGTGGGCCTGCCGACGGACCTCGCGGACTACATGGACTCGGACGCCTACGACGCCGAGCTGCGCGCCTCGCACAAGGAGGGCATCGACAAGGTCGGCCAGGAAGTCGGCACGCCCGTCATCGCCGTCCCCGGCGCCGACGGTGAGCAGATCGCCTTCTTCGGCCCGGTCGTCACCCCGGCCCCCAAGGGCGAGGACGCGGCCAAGCTCTGGGACGGCACGCTCCTGGTGGCGTCGATCCCGGGCTTCTACGAGATCAAGCGCACGAGGACGCAGGGCCCGATCTTCGACTAGGCACTCAGAGCAGTGGCGGGAGGTCGAATCCGTCCTGGTAGTTGAAGTAGTTCTGCACACGGCGGCAGCCCGAGCGGCCGCATCGCCAGTACTTGCCCGAGTCCGCGACTCCCACCCTGGCGACGACGAATTCCAGTGCGTCTCCCTGGGGCCTCTGGAAGTTCTGGAAGCTGTCTTGGCAGTTGAGGCAGCGCTTTGAGGGATCAGACATGGCCCACACGGTCCACCGGAACCGGGCATACCGAAAGGCCCCCGTGAGTCACGTCCTCACGGGGGCCTTTCCTTCATCCGCCTGCCTCAGCGAAGGTTGAGAAGACGATCACGAGGCAGGGCGTACACGGGCTGTCACCGGGGGAGCGGACGACAGCCCTGGCTCACGGGGCCAGCAGCAGGCTGTTGACCCGCTCCTTCGCGGCCGCGTAACGCTTGGCCACGTCCTGCCAGTTGACGACCTGCCACATGGCCTCGATGAAGTCGACCTTCTGGTTCTTGTACTGCAGGTAGAAGGCGTGCTCCCAGGCGTCGAAGACCAGGATCGGCGTCGAGCCCTGGCCGACGTTGCCCTGGTGGTCGTAGACCTGCTCGACGATGAGGCGGCCGCTGAGCGGCTCGTAGGCGAGGACGCCCCAGCCCGAACCCTGCGTCGTCGCCGAGGCCTTGGTCAGCTGCGCCTTGAACTTGGCGAAGGAACCGAAGGACTCGGTGATCGCGTCGGCGAGGTCGCCCACGCCGTCCGCGGCCAGCGGCTCGCCGCCGCCACCGTCCTTCGGGCTGTTCATGTTGTGCCAGTAAATGCTGTGGAGGATGTGGCCGGAGAGGTGGAACGCGAGGTTCTTCTCCAGGCCGTTGATGGCGCCCCACGTCTCCTTGTCGCGCGCCTCCTCCAGCTGTTCAAGAGTGTCGTTCGCGCCCTTCACGTACGCCGCGTGGTGCTTGTCGTGGTGCAGCTCGATGATCTGCGGGTTGATGACAGGTTCGAGCGCCGCGTAGTCGTACGGAAGTTCAGGAAGCGTGTAAATGGCCATGATCCGAGCCCTCCGACTGCTGCTTATTGCAATTCATGCGCAACTGCAGGCTAGCAGCAGGAGACCCGCGAAGTTGATCAGCCCTTCGTCCTAGGTCCACAAGGGAATATCCGGACACGCGAAGAGCCCCGGACCTTCCGGTCCGGGGCTCTTCGCGTGGTTCGAGGCGAGGCCTAGGCGTCGGCGGAACCGGCGGTGTCGGCGGTGTCGACCGCAGTCCCCCTCTTCTCCGCCATCTTCTGCCGCACGACCCCGATCACGGCCAGCGCCAGCGTCAACGCCCCTGTGGCGAGGAGCTGCTTGCGCGTGTCCGGCTGGTCCGTCATCAAGTAGAAGACGTACGCCATCGCGGCAAGCGCCACCCACGTCAGGAACGGGAAGAGCCACATCTTCACGACCAGCTTCTCCGGAGCCTCGCGCTCCGTGCGGCGGCGCAGGATCAGCTGCGAGGCCGCGATGAAGATCCAGACGACCAGGATCATCGCGCCGATCATGTTGAGCAGCCAGGGGAAGACGTCGTCCGGGCGCCAGTAGCTGAGCAGTACGCAGACGAAACCGAAGACGGAGGAGGCGAGGACCGCGTAGCGCGGCACGCCCCCCGAGACCTTGCCGAGCGCCTTGGGGCCCTGGCCGCGCTCGATGAGGGAGTACGACATGCGCGAGGCGCCGTAGATGTTGGCGTTCATCGCGGAGAGCAGGGCGATCAGGACGATGACGTTCATGATCTCGCCGGCGCCGGGGATGCCCAGGTGGTCGAGGGTGGCGACGTACGGACCCTTGGTGGCGACTTCCTTGTTGTCCCACGGCAGCAGCGTGACGACGACGAGCATCGAGCCGACGTAGAAGAGGGCGATGCGCCACATCGCCGTGCGCACGGCCTTGGCGACGCTCTTGACCGGGTTCTCGGACTCGGCGGCGGCGATCGTGACGGTCTCCAGACCGCCGTACGCGAAGACGGACGCGAGGAGGCCGATGATCAGGCCGTTCGTGCCGTTCGGCATGAACCCGCCCTCGCCGGTGAGGTTCTCCAGGCCGGGGGCCGAGATGTCCGAGCCGGGCAGGATGCCGAGGATCGCGAGGACGCCGATGCCGAGGAAGAGCGTGATGGCGCCGACCTTGAGGGCGGCGAACCAGAACTCGAACTCGCCGAAGTTCTTCACGGCCGTCAGGTTGGCGCCGCAGAACACCAGCATGAAGAGGGCGACCCACGCCCACTCCGGGCTGTCGGGGAACCAGCCCACCATGATCTTGGCGGCGCCGATGCCTTCGAGGCCGACGGCGACGCAGAGCAGGAACCAGAAGCCCCAGCCCGCGGTGAAGCCCGCCCAGGGGCCGATGGCCCGCTCGGCGTGGACGGAGAAGGAGCCCGATGCCGGGTTCGCGGCCGACATCTCGCCCAGCATGCGCATCACGAGCATGACGAGCGCGCCGGATATCGCATAGGCGAGGACGATCGAGGGGCCGGCCGCGGCGATGCCCGCCCCGGAGCCCACGAAGAGGCCCGCGCCGATCACACCGCCGAGGGCGATCATGGAGAGGTGCCGCTGCTTGAGGCCGTGCGCCAGCGGGGAGTCGGCCTTGGGTGCTGCGTCGGGTGCTGTGTCCTGGGGGGTGGACGTCCGAGACATGGGCGTGCCCTGTTCAGTAGCTGAGACGGGGGAGCGAGCGGCCCACAGTCTGAGGTCCGGTACCGCTGACAGGGAACAGCTGACCGCTATACGGACACGACGCTCACACGTTGTGAAGAAATGCACACAACAAGTTCATCTGCTGTTTACACGCGCCCCTCGTGCCTCTCGTGCCCCTCGTGCCCCTCGTGCCCCTCGTGCCCCTTGCGCCTCTCGCACCTCTCGCGCCACTCCCGCAGCCCCGCGACCGCAAGGACGAGACCCGTCGCCCCCGCCGACCACAGCAGCTGCGGCCGCGCCCCGTCGTCGCCCAGCATCAGGACGAGCACGGCGGCCATGGCGACCAGCGCCGCCCATGTCAGATACGGGAACGCCCACATCCGCAGCACCAGGCGCTCCGGGGCCTCGCGCTCGATGCGCCGGCGCAGCCGCAGCTGCGAGACCGCGATCAGCGCCCAGACGAAGAGGAGGACCGCGCCCACGGAGTTGAGCATGTAGAGGAAGACCGAGTCCGGCCACTTCAGATTGAGCAGCACCGAGACGAAGCCGAAGGCGACGGAGGCGAGCACCGCCCGGCGCGGCACCCCGCCGCCCGACACCTTCAGGAGGGCCTTGGGGGCCTCGCCGCGCTCGGCCAGCGAGAAGACCATGCGGGAGGAGCCGTAGAGGTTGGCGTTCAGCGCCGAGAGCAGCGCCACGAACACCACGATGTTCATGATCGTCCCGGCGGACGGCACCCCGATCGAGTCGAGCACGGCGACGTACGGGCTGACGCCGGCCTTCTGTGCCGTCCAGGGCAGCACCGTCACGATGACCAGCATCGAGCCGACGTAGAAGAAGAGGATCCGGTAGACGGCGCTGCGCACCGCGCGGGCGACCGAGCGCACCGGGTCGTCGGACTCGGCGGCCGCGATCGTGACGACCTCCAGGCCGCCGAACGCGAACACGACGGCGAGCACGCCCGAGACGACGCCCTCCCAGCCGTTCGGCAGGAAGCCGCCCTGCCCGGTGAGGTTGGTGAGGCCCACGGGGTCGGTGTCGGGCAGCACGCCGAAGATCGCGAGCAGGCCGAGGATCAGGAAGGCGACGATCGCGAAGACCTTCAGGGCCGCGAACCAGAACTCGAACTCGCCGAAGTTCTTCACGGCGGCGAGGTTGGCCCCGGTGAAGACCAGCATGAAGATCAGCACCCAGGCCCACTGCGGCACGGCGGGCGCCCAGGCGTTGGCGATCTGCGCGGCGCCCGTCGCCTCCACGGCGAGCACGACCACAAGGAGGAACCAGTAGAGCCAGCCGACGCTGAACCCGGCCCAGCGGCCGAGCGCGCGCTCGGCGTGCACGGAGAAGGAGCCGGACGCGGGCATCGCGGCGGACATCTCGCCGAGCATCCGCATCACGCACATCGCGAGCGCGCCCGCGATCAGGTACGAGACGACGATGCCGGGCCCCGCGACGGAGATCCCGGCGCCCGATCCCACGAAGAGCCCGGCCCCGATGACCCCGCCGAGCCCGAGCATGGTGAGGTGGCGCTGCTTCAGGCCGCCGGCGAGCGGTTCGTTCCCGTCCCCGAGGGGCGCGGCGGTGGCCCGGGGCCCGTCCCCGAGGGGCGCGGCCGTGGCCTGGGGATCGTGCATGGTGCTCAGCGCTGCTCTCGGGGCTCAAAAGACTTTGGCGGGAACCTACAGTCTCCCCGGGCGGCAGCTCTCCGCGCAAAACGAGCCACCCACCCGCCGACCTCCGTGACGAGCATCACGCCCCCCGAGGTGTACACGACCCCCTTTGTGCGGAGCCCACCAAGGCCCTGCCCCGGGGTTGTCGGCCGGACACCGTGTGGCCCCGCCCCCGCCTGGGATAGCGTCGACGCGTCCCAACCTGCCCACGTCCCCGCGGAGTCCCGATGAGCATCGCCGCCGCCACCACCCGCCCCGGCCAGGTCCTCGCCGACCTGCTGCCCGCGTCCCGTGCCAAGGACGCGGCCCTCGTGCTGGGCGGCGCCGCGCTCACCGGGATCGCCGCTCAGATCGCGGTGCCCGTGCCGGGCTCCCCGGTGCCGGTGACCGGGCAGACCTTCGCCGCGCTGCTCGTCGGCACCTCGCTCGGCGCCCGCCGCGGCTTCCTCTCGCTGGCGCTGTACGCCCTTGTCGGCATGGCCGGCATGCCGTGGTTCGCGGAGGCCGGTTCCGGTGTCGCCGCGCCGTCCCTCGGCTACGTCCTCGGCATGCTGCTCGCCGCCACGGTGGTGGGCGCCCTCGCCCGCCGCGGCGGCGACCGCTCCGTGTGGCGCACCGCGGGCACGATGGTCCTCGGCTCCGCGATCATCTACGCGGTCGGCGTCCCGTACCTGGCCGCCGCCACCGGCATGTCGCTGACCCAGGCCGTCGCCGCCGGGCTCACGCCCTTCCTGATCGGCGACGCCCTCAAGGCCGCCCTCGCGATGGGCGCGCTGCCCACGGCGTGGAAGTTCCTCGACCGCTGAGCGGTCCCAAGTCCCGTACTCGGCTGAGCGGTCCGAAGACCCGTACTCAACTGACGTCGTAGTTCCGCCTGAAGAGGTTCGCCGGGTCGTACGTGGCCTTCAGCTCGGCGAGCCTCTTTCGCGTGTCCGGGGCGTAGATCCCCTCGGTCCTGTCGCCGCCGCCGAACACGAAGTTGAGGAACCGTCCCACGGTCTGCGGCGCCACCTTCCCGAACGCCTCCGCGTGCACCTTCCGCAGCGTCGCGACGTCCGTGCCGTCCAGGGACGACAGGATCATGGCCGCCCAGCCCGCCTCGCGGTGGGACACGGCGTTGTGCGCGGGCCGCGCGAGCGCCCCGCCCAGGTGGTGGATCTTCACCACGTGCATCGAGGAGGCCTGCGGCCCGGTCAGCGCGAGGAGTTCACCGGCCGCCTCGACGTCGAGGTCGCTCAGGACCGCGTTGTCCGCGTAATAGGCGTGCGGGAAGTCGGGGTCGCTGTGGATGGAGGCGCTCTCGGTGTACGGCATCTCCCGCAGCGTGTCCGTCAGCGCGGGCCCGAGCTCCCGCAGCGGCGCCACGAGCCGCTCGCCCTCCGCCGCCGAGCCCGTGAACGCGACGTGGACCGAGACGAGGTACCGGCCCCGCAGATGCGGCGGGAGCTGGGGGATGTCCGGGTACACCAGGGCCAAGACCGACGAGGTCACCTCGTCGGGCACGGTCCGCGTCCACGCCTCGTAGCCGCGCAGCAGGGCGCTCGTGTCGACCTCGCGGCCGTCGAACGCGATGGCCCCGCCGAACACCCTGGCCACCGGCACCAGGCCGATCTCCAGCTCCGTGACCACGCCGAGGTTGGCGCCGCCGCCGAGCAGGCCCCAGAAGAGCTCGGGGTCGCCGTCGGCCGTGACGTGGCGCAGGGTGCCGTCCGCGGTGACGACGTCGACGGAGCGCACGTGGTCGGCCGCGTAGCCGAACTCCCGGGCGAGGAGGCCGAGTCCGCCGCCGAGCGTGTACGAGACGGCGCCGACGCTCGGCGACGAGCCGTTGAGGGGAGCGAGCCCGTGCGGCGCCGCGGCCTCGACGACCTGGCCCCAGCGGACGCCCGCGCCGACGGTGACGGTGCGGGCCTCGGGGTCGACGGTGACGGAGTCGAGGCGTCGCGTGCTGACGAGGACACCGCCCTCCGAGGCGCCCGGCAGGCCGTGCCCGGTGGCGTGGACGCCGATGGGCAGCCCCTGCTGTGCGGCGTACGACACGGCGGCGACGACGTCCTCGGCGCTCTCGGCGGCGAACACGACGGCGGGCCGCACCGCGAAGCCCGTCTGGAATCCGGCGAGTTCCTCGTCGTACCCGGCGTCGTCGGGCCGGAACACGAGTCGCTGGTCGATGAAGTCCACGGCGAGCCTCCGTTGAGTCACGTACGCCTGCTGAGCTGCGTACTTCTGTCTGACGGAGAGGAGCATCCCGCAATAACCTGACACCCGCCGTCAAGTTTTCCCGGCGGGTGTCACGCGGACATCACGCGGACGTCATGCGGACACGACGAAGCCCCCGCGGTCCGACCGCGGGGGCTTCGCAGGGAGATCGGTCAGCCGGACGTCACGTCGCGGGGGCGGATCTTCTCCCGCACGAGCGAGAAGACGACCACGAACGCCGCCGCGAGGAGCGAGAGCAGGATCTGCTTGCGCCCGGCCTCGTCGATGAGCATGTAGACGAGCACGAACGAGATCATCGCGATCGTGACCCACGTCAGGTACGGGAAGAGCCACATCTTCACGACCAGCTTCTCCGGCTCCTCGCGCAGGATGATCCCGCGCATGCGCAGCTGAGTGAAGCAGATGATCAGCCACACGAACAGGGCCACCGCGCCCGAGGAGTTGAGCAGGAAGTCGAAGACGGTGTCCTTCCACTGGTAGTTGAACCAGACGGCGAGGAAGCCGAAGACGACGGAGCCGAGGATCGCGGCCTGCGGCACGCCCCGCTTGTTGGTCCGCGCGAAGGCCTTGGGCGCGTCACCGCGCTGGCCGAGCGAGAACGCCATGCGGGATGCGGTGTACAGACCGGAGTTGAGGCAGGACAGGACCGCGGTGAGCACGATGACGTTCATGACCTGACCGGCGTGCGGAATGCCGATCGAGTCGAGCGCGGCGACGTAACTGCCCTTCTCGGTGATCGACTTGTCGTTCCACGGAAGCAGCGTGATGACGACGAAGATCGAGCCCAGGTAGAAGACACCGATGCGCCAGATGACGCTGTTCGTCGCCTTGGTGACCGCGCGCTGCGGGTCCTCGGACTCGCCCGCGGCCAGCGTGACGATCTCGCTGCCCATGAAGGAGAAGACGACCATCAGTACGCCGGTGAGGATGGCGCCCGCGCCCTTGGGCAGGAAGCCGCCCGCGTCGGTGAGGTGCGCGAATCCGGCGCCGGGGTTGTCGGAGCCGGGCAGCACGCCGAAGACGGCGAGCAGGCCGATGGCGACGAACGCGCCGATCGCGACGACCTTGATCCCGGCGAACCAGAACTCGAACTCGCCGTACGAGCCCACCGATACGAGGTTGGTCGCGGTGAGCACCACCATCACGATGAGCGCCCAGCCCCACTGCGGGACCGCGGGTATCCAGCCGTTGAGGATCACCGCGCCCGCGGTGGCCTCCACCGCGAGGACGACGACCCAGAAGAACCAGTACAGCCAGCCGATGGAGAACCCGGCCCAGCGGCCGAGCGCCTGGTCGGCGTAGGTGGAGAAGGAGCCGGAGGTCGGCCGCGCGGCGGCCATCTCGCCCAGCATCCGCATCACGAGGACGACCATCGCGCCGACGAGGGCGTACGAGACGAGGATCGCGGGCCCGGCCGCGGCGATGCCGGAGCTGGAGCCGACGAAGAGTCCGGCGCCGATCACACCACCGATGGCGATCATGGAGAGGTGGCGGTTCTTGAGACCCGCTTTCAGGCCGTCGCCGGTGTCACCACTGTCGCCAGACTGCGGATCCCCAGGAGATGCGGGGGTGCTGTCTGCCTTCGCAAGGGAGGGTTGCGAGGTCATGGACGAATCCTTAAGTTCTCGGGTCACGAGCCCCCGCATTCAAACTCAGGGGTGAACGGGACGGAAGTCCTGAATCCGGATCGTTGTATTCCGACCAAAGGCCTGGACCAAGGTCCCGATCGGCAAGATCGAGAGCCTGCCCCGTCGCGGCTACCCGCCCCCGGACGTGCCACACTCGGACGCATGCGCGTGTACCTCGGCTCGGATCATGCCGGCTACGAACTCAAGAACCACTTGGTCGAATGGCTCAAGAGCCACGGCCACGAGCCCGTCGACTGCGGGCCCCACATCTATGACGCCCAGGACGATTACCCGCCGTTCTGCCTCCGCGCCGCGGAGAGGACGGCCGCGGACCCCGACGCCCTCGGCATCGTCATCGGCGGCTCCGGCAACGGCGAGCAGATCGCCGCGAACAAGGTGAAGGGCGTGCGGGCGGCCCTGGCCTGGAGCGAGCAGACGGCCGCGCTCGGCCGTGAGCACAACAACGCCAACGTGATCTCGATCGGCGGCCGCATGCACACGCAGGAAGAGGCGACGAAGTTCGTCGAGATCTTCCTGGGTACGCCGTACTCGGGTGAGGAGCGTCACACGCGCCGCATCGAGATGCTGTCGGCTTACGAGGAGACGGGGGAGCTGCCCCCGATCCCCGCCGGGCACCCGCAGCAGTAGTCGGCTCTTCGCCGGGCGGTGCTGGAGATCTCTCAGCCCGTCCGGCGTCCGAGGACGAGCCGCCAAGGCGATTTGCCCGCACCAACCCCCGGAGGGACCCGTGCCGGAGGGGCACACCATTCACCGGCTCGCCGCCGACCACCAGGACCGGTTCCAGGGCCGTCAGGTCACGGCGACCAGCCCCCAGGGCAAGTTCAGCGACAGCGCGGCCCTCGTCACCGGCCAGGTGATGGAGGCCACCGAGGCCCACGGCAAGCACCTCTTCCTCGGCTTCGGCGAAGCCGACTGGGTCCATGTCCACCTCGGCCTCTTCGGCAAGTACACCCTGGGTCAGGCCCCCGCCCCGCCCCCCACGGACACCGTCCGCCTGCGCCTCGCGAACGACACGTACTACTCCGACCTCCGCGGCCCCACCACCTGCGCCCTCATCACGCACGAGGAGAAGCAGGCGATACACGACCGGCTCGGCCCCGACCCGCTCAGGGGCGCGGACGACCCGGAGAGGGCCTATCGCCGCATCGCCCGCAGCCGCACCACCGTCGCCGCCCTCCTCATGGACCAGAAGGTCATCGCGGGCGTCGGCAACGTCTACCGCGCGGAAGTCCTCTTCCGGCACGGCATCGACCCGTACACCCAGGGCAAGGACCTCACCGAGGCGCAGTGGACCGCGATCTGGGCGGACCTCGTGGATCTGATGCGCGAGGGCGTGCGCCGGGGCCGCATCGACACCGTCAGGCCCGAGCACACCCCCGAGGCGATGGGCCGCCCGCCGCGCGTCGACGACCACGGCGGCGAGGTGTACGTCTACCGCAGGGCGAACCTGCCCTGCCACATCTGTGGCGGCGAGATCCGCACCGCCGACCTCGCCGCCCGCAATCTCTTCTGGTGCCCGACCTGCCAGCGCCCCTCGGGGAGTAATTGATGTTCAGTGACATAGGCGTCCTGGGCGCCGTCGTGCTCACGGTGCTCGTCACCGCGGTCTACCTGCTGCCGTCGCTCATCGCCTTCAACCGAGGCGCCGAGAACCGCTGGCTGGTCCTCGTCGTCAACCTCGTCTTCGGTGCCTCGGTCATCGGCTGGTGTGTCGCCCTCCACATGGCCACCCGCAAGCCCAAGGTCCCGGCGCACCAACCCGCCTGAACCCCGCCGGTCAGAACCCGTGCGGCAGCCACGGCGCCGCGTCCGAGCCGAAGGCCACCGAAGCCTCGGTCAGCGCGCCCTGGCGCAGTTCCCGCACCCGGCCCGCACCCGCGAGCGAGGACAGGGACACACCGCCGAGATAGGCGGAGCCCAACTCCCGTACGGACAGGGCGAGATCGGCCGCGTCGTCCGTGCGCTCGCACGAGGCGCCCTTGGCGTCCCCGGTGAGCCGCCAACGCCCCTCGTTCCAGGGGCAGAAGGCGTCCTCGACCTCGAACACCACGTCCAGAGGCGCCTGATACGTACGCGCCTGGAGCGCCGCGCCCACCTCGACGAGCCGTACGTGCAGCGCGTCCCGCACCGTGAGGTCGCACCGGCGGATGTCGGAGACGAGCTGCAGCAGCGGGTCGTCCACCGGACGGCTGTGCGCGACGACCGACGACGTCAGGTCGATGCCGAAGAGGAACCGCCACAGCGCCGCGTACGCCGCCGGGTCCAGGGCCTCGACGTCACGCACGTGGACCGAGCCCTTGGGACCCTTCCAGTCCCACTCGGGCTTCACCGAGAACCGTGCGTACCCGACCAGGTCTCCCGCGCGCTCGGCGACCACGCACTGCAGCGGGGAGGCGCCGCCCCGCTCGCTCTCCGGGTCGAGCAGCCTGAGCCGGTCCCAGCCCGGCTGCCGGGCCAGCATGCCGGGCCGCTCGGTCACACGGCGTGCGTACAGCGCCTCGCACGCTTCGTGGACGTCGGCGGGCTCCGCGTACCGAAGACGTACGTCGTCCGTACCGGACGGTGCGGACAGAGTGACGCGGGCCGTGTCGATGTAGGCCTTCATCTGGTGGGTGGCCGCGCCGTACCCGAACCGGCCGTAAATGACCGGCTCCGACGCGGTGAGCACGGCCAACGGCTCGCCGCCCGCGCGGACGTCGTCCAGCTGGCGGCGCATCATCGAGGTGAGGATGCCGCGCCGCCGGTGCGTGGCCGCGACGCCGACCATCGTCACGCCCGCCGCGTCCACCAGGGCACCGCCCGGCACGGCGAGACGGAAGGAGAAGGCCCCCGCCGTCCCCACGCACGCGTCCCCGTCCCACACGCCGATCGACCGGTCGAGCTCGGTGAGCGAGCGCCACAGCGCCCGCTCGTCGGCGGACTCGGCGACACCCCCGAAGGCGCGCTCCAGCGTTCCGTACCACGTGTCCCAGTCGGCCTCGTCGAGCACCCTCAAGTCTTTCGTCATATGCCATGACTACCAGGGCGATACGGGCGTTGCGACAGGATTTCCGCGCTCCGCCGCGCTCTTGGAGCCCCGTCGCCGACCGTCCGGGACGTGCCCCTGACGGGGGACAACTGGGACCTCCCGTGCGAAGTGCCCGGCCCGCTGGATAGGGTCCACGAGCAATGGCGGTACGAGGAGAACGGCACGCACGGCGGGAGCGGCGTGCGGAAGCCGAGACGTTCACGGCCCGGATGAAGAAGCGGCTGCACCGGGCCCGCATCGCGCTGCGCAAATCCGGCGTCGACTACTTCCGCGGCGACGGCTCCGACTGGGTCGCCCTGGCCGGACTGCTGCTCACCATCCCCGTGATCACCATCTGCACGATCGTCAACAACGTCTGGTGCTCGCCGGCCGCCCTGGTCCTGCCCATCGTCGCCGGCGGCCTGCTGCTGCGCCCCGCCAGCCTCCTCGGCCTGTACGCGGCGTCGGCGGTGGCCCTGATCGTGGAGTCCGTCCAGCTCGGCCCGTACGCGGAGGGTCCCTCGCGCGTCACGCCCGGCGTCGTCCTCGTGGTCGCCGCCTGCGGCTTCTTCGGGCTGCTCATCGCGCAGTTCCGCAGCCGGGTCGGCGTGCCGTGGCGCGGCGGCGGAACGATGCTGTTCGACCTGCGCGAGCGCATCCGCGTCCAGAGCAAGCTGCCGAAGCTGCCGCGCGGCTGGCACCGCGAGATGGCGCTGCGCCCGGCCGGCGGCCAGTCGTTCTCCGGCGACTTCGTCGTCGCGGCCCGCACGAACGGCGGCCGCACCCTGGAGGCCGTCCTCACCGACGTCTCCGGCAAGGGCATGGACGCGGGCTCGCGCGCGCTGCTCCTGTCCGGCGCCTTCGGCGGTCTGCTCGGCTCGCTGCCCCCGCACGCCTTCCTGCCCGCCGCCAACGGCTATCTGCTGCGCCAGGACTGGGACGAGGGCTTCGCGACCTCCATCCACCTGGTCCTCGACCTGGAGACCGGCGATTACGAACTCTTCTCCGCGGGTCACCCGCCCGGCCTCCAGCTGAGCGCGGGCAGCGGCCGCTGGGAGGAGAAGGCCGGCCAGGGCCCGCTCCTCGGCGTCTACGACGGCGCGCAGTTCGACCCGGTCAAGGGCATGCTGCGCCCCGGCGACGTCCTGATGCTCTTCACGGACGGCCTCGTGGAGACCTCCGACCGCGACATCGCCGAGGGCATGGACCGCCTGACGGGCGAGGCCGACCGGTATGTGGCGGGCGGCTTCCACGGCGCGGCCTGGCATCTGATCGAGGCGGTCGCGAAGGACGTGAACGACGACAGGGCGCTGCTGTTGATCTGCCGGGAGGCGTGAGATGGGCGTCGTACGGACGCCGGTGAGCGGTCATGTGAGCGTGGCGTACGGCCAGCTCTACGTGGAGAGCGATCCGGACGCCATGGCGGCCTGGGGATTTCACGACGCGCGTGCGGGCCAGGCGAACGGACTCTGCGGCGCGGCAGTACCAGGCTTCCTGTACCTGGTCACCGCCCTGCACACCGGAGAGGTCGACTTCACGGTGGAGGTCCACGAGGAACTGCCGTTCCCGGAGGACCACTGGGAGGAGATCGTCGAGGTCTCCTTCCGCCCCGCTGGGCCGGAGACGGTACTCGCCCTGTGGGGCGGCATGGGGAGCTTCCCGCTGGGCCTCGACGAGATCGACTACCGGGTCCGCTACTGCGGCAGTCGGCTGGACGAAGCCGTCGAGCGGGAGCAGGAGATCACCGAGTGCCCCGGGATCGAGGAGCACCTCCTGCAGTTCTGGCCCGCACCGCCCGCACCCGACCGTCTGGTCAAGCAGACGGGTGACAGCTCGGCGTACTGGCACAGAACGGCGCGCGCCCTGCCCTCGGCCGAGCGACGGGCCGAGACGCGGCGTCGCGAGCGAGCAGCACAGGAGTCCAGGGCCCGCGAGGAGCGGGAGCATGCCGAACGCATGCAGTGGGGTGGCCAACTCCCCAGTGACCGCCTGCGGAACGTGGGCGGAAACATAGGCGGGATCATCGGGCTGGCCCCCGAACTCGCGCACGCCCTGGACCGGTCGACCCCCGAAGGGCAACGCTCCGTCGCCCGCTGGGCCATGCGCCGCGCCTACGAGAAGGCGGGGCTCGACGGCATCGACTGGATCGCCCCGGCCCTGGACGCGGCAGAGCGCGGGCAGCCGCTGCCCGCGCCCTTCGACCGCGAGGACGACCACGAGCCCGTCTGGGACCGCCTGCTCGACGACCCGCGCGTCCCGCAGACCCTCGTCGCGTCCACCGACGGAAGCGGCCAGGAGATGCTCCGGGCCGCGCTGGCCGTCCCCGCCCTCTTCGGCGCGGTCGAGGACGACCCGCTCCGGGCCGCCGTCGACGCGCTGTTCGCGGCGGCGGTGGCCTACGGACCCGACTACGGCACGCTGTTCACCGAGGCCCGCTCCGCCTTCTTCGGCGAACTCGGCCCCGCAACCGCGTAGTCAGGACCGCCCGGCAGGATCCGCGCCAGCCACTCCGAGCGCCCCGCGGCCAGCGGTCCGAGGACCGCGAGCAGCAGCACGTACCCCGCGATGAACGGCGAGAGCCGCTCGTCCAGGCCCGCGCCCGCCGCCATCGTGGCGAGGATCAGCGCGAACTCGCCGCGGGCGAGGAGCGTCGTGGAGATGTTCGCCGCGGGGCCCGCCCCGAAGCCGTACACACGCGCCGCCCCGAGACCCGCGAGGACGTTCATCAGGAGCGTCAGCGCGACCGCCGCGAGGACCGGCCACAGCACCACCGGCAGGTCGCCGGGGTCGATGGAGAGCCCGAACGCGAAGAAGAAGATCGCGCCGAACGCGTCCCGCAGCGGGTGGACCAGCTTGCGGATGCGGTTGCCGGACGCGGTGCTGCCCAGCATCAGACCGACCATGAACGCGCCGATCGCGTCGGCGACGCCGAACCACTCCGAGACCCCGGCGACGAAGACGGCCGCGCCGAGGAAGGAGATGACGAGCAGCTCGTCGTCCTTGATGGCGAAGAGACGGCCGATCACGCGGGTGCCGAAGCGGGCCGCGAGCGCGAGGAGCAGCAGGAAGCCGAAGGCCTTGCCGCCGTCCATCACGGCGGCGGAGAGGCTGTCCGCGCCGGACAGGATCGGCTGCAGCGCCGCGAGGTACAGCGCGAGGAAGATGTCCTCGACCACGATGATGCCGAGGATCGGCTTCGTCTCCGGATTGCCGAGCCTGCCGGTGTCGACGAGGACCTTCGTGACGATCGCCGAGGACGAGATGCCGAGCACTCCGGCGAGGACCAGCGCTTCGGAGGTGCCCCAGCCGAGCGCGAATCCGAAGCCCAGGCCGGCGCCGACGTTCAGGGCGAGGTAGATGCCGCCGGCGACGGCCATCTTGCGGCCACCGGTCTTGAGGTCGTCCATGTGGAACTCGAGGCCCAGGTAGAAGAGCAGGAGTACCAGGCCGAGCGCCGAGAGCATTTCCAGGTCGTGGGGGTCGGAGACCAGGACCACGCCGGGGGTGTGGGGGCCGAGGAGGATCCCGGCCAGGATGAAGAGGGGGATGGTGGGGAGTCCGATGCGGCCGCCGAGGCGGGCGAGGACGGCGGCGGCGAGAAAGGCGCCGCCCATGGCTATCAAGGTGTCTGCGTGTCCGATGGGCCCGTTCCTCCTGTTTGGTCGGTACGAGTCGTCTGGGCATGAGAAATAGAGCAAAGGGAGCGTCAAGAACGCGTCAATACTTAGGTTACCAAACGACCTGATCGGCGACTTCTGAAGGCCCGGGGTGGGGTTCTCCCCACCCCCTCTTCGCCAGCGGCCCTCATGGTCCGCACCACCCCCGAATCCGTACGTTCGAGTCATCGACCAGGGGCGTCTCACGGCGAGGTCCCAGCGGCGCACGAGCGGAAGGCGGGCACGGCCATGGGGCTGCGACGGAAGAACCGGACCGACGGGGGCACGAGGGCGGCAGCGGTGCCCCCGATGCCGAGCGGCCTGCCCGGCGACTGGGCCGTCGAGCTGCGCGGGGTCCGCCGCCAGTACGGCCGCGGCTCCGGTGCCGTGCACGCCCTCGCCGGCGTCGACCTCGCACTGCCGCGCGGCAGCTTCACCGCCGTCATGGGCCCCTCAGGATCCGGCAAGTCCACCTTCCTGCAGTGCGCGGCGGGCCTGGACCGGCCGAGCTCGGGCACCGTCCACCTCGGCGGCACCGAGATCACCGGCATGAGCGAGAACAAGCTCACCGCCCTGCGCCGCACCCGCCTCGGCTTCGTCTTCCAGGCCTTCAACCTGCTGCCTTCGCTGACCGTCGAGCAGAACGTCGTCCTGCCGATGCGCCTCGCGGGCCGCCGCCCCGACCGCCGCAGGGCCGCCGAGATGCTCGCCCGCGTCGGCCTCGGCGACAAGGGGAGCCGCCGTCCCGGCCAGCTCTCCGGCGGCCAGCAGCAGCGCGTCGCCATCGCCCGCGCCCTGGTCACCGAGCCCGACGTGATCTTCGCCGACGAGCCGACCGGCGCCCTGGACACCACCACGGCCACCGAGATCCTCGGCCTGCTGCGCTCCGCCGTCGACACCATGGGCGCCACGGTCGTCATGGTCACCCACGACCCGGCCGCCGCCGCCCACGCCGACCGCGTCCTCTTCCTCGCCGACGGCTCCATCGTCGACCGACTGGAGCGCGCCTCCGCGGAGCAGATCAAGGCCCGCATGACCGCCCTGGCCGCCCCGGCCGCCTACGCGGGGGTGGCCGCGTAATGGCGTACATGCCCAACGGCCTCGCCCGCGCGGCCGTCCGCTTCAAACCCGCCGCGTTCGTCGGCACCTTCGTCGCGCTGATGATGGCCTCGCTGATCGTCGCCGCCTGCGGAATCCTCCTGGAGACGGGGCTGCGTGCCTCCGTGCCGCCCAACCGCTACACCGGCGCGCCCGTGGTGGCCGCCGCCGACCAGTCGGCCCACTTCGTCACCGGCAGCGGCGACAGCAGGTCCGAGACCAGCACCCCGCTGCCCGACCAGGCGCGGCTCGACGACTCCCTCGTGGCCAAGGCGGGTTCGGTGCCCGGCGCCCGCGCCGCCGTCGCCGACGTCAGCTTCCCCCTGCGGTCCGGCGGCAAGGACGTCACCGCGCACGGCTGGGGCTCCACGGCCTTCACCGGCGAGAAGCTGACCGCGGGCCGCGCCCCGCAGCCCGGCGAGGTCGTCCTCGCCGCGCCCGGCGCCTCCGTGGGCGAGCGCGCCACGCTCACCACGGCGGACGGCCCCCGCGACTTCCGCGTCTCCGGCACGGTCGAGCCACAACAGGGCGCGTCCACCGCCTGGTTCGCCGACGCCGAGGCCCTCCGTATCTCGGGCCACCCGGGCAAGGTCGACGCCATCGCGGTCCTCCCCAAGGCGGGCGTCTCCGACGACACCCTCAAGTCCCAGGTGGCGCACGCCCTCGGGAGCAAGGCGAAGGTCCACACCGGCGACGACCGCAGCGCCGCGGAGGGCTCCGAACTCGCCTACGCCAAGGAGATGCTCACCGCGCTCGGCGGCTCCTTCGGCGGCATCGCCGCCATGACCGCCGTCTTCACCGCGGCCGGCACCGTCGCGCTCTCGGTGGGCCAGCGCGCCCGTGAGTACGCGCTGCTGCGGGCCATCGGCACCACCCCGCGCCAGATCCGCCGCACCATCGCCACCGAGACCCTGCTGGTCGCGCCCCTCGCCGCGGCGGTCGGCGTCCTGCCCGGAATCGCCCTGGCCAGTTGGTGGTTCGGGCAGTTGAAGGAGAAGGGCGCGATCCCTCAGGCCGTGGACCTCTCCGTCTCCTTCATCCCCATGGTCTCCGCGATCGGCGTCGCCGTCCTCACCGCGCTCGGCGCCGGCTACATGGCGGCCCGCCGCCCCTCCCGCATCAAGCCGGGCCAGGCGCTCAGCGAGGCCTCCGTGGAGCGGACGCCGGTCGGCTGGATCCGTACGCCGCTGGGGATCGCCGCGGCGGTCGGCGGCACCGTCCTCGCGGGGGTCGCCGCGGGCAACACCGGCGAGGACGCGGCCAACGCCGCGCTCGGCATCGTCATGCTCTTCATGCTCGCCGTGGCCCTGCTCGGCCCGCTGGTGGCCCGCGGCTGCGCGGCCCTGTTCGGCCTTCCGCTGCGCGGCGCCGGCGCGTCCGCCTCGCTCGCGGCCGCCAACTCCCGTTCGAACGCCCGCCGTCTGGCCTCCGCGATCACCCCGATCGTGCTCGCCATGGCGTTCTCGTCCGTCCTCGTCTTCATGCACACGAGCGAGGAGCGGGTCGCCGCCGACCAGCAGCGCGAGGGCATCACGGCGGACCACATCATCACGTCGGACACGGGCCTGCCCCCGGGAGCGGTGGCCAAGGCGGCGGACACGGAAGGAGTCACCTCGGCGGTCGGCCTCCTCAAGACCTCACTCCTCGTCCCGGTGGGCTCGGGCGGTGACCGCTGGCTGGAGTCGGCGTCGACGCAGGGCATCACCGGTTCGGCCGCGGACCTCGCGAAGGTCCAGGACCTGAAGGTCGAGACGGGCGCCCTGGAGCTCGGCAAGGGGGAGGTCGCGATCGACGCGTCCCTCGCCCGCAACGCCCACGTGGGCGTGGGCGACCGCTTCGAAATCCTCCTGCCCGACGGCACCGAGGCAACGCCGAAGATCGTTGCGACGTACGGCAGGGGCCTGGGCCTCTCCCAAGTGACCATCCCCGCCTCCGACGTGAAGCACCACGTCACGTCGTCCTTCGCCACGGAGATCTGGACCAAGGGCGGCTCCGCCCAGGCGCTCTCGGGCCTCGGCGCACTCAAGGACCGTGAGGGCTATGCCACCGCCCAGTCCATGGACCGCGAGCTCAACGCCTGGGCGAACACCACGATGGCAGCCGTCCTCGGCGGCTTCGCGGCCGTCGCGGCGGTCAACACCCTGGTGATGACGGTCCTGGACCGCCGCCGCGAACTCGGCACCCTGCGCCTGATCGGCTCCACGCGCCGCCAGGTGATGCGGATGATCCGCTGGGAGGCCCTGCTGGTCACCGTCGCGGGCATCGCGATCGGCTCGGCCATCGCCCTGGCCACGCTGATCCCCATGATGAACGGGCTGACGGGCGAATCCCCGTACATCCCCCCGCTGGTGTACGGCTCGTTCGCAGGAGCGGTCCTCCTCCTGGGCCTGGCATCGACAACGCTCCCGGCAAGGGCGGCCCTGAGGTCGGCGTAGCTCAGCCCTTCCGGCGTCCGCACCTCTCAGCCCCTCCGGCGTTCGAGGAGCGGGGTCTGGGGCGGAGCCCCAGTTTCGGGAAGGGGCGGGCCAGGGGAAAGAATCACCGCATGAACCCCACCCCACCCCTCCTCCCCCTGTCCGAGGTGGAAGCCCTGGCCCGCAGGGCCCACGCCACCCAAACGGACAAAGCAGGCCGCCCCTACGCAGAACACCTCCAAGCCGTGGCCGACGGCGTAAAGGCGAGGGGCGGCGACGGGGACCAGATCGCCGCCGCCTGGCTCCACGACTCCGTGGAGGACGACGCCCTCTCCGAACAGTGGCTTCGAGAGGCGGCCCTGACCCCCCGTACGAAAGCCATCGTCCTCGCCCTCACCAAACGCAAGGACGAGCCCGAGGAGTCGTACGCCCAGAGAATCCTCGCCACACCGGGCGCCCGCCTGGTGAAGGAGGCGGACCTGGCCCACAACGCGGACCCGGCCCGCCTGGCGGTGCTCGACGCAACGACAAGGGCGCGCCTGACGGCGAAGTACGCCGACATGCGCGCCCTGTTGGGAATCAGCTAGACCCCGGTGCGTCGAGGCCCCGCTACGCGGACTTGGCCCGCTCCCGGGCCAACTGCGCCGCATCCCGCTTGAAGGCCCACTCCATCCTGGGCTCCATCGCGAAGCGGAACATCCGCTGCACCGGAGGCGTACACAGCAGCGTCACCACACTCGCGGCGACCACGGTCACAAAGATCTCGCCGAGCGGCTTGTGCAGCCACTCGTAGTCCTCGAACCAGCCCCAGAAACGGGACCCCTTGGCGAGGAAGCCGTGCAGCAGGTAGCCGTACAGCGTGCCGGCGCCAAGAATCGTGAACCACATCTTGCGGCGCGGCACCCACGCGAAGAAGCACGCGGTGAGGACGACGGAGCAGCCGAAGAGCGCCAGCGTCATCACGATGCCGACCCACCACGGCACGCCCAACTCCTGGGCGCTGTCCCGGCGGTAGAACCACACGGAGGTCATCCGGGGCGCGGCCCAGTAGGCGAGGAGCACCGCGCACGCGAACACCGGCACGGACAGGATCCGCACCTCGCGGCGGCGCACCAGCTGGAAGTACTCGGGCTTCATGAAGAGGCCGAGCACGAAGAACGGCATGAACTGCAGGACGCGCTGCAGGTCGAGGTCGTCGCCGATGTCGGGTGAGATCACGGCGAGCATGGCGACGGCCAGCGCGAGCGGCACGGGCCAGCGCACGATCTTCCACAGCGGCACGGTGAGCCGCCACACGAAGAGCGCGACCAGGAACCAGGTGAGGTACCAGGGGTCGAGCAGACTGATCGGCTGGGTCGGGTCGTCGTCCGCCCAGCGCTTGAAGAGGGTGTACGCGACCTCGAAGATGACGTACGGCACGGCGACGCCGGTGACCAGACGCCTGAGGCGGTCGGGCCGCATGTCGAAACTGCGCGAGAAGTAGCCGGAGATCAGGATGAACGCCGGCATGTGGAAGGTGTAGACGGTCATGTACAGCGCCTCGGCGGCGCGGCTGTGGTCCGTCAGCGGTTCCCATGCGTGGGCCATCGCCACGAGGACGATCGCCAGGTACTTGGCGTTGTCGAAGAACGCGTCCCGCTGCTTGGCGGGTTTCGCGGCGTTCTGGGCGGTGCTGTGGCCGGACGGGGTGGGGGGAGCGGTAGCGGTCGCGGCCTGCGGGGTCGGGTGATGGGCGCGGGGGGAAGGTACTTCGGCCGTCGGCACCTGGGCCGGGGGGAGCGGCGCCCGGTGGCGTCCGTGCGGGTGCACCGAGTTGGTCACAGGCCCTCCCACCAAGAGCTCGGTGAGACGATCCGGGACCGCACTGCGCCTGCGGGGGTGGTGGCAGCGTGGAACATCTGAGGCACCCTAGCGTCGCGGCAGTGTTTTCGTAAAACCCTCGTCACTTCTCTCAACTCAATCCCCTGTCAATCACGGCCAATCACTGTCAATCGCCGGGGGAGAATCCCGCTTAACGGGTGGCGGGTACCCGGGAATCGGTTGAGTCGACAAAGAGATGCGGCTGTATCGTGTCCAGTACGTCACAACTCATCCGGTTTAAATGGTGCATAACGTCCGCGGGCGACTCTGGTGAAATGTCCGGTTGGTCGGAGAGTTCGTTGAAGATCGAGGCCCCGGGTGTGCCCCCGGCAACAATTCGAATTTCCTGCGAACGTCGTGTGTGGCGATGGCAGCGATCAAGCCGAATTACCCATGTGCGCAGGTCGTCGAATTGCCGTGCGGGGGTGCGCTGTTCATGCGCCCCTGGGGCGCCCCTGCGCGCGGGCCCCGGGAAGCGTTGGCCGACGATGTGTCACCGGCCGCATACAGTGGGCCCGTTGGTGGCACGATGGTCCCTGGCGGGGGTGTGCGGGGTCGTACCCCCCGGGCCGGGAGAGCGACCGACCTAGGGTGTGATCAGTGTGGCCATTTCGCTGTCAGTGGTATTGCTGTTGGCGATCATCCTTGTGGTGCTGATCCGCGGGGGATCGCTCAAGGCGGGGCCCGCGATCGTCGCGGTGCTCTTCGGCTTCTTCCTCGCGTCCACCGGCATGGCGCCGTCGATAAATCGGTTCCTCAACGAAGTGGCGGAGACCATCAACTCGATCAGTTTCTGAGCCCCTTCGGGGCGCTCACCCAAGGCGGCGTACGCTGCGGGGAAGGGGAACTGGAGAGCGGGGAAGAGTGCCGCGGGGACGGGGGCGTACGGGATGGTTCTGCGCGGCTCGGACCCGGACCGCATCGGCGGATATCCGATCGAGGACCGGCTCGGTTCCGGCGGCATGGGCGTCGTCTATCTCGCCCGCTCCGCGTCGGGGCGCCGCCTCGCCCTGAAGGTCGTCCACGGCCAGTACGCCGACGACCAGGAGTTCCGCACCCGCTTCCGCCGTGAGGTGGCCGCCGCGCGCCAGGTCAGCGGCGCCTTCACCGCGCCCGTCGTGGACGCCGACGCGGACGCCGAGCGCCCGTGGATGGCCACGGTCTTCATCCCCGGCGAGAACCTCGGCGGCCATGTGCGCCGCGAGGGCCCGCTGCCGCTGGACCGGCTGCGCGAACTGGCCGCGGGCCTCACCGAGGCGCTGCGCGACATCCACCGCGTCGGGGTCGTCCACCGCGACCTGAAACCGGCCAACGTGATGCTCGCCGAGGACGGCCCCCGCGTCATCGACTTCGGCGTCTCGCGGGCCGCGGAGGCCCTGGGCGCGGACGCCCTCACGCAGACGGGCCGCGTCATGGGCACCCCGCCCTACATGTCCCCGGAGCAGCTCACCAACCCGCGCGACGTCGGCCCCGAGTCCGACGTCTTCTCCCTCGGCGCCGTCCTCGCGTACGCGGCGACGGGCCGCGGCCCCTTCGACAGCGACAGCCCCTACGAGACGGCCACCCGCGTCGTCGAGGCCGCCCCCGAACTCGACCGCGTACCCGCCGAGTTGCGCCCCTTCATCGAGCACTGCCTCGCCAAGGACCCCGCGGCGCGCCCCACCCCGGACGAACTCCTCGCCCTGCTCAAGGGCGAACCGGCCCCGCCCAGACGCCCCCAGGAGCCGACGCCTCCGGCCCCCGCGGCCGAGGACACCGCCCCGCGCCCACGCCGCCGCAGGCTGCTGACAGCGGCGTCGGTGGGCGGGCTGCTGCTCGCGGTCCTGGGGGCGGGCGCGGTGGTGTGGCTCGCCAGGGACGACGGCCCGGTGGCGAGCCAACTGCCCGCCGGCTGGCGCGAGTGGACGGCGAAGGACACCACCGGCGGCAAGGGCGAACCCTCCGGGGCCTTCGAGCGGTGCGCCGCCGCCGAGCGGGGCCTGATCTGCGCCGGCGACGACGTCAAGGCCGCCCGCTTCTCCCTCGCCACCGGAAAGCAGGAGTGGGGCCTGCCCGTCGACTCGGTCCCCGACGACACCGGCGGTCTGGAGGGCACGGTCATCGGGACGGCGGGCGACCGCGTCTTCGTCTTCCGCAACGACCAGACGGAGGCGAAGGGCGGCGAGGTGGGCATCGAGGACTACGCGATCCAGGCCCTGGACGCCCGGTCCGGCGCCGAGCTGTGGACCACCTCGACCCAGCGGGGCGAAGGCGCCATGCCGCCCGACCCGACCCCGGAGGTGAGCACCGTCGCGGCCACGGAGGACGGCGTCCTCGCCGCGCTGGGCAAGGACGGCGAGTCGTACGCCCTGCTCGAGCCCGAGCACGGCAAAGCCCTCTGGACGCGTCCGTTCCCCGGCCAGGACTGCCAGCTGCGGGAGGCTGCCGCGAAGGGCTATCGGGTCTGCCACGGCGAGAAGTCGGGCACCCACGTCTCCCGCCTCGACCCGGCCACCGGCAAACCGGTCTGGACGGTCACCACGCGCGGCAACCTCACCCTCATCGGCCAGGCCGAAGGGCGCCTCGTGCTTGCCGACACCTCCGAGACCAGGCTCCGCGCGTTCGTATCCGTGAGCGCGAGCGGCCGCGACAAGCGCACCGTGCGGCTCTCCCGCGCCCAGTCCCCGGGGGCGACCCTCACGCTCAGCCGGGGGACGCTCTACTTCACGTACACCAACGGCGGCGTGCGCGCCGTCGACCCCCGCACCGGCCGCCAGCTCTGGGACCGCTACTCCACCGTCGAGTTCCCCGGCCGTCCCCTGGCATCGGCCACCCACGTCTACACGGCGTCACCCAGTGGCCGCCTGGCCGCGCTCGACCGGGAGACCGGCGAAGTGGCCTGGACCCGTCCCGGACGGTCCGTCGGCGCGGGCCAGATGCTGCCCGAGAGCGGAGCCCCCCTGGCGCTGGTGGGGGACGCCCTGTACGTCCCCTACGGATTGCGGTCCGTGTACACCGTCGACGTACGCAACCCGTAGGGGGACACCCGGCGGACCCTCAGCCCGCCTGCTGAAGCGCCCGCAGCGACCCCACCAGCCGATCCACCTCCTCCGACGTGTTGTAGAGCGACAGGGAGGCCCTGGCCGCCGACTCCAGGCCGTAGTGCGCGAGCGCCGGCTGCGCGCAGTGGTGGCCCGCGCGGACCGCGATGCCGTCGCGGTCCAGCCAGTCGGCCACCGTCGCCGGATCGTGGCCCGCGAGCGTGAACGTCAGCACCGCGATCCGGTCCGGCGCGGCCCCCAGCAGGGACAGGCCCGGCACGGTCGCCATGGCCTGCTGCGCGTAAGCCATGAGCGCGTTCTCGTACGACGCGATGGCGTCCTTGTCGAAGCCGGACAGCCAGTTCAACGCGGCCAGCAGACCGACGACCCCGGAGATGTGCCCGGTGCCCGCCTCCAGGAGGTGCGGCGGGGGAGCGAAGGTCGTCCGGTCGAAGGACACGGACTCGATCATGTTCCCGCCGCCCTGCCACGGCTTCAGGGCAGCCATGATCTCCGGCTTCGCGTACAGCGCCCCGATGCCCGTGGGCGCGAACAGCTTGTGCCCGGAGAAGACGTAGAAGTCCGCCCCCAGGTCCTGTACGTCGACGGGGAGATGGGCCACCGCCTGGGCGCCGTCCACCAGGACCCTGGCGTCGTAGCGGTGGGCGAGCGCGGTCATCTCCTTGACCGGCGGCACGGTCCCGAGCACGTTCGACGCGTGGCTGATCGCGACGAGCCGGGTGCGGTAGGACAGCAGATCCGCATAGGCGGCCTGGTCGATCTGCCCGTCGGCGTCCAGCGGGACGGGAACCACCCGCGCCCGCGTCTGCCTCGCGATCATCTGCCAGGGAACGATGTCCGAGTGGTGCTCCAGAACGGGTACGAGGATGTCGTCCCCGGGACCGAGGTTCGCCCGCCCCCAGGTCTGGGCGACCAGGTTGATCGCCTCGGTGGTGCCGCGCGTGAACGCGACGGTGTCCGGCGACTCGGCCCCCAGGAACGTGGCGACCGCACCGCGCCCCGCCTCGTACAACTCCGTTGCCTCGCGGGCCATGGTGTGGGCGCCGCGGTGGATGTTGGAGTTGGCCGCGCTGTAGTACGCGGTGAGGGCCTCGATCACCTGGCGCGGCTTCTGCGTGGTGGCGGCGTTGTCGAGCCAGACCAGCGGGTGGCCGTTCACCGTGCGGTGCAGGATCGGGAAGTCCTGGCGGACCGCCTCGGCGGAGAAGGCGCCGGGCGACGACGCGGGCTCCACGATCTGCGGCGAGACCTCCGGAGAGGCCGGGGCGGAGACCTGGGGCGGGACGGCCGGAGCCGGTACCTGGGGAGTGACCTGCGAAGAAGAGGTGACCGGCGCCACAACTTCAGGAATAGTCATGGTAGTTGCCCACCTCGACGTTCTGGAGGACGGCGATGGCGTCCTCCACCAGGACCGCCGTGTTGAAGTACGCCGTCATCAGGTACGACGTGATGCCCTTGTTGTCGACGCCCATGTTCCGCATGGACAGACCGGGCTCGACCTCGTCCGCGACCTCGCCGGGCCGCAGCCCCACCACGCCCTGCTCGGCCTCGCCCATCCGCATCAGCAGGATCTCGGTGGTGCCCGAGTGCGCGCCCCAGCCGTTGGTGAACCGCACCTTGTCCGACGGAAGCAGCGGCACCCCGCGCCAGGTCAGCAGCGGAGCGCCGAACCGGCTGTCCGTCACCGGGGGCACACCCCGGCGCGTACATTCCCGCCCGAACGCGGCGATCGCCTTGGGGTGCGCGACGAAGTAGCCGGGCTGCTTCCACACCTTCGCCAGGAGCTCGTCCAGGTCGTCGGGGGTGGGCGCCCCGGTGCGCGACTGCACGCGCTGCCCGGCGGAGACGCTGTTGAACAGACCGAACTCCGGGTGGTTCAGGAGCGAGGCCTCCTGCCGCTCCCGCAGCGCCGCGACGGTCAGGTTCGCCTGCGCCCTGGTCTGGTCGATGGGCCCGTTGTAGAGGTCGGCGACGCGGGTGTGCACGCGCAGCACGGTCTGGGCGAGCGTCATGTGGTACTCGCGGGGCGCGTCCTCGTAGTCGACGAACGTCCCCGGCAGATCGGGCTCGCCCACGTGCCCCGACGCCAGGTCCACCGGCACCTCGGAGCCCGGCATCGACCCGTCGTCGGCGGCGTAGGCCTCCATCGCCGTACGCAGACCCTCCTCGCGCTCGGCGGCGGCGGTGAGCGCGGCACGGTCGGCCACGAGCGCGGTGCCGCGGGTGAGGGCCTGCACGCGGTACGGCATCGGCTCCTCGCGCGTCCACGCGCCGAGGTCGAAGAACTGCCCGTCGCCGGCGATGTCGAGCAGCGCGTCCTCGCCGTACCGTCCGGTCACCCGCTTCTCGGCGCGGCCGGTCACGAGCACCCAGAGCCGGTCCGCGGTGTCGCCCTCCTGGATGAGCACCTGACCGGGCTCGAAGGTCACCTCGGTGAAGGCGTCGGCCAGCGAGGCGAGGGTGGCGTCGTCGGCCTCGCGCAGATACGGCACCTCGCGTAAGTCGCCGGGCACTACACGGGAGGTGCCGCTCTCCTCGTACGTGCTGATCCTGTCGTCGCCGAGCACATAGGTGCGGCGGCGGTTGACCCGGTAGACGCCGGAGTCCACGTCGACCCAGGGCAGGGCGCGCAGCAGGTACCGCGGGGTGATGCCCCGCATCTGCGGAGTGGTCTTGGTCGCGGTCGCCAGCTGCCGTGCGGCATCCGGTCCGAGGGACAGACGATCGGTCATCGGAACCTCCCTGAAGGCGGGTGAAGGGGACCGATCGTCCGGTCGGCACATCCCGGACCACAAGGGCCCTTTCGCCGCCTTTGGCATAGGCCAGGCGCAAAACCGCCGCTACCGGAACGGGCACGGGCCCGCTGAGCGGCGAGGAAGCCGATCCGGGCTCCGCCGCGGGCGCCCCCGCCTGTCGAATTCCGACCCGATACGTCCCTGAGGGCGAGCTATGCGGCCCTGAAAGATCCCGTTATGGACACCACCCCGGAACGCGAAGAACCCCGGCCCCGGAACGCGAAGAACCCCGGCCCCGGAACGCGAAGAACCCCAGACCCTGAGGGCCTGGGGTTCTCTCGTGAGAGCGGGCGACGGGAATCGAACCCGCGTAGCTAGTTTGGAAGACTAGGGCTCTACCATTGAGCTACGCCCGCACGGTTCGCGCCACGACTCGGAAGCCGCGGTACGACAGGCATCGTAGCGGGTCGCGGGCCTTCGCCGCACACCCCCTTCATGAGCCCCTGTTTAACCGGGGGCCGCATGGCCTGCGGGCATGTACCCTACGTGTCGCACCGACGGGGTGTGGCGCAGCTTGGTAGCGCGTCCGCTTTGGGAGCGGAAGGCCGTGGGTTCAAATCCCGCCACCCCGACCACCTTGTTCCACTCCACGTTCCACTCCACGTCCCCTCCATGGGATCGCATCCAAGATCGCATTGTGGGTCGGCTCCCGCGTGCCGTTACTATGCAAGCTGTGTGCCCGTGTGTCTCTGATCCGGGCAGAAACCCAGCAGTCAGCCCACCAAGGAGACCGAACCGTGAAGAGCGCCGTGGAGACCCTGAACCCGACCCGGGTTCGGCTCACTGTCGAGGTGCCCTTCGAGGAGCTCAAGGACAGCCTCGACGCGGCGTACAAGAAGATCAACCAGCAGGTCACGGTGAAGGGCTTCCGTAAGGGCAAGATCCCGGCCCGTGTGATCGACCAGCGGTTCGGCCGCGGTGCGGTCCTCGAGGAGGCCGTCAACGACGCGCTCCCGAAGTTCTACACCGAGGCGGTCAACGAGGCCGAGCTCAACGTCCTGGGCCAGCCCGAGGTGGACATCACCGAGCTGAAGGACAACGAGACCCTCAACTTCACCGCTGAGGTCGACGTCCGCCCGACCATCGAGATCCCGGACTACTCCGGCATCGAGGTCGAGGTCGACGCCGTCGAGGTCACCGACGAGGACGTCGACAAGGCCGTCGAGGAGCTGCGCGGGCGCTTCGCCTCCACCTCCCCGGTCGAGCGTGCCGCCGAGGACGGCGACGTCGTGACGATCGACCTCGAGGCCAAGGTCGAGGGCGAGGTCCTGGAGGACGGCGTCGCGTCCGGCGTCTCCTACACGATCGGCTCCGGCGAGCTCCTCGAGGGCATCGACGACGCCGTGAAGGGCCTGGAGGCCGGTGGCGAGGCCACCTTCACCTCCGAGCTCAAGGGCGGCTCGGCCGCCGGCAAGGAGGCCGAGGTCACCGTCAAGGTCACCCAGGTCGCCAAGCGTGAACTGCCGGAGCTGGACGACGACTTCGCGCAGCTGGCCTCCGAGTTCGACACCCTCGACGAGCTCAAGGCCGACAGCCGCAAGCGCCTCGAGAACATGAAGCAGTACGACCAGGCGACGCAGGCCCAGGAGCGCGTCCTGGAGAAGCTGCTCGAGCTGGTCGAGGTCCCCGTCCCCGAGAAGCTCCTCGCGGACGAGATCCAGACCCGCACGCACAACCTCGAGCACCACCAGCTCGGCCAGATGGGCCTCGACCTGGACAAGTACCTGGAGATCCAGGGCAAGTCCCGCGAGGAGTTCGACGCCGAGACCAAGGAGCAGGCGGAGAAGGGCATCAAGACGCAGTTCGTCCTGGACGAGCTCGTCAACAAGGAGAAGCTGAACGTCAGCCAGGAGGAGCTCACCGAGCACCTCATGCGTCGCGCGCAGTCCTCCGGCATGTCCCCCGACCAGTTCGCCCAGGCCGTCGTCGAGGGCGGCCAGGTCCCGATGCTGGTCGGCGAGGTCGCCCGCGGCAAGGCCCTCGCGGTCGTCGTCGAGGCCGCCACCGTCAAGGACACGAACGGCGAGGTCGTGGACCTCGACGACGAGGACGAGACCGCCGAGACCGCCGAGACGGTCGAGGCCGAGTCGGCCGAGGAGAAGACCGAGGCCTGAGTGGCCTCGCTTCGCTGAACGCACTACCGGGCCCCAGGGACGTCAGTCCCTGGGGCCCGGTCTTTAGGGGCGCGGGGAACTACGCGAGCAACCCACGGAAAACCGCACTCGCCATAGAGCCTGATGTGGCAGACGCGACTGCGGCCCGTGGGGGCGGGCCGCGCAGTTCCCCGGGCCCCTGACGGGGCGCAACCTGCGCTCACAGCGAACAGTTAGGCCTCCGGGATTCCCCGGAGGGCCCCGCGCGTTAGGGTCCATGAATACGAGGGCAGGGGAGTCCCCGAAGCCGCCCCGAGAGCGGTGCGCACGCGGGAACCCAGGTCCCTAGAAGACGTGAGACGGCCCGGCGCCGTCGTAAGACGAGCAGGTGGATACGTGACGAATCTGATGCCCTCCGCCGCCGGCGACCCCTCCATCGGTGGTGGCCTCGGCGACCAGGTCTACAACCGGCTGCTCGGCGAGCGGATCATCTTCCTCGGCCAGCCGGTCGACGACGACATTGCCAACAAGATCACCGCACAGCTGCTGCTCCTTGCCGCCGAGCCGGACAAGGACATCTTCCTGTACATCAACAGCCCCGGCGGCTCGATCACGGCCGGCATGGCGGTGTACGACACCATGCAGTACATCAAGAACGACGTGGTGACGATCGCGATGGGCATGGCCGCCTCCATGGGCCAGTTCCTGCTCAGCGCGGGCACGCCCGGCAAGCGCTTCGCCCTGCCGAACGCCGAGATCCTGATCCACCAGCCGTCCGCGGGCCTCGCGGGCTCCGCGTCGGACATCAAGATCCACGCCGAGCGGCTCCTGCTCACCAAGAAGAAGATGGCCGAGCTGACGGCGTTCCACACCGGTCAGACCGTCGAGCAGGTCACCCGCGACTCGGACCGCGACCGCTGGTTCGACCCGCAGGAGGCCAAGGAGTACGGCCTCATCGACGACATCATGTCCAGCGCCGCCGGCATGCCGGGCGGAGGCGGCACGGGAGCCTGAGGCACCCCCTCAGCGCCCGCAAGCCGACCCCTCAGCCCACGCTCCTCAGGAGACCAAGAGAGATGAACAACTTCCCCGGCAGCGGCCTCTACGAGCGCACCCAGGCCGAGTACAGCCAGGCCGCGCAGGCCGAGTTCACCGGCGCCCGCGCCGAGTCCCGTTACGTCATCCCGCGCTTCGTCGAGCGCACCTCGCAGGGCGTGCGCGAGTACGACCCGTACGCGAAGCTCTTCGAGGAGCGCGTGATCTTCCTCGGCGTGCAGATCGACGACGCCTCCGCCAACGACGTCATGGCGCAGCTCCTGTGCCTGGAGTCGATGGACCCCGACCGCGACATCTCGATCTACATCAACAGCCCGGGTGGTTCCTTCACCGCCCTCACGGCGATCTACGACACGATGCAGTTCGTGAAGCCCGACGTGCAGACCGTCTGCATGGGCCAGGCCGCGTCCGCCGCCGCCGTGCTCCTCGCGGCCGGTACGCCGGGCAAGCGCATGGCCCTGCCGAACGCCCGCATCCTGATCCACCAGCCCTACAGCGAGACCGGCCGCGGTCAGGTCTCCGACCTGGAGATCGCCGCCAACGAAATCCTCCGGATGCGTTCGCAGCTGGAGGAGATGCTGGCCAAGCACTCCACGACGCCGATCGAGAAGATCCGCGACGACATCGAGCGCGACAAGATCCTCACGGCCGAGGACGCGCTTGCCTACGGCCTGGTCGACCAGATCATCTCCACTCGGAAGATGAACAATTCCGCGGTCGCCTGACGCAGCGCTGTAGCATCTGCCGCTCCTTGGCACGGTTTGCGCACGACCCACGTCGAAGCGAACCGTGCCAAGGGGGGCCCGAACGGGGGGCCCGGCAAGGTACCGTCGGATATGAGGCACCAGGAGCCGCTGAACGTGGCGTCTCCCAGGCGAAGGGGAAGCACCTCGTGGCACGCATCGGTGACGGCGGCGATCTGCTCAAGTGCTCGTTCTGCGGAAAGAGTCAGAAGCAGGTCAAGAAGCTCATCGCAGGCCCCGGTGTGTACATCTGCGATGAGTGCATCGACCTCTGTAACGAGATCATCGAGGAAGAGCTCGCGGAGACGAGCGAGGTGCGCTGGGAGGAACTCCCCAAGCCTCGCGAGATCTACGAATTCCTTGAGGGCTACGTCGTGGGCCAGGAGCCCGCGAAGAAGGCCCTCTCGGTAGCGGTGTACAACCACTACAAGCGGGTCCAGGCCGGAGAGAACGGCGGCGCACAGGGCCGTGACGACGCGATCGAACTCGCCAAGTCCAACATCCTGTTGCTCGGTCCGACCGGCTCCGGCAAGACACTCCTCGCGCAGACGCTCGCCCGCATGCTCAACGTCCCGTTCGCGATCGCGGACGCGACGGCGCTGACGGAGGCGGGCTATGTCGGCGAGGACGTGGAGAACATCCTCCTGAAGCTCATCCAGGCCGCTGACTACGACGTCAAGAAGGCCGAGACGGGCATCATCTACATCGACGAGATCGACAAGGTCGCCCGCAAGAGCGAGAACCCCTCGATCACGCGCGATGTCTCGGGTGAGGGCGTCCAGCAGGCCCTGTTGAAGATCCTGGAGGGCACCACCGCCTCCGTGCCGCCGCAGGGCGGACGCAAGCACCCGCACCAGGAGTTCATCCAGATCGACACGACGAACGTGCTGTTCATCGTGGGCGGCGCCTTCGCGGGCCTGGAGAAGATCATTGAATCCCGCGCGGGCGCGAAGGGCATCGGCTTCGGCGCCACCATCCGCTCCAAGCGCGAGATGGAGGAGAAGGACCAGTTCGAGGACATCATGCCGGAGGACCTGGTGAAGTTCGGGATGATCCCGGAGTTCATCGGCCGCCTCCCCGTGATCACCTCGGTCCACAACCTCGACCGTGAGGCCCTGCTCCAGATCCTGGTCGAGCCGCGCAACGCGCTCGTGAAGCAGTACCAGCGCCTGTTCGAACTCGACGGCGTGGAGCTGGACTTCGAGCGCGAGGCCCTGGAGGCCATCGCGGACCAGGCGATCCTGCGCCAGACCGGCGCGCGCGGCCTGCGCGCCATCATGGAGGAAGTCCTCCAGTCGGTGATGTACGAGGTGCCGTCCCGCAAGGACGTGGCCCGCGTCGTCATCACGGCAGACGTCGTCCGCTCGAACGTGAACCCGACGCTGGTGCCGCGCGAGGTGCGGGGCCCGGGGGCCGGAGAGCAGAAGTCCGCCTGACCGAAGGCCGGTTGAGCAGTACGAAGAAGGGGGCGCCCCGCGAGTGATCGCGGGGCGCCCCCTTCGACGTACGCCTGTGGAAGGCTGTTTGGGCTGCCGGGCTGCCGGGCTGCCGGGCTGCCGGGCTACTTGGCCTCGGTGCGGACGTCGGCGCGGAGCTTGGCCGCCAGGTCGGCGACGGTGTCCAGCGTGATGTCCTTGCCGCTGAGGGTGGCGCTCGCGTCGGAGTGGCCGACGGAGGCGACCGTGCTGTGGTCACCCCAGATGCACATCGGCGTCTGGAAGGTGTTGGGGATGCCTTCCTCCGTCTCGGCCTTGTCGGCGCCGCCCATCCGGTACTCGGCCTTCTGGCACTTCATGATGCCGTTCTCGAAGCCGGACGGGGAGAACTCCTCGGGGTCGCCGATGAGCCTCACGCTTCCGGTCTTGTCCTGCGAGGACTTCTTCTTCATCTCGGCGAACATGGCGTCCACGACCTTCTCGGGGTCGTCGATCTTGCCGTACACACCGGAGAAGTTGAGGGTCTTCTGGCTGGTGCTCGTGCCGCTGGTGTACTGGCCGTTCGCGTCCTTGGGATCGGTGACGCCCTTGCTCTCCAGGTCCTTGAGGTCACTGGAGGACATGCCGCCGCCACCTGCGGCCGACTCCGCCTTCGTGTACGACCCGCCGAGCACCGTCGCGGGCGTCGTCAGCTCGTACGTCTTGCCGTCGTCGGCGACGGACGAGCTGCCGCCGCCCCGGCCGAGAGCGAAGTAGGCCCCGGCCCCGATCGCCGCGACCGCCACGACCGCGCCTATGACGATCCAGGCCGTCTTCTTGCTGCCGCCCTGCTGCGGGGGCGGGGGAAACTGCCCGTAGGGCGCCTGGGGCGGCTGCTGCCCGTAGGGGGCGGGCTGGCCGTAGGGCGGCGGGGCGGGCTGGCCGTAGGGCTGCTGCGGCGGGACGCCCTGCGGGGGCTGGCCGTACGGTCCGGGCTGCTGGGGCTGCTGCCCGTAGGGGCCGGGCTGGTTGTAGCTCACTGCGGTGGGGTTCCCCTCGTTGGTGGTGCGGTGGTGCGGTGGTGCGGTGGTGCGGTGGTGCGGTGGTGCCGAGTCCGGTGCCGGAGGCCTGTGTCAGGCCTTGACGCGGACTTCCTTGCGGACCTTCAGCGTGGTGGCCGAGGCATCGGCGAGCGAGACCTTGCCCGCCAGGGCGTCGGAGACCTCGACGGGGACCACGACCGCGACGGTGCTGTGGTCGCCCCAGATGCAGACCGGCATGCGCATCTCCTTGGCGGCCGAGGACGAGCCGCCGCTCGGGCTGTCGTTCTTGATCACGGACTCCTGGCACTTGAGGACGGCGTCGTCCGTGCTGAAGTCCTTGGGGCTGCCGACGAGTTCGCCGGTATCGGAGCTGTCTCCTTCGGAGTCCTTCTTGAGCTTGGCGAACATGCCGTCGACGACCTTGCCCGGGTCGTCGATCTCGCCGTAGACGCCCATGAACTGAATGGCCTTCTGCGCCAGGGGGTTGCTCTCGTCCCCCGACTTGTAGCCGGCGTCGACGTCCTTCGGGTCCTTCACGCCCGCCTTCTCGGCGGCCTCCAGGTCGCTGGAGTTGAAGCCGCCGGTCTGGCCTTCCTTCTTCTCGTACTCGCCGAGGATCGTGGCGGGCGTGGTCAGCTTGTGCGGGCCGTCGTCCGCGACGGAGCCGCCGCCGCTGCTGCCGCTGCCGCCGCTGAACAGGAAGTACGCGCCGACGCCGAGCGCGGCGACCACGGCGACCGCGCCGATGACGAGCCCGGTCTTCTTCCCTCCGCCGCCCGGCGGCGGGGGCGGGACCTGGCCGTACGGAGCCTGCGGGGGGACCTGGCCGTAGGGGCCGGGCTGCTGCGGCTGGCCGTAGCCGCCCTGCTGCGGGTAGCCGTAACCGGGCTGGGGCTGCGGCGGGGGAGCCTGCTGGGGGTACCCGTAGCCGGGCTGCGGGGCCTGGGGCGGCTGGCCGTAGGGGCCGGGCTGCTGGGGCTGCCCGCCGCCGTACGGTCCGGGCTGCTGGGGCTGCTGCCCGCCGTACGGACCCGGCTGGTTGTAGCTCATGGGTGGGGTTCCCCTCCGAAACGCTGGTGTGTTGCCGACATCCTGACGCAAGGGGGCCCGGCCGCATGACCGGCCCCCTCACACGGAGCCGGGCCGCACACGCCCCGGCAGGCGTCAGAGCTTGACGCGGACTTCCGTGCGGAGCTTGGCCGAGTTGGTCGCTGCCTCGTCGAGGTCGACGCCCGTGCCTGAGACGGCGCTCGCCACGTCCGTGCCGACGACGTAGCCGATGGTGCTGTGGTCGCCCCAGATGCAGGTCGACGCGGACATCGAGCTCGGGCCCGACGACCCTGACGTGGAGCCGGTGGTGCCGGCGCCGCTGCCCAGGTCGACCTTCATCTCCTGGCACTTGAGCACGGCGCCGTCGAGCTCGGAGGGCGTGTACTCCTTGGGCTCGCCGACCAGCGTGACGCTCTGGCCGCTGCCGCCGTCCTTGGGCTCCTCGGCTTCCTTCTTGGCGTTGGCGAACATGTGGTCGACGACGCCCTCAGGGTCCTCGATGTCGCCATAGACGCCGCCGAAGTTCAGGATCTTCTGCGCCATCGGGTTGTCCTCGCTGCCCGACTTGTACCCGGCCGTGACGTCCTTGGCGTTCTTCACCCCGGCCGCTTCGGCCTTGTCGAGGTCGACGCCGTTCAGCCCGCTGGACTGGCTCGGATCCTTCTTGTAGTCGGTCAGGACGGTCT
Organism: Streptomyces sp. NPDC041068; assembly: GCF_040647455.1. Lineage (NCBI taxonomy): Bacteria > Bacillati > Actinomycetota > Actinomycetes > Kitasatosporales > Streptomycetaceae > Streptomyces > Streptomyces sp. NPDC041068. The sequence goes on from NZ_JBEZCG010000017.1 coordinate 57,400, forward strand.
CGGGCGTCGTCAGCTTGTGCGGGCCGTCGTCCTTGATGCCGGAGCCGTCGCCGCCACCCCCCGCCACGTTCGACGAGCCGCCGCCGTTCTTGCCGCCCTTGTCGTCGTCGCCGCCCGCAAAGAGGAAGTAGCCGCCGACGGCCGCGGCGGCGACCACCGCCACCGTCGCGATGATGATGCCGGTCTTCTTCCCTCCGCCGCCCGGCGGCGGGGGCGGGACCTGGCCGTACGGAGCCTGCGGGGGGACCTGGCCGTAGGGGCCGGGCTGCTGCGGCTGGCCGTAGCCGCCCTGCTGCGGGTAGCCGTAACCGGGCTGGGGCTGCGGCGGGGGAGCCTGCTGGGGGTACCCGTAGCCGGGCTGCGGGGCCTGGGGCGGCTGGCCGTAGGGGCCGGGCTGCTGCGGCTGCTGCCCGCCGTACGGACCCGGCTGGTTGTCGCTCATCGCTGGGGTTCCCTCCCGATGCTTATGTGTTCCGAACATCCTGGCGGATTGCTGCGGGAGGTTGCGTCCTCGGGGCGGATCGATGCGGAGTTGTTGAAGGGCTGTTCCAGAGCCCGGACGTAGCGCGGGCCCGGCAGCGAAACCCGCTGCCGGGCCCTCACTCACGTACGCGGCGTACGCGGCGTACGCGTGGTGCGCACCCTCACGCCTTCACGCGGGCCGCCTTGCGCAGGTCGGCCGCGAAGGAGGCGACGTCGTCCGTGGCCATGCCGCCGCCGCCCTTCACCATCGCGGCGGCGTCGATGCCGAAGACGATGCCGTACGTGCTGTGATCAGCCCAGATGCAGATCGGCAGCTTCGTCTCGTCGCTGCCTTCCTTGAAGCTGGCGGTCTGGCACTTCATGACGGCGTTGTCGAGACCGTCGGGCTCGACGGTTTCCGGGCTGCCGACGAGCGCGATCTCCTCGGAGTCGCCCACGTTGTCGCCGGAGCCCTTCTTGGAGTTCTCGTCGGCCTTGGCGAAGCCGTCGTCGACCGCCTTCTCCGGGTCGTCGATCTCGCCGTACATGCCCTGGAAGCTCATCTGCTTCCCCTTGAGGGCTTCACCGGATTCGTACGAGGCCGCCACATTCTCCGGGTTCTTGATGCCGATCTCCTCGGCGTTCTTCTTGTCGCCGGAGCCGAGCGGGCCGTCGTCGGGAGAACCGGAGTCGTCGCCCTTCTTGTACTCGCCCACCGAGGCGGGCGGCACCAGCTTGTGCGCTCCGTCGTCCTCGACCGACGCCGAGCCGCTGCTCCCGCCGAAGAGGAAGTACGCGCCGACGCCGAGCGCGGCGACCACGGCGACCGCGCCGATGACCAGGCCCGTCTTCTTCTTGCCGCCGCCGGAGGGCGGGGGCGGGACCTGGCCGTACGGGGCCTGCGGCGGGACGCCCGGCTGCTGCTGGCCGTAGGGGCCGGGCTGCTGGGGCTGGCTGTAGCCGCCTTGCTGGCCGTAGCCGTCCTGCTGGGGCGCCTGCTGGGGGTAGCCGTAGCCGGGCGGGGGCTGCTGAGGGGGCTGGCCGTAGGGGCCCGGCTGCTGCTGGGGTTGGCCGCCGCCGTACGGCCCGGGCTGTTGCGGCTGCTGCCCGCCGTACGGGCCCGGCTGGTTGTAGCTCATTGCGTGGGTCCCCCTCGAAACGCTGACGTGTCCCGGACATCCTGAACGAAGTCCGGGTTCCATGGGGCCCCGCACCGCAACCGATATCGAACATTCCGGTTTCAGGACCGCTCCGTCACCCCTCTAAACTGACCGCGTGACCGAGAACGCTCAGCAGCAGCCTCCAGCGACCACTCCCGAACTGCCGACCCAGTACGCGCCGGCCGAGGTAGAGGGGCCGCTGTACGAGCGCTGGGTAGAACGGGGCTACTTCTCCGCCGACGCCAAGAGCGAGAAGCCGCCGTACACCGTCGTCATCCCGCCGCCGAACGTCACCGGCGCGCTGCACCTGGGCCACGCCTTCGAGCACACGCTGATCGACGCCCTCACCCGCCGCAAGCGCATGCAGGGCCACGAGACCCTGTGGCAGCCCGGCATGGACCACGCGGGCATCGCCACGCAGAACGTGGTCGAGCGCGAGCTCGCCAAGGAGGGCAAGTCCCGCCACGACCTCGGCCGCGAGGAGTTCATCGAGCGCGTCTGGAAGTGGAAGGGCGAGTCCGGCGGCCAGATCTCCGGCCAGATGCGCCGCCTCGGCGACGGCGTGGACTGGGAGCGCGAGCGCTTCACCATGGACGAGGGCCTCTCGCAGGCCGTCCAGACGATCTTCAAGAAGCTCTACGACGACGAGCTGATCTACCGCGCCGAGCGCATCATCAACTGGTGCCCCCGCTGTCTGACGGCGATCTCGGACATCGAGGTCGAGTACCAGGACGACGACGGCGAGCTCGTCTCCATGACGTACGGCGAGGGCGACGACACCATCGTCGTCGCCACCACCCGCGCCGAGACGATGCTCGGTGACACCGCCGTCGCGGTCCACCCCGAGGACGAGCGCTACAAGCACCTGGTCGGCAAGCAGATCAAGCTGCCGCTGACCGACCGCACGATCCCCGTCGTCGCCGACGCGCACGTCGACCCCGAGTTCGGCACCGGCGCCGTGAAGGTGACCCCGGCCCACGACCCGAACGACTTCGAGATCGGCCAGCGCCACGGCCTGCCGAACATCGCGGTCATGGACGAGCACGCGGTCATCACGGTCCCCGGCCCCTTCCAGGGCCTGGACCGCCTTGAGGCCCGCTCCGCGATCGTCGGCGCCCTGCGCGCCGAGGGTCGCATCGTCGCCGAGAAGCGCCCGTACTCCCACTCGGTCGGCCACTGCTCGCGCTGCAAGACCACCATCGAGCCGCGCCTGTCGATGCAGTGGTGGGTCAAGGTCGGCCCGCTCGCGAAGGCCGCCGGTGACGCGGTCCGCGACGGCAAGGTCAAGATCCACCCGCAGGAGATGGAGAAGCGCTACTTCGACTGGGTCGACAACCTCCACGACTGGTGCATCTCGCGCCAGCTGTGGTGGGGCCACCGCATCCCCGTCTGGTACGGCCCGAACGGCGAGGTCGTCTGCGTCGGCCCCGACGACGAGGCCCCCACCGGCGAGGGCTGGCGCCAGGACAACGACGTGCTCGACACGTGGTTCTCGTCGGGCCTGTGGCCGTTCTCCACGCTCGGCTGGCCCGAGCAGACCGAATCGCTCGAGAAGTTCTATCCGAACTCCGTCCTGGTCACCGGCTACGACATCCTCTTCTTCTGGGTCGCCCGGATGATGATGTTCGGCCTCTACGCGATGGACGGCACCCCGCCGTTCCACACGATCGTGCTGCACGGCATGGTCCGCGACCAGTTCGGCAAGAAGATGTCGAAGTCCTTCGGCAACGCGGTCAACCCGCTGGACTGGATGGACAAGTACGGCTCGGACGCCCTGCGCTTCACCCTGGCCCGCGGCGCCAACCCCGGCACCGACGTGCCGATCGGCGAGGACTGGGTCCAGGGCTCGCGCAACTTCGCCAACAAGATCTGGAACGCCACGCGCTTCGCGATGATGAACGGCGCCACGATCGAGGGCGACCTGCCGCCGGCCGATGAGCTGTCGGCCACGGACCGCTGGGTCCTGTCCCGCCTGAACGCGACGGTCGCCGAAGTCGACGCGCTGTACGACGACTTCCAGTTCGCCAAGCTCTCGGACGCCCTCTTCCACTTCGCGTGGGACGAGGTCTTCGACTGGTACGTCGAGCTCTCCAAGACGACGTTCATGGCGGGCGGCGACGGCGCGAAGGTCTCGGCCCGCGTCCTCGGCGAGGTCCTGGACGTCACGCTCCGCCTGCTCCACCCGGTCGTCCCCTTCGTGACGGAGACGCTGTGGACGGCGCTGACCGGCCGCGAGTCGATCGTCATCGCCGACTGGCCGGTCGACAGCGGCTTCCGCGACGCCGCCGCGGAGCGGGAGATCGAGACCCTCCAGCAGGTCATCACGGAGGTCCGCCGCTTCCGCGCCGACCAGGGCCTGCAGCCGGGCCAGAAGGTCCCGGCCCGCCTGGCCCTCGACGGCACGGCGCTCGCCCCGCACGAGGCCGCCATCCGCCAGCTCCTGCGCCTCCAGCCGGAGGGCGATGGCTTCACGGCGACGGCGACGCTGCCGGTCTCGGGCGCCACGGTCGCGCTCGACCTGTCCGGCACGATCGACGTGGCCGCCGAACGCAAGCGCCTGGCCAAGGACTTGGCCGCCGCGGAGAAGGAGAAGGCCCAGGCCACGGCGAAGCTCGGCAACGAGGCGTTCCTGGCCAAGGCCCCGGACAACGTGGTCGACAAGATCCGCGGCCGCCTCACCAAGGCGGAGGGCGACATCGCCCGCCTGCAGGCGCAGCTGGAGGCGCTGCCCGCCGCGTAATCCCTTATGGGCGTACGGAGTCGAAGGCCCCGGGACCGTGATCGGTCCCGGGGCCTTCGCGCGTCCTGAAGCCTCCCGCAGGCGTCAGGCCTCCGTGGCGACCGGCCCCGTACCCACGGCCTCCGCGTTGCGTCGCGTCTTGGCCCAGCCGTTCTTGCCCCGCAGCACGCGCAGCAGCCCGCGCGAGGCGACGACGAAGACGTGATACGCGTACAGCCACAGCGCGAAACCCCACAACAGGCCCTTGAGCCGGGAGTGTTGGGGAGCGAAGTCCCTCCGGTAGACCGGACCCCACAGCACGAACGGCAGGACCGAGAGCACGGTCAGCGCGAGCACCAGCGGCCAGGCGCCGACCGCCGAGTCCAGCGGGGAGCGGCCGAGGGCGAGCGCGGCGACGAGCAGCACGGTGAGCACGAGCGCGGCGACGTGAGCGAGGGGCTGCATGAAGGTGTAGAGCGTCTCCATCACGCCGCGCCCCGAGTAGTGCCGCGAGCCGACGATGCGCGGCGCGTACCGCACGCACTGCAGATTGCCCTGCGCCCAGCGGGTGCGCTGGGTCAGGAAACGGCGGCCGTTGGGCAGGCCTTCCTGCGTGACGTAGGTGTCGGCGACGTGGGTCACGCGGTAGCCGTTCAGGATCATGTGGAGGCCCAGTTCGTAGTCCTCCAGGAGCGCGTCGCGCTGCCAGGGGCGGCGCTCGGCCGCGGCGATCCGGTCGAGGGCGGTGAGCCGCGTGAACTGGCCGTTGCCGCCGAGCCCGACGGAGCCGGTGCGGCCGCGAAGGAGCTGCATGCCCGCGTTGGAGACCGCGAACTCCATGTCCTGCATGCGCACGAGCAGCCGGGCCAGCGCGTTGAGCACCCGACCGCGCCCGGGCAGCGGGCGCGGCTCCTCGACGTTCCGCATCCGCACGCTGACCTGCACGCCGCCCATCTCGGGGTCGCCGAAGGCGGTGGGCCCGCTGACGGCGGTCAGGGCGTCGGGGGCGAGGTGCCCGTCGGCGTCGACGACGCACACCACGACGCGGGAGCGGTCGGCGTCGGCGGGCAGGAAGTCGTCGAGTTCGGCGTACGCGGCGTTGAGGGCCGCGCCCTTGCCGATCCGGGCGTCGGGCCTGCGGCGCGAGACCAGATGGACGCGTACGTCGTCCTCGGCGAGCGCGGCGACGACGGAGGCCGTGCGGTCCTCGCTGGCGTCGTCGACGACCCACACGTGCGCGGCGGGGAAGTCCGTGCGCAGCCGGGTCACGGTGGCCCCCACGACGGTCTCCTCGTCGCGGCACGGCACGAAGAAGTGCCAGTCGAAGGCGCCGGGGTCGCCGCCTTCGTGGGCGGGGCGGCGCAGATAGGCGTGGCGGGCACCCGCCCAGTAGAGGAGGAAGCAGGCGAGGAGGACGAAGGGGAAGAGGAACAGCAGCCGGTCGAAGGTCAGCATCGGAAGTCCTGGTGGGGTGGGGGGAGTTGGCGGAGTCAGGCGGCCGCGGTGAGCGGGGCTGCGCCCGCGGCGCGGTCGGCCACCAGGTCCGTCAGGAGCGCGACGATGCGCTGAGAGGCCTGCGCGTCGCCGAAGGGGCTGGGCGTGGCGGCGAGGCGGCGCAGCCCGGCCTCGCCCTCGGCGAGCCTGCGGCGTGCGGCGTGCCCGACCTCAGGGCCCGCGTCGACGAGCTCGGCGAAGCCCGCGGCCATGGCCTCGGGGCGCTCGGTGGAACGGCGTACGACGACGAGAGGGCGGCCGAGGACGGTGACCTCCTCCTGCACGCCGCCGGAGTCGGAGACGAGCAGCGCCGCGTGCCGAGCGAGCGCGAGGAACTCGCCGTGGCCGATGGGCGGCAGGAGGGTGAGCGGGGCGAGCAGCGCGTCGAGCCCGGCGGCCTCGGCGCGGGCACGGGTGCGCGGATGCAGCGGGACGAGGACGGGCAACTGCTCGGCGAGCGCGGCCAGTTCGGTCAGGACGGCCCGCAGCGCCGCCGGGTCGTCGGTGTTCTCGGGGCGGTGCACGGTGGCCAGGACGTACGCGTCCGGGGTGAGGCCGTGCGTGGCGAGGAGCGCGGCGCGCTCGGCGTCGGCGGGCAGCGTGTCGCACACGGCCTCCACGACGGTGTTGCCGGTGACGACGATCCGCTCGGCGGGGATCGACTCGGCGACGAGGTTGGCGCGGTTGTCCTCGGTGGCGGCGCACAGCACGTCGGAGAGCTGGTCGATCAGGACCCGGTTGTGCTCCTCGGGCATCGCGCGGTCGTGGCTGCGCAGCCCGGCCTCGATGTGGACGAGGGGGATGTCGCGGGCGTTGGCGGCGAGCGCGCCGGACAGCGCCGCGTTGGTGTCGCCCTGGACGACGACGGCGAGCGGCGGCCGTGCGGCGAACTCCGTGTCCAGCTGGGCGAGCGCGGCGGAGATCTGCACGGCACGCGCCTGTCCGCCGACGCCGCCGAGCAGGGTGGGCTCGGGCAGCCCGAGCTCGGCGAGGAACCGTCCGGAGAGGGAGTCGTCGTAGTGCTGGCCGGTGTGGATCAGCCGCGCCGCATCCCCGAGCAGCCGAACGAGCGGCGCCAGCTTGACCAGCTCGGGCCGGGTACCGAGAACGACGGCGACGCTGCCTGCGGGGAGCTGATGGGCGGGGCTGGCGGCGGTGAACACGCGGGGCACTCCAGAAGAAACGGGACATTACGACGTACGTCCTGGAGAGTGCGGTTGCGCGGTTGCGGGGCCGGATCGCTTTCGGTTGCGCGACGGTTGCGAGTGCCGTGGGCGGCGGACACGGGACCTTGGGCCGGGACTTTCGGCCTCTGCGGGCCGTGGGGGCTGGTCGCACAGTTCCCCGCGCCCCTTCGGGGCACTACTAGTGAGGCCCCCGATACCGATACCCCAACCCCCGCACCGACTCCAGCGGATCCTCGACCCCCGCAGCCTCAGGAACCGCCAAGCGCCGCCGCAACCGCAGCACGGCGAACTTCACCCGCTCCCGCCCGCTCCCGTCCGGCGAGTCCCACACCAGATCGAGAAGCTGCTCGGTCGTGACCACACGACCCCGGTTGCGCACCAGCACCTGAAGCAACCGGTACTCGATGTCGCTCAGCCGGATCTCGCGGCCCTGCCAGACCGCGGACCGCCGCTCCGGCACCATCCGCAGACCCGCCTCCACGTAGTCCCCGCGCCACTGGTCGGGACGGCTGCGCCGCAGCAGCGCCTCGATGCGGGCGAGCAACTCCTGGGGGTCGAACGGCTTGGTCAGGTAGTCGTCGGCGCCCGCGCGCAGCCCGCGTACCCGCTCGGCGGTGCTGGTGCGGCCGGAGAGGATGAGGACGGGCAGGTCGGTCATGTCCCGGGTGCGGTCGAGGATCTCCCAGCCGTCGAGCCCGGGGAGCACCAGGTCGAGGACCATCAGGGCGGGCCGTTCCGCGAAGAGCAGCCGCAGCGCCGCCTGCCCGTCGGCGGCGAGCACGGTCTCGTATCCGGCCTGGCCGAGCACGGCGCGCAGCGCGAGCCCCAGGTCCGGGTCGTCCTCGACGACCAGGACACAGGTCATTCGGGCCTGGACAGGGCGGGGCTGCCGGTCGGCAGCCGCAGGACGACGGTGGTGCCCTCGCCCTCGCCGCCGTGCAGGACGACGCTCCCGTCGTGCAGGTGCACGGTGTCGCGGACGGCGGAGAGCCCGAGCCCGGTGCCGGGGAACGCGCCGCCGCGGGCGTTGGGCGCGCGGACGAACTCGGTGAAGACTTCCTCCTGGAACTCCTTGGGGATGCCGATGCCGGTGTCGGAGACGACGATCTGCCAGCCGGGCATGCCCTCCTCCTCGTACGGCTCGGCGGAGAGGGTGACGTCGCCGCCCGAGGGTGTGAACTTCACGGCGTTGTCGAGCAGCGCGACCACCGCTCGCTCCAGCTGGTTGCGGTCGGCGAGGGCCACCGGGCCCGGTTGGTGGTGGAGGCTGAGGAAGACGCCCGCGGCCTCGGCGCGCGGCAGTGCGTCGTTCGTCAGCCGCTCCAGGAGGGGGCCGACGTCCACGGGGGCGTACGACAGCTCGGACTGGGCCCCGACGGCGGCGGAGACGTGCAGCAGGGCGTCGACCATGTCCTGCATGCGGTGGGCGTTGCGGTCGATGGCGCCCAGGTAGTCGTGTTGCGCCGCGGTCAGATGGCCGCTCGCGGGCAGGGCGAGCAGCTGGCAGAAGCTGAGGATCGTGGCGAGCGGGGTGCGCAGCTCGTGCGAGGCACGGGCGGCGAACTCGGCGCGCTCGCGGGCCAGTTCGCCCAGTGCGTGGATGTGCCGCCGCAGGTCGTTCTCGCTCCGGCGCCGCTCGGTGATCTCCTCGACGAGCCAGAGGACCCCGACGCGTTCGCCGTCGACGTGGATCGGTCTGCGGCTGCTCTGGACGATCCGCCCGTCGCGGAACTGCACCTCGGCCTTGCGGGGGAACTGCTGGCGCGTGAGCCGGCGCAGTGCCGTGCTGCCCGGCGCAAGGAGCTCCGCGACGGCCGCGGCGATCGGCTCGACCGGGGCGCCGGGGGAGGTGTCGACGCCCTGGAGCCCGGCCAGCTCCACGAGCTGTGTGTTGACGGCGATCACCCGGAGGTCGGCCCCGACGAGCAGCGCGCCCTCGGGGATCGCCGCGAGCAGGGCGTGGGCGACCTGCGAGGTCAGCCTCAGGGTCTGTGGCACGGCAGCCCCGCCCTATCCGACCGGTCCGGCGACGGACTCGGTAACGGACTCGGCGACGGGCTCCGCGGGGCGCCCGATGTGGACGGCGGGTTCGGTCGTACGGGGCGCGAGGCAGAGGCCGAGCCGTTCCAGTTCGGCCTCGGCGAGCGCGTCGAGGGTCTCGGGGTCGGCGTTGCGCCAGCCCTCCGCGAGGCTGCCGGGGGTCGCGCCCGCGATGTTGGCGGCGGTGCCCGCCACCTCGTCGAGCGGCCTGAGCAGGGAGCGCAGGGCGAGGAGCTCACGGCCGTCGTCGGACGCGGCGAGGTCACGGGCGGCGCCCGCCTGCCGGATCCACCGGATCCTGCGGGGCAGCCAGACCCCCAGGACGAGGCCGACGGGGACGACGAAGAGGGCGAGGGCGCCGACGGCCACGGCCGTGCGGACGGCCACCGGGTCCATGGCGTCGACGGCGCCCGCGACGCGTCGCAGCGCCGTGTCGACGCGCCCGCCGACCAGGGGCAGCGGCCCCCTGCGCTCCTTGAGGGCGCGGGGGAGGGCGAGCAGACAGGCCAGCCGGTACGCGATGACAGCGGCGGCGGCCCACAGCGCGGTCCACAGGAGGACCCCGGCGTCGCCGGCGAGCTGATGGGTCCGCCTGGCGGGATTCTGGGCATACCACATGGTCCGATTTGACCCCTGGTGAGGCCTGTGGCCGGTCAGCCGCGCCGAAAGTACACCCGTTGTGTGCACGCGCCGGGGGGCTCTGCCGGGATTGGTCTGCGCCAAACCCCCAAGGTGCCCCCAAGGTGCGGCAAATCACCAAAACAAGGACGTAGGTCCGATGAAACGGGCCGAAAGACCTTGGATGATGGAAGACATGCGCAACCTGTCCGCCGCCCAGGCGATTCGCCAGGCGGCGGCCACGGCCGGCCGCCTCTCGGCGCGCTGGTCCCAGGCGCCGCGGGCCCAGGACGTGCTCACCGCCCTGAGCGCCTTCGCGCTGATGAGCCTGGACGTCCCCGGCCTCGCCGAGGCGGACAACTCCCTCAACGGCACGCTCGCCGCCCTGGCCCTCGCCGTCGGCGCGGCCTCGCTGCTGCTGCGCCGCAGGGTGCCCTGGCTGACGTACGCGATCGCGCTCTTCTTCCTCGGCTGGCTGCACGAGCTGACGCTGGCCCAGTTCGCGCTCTACTCCCTGGGCCGCTACCGGGGCCGTCTCGCGGGGGCGCTGGGCGTCATCGGGTACGTCGCCTTCGCGTACGTGATGTTCAATCTGCCGGGCTGGCCCGCGCACCGGGGCGACACGCTCAGCTCGTTCCTGAGCCTGGTCGTCCCGATCGGCGTGCTCGCGGCGGGCGTCGGCGTGGCGGCGAACCGGCAGGACCTGGTCCGTGCGCTTGAGGCGCAGCGCGCCGAGACGGACACGCTGCACGCGGTCCAGCAGGAGCGCACCCGCATCGCGCGGGACGTGCACGACTTCGTCGGCCGCGAGCTGACGCTGCTGAGCGTGCGTTCGCAGGTGCTGGCGCGCCGGGCGGAGGGCGGCCCCTTCGAGGACGACTTCGAGGAGCTCTCGGAGGCGGCGCGCAGCGCGCACCGGATGCTGAACGAGATCATCGTCCAGCGCGGCACCGACGGCGCCCCGACCCCCGGCCTCGACGCCCTCCCCGAACTCGCCGAGCGCAGCGGCCGCGCGGGCAGCCCGGTGGAACTCCTGGTCGACGGCGCGGCCTACCGCCTCTCACCGCTCCGCCAGGCCGCGGTCCACCGTGTGGTCCAGGAGTGTCTGACGAACGCGGCGAAGCACGCGCCGGGCGAGCCGGTCGAGGTCCGCGTGGACATCGAGGCCGACCGCCTGAAGATCAAGGTCAGCAACCCCCTCCCCGCCACGGCCCCGCCCGCGGCCCCGATCTCCACGGGCACGGGCATCACGGGCATGGCGGAACGCATCAGAGCGGTGGGCGGCGACTTCGAGGCGGGCACGCACGGAGAGACGTACGAGGTGACGGCACACCTGCCGGCGGGCGAACTGGCCTGATCCCCCGCCCCACCCACCCGCAGTCGCGTACGAGAGGCGAGAGCACCCCCACCCACCCGCAGTCGCGTACGAGAGGCGAGAGCACCCCCACCCACCCGCAGTCGCGTACGAGAGGTGAGAGCACCCCCCACCCACCCGCAGTCGCGTACGAGAGGTGAGAGCACCCCCCACCCACCCGCAGTCGCGTACGAGACGCGAGGGGACGTGGGGGTATGTGCGCACGGAGCACCGAGCACAACGCCAACCCCAGCCGCAGCAACAAAGCCCCGCAACAAAGATGGCGAGTACGGACATACCCCCGCGGCCCCGCCCCGCAGACGAACCCCAGGCGCAGACCCGGCCCACCACGCGACCTACGCCGCCGACATCACCCGCTCAAGACCGTCGAAGTCCTCCACACACTTCCCGCACCCCAGCGCGACGCTGTCCAGCGGGTCCTCGGCGACGAACACGGGGATTCCCGTGGCGGAGGAGAGCCGCAGATCAAGGCCAGGCAGCAACGCGCCGCCGCCCGTCAGGACGATGCCGTGCTCCATGATGTCCCCGGACAGCTCCGGCGGGCACTCCTCCAGGGTCGTCTTGACCGCGGCGATGATGTGCTCGACCGGCTCGTCCAGGGCGCTGCGCACCTCGCGCGCGGTGAGGTCCACGGTCTTGGGCAGACCGCCCACCTTCTCCCGCCCCCGCACGGTGAACGTACGCATCTCGAAGGCGTCCTCACCCGGCACCGGCCACGCCGACCCGATGGCGACCTTGATGTCCTCGGCGGTGCGCTCCCCGATGAGCAGCGCGTGCTCCTTGCGCACGAAGTCGGTGATGGCCGAGTCGAGCCGGTCACCGCCCACCCGCAGCGACTGGGCCGTGACGATCCCGCCCAGGGAGATCACGGCGACCTCGGTGGTCCCGCCGCCGATGTCGACGACCATCGACCCGCGCGGCTCGGCGACCGGCAGGCCCGCCCCGATCGCCGCGGCCATCGGCTCCTCGACCAGGTGCACGGCCCGCGCCCCGGCCCGCTGCGAGGCGTGCACGATCGCGCGCCGCTCGACGGGTGTGACGCCGCTCGGCACGCACACGACCATGCGCGTACGGGGCCTGCGTCCCGGCACGGCCTTGCGCACGAAGTGCCGGATGAGCTCCTCGGCGGCTTCGTAGTCACTGATCACGCCGTCGCGCAGCGGGCGGATCGCGGTGATGGACCCGGGCGTCCGCCCGATGGTCTCCTTGGCCTCCGCCCCCACGGCGAGCACCCCGCTCTTGCCGCCCCTGTCCGCCCGTACGGCGACCACGGACGGCTCGTTGAGCACGATCCCCTTGCCGCGCACGTAGAGGAGTGTGTTCGCAGTGCCGAGGTCGATACCTATGTCCATGATCGCCAAGTTTGCCCGGCGGCCCCCCGAAGCGGAGGGGCCAAAGTCCCGAATCGGACGGGCCCAAGGTCCCGACGAAGGTCCTGAAGCCCCGGCAGGTCCCCACCGACAGGTCCTGACGGCGAGTGTCGGTGCCGCTCCGTAGACTGGCGTACGTGAGTGACCTCCCGCACGACAGCCAGCACGACGAGGGCGACGCCTTCGACGAGATCATCGACGCCGAGACGGACCGCGACCCCGACCTCGCGGTGATCGAGGCGGGCAGCCGCACCCTGCGCACCCAGGCGGGCCCGCCCCAGGGCGACGTCCCCGCCCGTCCCACCGACCCGGAGGTGGACAGGGCGCTGCGCGAGGTCGAGACGGAACTCGCGGGCCGCTGGGGCGAGACGAAGCTCGAGCCCTCCGTCAGCCGCATCGCCGCGCTGATGGACGTCCTGGGCGAGCCCCAGCGCGCGTACCCCTCGATCCACATCACGGGCACGAACGGCAAGACGTCCACGGCCCGCATGATCGAGGCCCTGTTCTCCGCCTTCGAGCTGCGCACCGGCCGGTACACCTCGCCGCACGTCCAGTCGATCACCGAGCGCATCAGCCTGGACGGCGCCCCCATCGAGGCCGAGCGCTTCGTCGAGACGTACAACGACATCAAGCCGTACGTGGAGATGGTCGACTCCCAGCAGGAGTACCGCCTCTCCTTCTTCGAGGTCCTCACCGGCATGGCGTACGCCGCCTTCGCGGACGCCCCCGTGGACGTGGCCGTCGTCGAGGTCGGCATGGGCGGCAGCTGGGACGCGACGAACGTGATCGACGGCTCGGTCGCCGTCATCACCCCCATCGACCTGGACCACACGGACCGCCTGGGCTCCACGCCCGGCGAGATCGCCAAGGAGAAGTCCGGCATCATCAAGCCGGACGCCACGGTGATCATGTCCCAGCAGCCGGTGGACGCCGCCAAGGTCATCCTGAAGAAGGCCGTCGAGGTCGACGCGACGGTCGCCCGCGAGGGCCTGGAGTTCGGTGTCGTCGCCCGCCAGGTCGCGGTCGGCGGCCAGCTCCTGACGCTCCGCGGCCTCGGCGGGGAGTACGAAGAGGTCTTCCTCCCGCTGCACGGCGAGCACCAGGCGCACAACGCCGCGGTGGCGCTCGCCGCCGTCGAGGCGTTCTTCGGCATCGGCTCGCAGCACGCGCGCCCGCTGGACATCGAGACGATCCGCAAGGCGTTCGCCACGGTCTCCTCGCCGGGCCGCCTGGAGGTCGTGCGCCGCTCGCCGACCATCGTCCTGGACGCCGCGCACAACCCGGCGGGCGCCCGCGCCACCGCCGCCGCGATCAGCGAGGTCTTCGACTTCAGCAATCTCATCGGTGTGGTCGGCGCGAGCGACGACAAGGACGTGAAGGGCCTCCTCGAAGCCTTCGAGCCGATCTTCGCCGAGGTCGTCGTCACGCGGAACTCCAGCCACCGCTCGATGGACGCGGACACGCTGGCCGGGCTCGCCGTCGAGGTCTTCGGCGAGGACCGCGTCCAGGTCGAGCCGCGCCTGGACGACGCCCTGGAGGCCGCGATCACCCTCGCCGAGGAAGAGGGGGAGTACGCCGGCGGCGGCGTCCTGGTCACCGGTTCCGTCATCACGGTCGGCGACGCCCGACTGCTCCTGGGGAGGGGCTGACTCTGTGCGTACGCTCTGTGCTTCGACGCTGATCGGCGAGTTCTTCGTCATCGGCTTCGCCGGTCTGGTCGCCATGAAGGACCCGGACCTGTCCATGGGCACGGTCTGGACGGTCAGCGGCATCGCCATGTTCCTGTGCGTGCTGCTGTGCGGCGTGATCACCCGGCCCGGCGGGGTGCAGCTCGGCTGGGCCCTGCAGATCGCGCTGATCGCCAGCGGCTTCGTGGTGCCCACGATGTTCTTCATGGGCGCGGTGTTCGCCGGCCTGTGGTGGGCGTCGGTCCACTTCGGCCGCAAGGTCGACGAGGCGAAGGCCAGGTTCGCCGCCATGGCCGCGGAGCAGGCGGAGGCGTAGCGGGGCACCGGGGCGGAGGCCGGAGGTAACACCGCGTAGCCGCCCCCGGTATCGTGCGGGCCATCCGCGTGATCGTAAAGATCGTAAGAACACTGCTTGGAGCCGCACATGAGCCAGCGCACCCTCGTCCTGCTGAAGCCCGACGCCGTTCGTCGTGGTCTGGTCGGCGAGATCATCGGCCGCATCGAGCGCAAGGCGGGCTGGACGATTTCCGCGCTGGAGCTGCGTTCCCTCGACCAGGAGACCCTGGAGCAGCACTACGGCGAGCACAAGGGCAAGCCCTTCTACGAGCCGCTGGTCGCCTTCATGTCGTCCGGCCCCGTCGTCGCGCTCGTCGTCGAGGGCGAGCGGGTCATCGAGGGCGTGCGCGCCCTTGCCGGTCCGACCGACCCGATCGCCGCGGCGCCGGGCTCGATCCGCGGCGACTTCGGCACGATCGTCCGCGAGAACCTCATCCACGCCTCGGACTCCGAGGAGTCCGCCGAGCGCGAGCTCAAGATCTTCTTCCCGGGCGTCGCCTGACGCCCCTCGCGTGAGCTTCTGACGTCACGTCAGCAAGGCGCCGCCCTGACCTGGGACGGCCGAAGAAATTCGGCCGTCCTTTGGCATATGCGCCCCAATTGGGGGAACCCGTGCCTCCGATGGCACGTCTCCAAAGGCGGGGCGGCACATCATCTGCTGACAATGGCGAAGACCCTCGCGCCGTCTTGGTGCGGCCGAGACTACGATGGAAGCCTCCACTGCCACACAGCACCCACCTCGCCTACCTAAAAAGCCATCACACGCTCCACTAGGGAAGGCCAGACGCATCCTCATGGGGAACAACATGTCGTTCATCGGCCGTGACATGGCTGTCGACCTCGGGACCGCCAACACGCTGGTGTACGTCAGGGGTCGGGGGATCGTACTCAACGAGCCGTCCGTCGTCGCGATCAACACCAACACCGGTGGCATCCTCGCGGTCGGTGCCGAAGCGAAGAAGATGATCGGGCGCACGCCCGGCAACATCGTGGCGGTGCGCCCGCTGAAGGACGGCGTCATCGCCGACTTCGAGATCACCGAGCGGATGCTCCGCTACTTCATCCTGAAGATCCACAAGCGGCGCTACCTCGCCAGGCCGCGCGTCGTCGTCTGTGTGCCCTCCGGCATCACCGGCGTCGAGCGCCGCGCCGTCATCGAGGCCTCCTCGCAGGCCGGCGCGCGCCAGGTGCACATCATCGAGGAGCCCATGGCCGCGGCCATCGGCTCCGGCCTGCCGGTCCACGAGGCCACGGGCAACATGGTGGTGGACATCGGCGGCGGCACCACCGAGGTCGCCGTCATCTCGCTCGGCGGAATCGTCACGGCGCAGTCCATCCGCGTCGCGGGCGACGAGCTGGACAACGCGATCATCCAGCACATCAAGAAGGAGTACTCCCTCCTCCTCGGCGAGCGCACGGCCGAGCAGATCAAGATCACCATCGGTTCGGCGTACGACATGGACGCCGACGAGCACACCGAGATCCGCGGCCGGGACCTGGTCTCCGGGCTGCCCAAGACCGTCGTCATCTCCGCGGCCGAGGTCCGCAAGGCCATCGAGGAGCCGGTCAACGCGATCGTCGACGCCGTCAAGACGACCCTCGACAAGTGTCCGCCCGAGCTGTCGGGTGACGTCATGGACCGTGGCATCGTTCTCACCGGTGGCGGCGCCCTGCTGCGCGGGCTCGACGAGCGGCTCCGCCGCGAGACGGGCATGCCGATCCACATCGCCGAGGACCCGCTGGACAGCGTGGCGCTCGGCTCCGGCAAGTGTGTCGAGGAGTTCGAGGCGTTGCAGCAGGTGCTCGACGCCCAGCCGCGCAGATGACCTGACGCGAAACGTCCGCCGTACGAGTGCCTGCCACCTCGTGCGGCGGATCGTTGATATATAGGCAAGGCATAAGAATTCCCCAGAACCCCGTGGAACCCGCAGATTCCACGGAATCCGATTGAGGAAGGCACGCCGCCGCACGTGAGGGACACACGAGAGAGCCGGCTGCTCCTGGTGCTGCTGATCGCCATCGCGTTCGCATTGATCACGGTGGACATCCGCGGCGGCGAGGACTCACCGGTCGACGGTGCCCGCCAGGCCGCCGCCACGGTCTTCGGTCCGGTCGAAGAGGGGGTGTCCTCGGCCGTCGACCCGATCGGCAACGCCATCGGCGCGGTCCGCGACTCCGGCGAGCGCCACGACCGCATCGCCGAACTGGAGCGGCAGAACGCCGCGTTGAAGGCCAAGCTCGGCAGCGACGACCGCAACCGCAGCCGTGTGCGCCAGCTCGACAGCATGCTGAAGAAGGCGGGCGCCGGGCAGTACGGCATCAAGGGCGCCGAGGTCATCGGCATAGGAGCGGCCCAGGGCTTCTCCTGGACCGTCACCATCGACGCCGGCGCGAAGGACGGACTCAAGCGCGACATGACCGTCCTGAACGGCGACGGCCTGGTCGGCCGCGTCACCACGGTCGGCCCCGACACCGCGACCGTCCTGCTCGCCAACGACCCCGACTTCACCGTCGGCACCCGCATGGAGAAGACCGACGAGCTCGGCTTCGCCACCGGACAGGGCGACCGCCCGCTCTCCGTGCAGCTCCTCAACGGCAAGGCCAAGGTCAAGAAGGGCGACCGCCTGGTCACCTTCGGCTCGCAGGCCGACAAGCCGTTCGTGCCCGGCGTACCCGTCGGCGAGGTCGTCCGCGTCGACCCGTCCGGCGGCGACCTCACCCGCAACGTCTACGTGAAGCCGTACGTCGGATTCACCAAGCTCGACATCGTCGGCGTCGTCGTCGAGGCGCCCCGCGAGGACCCGCGTGACACGGTCCTGCCGCCCAAGCCCGCCAAGCCCAAGCCGACCCCGACGGTGACCGTCACGGCCACCCCGTCAGGACAGCCCCCGGCCGGCAACGGCGACGAGCAGTAGGAGACCGGACCATGCGCTTCAACCGAATCCTGCTCTCCACCACGCTGGTCGTCGTCGCCCTGGTCATCCAGGTCAGCGTCCTGGCCCGGCTCCAGCTGCCCGGCGCCGTCCCCGATCTCGTCCTGCTCACCGTCCTCGGCCTCGCCCTCGTCTACGGCCACGTCGGCGGCGCCCTCATCGGCTTCGGCGCGGGGCTCCTCTGCGACCTCGCGCCGCCCGCCGACCACGCCGCCGGGCGGTACGCGCTCGTGCTCTGCGTCATCGGCTACCTCGCCGGGCTCGCCAAGCCCGAGACCGGCCGCCTTCGCTCGGCCACCGGGCCGCTCGTCGTGGTCGTCGGCGCCGCCATCGGCTCGACCCTGCTGTACGCGGGCGTGGGCGCCCTCGTCGGGGACACCGCGGCCCGCCATGTGGGCCTGGGCGGGCTGCTCTTCACCGCCGCGCTCTACGACCTGCTGCTCGCGCCCTTCACCGTGCCGCTGATCATCGCGCTCGCGCGGCGCGCCGAGAACGACCCGCTGGGGGAGAACTCCCCGGCCAACAAGGCTGCCGACGTCTCCTCCGGCTGGCTCTCGTCCGGCACAGGACTGCGCATCGGCAACCAGCGCGGCGGACTGCGGGCCAAGGCCGCCAAGGCCCGCGTCGCCCGCGCCGGACGCATCAAGGGGGTCAAGCGCCTGTGAGGTCGCATCACTTCGCCGACCGCACCGAGGGACACCGCAGGGGACGCAGCAGGGGAGGGGAGAAGTGACCAACATTCCGGAGACGGGCCGCACCCCACGCGTGCAGATCCGCCTCGTCGTCATCCAGATCCTCGTCGTCTCCCTCCTGCTCACCCTCGGCGGCCGCCTCTGGTACCTCCAGATCCGCAACGGCGAGGAGTACGCCAAGGAGGCCTCGGGCAACCACGTCCAGCAGGTCGTCCAGCCCGCCGTGCGTGGCTCGATCCTCGACGCCCGCGGCGTGCCCATCGCCGACAACCAGACCCGTCTCGTCGTCTCCGCGTCCCGCACGGACCTGATGAAGATGAAGGACGACGGCAAGGCGGTCCTCGAAAAGCTCGCCGACGTCCTGGACATGAGCTACAAGGACGTCGCCGACAAGGTCCGCCTCTGCGACTCCAAGACCCCCCAGCCCTGCTGGAACGGCTCGCCCTACCAGCCCATCCCGATCACCGACGAGGCCACCGCCAAGCAGGCCCTGCAGATCCGCGAGCGCTCCGAGGACTTCCCCGGCATCACTGCCGAGCCCACCGCCGTGCGCCGCTACCCCGCGCCCGGCAAGTCCAACACCGCGCAGGTCCTCGGCTACCTCTCGCCCGTCACCGACGACGAGATCAACAAGGCCAAGGACACCGACTCCCCGTTCCTGCGCTCCGACCAGGTGGGCCGCTCGGGTCTTGAGCGTACGTACGACAAGCAGCTGCGCGGCAAGGCCGGCGTGACCCGCTACGAGGTCGACAACCTCGGCCGCGTCATCGGCAAGGCCAAGTCCGACAAGGCCGAGCCCGGCGCGAACGTCGTCACCAGCATCGACGCGCGCGTGCAGGCCGTCTCCGAGTACTGGCTCAACGACGCGATGAAGAAGGCCCGCGACGAGTTCGACAAGAACACCGGGGAGAACTACAAGGCCGACGCGGGCGCCGTCGTCGTCATGGAGAACAAGACCGGACGCATCGTCTCCATGGCCTCCAACCCGTCGTACGACCCGAACGCCTGGGTCGGCGGCATCTCCGGCAAGGACTACGCCCAGCTCACCGGCAAGAAGTCCAACTACCCGCTGTTGAACCGCGCCATCCAGGGCCAGGCCGCCCCCGGATCGATCTTCAAGGTCATCCCGACGGCCGCCGCGGTCAACGCGGGCTACGAGTTCAACGACCGCTACCCGTGCCCGAGTTCGTACTCCATCGGCGGCCAGACCTTCAAGAACTTCGAGTCCAAGGGCCACGGCAGCATCACCCTCGGCCAGGCCCTGGAGGTCTCCTGCGACACCGTCTTCTACAAGCTCAGCCACGACCAGTGGGCCAAGGACGGCGGCAACAAGCCCAAGAAGGACGCCAAGGACTGGTTCTACAAGACCGCCCACCAGTTCGGCCTCGGCAAGGAGACCGGCGTCGACCTCCCCAACGAGGTCAGCGGCCGCGTCCCCGACCGCCAGTGGAAGAAGGACTACTGGAAGGCCAACAAGGACGCCTGGTGCAAGCAGGGCAAGAAGAGCGGCGACTACGCCGAGCGCATCGCGTACGAGAACTGCCTCGAAGGCATGAAGATGCGTGCCGGTGACTCCGTCAACTACTCCATCGGCCAGGGCGACACCCTCGTCACGCCGATCCAGATGGCCACGATCTACTCCGCCATCGCCAACGGCGGCACCCTCTACGACCCCACCGTCGGCAAGGCGATCATCAGCGCCGACGGCAAGCAGGTCCAGGAGATCGAGCCCAGGTCGCACGGCAAGCTGCCGATGAACGCCGAGCTGCGCAAGGACATAGACGGTGCGCTCGCGGACGTCGCGACGCGCGGTACGGCCGCGTGGCGGTTCGGCGGCTGGCCGCAGGACAAGATCCCGATGCACGCCAAGACGGGTACCGCCGAGGTCTACGGCAAGCAGACCACCTCGTGGTTCGCGACGTACACCAAGGACTACTCGATCGTCATGACGATCTCCCAGGGCGGTACGGGTTCCGGCGCATCGGGCCCCGCCGTCCGCAAGATCTACGACGCGATCTACGGCCTGGACGAGAACGGCAACCAGGACAAGAAGAAGGCGCTCCTGCCCGAGCCGCAGAAGAACCTGCCGAAGATCGAGACCGACGGCTCCATCGACTCCCCGAAGATCAAGCCGTACAAGCCCGAGGCGCCCAAGCCGCCGGCCGAGCAGCAGGAACTCGCGGCCGGTCCCACGGCCAACTGGAGGCGGGACTAGCCCATGGCCCGCCCGTCTCCCACCACCACCCTTCCAACGAATGGGCTGCGCCCATGACCATGAACAATGGCTTCTCCGTCTCGGGATACGGCCCCGAGCGCTCCAGCATGTCCCGGCTCCTGGCCCGCGACTCGATGGTGCGCCGGCTCGACTGGCCGATGCTCCTCGCCGCCCTCGCGCTCTCCGCGATCGGCTCCGCGCTCGTCTACTCCGCGACCCGCAACCGCACCGAGCTCGTCGGTGACGACCCGTACGCCTTCCTGATCAAGCACGTCATCAACATCGGCATCGGCCTCGCCCTGATGGCGGGCACGGTCTGGCTCGGCCACCGCACGCTGCGCACCGCGGTGCCGATCCTCTACGGCGTCTCGGTCTTCCTGGTGCTGCTCGTCCTGACCCCGCTCGGCGCGACCATCAACGGCGCCCACGCGTGGATCGTGATCGCGGGCCAGTCGCTCCAGCCGTCCGAGTTCTGCAAGATCACGATCATCCTGGGCATGGCGGTGCTGCTCGCCGCCCGCGTCGACGCGGGCGACAAGGAACACCCCGACCACCGCACGGTCGTGCAGGCACTCGGCCTCGCCGCCGTGCCGATCATGATCGTCATGCTGATGCCCGACCTCGGCTCGGTCATGGTGATGGCGATGATCGTGCTCGGCGTCCTGCTCGCCTCGGGCGCCTCCAACCGCTGGGTCTTCGGCCTGGTCGGCGCGGGCGTCGCCGGTGGCGTCGCCATATGGCAGCTCGGCGTCCTGGACGACTACCAGATCGCCCGCTTCGCGGCCTTCGCCAACCCCGCGCTCGACCCGGCGGGCGTCGGCTACAACACCAACCAGGCGCGCATCGCGATCGG
This sequence comes from Streptomyces sp. NPDC041068, assembly GCF_040647455.1. Taxonomy (NCBI): domain Bacteria; kingdom Bacillati; phylum Actinomycetota; class Actinomycetes; order Kitasatosporales; family Streptomycetaceae; genus Streptomyces; species Streptomyces sp. NPDC041068. Next base: position 78,542 of record NZ_JBEZCG010000017.1, read on the forward strand.
TTCGGGCGGCCTGACCGGCACGGGCCTGTTCAAGGGCTCGCAGACCACAGGACAGTTCGTCCCCGAGCAGCAGACCGACTTCGTCTTCACGGTCGCGGGCGAGGAGCTCGGCTTCGTGGGCGCGGGCGCGATCCTGGTCCTGCTCGGCGTCGTCCTGTGGCGCGCCTGCCGGATCGCGCGCGAGACGACCGAGCTGTACGGCACGATCGTCGCCGCCGGGATCATCGCATGGTTCGCCTTCCAGTCCTTCGAGAACATCGGCATGACGCTCGGCATCATGCCGGTGGCAGGTCTCCCGCTGCCCTTCGTGTCGTACGGAGGCACGTCGATGTTCGCGGTCTGGGTGGCCGTCGGCCTGCTCCAGTCGATCAAGGTCCAACGGCCGATGTCGGCCTAGCCGCTCCGCTGGGTGCCGTCGCGGGGCTGCCCAGCGCGCTGATTCGCGTCTAGATTCGGTTCATGGCGGAGACCAAGCGCGAGATCGAGCGGAAGTACGAGGTCGAGGCGGACGCGGCGCTGCCTGATCTGACCGGCGTTCCCGGGGTCGCGGACGTGGTCGACAAAGGCGTCGTCGAACTGGACGCCGTCTACTGGGACACCCTCGACCAGCGTCTCGCCGCCGCCTCGATCACGTTGCGCCGCCGCACCGGCGGTGACGACGCGGGCTGGCACCTGAAGCTGCCGGTGTCGCTCGCCGACGGCGTGCGGGACGAGGTGCGGGCGCCGCTGTCGGCCGGGGTGCCGCGCGCTCTGCTCGGTCTGGTGCGCTCCCGGGTCCGCGAGGCCGAACTCGTCCCGATCGTCCGGCTGTTGTCCGCACGCGACCTGCGCCACCTCGTCGACGCGGACGGCGCCCTGCTCGCCGAGGTCAGCGTCGACGGCGTACGGGCCGAGCGGCTCACCGGAGGGGAGGGCACCGCCGCGTGGTCCGAGGCCGAGGTCGAACTGGCGGACGACGGTGACCCGGCACTCCTCGACAAGGTCGAGAAGAAGCTGAAGAAGGCGGGCGCACGGCGCTCCTCCTCGTCGTCGAAGCTGGCCAGGGCGCTGTCCGAGACCGCGCCGAAGGAGCGCGTACCCAAGGAGAGCGCACCCAAGGAGAGCGCACCCAAGGAACGCACCCAGAAGAAGCGCGCCGCGAAGAAGGCAAGGACCGAGGTCGGCACGGGCGGCGGGGCGAAGGCCGGCAAGAGCGAGGCCGTGGCCGATGCGGTGCGCGAGGCCGTCGGCGAGGGGGCCGCGACCGCGGGGGACCACGTCCTCGGCTACCTCCGCGCCCAGCGCGACGCGATCGTCTCGCTCGACCCCGCCGTCCGCCGCGACCTGCCCGACGCCGTGCACCAGATGCGGGTCGCCACCCGGCGCATGCGCAGCGCCTTCAAGACGTACCGGAAGATCCTCGACCGCACGGTCACCGACCCGGTGGGCGAGGAACTCAAGTGGCTGGCGGGCGAGTTGGGCGTCGACCGGGACCGCGAGGTCCTCACCGAGCGGCTCACGTCCCGCATCTCCGCCGTGCCGAGGACCCTCCTCCTCGGCCCCGTGCGCGGCCGGCTGCGCATCTGGACCGTCGCCCGCCGCGCGGGCTCCCGGCGCAGGACCGTGGCCGTGCTCGACGGCAAGCGGTACCTCGCGCTCCTGGACACGCTCGACGCCCTCCTCGCGGCGCCCCCGCTGCGCTCCGGAGCCGCCACGCCGCCCGCCGAGGCCCTGCCCAAGTCGATCCTCAAGGACTACGCCCGCCTCGCCACCCGCGTCGAGCACGCCCTCGTGCTGCCGCCGGGACAGGAGCGCGACGCGGCCATGCACGACGCCCGCAAGGCCGCCAAGCGCGCCCGGTACGCGGGTGAGGCGGCCACCCCCGCGCTCGGCAAGCCCGCCAAGCGGTTCGCGAAGCGGATGAAGGCCGTGCAGACCGTGCTCGGCGACCACCAGGACAGCGTGGTCGCCCGCGAGGCCCTGCGCGCCCTGGCGATCCAGGCGCACCTGGCGGGGGAGTCCGCCTTCACCTGGGGACTTCTGTACGGCCAGGAGGAGGCGGCCGCCGCCGACCGGGAGCGGGAACTGCCGGGGGTGTGGGCCGAGGCGTCCCGGGGGAAATTGCGGGCGGCGCTGGGCGGCTGACGGCCGGGGTACGCTTGATGGTCACCCCTGCCAGCTCATGAGAGACACCGCGATGCCTGTCGAGTCCGTCTTCCCACGCCTGGAAGCGCTGCTCCCGCATGTGCAGAAGCCCATCCAGTACGTCGGAGGGGAGCTCAACTCCACCGTCAAGGACTGGGACGAGTGCGACGTCCGCTGGGCGCTCATGTACCCGGACGCGTACGAGGTGGGGCTGCCCAACCAGGGCGTCATGATCCTCTACGAGGTACTCAACGAGCGCCAGGGCGTCCTCGCCGAGCGCACCTACAGCGTGTGGCCGGACCTGGAAGCCCTGATGCGCGAGCACCAGGTCCCGCAGTTCACGGTGGACAGCCACCGCCCGGTGAAGGCCTTCGACGTCTTCGGGCTCAGCTTCTCCACCGAGCTCGGCTACACCAACATGCTGGCGGCCCTGGACCTCGCGGGCATCCCGCTGGAGTCCAAGGACCGCACCGTCGAGGACCCGATCGTGCTCGCCGGAGGCCACGCCGCCTTCAACCCCGAGCCGATCGCCGAGTTCATCGACGCCGCCATCATCGGCGACGGCGAGCAGGCCGTCCTCGACATGACGGAGATCATCCGCGCCTGGAAGGCGGAAGGCCGCCCCGGCGGCCGCGAGGAGGTCCTCTTCCGCCTGGCCAGGACCGGTTCGGTCTACGTACCCGCGTTCTACGACGTCGAGTACCTCCCGGACGGCCGCATCGGCCGCGTCGTGCCGAACAAGTCCGGGGTGCCCTGGCGCGTGTCCAAGCACACCGTCATGGACCTCGACGAGTGGCCCTACCCCAAGCAGCCCCTCGTCCCGCTCGCCGAGACCGTCCACGAGCGCATGTCCGTGGAGATCTTCCGCGGCTGCACCCGCGGCTGCCGTTTCTGCCAGGCCGGCATGATCACGCGCCCCGTGCGGGAGCGAAGCATCACCGGCATCGGCGACATGGTGGAGAAGGGTCTCAAGGCGACCGGCTTCGAGGAGGTCGGCCTGCTCTCGCTGTCCTCCGCGGACCACACGGAGATCGCGGAGGTAGCCAAGGGCCTCGCCGACCGGTACGAGGAGGACAAGATCGGTCTGTCCCTCCCCTCGACCCGCGTCGACGCCTTCAACATCGACCTCGCCAACGAGCTGACCAGGAACGGCCGCCGGTCGGGCCTGACCTTCGCTCCCGAGGGCGGCTCCGAGCGCATCCGCAAGGTCATCAACAAGATGGTGTCCGAGGAAGACCTCATCCGCACCGTCTCGACCGCGTACGGCAACGGCTGGCGTCAGGTGAAGCTGTACTTCATGTGCGGCCTGCCCACCGAGACCGACGACGACGTCCTGCAGATCGCCGACATGGCGACGAAGGTCATCCAGAAGGGCCGCGAGGTCTCCGGATCGAACGACATCCGCTGCACGGTGTCGATCGGCGGCTTCGTGCCCAAGCCCCACACGCCGTTCCAGTGGGCCCCGCAGCTGAGCTCCGAGGAGACGGACGCCCGTCTGGAGAAGCTCCGCGACAAGATCCGCGGCGACAAGAAGTACGGCCGCTCGATCGGCTTCCGCTACCACGACGGCAAGCCCGGCATCGTCGAGGGCCTGCTCTCGCGCGGCGACCGCCGCATCGGCTCCGTCATCCGCGCCGTCTACGAGGACGGCGGCCGCTTCGACGGCTGGCGTGAGTACTTCTCGTACGAGCGCTGGATGCGCTGTGCCGACAAGACGCTGCCCGAGATGGGCGTAGACGTCGACTGGTACACGACGCGCGAGCGCACGTACGAAGAGGTCCTGCCCTGGGACCACCTGGACTCCGGTCTCGACAAGGACTGGCTCTGGGAGGACTGGCAGGACGCCCTCGACGAGACCGAGGTCGAGGACTGCCGCTGGACCCCGTGCTTCGACTGCGGCGTGTGCCCGCAGATGGACACGCACATCCAGATCGGCCCGACCGGCAAGAAGCTGCTGCCGCTCACGGTCGTGAAGTAACCGAGACACCTGGCAGTGCCTCGACTCGCCCCGCCCTCGGGCCTGGTGCACCACTCCTTCATCGCCGCGATGGAGGAGTTCCGGGCCGAGGGGCGCGGCGGCCCGGACGACGACACGACGCTCGGCCACACCCTGCGCGACTACGCGGGAAGGTGGCGGGACCCCGGTGTCTTCGCGGCCTACGTCGCCGAGGTCCGCGCCGCCGCGCACCCCGCCGAACCGCTCGGCGTCCCCGTCACCACGCTCTGGTACGCCGACGGCGCGAACTACGTGGGCCGCATCTCCGTCCGGCACACCGTCGCCACCCGCTTCCTTCGCGAGTACGGCGGCCACATCGGCTACGACGTACGCCCCACCGCCCGCCGCCGCGGCCACGCCACCGAGATGCTCCGGGCCTGTCTGCCGTACGCCGCCGAACTCGGCCTGGAATCCGTCCTGGTGACCTGCGACACCGACAACACCGGATCCCGCAAGGTCATCGAGGCCGCGGGCGGCGCCTTCGAGGACGAGCGGGGCGGAAAGCTCCGCTACTGGATCCGAACCGACACCGCACGCGTCTAGGACGACATGGACCTCGAAAAGCGGCCCGACCAGCAGGTCGAGCGGCCGCCGCGCCCCGCGCGGCCGCAGGTGGAGCACCCCTCGCACCTCGCGCAGCCGCAAGTGGAGCAGCCACTGCCCGCCGCACCCCCGCAGGCCGAGGGGTGTCTCGCCGTCGCTGTCCGCCTTCCGGTGCGGATCGTCGTCCTCGTCCTCGTCGTGCCGGTGCGCCTGGTGTGGGACGCGCTCGCCGTGTGCGGCCGCTTCGTGTACCTCAGGGCGCTGCGGCCGGTCGGGCGCGGCATCGGCACGGTCCTGACGTGGCTGTTCAAGGCCGCGTTCGTGTGGCCGTGGGTGGGCCTTTGGCGGTACGTGCTCGTGCCGGTCGGCAAGGGACTCGCCTGGCTGGGCCGGGTCCTGGTCGTGGACCCCGCGGCATGGCTCTACGCGCGCGTGCTGACCCCGATCGGACACGGCATCGCCTGGCTGGGCCGGGTTCTGTTCGTCGTACCCGCGGTGTGGCTGTACGCGCGCGTGCTGACGCCCCTCGGACACGGCATCGGCATCGCCCTGACGTGGCTGTTCAAGGCGCTCTTCGTGTGGCCCTGGGTGGGGCTCTGGCGGTACGTGGTCGTGCCGGTCGGCATCGCGCTCGCCTGGCTGGGCCACGTCCTGCTCGTGGTGCCCGCGGTATGGCTGTACGCGCGCGTGCTGACCCCGATCGGACACGGCATCGCCTGGCTGGCGCGGGGCCTGTGGACGGTCGTCACGACGCTGTGTCGCTGGATCTTCGTCGTCCCCGCCGTCGCCGTGTGGCGGTGGGTGCTCACGCCGATCGGGCGGGCGATCGCCGTCGTCGCGCGGGAGATCGCCGACGCGATCGGCCATGCCTGGCGCATCGCCGGGCACATCTCCCTGGTCGTGGGCCGCTTCCTCGGCAAGCTCCTGAGGTGGATCTTCGTCGAGCCGGTGCGGTGGGTGTACCGGTCGGTGTTCACGCCCGTCGGGCATGTGGTCCGTGACACAGTGCTGCGGCCCACCGCCCAGGCGCTCAAGAGCGTCGGCCGCGCGACCCGGCAGGCCCTCGCCTCCGCACGGGAGAGCGTGCGCCAGGCACGGGCCGACGTGCGCCGCATGCTGTTCGGCGCACCGAAGGAGCGGGTCCCGGTACCGGCCGCGGCCGGCGAGCCGACCCCCGTACCGATGGCCCGGCGGGAACCGGACACGCCGGGGACACGTACTCTAGGTAGCAGTACGACCGCACTCACGAAGGACTGAACGACACTGGGCAAGCGACAGCCCGAAGGCCCGCCGCCCGCACCCGCGGTGCAGCGCATCCGACTGCGCTACACCAAGCGCGGCCGCCTCCGGTTCACCAGCCACCGTGACTTCCAGCGCGCCTTCGAGCGTGCGCTGCGCCGCGCCGAGGTGCCCATGGCGTACTCGGCGGGGTTCACACCGCACCCCAAGGTGTCGTACGCCAATGCCGCACCCACCGGCACAGGCAGTGAGGCCGAGTACCTGGAGATCGCGCTCACCGCGCCGCGCGACCCGGAGAAGCTCCGTGAGCTCCTCGACGAGTCGATGCCCGCGGGGCTCGACATCGTCGACGCCGTCGAGTCCCGTACCTCCGGGCTCGCCGACCGGCTGACCGCCTCCATCTGGGAGCTGCGCCTGGACGGCGTGGAGCCTGCTGAGGCACAGCGCGCCGCCGAGGCGTTCACGGCCGCCGAGCAGGTCGAGGTCCAGCGCCGCACCAAGAACGGCATGCGCACCTTCGACGCGCGCGAGGCCGTCGTGAGCCTCGCGGCCGTCCCCGACGGCGAGGCGACCGCTCACGACACTGATAGGCCGACCGACAAGCCCTGTGCGATACTGCGGCTGGTTGTTCGGCACGTGACACCTGCCGTACGACCTGACGACGTCCTGTCCGGTCTCCGAGCTGTGGCCGACCTGGCGCCGCCGGTCCCCGCAGCGGTGACCAGGCTGGCGCAGGGGCTTTTCGATGAAGAGACCGGCACGGTGACCGACCCGCTCGCGCCCGACCGCGAGGCAGTCACGGCCGCACCACCCACGGCCGCCGTATCTGCCGCCGCGAAGGCGCCGGCGCCGGAAGGCCCCCGCTAAAGGACGTACGTCAACGCGCCGCCCTCGTACTCGGGAGCCACCTGGGTCGGGCAGCGCACTGACCGAGACTTTCGCCAGGCCGTCCGCACATGGGCGTACGGAACCGGCGAGACAAGACATAGAGAGCTCCCGTGCGGCGCCCACGCCCCCGGATGGCGGCCCCGCGCAACAGGCGAGGGCCGCGGACATCACCGGATCAGGCGCGGCGCCCGGGAGCGTGACGGGAGAACCGCCCGCATGCTTGAGCCGAACGAACCCACTGAGGGCTCGCAGAACAACACCCCCAGCGACACCCTGCCGCCGCGCCGCAGGCGCCGCGCCGCGTCGCGTCCGGCGGGTCCGCCGGCCGGCACCGCCGAGACCGCGGCCCCGGCCATACCGGCCGCCCCCGCCGCCGATGACATCACCGCCGACGAGAACGACGAGGCCGTAGAGGCCGAGGAGAACGAGGAGACCGAAGAGGTGGCCGCGGCCGCCGAGGCTCCCGCTCCGGCCGCCGAGGCCGCTCCCGCCCCGCGTACGCGCCGTCGCGCGACCCGCCGTGCCTCCGCGCCGGCCGGTGCGCCGCAGACCGCCGAGGCGACGGAGCCCGCCGTCGAGGCGCCCGTGCCCGCCGCGGAGCAGGCCGAGAAGGCCGAGGAGAAGGCCGCCGAGGCCGCTCCCGCCCCGCGCACGCGCCGTCGCGCGACCCGCCGCGCCTCCGCACCCGCCGGTGCGCCGCAGGCCGCCGCCGAGGAAGCCCCCGCCGAGGTCGCGGCGGACACCAAGAGCGAGAACAAGGCCGAGGCCAAGGCCGACGCCAAGGCCGAGCCCGAGACTCAGCCCGAGCCGGTCGCCGAGGAGGCCGCGCCGCGTCGTACGCGCCGCCGCGCCACCCGCAGCGCGTCCGCGCCCGCCGCTTCGGCCGCCTCCGCCGAGGCGCAGACCGGGACGAAGGCCGCCGAGGCGAAGACCGCCGAGCCGAAGGCCACGGACAGGGCTTCCGAGAAGGCCGCCCAGAAGCCGGCGAAGAAGGCCGCAGCCGTCGAGGAGGCCAACGCCCCCGCCGCTGCCGCGCCCGCCGCCGACGCCGAGTCCACGGACGAGGACGCCCCCCGCGGCCGCACGCGCCGCCGTGCCACCCGCAAGACCGCGGCCACCGGCTTCTCCGCGCCCTCCGCGCAGAAGGCCCGCAAGGCCGCCCAGGGCGCCGACGAGTCCGCCGATGACGGCGGCCGCAGGCCCGCCCGCCCGGCCGTCGCCGTCTTCCAGGCGCCGGTGTTCGCCGAGCCGATGTTCCAGACCCCGGAGCGCGCCGCCGCCGCGGCCGCCGCCGAGGCCGCGGAGGAGGAGGCGGCCGAGCCCGCCCCCGTGGTGGTGGAGGAGGAGACGGCACCGCGCCGTCGCCGCCGCCGTCGCGCCGCGGACGAGCAGCCCGCCGTCGCCGAGGAGCGCGAGCCCGCCAAGGCCGAGGCCGCCCCGGCCGATGACGCCGCCGCCCCCGCAGAGCCGGTCGAGGACGCCGCCGAGCAGGCCGAGTCCGACGACGACACGGAGGAGTCCGGCGAGCGCCAGGGCCGCCGTCGCCGTCGTGGTGGCCGTCGCCGTCGCCGCGGTGACTCCGCCGACCAGGACGCCGAGCAGAACGACGCCGCGGCCGAGGCCGATGACACCGCCGCCGAGCAGTCGGCCGACGAGGACGCGTCGGACGACGCCGAGCAGGACGCCGAGGAGAGCGAGGAGGCGGCTCAGGAGTCGTCCTCCGGCTCCAGCAGCAGCCGTCGGCGCCGTCGCCGCCGCCGTCGTGCCGGTGACTCCGCCGAGGGCGAGCCGGGCGACGGCGACCCGGAGCGCACGGTCGTCAAGGTCCGTGAGCCGAGGGAACGGCGTGGGAAGGACGCGGAGCGCGAGGCCGGTACCGGCGCCGACGAGGTCCAGTCCATCAAGGGCTCGACCCGTCTGGAGGCCAAGAAGCAGCGCCGCCGCGAGGGCCGCGAGCAGGGCCGCCGCCGTGTGCCGATCATCACCGAGGCCGAGTTCCTGGCGCGCCGCGAGGCCGTCGAGCGCGTGATGGTCGTCCGCCAGAACGGCGAGCGCACCCAGATCGGCGTCCTCGAGGACAACGTGCTCGTCGAGCACTACGTCAACAAGGAGCAGGCCACCTCGTACGTCGGCAACGTCTACCTGGGCAAGGTCCAGAACGTGCTGCCGTCCATGGAGGCCGCCTTCATCGACATCGGCAAGGGCCGCAACGCGGTGCTGTACGCCGGTGAGGTCAACTTCGAGGCGCTCGGCATGGCCAACGGGCCGCGCCGTATCGAGTCCGCCCTGAAGTCGGGCCAGTCGGTCCTCGTGCAGGTCACCAAGGACCCGATCGGCCACAAGGGCGCCCGCCTGACCAGCCAGGTCTCGCTGCCGGGCCGCTACCTGGTCTACGTGCCCGAGGGCTCGATGACCGGCATCAGCCGCAAGCTGCCCGACACCGAGCGCGCGCGCCTGAAGACCATCCTCAAGAAGATCGTTCCCGAGGACGCCGGCGTCATCGTGCGCACCGCGGCCGAGGGCGCGAGCGAGGACGAGCTGCGCCGTGACGTCGAGCGTCTGCAGGCGCAGTGGGAGGACATTCAGAAGAAGGCGAAGGCGACCTCGACGAGCTCGCCCAGCCTGCTGTACGGCGAGCCGGACATGACCGTCCGCGTCGTGCGCGACATCTTCAACGAGGACTTCTCCAAGGTCATCGTCAGCGGCGACGACGCGTGGCAGACCATCCACGGATACGTCTCGCACGTCGCGCCCGACCTGGCGGACCGCCTCTCCAAGTGGACCTCCGAGGTCGACGTCTTCGCGACGTACCGCATCGACGAGCAGCTCGCCAAGGCCCTGGACCGCAAGGTCTGGCTGCCGAGCGGTGGTTCGCTGGTGATCGACAAGACCGAGGCGATGATCGTCGTCGACGTCAACACCGGGAAGTTCACCGGTCAGGGCGGCAACCTCGAAGAGACCGTCACGAGGAACAACCTGGAGGCGGCCGAGGAGATCGTCCGCCAGCTGCGCCTGCGCGACCTCGGCGGCATCGTCGTCATCGACTTCATCGACATGGTCCTGGAGTCGAACCGCGACCTCGTCCTGCGGCGCCTGCTCGAATGCCTCGGACGTGACCGTACGAAGCACCAGGTCGCCGAGGTCACCTCGCTCGGCCTGGTCCAGATGACGCGTAAGCGCGTCGGCCAGGGTCTCCTGGAGTCCTTCTCCGAGACCTGCGTGCACTGCAACGGCCGTGGCGTGATCGTGCACATGGAGCAGCCGACCTCCTCCGGTGGCGGCGGCAAGCGCAAGAAGCGCGGCCGCGGCGGCTCGGACCACCAGGACCACGGTCACGAGCACACGCACGAGGTGGAGTCGGCGGACGGCGCCGCGGAGACCGAGACCGAGGCAGAGGTGGCCGCCGAGGTCGCCGCTCCGGTGGCCCTGCCCGAGCCCGAGTTCGTCCCGGACGAGGAGCTCTACAGCAGCGCGGCCGAGGCCGAGGCAGCCGCCTCCCGTGGCCGTTCGCGCCGCCGCGCGACCCGACGGGCCTCGGCTCCGGCCGGTGCCCCGCGGGCGGAGTCCGCTCCGGTCGAGGCCCCGAAGGACGAGGCTGTGCAGGCCGAAGCCCCCAGGGCGGTGTCGAAGAAGTCCGGCAAGAAGGCCAAGGCCGCGGAGAAGGCCGCCGAGAAGAAGGCCGCCAAGGCCGAGGCCGAGGCCAAGGAGCCGGTCGTCGTCGAGGCCGAGGCCCCGCGCGCGGAGGCCCCGGCCGCCGAGGACCCGGTGGTCGGCACGCCCGAGGCCGCCGAGGCGGCTGCCGCGGCTCCCGAGGCTCCGGTGGAGGACGCCGCGCCGAAGGGACGTACGCGTCGTCGTGCGGTCCGCAAGGCGACGTCGCCCGCCGGTTCGCCGAAGGCCGCGGAGAGCGTCGGAACCGAGGCGCCGAAGGCCGAGCCGGTGGCGGAGCCCGTCGCCGAGCCGGTGGCCGAGCCCGTGGCCGAGGCGCCCGTCGCCGACGCCGCGCCGGCCCGTCCGCGCCGCCGTGCGGTGCGCAAGGCCACGGCGCCGACCACGTCCGAGGAGACGGCCGTCGTGGTCGTCCCGTCGGCGGACAAGCCTGCGGACAAGCCCGCGGACAAGGCGGACGCCGAGGCCCCCGTCGAGGAAGCGGTTCCGGCCAAGAAGACGGCGCGCAAGACCGCGAAGAAGGCGACGGCCAAGAAGACCGCGGCCAAGAAGACCGCGGCCAAGAAGACGGCCGCCAAGAAGACGACGGCCAAGAAGGCGTCGAAGGCGACGGCGAAGAAGGCCGCGGCCGCGGAACAGACGCCGACCGGCGTCTCCGCGAGCGCTGCCGACGAGGGCTGACCCCTCTTCGGCGAAGCCGACCGCTTCGTGAACAGGTGCCCCTCTGCCCGGCGAGACCGCCGGACAGAGGGGCACCTTCATGTCCAGCAGAGGGACACCTGTGTGTCCAGGGGCATGTGTTTCCGCAGCTCGAAAGCGTGAAATGAGCCCCCCTCGCCTTGGAGGGCAGGGAGACACCTGTAAAACTCATGCGATCCGATAAATGAACAGGGGCGTGAGCGCGCGGTTGGGGAGACGGCGCGTCCGCGTCAGGGGAGGGATGTCAGATGGCGCGTGCGCGCCTGCGTGGCACGGGGCGACACCGTGCCACGAAACCGGTCACGGGCGGACGCCAGGCGGTGGCGCTCGCCACGGTGCTCTCGGCGGCGGGGCTCCAGGCGGCGGGATCCGTGGGAACCGCGTCGGCGGAGACGGAGACGGCGGCGACCTGGACGGAGGGCCCGATCTTCAACGACCCGAAGGGCACCGCCGACCAGCAGTACGCGATACGTACGCGGCTGATCGAGCTGACGAACGCCGCCGTGCCCGGCTCGACGATCAAGGTCGCGGTCTACCACGTATGGGAGGCCACGGTCGTCGACGCGCTCGTGGCGGCCAAGAACCGCGGCGTGCACGTGCAGATCCTGCTCGACGAGACCAGCAGGAGCGACCGGCCGACGAACACCTCGTACAACACGCTGAAGACGGCGCTCGGCACGGACAGGAGCAAGCCGTCGTTCGTGTCGCTCTGCCCGGCAGGGAAGTCCTGCCTGGGCGATCCGAGGTACGGCAAGTCGATCATGCACAACAAGTTCTGGCTGTTCTCGCAGGTCGAGGGCGCCAGGGACGTGGTCGTGCAGACCACGTCGAACTCGACGCCGTCGGCGCACACCAAGTTCTTCAACGACGCGCTGCTGCTCCCGGACAACCCCGCGATGTACGACGCGTACGCGGACTACTTCACGGACATGCTCGGCAAGCGCTGGGCGGACTGGGACTACCGCACGGTCAGCAGCGGCCGCTACAAGGCGTACTTCTTCCCGCGCAACGGCACGGTGAACGAGACCGACACCATGTACTCGGTCCTGAACAACGTGAAGTGCACCTACAAGGACGCGGCGGGCGTGACGCAGCACACCAAGGTGCGCGCCGCGATCTTCAAGATCACGCGCAAGCAGATCGCCGACAAGCTCGTCTCGCTGAAGAAGGCGGGCTGCTCGGTCAGCATCCTGTACGCCGAGACGGACAGCGCCAAGAGCCAGAACGGCACCCCGGGCACCTGGGAGCAGCTGCACAAGTCCGGCGGCCCGTCCGTGCGCTGCTACAACGACGACCGGGACCCGCTGCACCCCGGCTCCCGGCTGACGACGCCCTACATCGTCCACTCGAAGTACCTGCTCATCGACGGCATGTACGACGGCAAGCGGAACAAGCTCTCCTTCACCGGCTCGCAGAACTACACGGCGCCCGCCCTGCGCGAGAACGACGAGGCGATCGTGAAGGTCGACGACGACTCGGTGCACAACACCTACCGCGCCCACTTCGACCGCACGCGGGCCGTGGCCTGGCCCGGCAGCGCCGACAAGACCGACCTGTGCAAGGGCGTCAAGCCGCTGCCGCCGGACGGTGAGAAGCCGACCGCGTGACCGACCACGTGAGCGGGGGTACGGGGCCGGTTTGACCCTCCGGGAACGGCCCCGTAACCTTGACCGTCGGCGTGTTCCTATGCACGTCCGCCCCTCGTAAACCTTTTTCCTCCCGTGGCCTGTGCCATGAGAGAGGCCGCTCGCTTCTTGCGGCGGCTGGACTGCGGGGGACCCGTTCCGAGCGAGAGAGAGATCCGCGTGTACGCCATCGTGCGCAGCGGTGGTCGCCAGCACAAGGTTGCTGTCGACGACATCGTTGAGGTTGACAAGATTTCCACCGCCAAGGTTGGCGACACGGTCGAGCTCTCGACCCTGCTCGTTGTCGACGGCGAGTCCGTGACCAGCGACCCGTGGGTGCTGGCCGGTATCAAGGTCACGGCCGAGGTCGTGGACCACCACAAGGGCGCGAAGATCGACATCCTTCGCTACAAGAACAAGACCGGCTACCGCCGTCGTCAGGGTCACCGTCAGCAGTACACGGCGATCAAGATCACCGGTATCCCCACGGCTGCGAAGTAAGGGACTGAGACAAGATGGCACACAAGAAGGGCGCATCGTCCACTCGGAACGGTCGCGATTCCAATGCTCAGCGGCTCGGCGTGAAGCGCTTCGGCGGTCAGGTCGTCAACGCCGGTGAGATCCTGGTCCGCCAGCGCGGCACCCACTTCCACCCGGGCTCGGGCGTCGGCCGCGGCAAGGACGACACCCTGTTCGCGCTGGACGCCGGTGCGGTGGAGTTCGGTACCCACCGTGGCCGCAAGGTCGTGAACATCGTTCCGGTCGCCTGAGTCGTCCTTCCGACTGACTAGGCGCTCGTCGAGCGAGTTCTGCGAGGGCGGACCTCTCTTCCCGGTTTCGGGAAGCGGGTCCGCCTTTCGCGTGTTCTAGATAGACACACACGCAGTAGAAATTTCCGTACGTTTCTGGAGGCACCCCACCATGACCACCTTCGTGGACCGCGTCGAGCTGCACGTCGCCGCGGGTAGCGGAGGCCACGGCTGTGCCTCCGTCCACCGTGAGAAGTTCAAGCCGCTCGGCGGCCCGGACGGCGGAAACGGCGGCCGTGGCGGCGATGTGATCCTGGTCGTAGACCAGGACGTCACGACGCTCCTCGACTACCACCACAGCCCGCACCGCAAGGCCACCAACGGCCAGCCCGGCGCCGGCGACAACCGCTCGGGCAAGGACGGCCAGGACCTGGTCCTGCCGGTCCCGGACGGCACCGTCGTCCTCGACCGCCAGGGCAACGTCCTCGCGGACCTGGTCGGCCAGGGCACCACCTTCGTGGCGGGCCAGGGCGGCCGCGGCGGCCTCGGCAACGCGGCGCTGGCCTCCGCCCGCCGCAAGGCCCCCGGCTTCGCGCTGCTCGGTGAGCCCGGCGAGGCGCGCGACGTCGTCCTGGAGCTCAAGACCGTCGCCGACGTCGCTCTGGTGGGCTACCCGAGCGCGGGCAAGTCCTCGCTGATCTCCGTGCTGAGCGCGGCGAAGCCGAAGATCGCGGACTACCCGTTCACGACGCTCGTCCCCAACCTCGGTGTGGTGACGGCGGGCTCGACCGTCTACACCGTCGCCGACGTGCCCGGTCTCATCCCCGGCGCCAGCCAGGGCCGCGGCCTCGGCCTCGAGTTCCTGCGGCACGTCGAGCGCTGCAGCGTGCTCGTGCACGTACTCGACACGGCGACCCTGGAGTCCGACCGCGACCCCGTCTCCGACCTCGACGTCATCGAGGAGGAGCTGCGGCAGTACGGCGCGGGCCTGGAGAAGCGGCCGCGCATCGTCGTCCTGAACAAGATCGACGTACCCGACGGGCAGGACCTCGCCGATCTGGTCCGGCCCGACCTGGAGGAGCGCGGTTACCGCGTCTTCGAGGTGTCGGCCGTCGCGCACAAGGGCCTCAAGGAGCTGTCCTTCGCCCTCGCCGAGCTGGTCGGCCAGGCGCGTGCCGCGAAGCCGAAGGAGGAGGCGACCCGCATCGTCATCCGGCCCAAGGCCGTGGACGACAGCGGCTTCACGGTCACCCGCGAGGAGGTCGGCGGCGAGCCGCTGTATCGCGTGCGGGGCGAGAAGCCGGAGCGCTGGGTGCGCCAGACCGACTTCAACAACGACGAGGCCGTCGGCTATCTCGCGGACCGCCTCAGCCGCCTCGGTGTCGAGGAGGAGCTGATGAAGGCCGGTGCCCGTGCGGGCGACGGCGTGGCCATCGGCCCCGAGGAGAACGCGGTCGTCTTCGACTGGGAGCCGACGATGATGGCCGGAGCGGAGATGCTCGGGCGCCGTGGCGAGGACCACCGCCTGGAGGCCCCCCGTCCGGCCGCGCAGCGCCGCAAGGACCGCCAGGCGGAGCGGGACGAGGCGCAGCAGGCGTACGACGACTTCGAGCCGTTCTAGGCCCGCTGCCGCGGACAGCGGCAGTCGGCACAGGCGGCAACGGAAAGGCCCCCCGGAGCTCTGCTCCGGGGGGCCTTCGTCATGGTCATGCATGGGCTACGCGGTGACCGAGTCCTCCGCGCCGTTCGACTCCGACGGGTCCTGCTCCATCTCCTCCGCGGCTTCCTCCGCGACGCGCTGGCCGGGGATCTCCGCGTCGATGCGGGAGGCCATGCGGGCGCGGCGGGCGTCGGCCTTGGCGCACAGGGCGAGGGCCGCGTCGTTGAAGCGGGCCAGGGAGGGCGGGTCCGAGGGGCCGAGGAGGTGTTCCTTGAGCTCGGCGCGGGCCTCCGCGTGGGTGTCCAGCTCCGGGGCGCGCACGGCCTTCATGAGGGCCGCGACGCCGTCCGCCTCGGGGGTGAGGATCGTCGCCGCGGACGCCGTCGGGAAGCTCGCGCGGAACTCCGCCTCGGTCATGCCCGCCGTGTTGGCGACGGCGTACGGCTTCTCGCTGCTCAGCCAGTCGGAGACCACCGAGGAGACGTCGCTGATCAGCAGGTCGGCCTGGTTGAAGCAGGAGAAGATCGCCGGGCGCGCGGACGTGATGATCTGGTGCTCCCACTCGGGGAAGGACGCCCAGAACGCGCTCTCCCACGCGGCCGTCGCCTCGGCGACCGCGGCCTGCTGGTCGCCGTCGGGGGCGCCCTGGAGCAGCATCCGCTCCTGTTCGTCCGAGCTCTTGCGGAACTTCTTGGCGGTCAGCTGGTCAAGGGCCGAGGTGCGGCGCTCCAGCTCGGCCGCGGCCTCGGGGCCGGGGCGCGCGCCGGAGCGCTTGGTGTTGGCCGCGAGGATCATCGCCTTGATGCGCTCGTTGGCGGCGCCCGCCTGCGGGTTCTGCGAGCCGGTCATCGGGTGCGGCTTGTAGAGGAGGCGCACGCCCGGGTCGGCAAGGAGCTCACGGACGATGTTCTCGCCGGCCAGGACCACGGAGGTGTTGCCGGGGTTCCCGTCCCAGCCCTCCCAGGTGGGGGCGTACAGAACGGTGGTGTACGTCCCGGTGGGCGCGCCGGCGTAGGGACGGATGGGGGACAGCTGCGGGCGGCCGACCTCGACGACGTCCTTGTCCTCGACGCCGATGTCCGCGAGCTGGTAGCGGTCGCGGGCCGCGGGGCCCGCCACCCACACCTCGTCGTACGCCTTCGCGTAGGGGTTGCAGGAGGAGAGCTTGTCGCTCTCGCCGTGGTTGATGAAGGCGTGCTTGATGGTGGGGATGCGCAGGACCTGCGAGGTCTTCGCGGCGTTCGCCGGGTGCAGCATCATCTTCAGCGTCGACGTCTCCAGGGAGAACATCGTGGCGACCTTCGGGAAGCAGATGATCGGGACGTCCGTCGCGTCGATCTTCTGCACCATGAACCGCTCGCGCAGCACGATCAGCGGCTTGCCGTCGAGCTTGCCGAGGGTGGAGAGCCACATGTTGGCCTGGTACGCGGACGTGGTGCCGCCCGAGAAGTACATGGCGACGGTCGGCTTGTAGTCCGCGAGCCACTCGTCGAGCCACTGCATGACCTTCTGGTCGTTCTTCGCCCGCTTCTTCGGGAGCAGCCAGGTGGCGAGGTAGAGCGCACCGGCGCCGATCATCGTGATGGAGACGGCGAGCCCGATGCCGCCCCAGTACGCGTCGGTGGTCGCCGCGGTGACCAGCAGGCCGATCGTCGTCGGCACGGAGAAGGTCAGCAGGCGGTGGGCCTGGCGGCGCGACAGGATCCGCGGGGGAGCGGCCGTCAGGTGCAGCTTCGAGGCGTCGATGTTGCGCGTGACGATCGGCAGGGAGCGGGTGCGGCGCACGAGCACGGCGACGGCCTGGCAGCCGAAGTGCAGGGCGTAGAAGGCGAGCAGCGCGATGGTCAGCGGCGACTGCTCGGCCAGCGGCTCGATGCCGTCGATGCGCAGCAGGCCGACCAGGATCAGCATGTCGCGCAGGAGCTGGCGGACCGTGACGTCGAAACGGATCTTGCCAAGGAGCGAGAGGAGGCCCGGCTGCTTGTACTGCAGATAGATGTCGAGCGCGAGGTTCGCGGCCGCCGCGGCGATGAACACCGGGACGTAGGGGATCAACGCGGTCGCGAGCTGCGTCGCGAAGAGCGCGAACATCGTGAACAGAGCGGTCAGCTGCACGATGCGGCGGCGTGGGGCGAGTCCGGCAGAGGGCACGGGCTTGAGCTCCTGGCGGGGATGAAGGGGGAATGGGGGGAAGTCGACCACTGACCGTATGACGCGCGGTGGCTCCCTAGCAATCTTCCGTGACATCAATCACCGGATAAAGGGGCAAAGGGACTGAACCCCGAGGGTCCTTTTCGCCTCTGACTCAATTACACCCGCTCGTGCTCCGGCCCGGTCCGCTCCTCCGTCCGCCCCTCGGTCCGTCCCTCGGAATGGGCAGGCGCCCGGCCCGTCGGCTCACGTAGATTGCAGGTCCGGAGCAGCGGGTTCATCACTCGGGATCAGTTGGGGAAGAGCGTGGCAGCGGCAAGGCAGTCAGTGGCAGAGGCCCAGCGGGTCGTCGTCAAGGTCGGATCCTCATCCCTGACCACCGCATCGGGGGGCCTGGACGCGGACCGGGTTGACGCCCTCGTGGATGTGCTCGCCAAGAGCCGCAGCGGAGGGGAGCGCGAGATCGTCCTCGTCTCCTCCGGTGCCATCGCCGCCGGGCTCGCGCCGCTCGGCCTGGTGCGGCGACCCAAGGACCTGGCCCGCCAGCAGGCCGCGGCGAGCGTCGGCCAGGGGCTGCTCGTGGCCCGCTACACCGCTTCCTTCGCGCGGTACGGCGTACGCGTGGGACAGGTGCTCCTCACCTCCGACGACATGGCCCGCAGGGCCCACCACCGCAACGCCTCGCGCACCCTCGACCAGCTGCTCGCGATGGGCGCGCTGCCCGTGGTGAACGAGAACGACACCGTGGCGACCGACGAGATCCGCTTCGGTGACAACGACCGGCTGGCCGCGCTCGTCGCCCATCTCGTCCACGCCGACCTGCTGGTCCTGCTCTCCGACGTGGACGGCCTCTACGACGGTGATCCGGCCAAGCCCGGCACGTCCCGGATCTCCGAGGTGACGGGCCCCGACGACATAGCGCATGTGCAGATCGGCAGCGCGGGCAAGGCGGGGGTGGGCACCGGCGGCATGGTCACCAAGGTCGAGGCCGCGCGGATCGCCGCAGCCGCCGGGATCCCGGTCGTCCTGACCTCCGCGAGCGAGGCGGGCGACGCCCTCGCGGGCCGCGCGACCGGGACGTACTTCCACCGCACCGGGCGCCGCTCCGCCGACCGCCTCCTCTGGCTCCAGCACGCCTCCGCGCCGCAGGGCGCGCTGACCTTGGACGACGGGGCGGTGCGCGCGGTCGTCGAGGGGCGCAAGTCGCTGCTGCCCGCGGGGATCGCCGCGGTGGAGGGCGAGTTCACCGCGGGGGACCCGGTCGAGCTGCGGGACTCCGCGGGGCGTGCGGTGGCGCGGGGGCTCGTGAATTTCGACGCCAAGGAGATCCCGATGCTCATCGGCCGCTCCACCCGGGATCTGGCGCGCGAACTCGGACCTGCGTACGAGCGGGAGGTCGTGCACCGGGACGACCTCGTCCTGCTGCACGGATAGCCGCACCGGAAGCCGCCGCGAAGCCCCAGGTCGCGTCGGAACAACTGCCCCACACATCACATCCGCCCCGGCCGAAAACCGCCGCGAACGGCACCGGCCGACCGGCCCGTGTGAGGTGAAACTCCCCAAAACCGCCCCGCGAGACCGCTTGGCCTGCTCAACTTTGTTGAAGACAGTTCCGCACGACCGTTGCGTATCCGCACCACCATTGCGTAAAGGAGGCCGTCGTGAGACGAGTGCGCCCAGGGGCGGCGTCCCGCGGTTCGGCTGAGCGGGCGCTGACGAGCGTCGCCGCCGGGGCGGCCTACGAGAACGACCCGCACAGCGCGCAGGAGGGCGATACGCGTGAGAGCCGGGAGGGCGAGACCGTGGAGGCGCCCCGGTTGTGGCACGTCACGCTGAGCGTCTCAGGCGCCGAAGCCCCGTTGAAGGAGGTCAGGCGAGGCCTCGAACAGCTCGCCCATGACCACCCCTTTCTGCTCACCAGCCGGTACGCCCCGGACCACGCCGAGATCCGCTACTGGGAAGAGGCCCGCGATCTGCACGACGCGGCCGCGGTCGCGCTGCGGCTGTGGGGCGAGCACCGGCAGACCGCGCAGCTGCCGCCGTGGGAGATCGTGGGGCTCGAAGTGATCGACCGCGACACTTACCACCAGCGCATCGCGGAGGGGTACGGTCCGCTGCCGGCGACCCCCGTGGGCGTACATCCGTTTTGAGCCGTCGTCTTTCGGGTCGCCGTCTTTCGAGCCGTCGTCTTCTGAGCCGTCGTCTTTCGAGCCGTCGTCCCAGGACCGCCCCCGCGCGGTCTCGGGTACTGGAACACCCGTGGGGCGCCCCGCGCGCGGGGATTACCCTGCGGGCATGACGTCGCTCTCTCCCGTCTCGCCCTACGACAACCTCTCGCCGGTCGCCCAGGCCGCCTACCGCGCCCGCGGTGCCGCCGCCACGCTCGCGCCACTGCCACGCGCTGCCAAGGACGACGCGCTGCTCGCGATCGCCGACGCCCTGGAGGTGCGGACCGCCGAGATCGTCGAGGCCAACGGCAAGGACACCGCGCGCGCCCGCGAGGCCGGGACCAGCGAGGCGATCGTCGACCGGCTCACCCTCACCCCCGAGCGCGTCCGCGCCATCGCCGCCGACGTGCGCGACGTGGCCTCCCTGCCCGACCCGGTCGGCGAGGTCGTCCGCGGCTCGACGCTGCCCAACGGCATCGACCTGCGCCAGGTCCGCGTCCCGCTCGGCGTCGTCGGGATCATCTACGAGGCCCGTCCGAACGTCACCGTGGACGCCGCCGCCCTCTGCCTGAAGTCCGGCAACGCCGTGCTGCTGCGGGGCTCGTCATCGGCGTACGAATCCAACACGGCGCTCGTGCGCGTCCTGCGCGACGCGGTGCACGGCGCGGGCCTGCCCGCCGACGCCATCCAGCTCGTCCCGGGCGAAAGCCGCGACTCCGTACGGGAGTTGATGCGCGCCCGCGGCCTCGTCGACGTACTCATCCCGCGCGGCGGCGCCTCGCTGATCAAGACCGTCGTCGAGGAGTCCACCGTCCCGGTCATCGAGACCGGCACCGGCAACTGCCATGTGTACGTGGACGCGCAGGCCGACCTCGACATGGCCGTCGACATCCTGATCAACTCCAAGGCCCAGCGCCCCAGCGTCTGCAACGCCGCCGAGACGCTGCTCGTGCACAAGGACATCGCCGACGCGTTCCTGCCGCGCGCCCTGGACGCCCTCGCGGAGGCAGGCGTCACCGTCCACGCCGACGAGCGCGTCCTCGCGTACGCCGACGCCTCCAAGGCCACCGTCGTGCCCGCGACGACCGAGGACTGGGAGACCGAGTACCTCTCGTACGACATCGCGGCCGCCGTCGTCGACACCCTGGAGCAGGCCGTCGAGCACATCCGGCTGTGGACCTCGGGGCACACGGAGGCCATCGTCACCACCTCCCAGCAGGCCGCGCGCCGCTTCACGCAGCTCGTGGACTCCACGACGGTCGCCGTGAACGCCTCCACGCGCTTCACCGACGGCGGCCAGTTCGGCTTCGGCGCCGAGATCGGCATCTCCACGCAGAAGCTGCACGCGCGCGGCCCGATGGGGCTGCCCGAGCTGACCTCGACGAAGTACATCGTGACGGGCGACGGGCACGTGCGCTGAGCCACGTGCGCCGAGTCACGTGTGCCGGGTTACGTGCGTCGAGTCACGTGCGCTGAGCCACGTGCGCCGAGTCACGTGCGCCGGGCCGCGTGCGCCGGGCCGCGTGCGTCGAGTCGAATTCCCTTACCGTCTGCCCAAGTTGCCCCTCTCAGGTCTACCCTGGGAGGGTGCCGGAGGACGTGGGGGGCACGCCGTCGTTCCCTGACGGCTGGGAGCCCGACGACGACCGCGACCGCGGGGGTGCGGACGAAGAGTTCGCCTCCGTGGTCTTCGACGAGGACTTCGTACGGGCCGCGGAGATACATGAACCGACCGCCGTGGAACGGCTGTTGGCCGCAGCCCAGGCGCGCGCCGAGGCCTCCGAAGCGGAGGCCCGCAGGGCCCGCACCCGGGGCCCGGGCCACGACCCGTCGGACGACGAGTTCTACGAGGACGGCTTCGGCCCCGACGACGGCAGCGAGTTCGGCCGCGACGACGACCTCGACGAGGCCTACGAACACGACCCCCTCGACGACGGCTACGGCCGCCCCGGCCGCCACCCGGGTCGCGTCCGCTGGCACCGCCCCGTCGCCTGGATGCTCGCCCTCCTGATGGGCATAGGCATGGTGGCCCTCGCCTTCGCCGCCGTCTATCGCGGGGCGTCGTCGGACCGCCAGAACCAGGTGCCCGCCCCCGCCTCCACCGAGGTCGGACAGAGCGCCGACAAGGAGGCGTCGACGAGCCCCTCCGCCTCGGCCGAGTTCGGCCAGCCCGCGGTCCCCGCGGTGCCGCGCACCCCCTGAGCGCACCCCAGCGAGGCCTGGCGCGTTTCCGCCGCGCGCACCCGTGGAGAGATGTCAGAACTTGTCGTGTACCAGGGCGTTTACGGAACGGCCCGGAGACCTACCCTGAAAGTATGGGCGGGCCAGGAGATCCACCTGCGGGGACACCCGAGGGAGCTCCCAACGGTGGCGAGGACGAGTACCGATCCGTCGTCTTCGACGAGTCGTTCGTGCGCGCTGCGCGCCTCCAGGAGTACTCCGCGCAGGAGCGCATGGGCGACCACGCGCGCGCCGTGCGCCGCCGCCCCGCGCTCCACAGGTCCTTGTCCCGGCAGGCCGTCATCCTCGTCGTACTGATCGTGGTCGCCTTCGGCACGGCGATCTACATGGGCGTACGCCACCCGTACCAAACCCCGGTGTCCAAGCGCCCCGAACCGCTGCGGATGACCGTCATACCGCTCGCCCCGCAGGGCCGCGTGCCCGGCTCGAAGAGCGTCGCCGACCTCTACGCGCACAGCCCCGCCGCGCAGTTCCGCGTGGGCGCCGAAGGGGTCAACCTCCCTGCCGCGCGCAGGACTTCGCACTTCTCCGACAGTCAGGTGACGGCCGCGCTGACCACCGCCAAGGACTATCTCGTCGAGTCCTCGCTCGACCCGGACGTCCTCACCGGCGGCTCGGCGCGCTCCGCGCGGATCCTGCTGGATCCGGAGCAACTCGACCAGTTCGACCGGAGCTTCGCGCACCCCGTCTCCGACGGGCGGCACGCGGCCACCGGCTGGCTGGTGCGGTTCGACCCGGCGACGACCGCGCTCGCCGACCGGCGGGTCAGGGCCCAGGGCACGCTGCGGGTCGTCGAGGCGGACAGGAACACCCTCGAGGTGACCTCGGACCACACGTTCGTGTACGCGCTCCGGCCCGTCGCCAAGGGCGCCGGAGAGGACCGCGCCGAGGCGTCCCTGTTCACCGTCCGCCGCGAACTGCACTTCCGCTTCGACCGCGACGACCTGCGGATGCACCAGGCGGAGCTGCTCACCTCCGCCGCGCAGGCGGGACCGCTGGCCTGCGCGGCGGACACGGCGAACCATCTGCGGCCGCTGCTGGCCGGGCAGAAGGCGAAGGCGGGCGGTCCGGCCGGCACCGATCCGTACGCGACGGGGGACGCGATGGCGCTGTGCGGAACGCTGGCGGCTTCGGCGCAGCCTTCGCTGGCTGCTTCTTCCTGAGGGTTCCTGAGGGCTACTTGTCGTCGGAGGGGTTGCTGTTGCCCTGCCCGCCTTGGTTGCCCTGCCCGCCCTGGCTGCCCTGGTTGCCCTGGCCCGTGAACCTTCCGCGCAGCTTGCCGCCCAGGTCGCCCGCGCCGCCCGCGATGTCGCTGACCAGCTTCATCAGCGGGTCCTTGCTGTTGCGTACGTCGTCGGCGTACGCGGAAGCGGACTGCCGGAAGGAGTCGGAGACCGAGGTGTCCTTGTCCTCGTCGCGGCGCGGGTAGTGGCCGTCCATGATCCGCTGGTAGTCGCGGGACTCCGACCACTTCTTCAGCTCGGCGGCGCGCACGGTGGTGAAGGGGTGCGTACGCGGCATGACGTTCAGGATCTTCAGCACGGAGTCGCGCAGGTCGCCCCCGGCCTCGTACTCCTCGGCCTGCTCCAGGAACGCGTCCACGTTCATCTCGTGCAGGTGGTTGCCGCCCGCGATCTTCATCAGGCCGCGCATGGAGGCCTTCAGGTCCTGCCCGACCAGCAGCCCCGCCCGGTCCGCCGACAGCTCGGACTTGCGGAACCACTCGCGCAGCGCCGTCACGATCGCCATGATCGCGACATTGCCGAGCGGGATCCACGCGACCTTGAGGGCGAGGTTCGTGAGGAAGAGCAGGATCGTGCGGTAGACGGAGTGGCCGGAGAGGGCGTGGCCCACCTCGTGGCCGACGACCGCCCGCATCTCCTCCTCGTCGAGCAGTTCGACCAGGCCCGTCGTCACGACGATGATCGGCTCGTCCAGGCCGATGCACATCGCGTTCGGCACCGGGTCCTGATTGACGTACATCGGCGGGACCTTCTCCAGGTCCAGGATGTAACAGGCGTCCCGCAGCATGGTGTTGAGGTGCGCGAACTGCGCGTCGGAGACCCGGACCGAGTCCGACAGGAACAGCAGCCTGAGACTGCGCTCGGGCAGCAGGCCGCTGAGCGCCTTGAAGACCGTGTCGAAGCCGCTGAGCTTGCGCAGGGCCACCAGGGCCGAGCGGTCGGCCGGGTGTTCGTAGGCCCGCGACGAGATGCCGGGGAAGCGCCTGCGCTGCCGGCTCGGCACGTGCTCGTGGCCGCTGTTCCCCTGGTCGCCGTGGTTGTCGTCGGTCATGCCGCATCCCCCATGTCTGGTCCTCTCGTGCCCCCGAGGTGGGGCCCAGCCTAGGCGGAGATACCGTGACAGGGCAGCACACAGAAGGAGTCTTCCGTCATGGAGCACAACCCTGGAGCCGACTGGCTCACGGAGGCGGCCAAGGCCGCGGAGCAGCAGGGACCCGGCAATCTGCTGCGGATCGTGCTGATCGTCATGGTCGTCGGGTGCGTACTGGTGGGCTGGTTCCTGCTGCGCGGGTATCGGCAGGGGAACGAGGCGGAGGGCTTGTCTGAGGACCGCACGTCTGAAGACCGAATGTCTGAGGACCGAATGTCTGAGGACCGAATGTCTGAGGACCGCACATCCGAGGACCGAATGTCTGAGGACCGCACGTCCGACAAGGGTGCGGACAGCCGCAACGGCTGAGTCGGCGTGAGCCGGAGCGAGGCCCCCGCTTACGATGGGCCGGAAGTCTTTATGTCCATCCCACCTCCGGATAGGTCCTGCCTGAGATGAGCCTCCACAGCACCGCCGCCCAGCTGGTCACTCTCGCCTCCGAGGGCGGCGAGCACGGCGGCAACCACGAAAGCCTCAGCCCTCTCCTCACGGGCGGCGGCGCCTTCGTCGCGCTCATGCTGCTCCTGTGGATCACCACGCGCTTCAACCGGGACCGCTGACGGGACCACTGAGCGGCCGTCCCTGAACGGGACCGCCGAAACAGGGCTCGTCCGCCGGGCCGGTAGGGTCTGCACGCATGGGAGAGCAGGACATGCCTACCGGTCCGGGGACCGGTCCGGTGAGCAACGGCAAGCGCCGCCTGGGCGTCATGGGCGGAACGTTTGATCCGATCCACCACGGACACCTCGTGGCGGCCAGTGAGGTCGCCGCGCAATTCCACCTCGACGAGGTGGTGTTCGTGCCGACCGGCCAGCCGTGGCAGAAGAGCGACAAGCAGGTGTCACCTGCCGAGGACCGCTATCTGATGACGGTCATCGCGACCGCCGAGAACCCTCAGTTCTCGGTGAGCCGCATCGACATCGACCGCGGCGGAGCGACCTACACCACGGACACGCTGCGCGATCTGCGCGCCCTCAACCCCGACACGGACCTCTTCTTCATCACGGGCGCCGACGCCCTCGGTCAGATCCTCACCTGGCGGGACACGGAAGAGCTGTTCTCCCTCGCGCACTTCATCGGGGTCACCCGGCCGGGTCATACGCTGGCCGACCCCGGACTGCCGAAGGGCGGCGTCTCCCTGGTGGAGGTGCCGGCCCTGGCCATCTCGTCCACGGACTGCCGCGCGCGGGTCGCCAAGGGGGACCCCGTCTGGTACCTCGTGCCGGACGGTGTGGTGCGTTACATCGACAAGCGCGAGCTGTACCGCGGCGAATGAGCCGAGAGGGGCACCGGTGAACGACCGACAGTACGACCCGTATGCGGGCAGCGATCCGTATGCGGGCGAGTACGCGGCTGATCAGTACCAGGTCGTCGGGTACGACGAGTACGGGCGGCCGGTGTACCAACAGGTGCAGCCGCAGGTGCCCCCGCAGCAGTCTCATCAGCAGCAGCCCCAGGGATACGGGTACGACCCGTATGCGGGTGGGCAGCAGCAGGGGTACCAGGGCGGATACGACGCCGGGACCTATGACACGTACGGGAGTTCAGGAACCTCGTACGAAACCGGCTGGATTGCCCAACAGCAACAGCAACAGCAACAACAGCAGCACCAGCACCAGCAAGCGCAGCCGCAGCAACAAGCGCAGCCGCAGCAGACGCCTCAGCCGACGCGTGAAGTCGAGCCCGAGCCCATGCGGCACGAGCAGCCGCGCGAACAACCCCGTGAACGTGAACAGCCTCGTGAACAGTCCCGCGAGTACAAGACCGAGCAGTTCTCCTTCATCGAGGAGCCGGACGAGGACTCCGAAGACGTCATCGACTGGCTGAAGTTCACCGAGAGCCGCACCGAGCGGCGCGAGGAGGCCAAGCGCCGTGGGCGCTCCCGGGTCGTCGCGCTCGTCGTGGTCCTCGCGCTGGTCGTCGCGGGCGGCGTCGGATACCTGTGGTTCGCGGGCAAGCTGCCCGGTCAGTCGGACGACAAGAGCGGCGGCGCCACGGCCGCCGGGCCGCAGAAGCGCGACGTGATCGTCGTCCATCTGCACAACACCAAGAGCAAGGTCACCTCCACCGCGCTGCTGGTGGACAACGCCACCACCAAGCAGGGCGCCACCGTCCTGCTGCCCAACTCCCTTGCCGTGTCGGACGAGGACGGTACGCCGACGACGCTCGGCAAGTCCGTCGACGACGACGGGTCCACCGGCACCCGCGAGTCGATCGACACGGTGCTCGGCACCTCGGTCGAGGGCACCTGGCGTCTGGACACCCCGTACCTGAACAACCTCGTCGAGCTCGTCGGCAACATCGACATCGACACGAACACCGACGTGCCCGACCCGAAGGCGAAGGACGGCGAGGCGCCCCTCGTCAAGAAGGGCGAGCAGCAGACCCTGAGCGGTCCGATGGCCGTCGCGTACGCCACCTACCGCGCACCCGGCGAGGCGGAGACCGCACAGCTGTCCCGCTTCGGCGAGGTCATGCGGGGCGTCCTGCGCAAGCTCTCCTCGGACCCGCAGGCGGCCACGACCACCGTCGAGTCGCTCGCGCAGATCCTCGACCCCTCGCTCAAGGAGAAGGACCTCGGCGCCTTCCTCGCCAAGCTCGCCGACCGCGCGAAGGGCGGCGACTACAAGACGACGCTGCTGCCCGTGCGGCAGGACGGCACGCTGACCGAGCGGGCGGCCGACACCGTGGTCGAGGACGTCCTCGGCGGCGCCGTGAAGAGCCCGGAGCAGGGCGATGCCGTGCGGGTCGGCGTCAAGAACGCCTCCGGCAAGAAGGACGCGGCCCAGGGCGCCAGGGTCACCCTGGTCAACGGCGGCTACACCTTCATCGACGGCGGCTCGGTCCCCGCGGCCCAGCCCACCTCGCAGGTCACCTACGCCGACGAGGCCAAGAAGACACAGGCCACCGAGGTCGCCAAGACCCTCGGCCTGCCGGCGAGCGCGGTCCGCAAGGGCAAGACGGCCTCGAACGCCGACGTCTCCGTGGTCCTCGGCCAGGACTATCGGGCCGGGTGACGGCCTCCGCGCGGGGGCGGTGACGAAATCGTCTGGGGCGCCGTCGGCGGTCCGTGAGACCCTTGGGGTGTATCGACCATCCGAAGGAAAGCTCTCTAGTGACCGCCACGGACCGCTCCATCGAGCTCATCAACGTCGCCGCGCAGGCGGCTGCCGACAAGCTCGCGCACGACATCATCGCGTACGACGTCAGCGACGTGCTGTCGATCACGGACGCCTTCCTGCTCGCCTCCGCACCCAACGACCGCCAGGTCAAGTCGATCGTCGACGAGATCGAGGAGCAGCTGAACAAGCAGCTCGGCGCCAAGCCGGTCCGCCGCGAGGGCGACCGCGACGCCCGCTGGATCCTCCTCGACTACGTCGACATCGTGGTGCACGTCCAGCACAGCGAGGAGCGTGTCTTCTACGCCCTCGAGCGCCTGTGGAAGGACTGCCCCGAGATCGAGCTGCCCGACGACGCCAAGGCGACCCGCGGCAAGGCCGCAGAGCACGCCGAGCAGCGGGCCGCGGAGGAGGCGGACCTGGACGGTGAGCTGCGGTGAGCAACCGCGGCTGCCGGATCATCCTGTGGCGGCACGGCCAGACGTCCTGGAACCTGGAGCGCCGCTTCCAGGGCTCCACGGACATCGACCTGACCGAGACGGGCGTCGCGCAGGCCAGGCGCGCCGCCCGGCTGCTCGCTTCCCTGAAGCCGGACGCCATCGTCGCCTCCGACCTCAAGCGCGCCGCGGCCACGGCCGGTGAACTCTCCGCGATCACCGGCCTCCCCGTCACGCACGAGGAGGCCCTCCAGGAGACGTACGCCGGTGAGTGGCAGGGCCTGACGCACGACGAGATCATCGCCCGCTTCGGCGAGCAGTACGCCGCGTGGAAGCGCGGCGAGCCGGTGCGCCGCGGCGGCGGCGAGCTGGAGACCGAGGTCGCCGACCGGGCCGCGCCCGTCGTCCTGCGCCATGCCGAGAAGCTGCCGGACAACGGCACGCTCGTGGTGGTCAGCCACGGCGGCACCATCCGCACCACGATCGGTCGCCTCCTCGGTCTGGAGTCCCACCACTGGGAGGGGCTCGGGGGTCTCTCCAACTGCTGCTGGTCGGTCCTCGGCCAGGGCGCGCGGGGCTGGCGCCTGCTGGAGCACAACGCCGGCACGCTGCCGGAGCCGGTGCTCGGCGACGACGACTGAGCGCTCCGGAACCCACGTCGGAGCCGCTCCGGAACCCACGTCGGAGCCGCTCGGGAGCCGCTTCGGAGGGCAGCCGGACCCGGATTTCACATTCCGGCTGGTCGCAGGCTAAAGTTCTTCTTGTTCGCCCCGCCAAGCGGGGGGAACGGAAGAACACAAGGGGCTATAGCTCAGTTGGTAGAGCGCCTGCATGGCATGCAGGAGGTCAGGAGTTCAATTCTCCTTAGCTCCACAGTCCCGGAAATCCCGTCCCCACCAGGGGGCGGGATTTTCTGTTGTCGCTCCTCTCTAGCCGATGTCCTCTCGCCGCTGTCCACACTCACTGAGGACGTTCGGGACGCCGTCGCGGGCGTAGGCCCAGGGCGTGGGCGAAGGCGCTCGGCGCGTACTCGGCGGTCCTCACGACCGGCGCCGCCGCCGGACAGGTGCTCGGCGGCGTCCTCGTCAGCCTCGACCTGTTCGGCGCCGGCTGGCGTCCGGTCTTCCTCGTCAATGTGCCGGTCGGCGTGGTGCTGCTGGTCATGGCGGTGCGCGTGCTGCCGCGCGACGGCGAGGCGGGCCGGGTGGCGGGGCGGGCGCGCGGGCTCGATCTGCCGGGGCTCGTGCTGCTCGGCGCCGCCGTCTCGCAGTTCACCGTGCCGCTGGTGCTCGGACAGCAGGAGGACTGGCCGCTGTGGTCCTGGCTCTCGCTGGCCGCCGCCGCGGTCTGCTTCGCGCTCTTCTGCGCGTACGAGTCCCGGCTCGCCCGGAGCGGTGGGGCGCCGCTGATCGCGCCCAGGGTCCTGCGGACGCCGGGCATGGGTCTCGCGGTCTTCCGGATCGCCGCCGCGATGGCCGTCAACGCGGGCTTCCTGTTCGCGCTCACCCTGCACGTCCAGGGTGGCCTCGGCTGCAGCGCGCTGCGCGCGGGACTCACCCTCGCGCCGACCGCCGTGGTCTTCGGACGGGTCGGGCTCACATGGCGCGGCTGGCCCGGGGCGGTCCAACGGCTGCTGATTTCCTGTGGGTTCGCGCTCACCGCGGTGTCGCTGGCCGCCGGCGTTGCCTGTTTCGGTGCGCTTTTCTTGAACCGGCTTGAGTCACAAGGGGAGCCAGGGGCGTATTCATCCGGGAGCGCGCTCCTGGTGTGCTCCTGCGCGCTGGCTGTGGTGGCCGCACTCGGCGCCGTGTCCGGACTGGTACGAATGCGTCGCTGACCGGGTTGCTCAGACCGTGGCAGAATCGGACGGCCGGAAGGGGACGCAGCCCGACGGGAGGGAGAGCGCGATGCCTGCGAGCATCCTCGAAGAGGTCGACCGCCTCTTCGGCGAGGCGGCCGTACGAGAACGGGCCGCGCTGCGCACGCTCCTCAACTGCCCTTCCTGCGGCTCGTCCCATGTCGCCCAAGTACTCGGTGACAACGGCGGAGTCTCGTACGTCTGCACCGCCTGCGGCCACAGCTGGAGCTGATCGATGGGTGCACACAGGCGGAAGTGCGACTGGTGCGGCAGTGGCACACCGATCGTCCGCGACATGGAGCCGGTCAACCAGGAGTACCAGTACTGGTGCGAGGAATGCGCACGGGCGCTGATCATAAAGGGCGACCCCATCGAGACGTACCGCGAACTCGAAGGGGAGCCGATCTATGGCCGGCTGCTGGACGAGCACTGCACGCTCAAGAGGTTCTACTCGTTCGCGACCGCTTGATCGGTCGTCACCGGGTGATCGCGCGTGAGCGCGTGATCGTTCGCGAGCGGGTGGAGGCGACCAGCAGAAACGCAAAAGCGGTCACTACGTAGAGGGCCGAAAGCGTCATCTGGCCAAAATTCTGGGCGAGTTCAAGCCGACCCGCCCCGTGCGGCACCCACCACAAGGCGTACGAGCAGAAGACCAGGGACGCCGCCCCGGCGACCGCCCACGACGCCCGGCCGCCCCGGCGCATCGCCTCCATGCCCAGGAGCAGCACCATCGGCACGCACCACACCCAGTGGTGCGACCACGACACCGGGCTCACCAGGAGCGCCGTCGCCGCACAGGCGAGCGCCGCCCAGGCCCGCTCTCCGCGCAGCGCCGATGCCACCGCGACCGCGAGGCCGAGCACGCCGACCACGGCCGCGGCCATGACCCACGCACCGCCCGGCTCCCCGGTGTGCAGAAGTCGCGCGAGCACGCCGCGCAGCGACTGGTTCGCGGTGTCCTCGGCGAGCCCGACCCGGCCCGCCTCGAAGACCATGCGCGTCCAGAAGCGCCACGAGTCGTACGGCAGGACGGCGGCCGCGAGGAGCGTCGCGCCGGTGAACGACACGGAGGCCACGCACGCGTGCCGCACGGCGGGCCGCCACGTGCCGCGCCGCGAGGCCTCGACGGCCCCCGTGAGCAGCAGGAACACCGCGAAGAGCGCGGGCGTGAGCTTGATCGCCGCCGCGATGCCGATGCCCACGCCCGCCCAGCGGTGACCGGGGCGCCGGGACAGGTCCCACAGGACGAGGGCGGCGAGCAGCAGATTGATCTGTCCGTACCGCAAGGTCGTCCACACCGGCTCGCACCAGACGGCGAGCGCGGACACCCACAGGGCGCTCTCCAGACGTACGTGCTTCACGTGTGCGTGCTCCACGCGTGCGTGCGTCACGTGTGCGTGCCGCTTGTCGCCGATCAGCAGCAGGGAGAGGTGTACGAACGCGACCAGGAGCAGCAGGTTCCCCAGGGTCGCCAGCGTGCGCATGTCCGCCGTCTCCAGGAGCGTCAGCGGCGTGAACAGGAGGGCGGCGAACGGTGGGTACGTGGTGGGCAGACGGGCCTCGGTGGTGCGCAGCGCGTACAGGTCGCCGCCCGCACGCACGGTCTCTCCCTCGGCCCGGTAGACCATGAGGTCGATCATCGAGACGTCCGCCGCGCGCTGGGCGATCCAGAAGGCCGTGAAGGAGAGCAGGCAGGCCCCGGCGGCCAAGGGCACACGGCGGTGGGCGGCGGCGAGCGCGATCACGGTCACGACGGCTGACAGTACCGGGCGTTTCGGTCGGTATCCGCCCAGACCGGAAACGATTTGGTGGAGCACGGGTAGGACCGTGTAATGTTGGCGGAGCCGCCGGGGAAACCGGGCGGACAAGGCAAGGGGCTATAGCTCAGTTGGTAGAGCGCCTGCATGGCATGCAGGAGGTCAGGAGTTCAATTCTCCTTAGCTCCACAGAAGATGAGAGCGGGCCACCCGAATCGGGTGGCCCGCTCTTTCGCTGTCGGCACTTCCTTTGCCGTTCTCGGTCGCTCCTCGGCTGTCACTGCCTTCCGCTGCCCAGTGCCCTGCGGCCACGCCCCGGTGGGAGCGCGGCCGGCAGCGACGGGCGGACCGCGGGAGTCGCCTTCGGGTCCTCCTCGATGCGCAGGGCGAGCGCAGGGCAGCGGCGCACGGCGCGTGAGGCGCGTGCTTCGGAGTAACGCGGTACGGAGGCTTCCGCCACCGAGGGGAAGCCGTCGGGGCCCAGCTGGATCAGCTCGGGGACGATGTCCGCGCACAGCCCGTGGCCCTGGCAGAGGGTCCAGTCGACGGCCAGCCTGCTGCCGCTGGGGGCCTCGGCCTGGGGGGCCTCTTCCTGGAGGGGCAGGACGCCATCGACGGGACGGCCGCAGCCGCCGCCCAGGACGTGCGCGGCGAGGTCGTCCGTGAACACCGAGACCGCCGACTCCAGGAAGGCCGCCGAGCCGTCGGGGTGCTTGCACGCGCCGCGCCGCTTCACGGCCCGGGTCACCTCGCGCAGCGCCTCGAGAGCGGTCGGACCGCCGCCCTGCAGGACGTCCGCGAGGCCGCGGGCCGCCGCGGGGAGGCCGAGGTAGCAGGGGCCGCACTGTCCGGAGCTCTCGGCGGCCAGCCAGTTCGCGACGTGCAGCGACTCGCCGAGCGGGCAGGTGCCCTCGCCGATCGGCAGGATCGCGCCCGCGCCGAGCGCACCCCCGCAGGCCTCCAGGGAGGCGCGGGAGACGACCGCGTCGTGCGCCGTGACGCCGTCGAGCCACTTGCCGTGATAGCCGCCCGTCAGCACGCCCTGGGGGAGCGCGGGCGCTCCGGCGAGCTGGAGGACGTACCGCAAGGGCACTCCGGTGGGGACCTCGACGACCATCGGCCGCGCCACCGCTCCGGAGAGGGTCAGCAGCACCGTGCCGGGCTCCTCGCGCAAGCCGGTGCGGCAGTAGCGGTCGGCGCCGGTCCGTGCGGCGACGGCGAGCTGGGCGAACGTCTCCGCGTTGGAGAGCAGGGTGGGTGCGCCGCCGACTCCGGAGTCGGACGTACGCACCTTGCGGCCCGGCGGCATCGGGGGGCCGCCGTCCGCCGAGCGGACCAGGGCGGAGGACTCCCCGGTGACCATGCGCACCGGATTGCGCTGCACGCGCGCGCGGAGGGGCGATCCCCGCCGGTTGCTCAGGCCGCGCTCGGCGAGGGCGGTGCGCATCGAGGCCTCGGTGGAGTCGCGGGTCACGCCGACGACCAGCGTGCGGGCCCCGAGCGCCTCGGCGGCGAGCAGGGCGCCGTCCAGAATGAGGTGCGGGGCGCGGTTGATCAGGACGGTGTCCTTGCGGCAGGCGGGTTCGTCCTCGCTGCCGTTGACGACGACCACGGGACGTACGCCGCGACGGATCGCCGCGTCGGCGACGGACCGCAGCTTCCGCGCGAAGGGGAAGCCCGCGCCGCCCCGGCCGCGCAGTGCGATGTCCTCGGCGAGGCGGGCCAGCGGCTCGCCCGCCATGGGTTCGAGGGGGCCGTGCACCTTCAGGTGCATGCCGAGGTCGAGGCGTTCGACGAGATCGAACCCCGAGGTGAGCAGGGGCAGGCCGACGACGCGGACTTCGGGGACGTCGGGCAGCGACGCGTTCACGGGTGGCCTCCGGTGGCGGCGTTCCAGGGCTCGCCCGAGCTGGGGGCCTGAAAGGGCCGGGGCAGCGGTTCGGTGGCGGGGCCGCTGTCGTACGCGGGGTCGAGGACGGGCTCGTACGCGGAGTCGGGGAGCGGCTCGCATGCGGGGTCGTAGACGGGCTGGGGGGCGGTGTCGTACGTGGGCTGGGATGCCACGTAGGGGGACTCGGCGGGCGGTGGGGGCGACGGCGCGGGCCATCGCCCGGCGGGTTCGGCGCGGGGCAGGGTGCCGGTGGGGTACGGGGCCGAGGTGGGCGCCAGCGCGCGATAGGCGGCCGAGATGCCGACGGCCGGGTCGGGGGCGGCGGCGGAGGCGGTCGTGCCGGGCAGCGGGGCGAAAGCGGTGTCCCGCGCGGGCTGCTCTTCCCGGAGCGGGGCGAAAGTGGTGTCCCGCGCGCGGGGATCCTGCCGGGGCGTGGTGCCACGCTCGGGCTCCAGCAGGGCCAGGATCCGGGCGGCGACCTTCCGCTTGACCGGGCGGGGCGCCGCACGCAGCGCGACGGCCCCGGCGACCGCGACCAGGCACAGGCAGTACAGCGCGATCACCCACGGCTTCGGCGGGCGCCCCGCGTACAGGCCGTGGATCAGCGCGGCGCACCAGGCGGGGTAGGCGAGCATGTGCAGCGCCCGCCAGCGCGACGCGATCCGCGCGGGGGAGGCGAAGGCGCTCCGCAGGGCGCCGGTGACGCCCGTGGCGACCATGAGGAGGCCGGCGAGCGAGCCGAGGCCGATGAGCCCGGCGCTGCCCGTGACGCCGAGCCCGAAGGGCAGCAGGGCGCCGAGGAGCGACACGTGGTCGAGCACGATCTTGACGGTGCCGTGCAGCAGCAGGAAGCCGATGGAGGCGACCGCCGTGGTCCGGTGCACGGCCTGGGCGAGCAGGCGCTGGCGCGAGTGGAGGAACAGGCGGTCCGTGGCGACCAGGCCCCAGACCACGGAGGCGGTGAGCGAGACCAGGCACAGGACGCCGGTGGTGAAGTCGAGGGCGGCACGGAAACGGTCGCTGCCCACGAGGACGAGCAGGGGTATCAGGAGCAGGGCTCCGGCGCCCAGGGCTCGTGAGGGGGGTAAGGAGCGAGGGGGTGAGGGCCTTGCCGAAAGGGGGAGGGAACGGCTCTTGCGATGAGGGTGCAGAGGGTTCATGGGGGCGGCTCCGAAATGGTTCGGTCCCGCCGCATGCTAAGTCGCTCCATACCGGTGGGTACGGGGTTTGAGTTATTGCGTTGTTATCAAAGCGCGACGCGATCTTGGTGTTGCCCCGTTAGAGGGCGGTACGCGGAGTAATCCTTGGCCAAGGGTGGTGATCGAGCCCTTCGGGCGGCCGCGCAAGGAAGCTCGTCGCGGGCCGCGTGAGGGCTGCGGTACCCTGACGCCATGCGTGCCGTACGCCTTCTGCTTAGCGGGCCGCGCTGATCAGTCCCGACCGCCGGTGAATCGCGGTCGGAATCGGCGCGGCGTCCCCTCCTGTGCGAGGGGCATTTTTGTTTGACCTGGGCCGCCGTGGCGCCGGTCAATTCCGCAGGCAGAGACGATCGATGGAGCTTTGAGGATCATGAGCGAGACGAATTCTGCTGCCGCCTCCGAGGTGGCCGCGCCGCACCGCTATACGGCCGCTCTGGCCGCCGAGATCGAGGCACGCTGGCAGGACTTCTGGGACGCCGACGGCACTTACGAGGCGCCGAACCCGAGCGGTGACATGGCCGCGCGGAGCGAGGCGGAGACCGCTCTGGTCGCCAAGCCCAAGAAGTTCATCATGGACATGTTCCCGTACCCCTCCGGAGCGGGCCTGCACGTCGGCCACCCGCTGGGCTACATCGCCACGGACGTCTTCGCGCGCTTCCAGCGCATGAACGGCCACAACGTCCTGCACACCCTGGGCTTCGACGCGTTCGGCCTGCCCGCCGAGCAGTACGCCGTGCAGACGGGCACCCACCCGCGGGTCTCCACCGAGGCCAACATGGAGAACATGAAGGCGCAGCTGCGCTCCCTGGGCCTGGGGCACGACAAGCGCCGCTCGTTCGCGACGATCGACTCGGACTACTACAAGTGGACCCAGTGGATCTTCGTCCAGATCTTCAACTCCTGGTACGACGCCGACGCCAAGAAGGCCCGTCCCATCGCCGACCTGGTCGCCCAGTTCGACAGTGGTGAGCGCGCCGTACCGGGCTCCACGCGCGCGTGGAGCGAGCTGAACGCCTCGGAGCGCGCGGACGTGCTGAGCCAGTACCGCCTGGCCTACGCCTCCGACGCGCCCGTCAACTGGTGCCCCGGCCTGGGCACCGTCCTGGCCAACGAGGAGGTCACCGCCGACGGCCGCTCCGAGCGCGGCAACTTCCCCGTCTTCAAGGCCAAGCTGCGTCAGTGGAACATGCGCATCACCGCGTACGCCGACCGGCTGCTCGACGACCTGGACGCGCTGGACTGGCCCGAGGCCATCAAGCTGCAGCAGCGCAACTGGATCGGCCGCTCCGAAGGCGCCCGCGTGGACTTCCCCGTGGGCTCCGAAGGCGACGCCATCACCGTCTTCACCACCCGTCAGGACACCCTGTTCGGCGCGACCTACATGGTCCTGGCGCCCGAGCACGACCTGGTCGACAAGGTCGTCCCCGCGGCCTGGCCCGAGGGTACCCACGAGGTGTGGACCGGCGGGCACGCGACGCCGGCCGAGGCCGTCGCCAAGTACCGCGCGTTCGCGGCCTCCAAGTCCGACGTGGAGCGCCAGGCCGACGCCAAGGAGAAGACGGGCGTCTTCACCGGTGTCTACGCCACCAACCCGGTCAGCGGCGAGCAGGTCCCGGTCTTCATCGCCGACTACGTCCTGATGGGCTACGGCACCGGCGCGATCATGGCCGTCCCGGCGCACGACAGCCGCGACTTCGCCTTCGCGCGCGCCTTCCACCTGCCGATGCACTGCGTCGTCGAGCCCTCCGACGACCGCGGCACCGACACCGCGACGTGGGACGACGCCTTCTCCTCGTACGAGGCGAAGCTGATCAACTCCTCGAACGAGGAGATCTCCCTGGACGGTCTGGGCGTCGTCGACGCCAAGGCCCGCATCACCGGCTGGCTGGCCACCCGCGGCATCGGCGAGGGCACCGTCAACTTCCGCCTGCGCGACTGGCTGTTCAGCCGCCAGCGCTACTGGGGCGAGCCCTTCCCGATCGTCTACGACGAGGACGGCATCGCCCACTCGCTGCCCGAGTCGATGCTGCCCCTGGAGCTGCCGGAGGTCGACGACTACTCCCCGCGCACCTTCGACCCGGACGACGCGGACACCTCTCCGGAGACGCCGCTGTCCCGCAACGAGGACTGGGTCAACGTCACGCTGGACCTGGGTGACGGGCCGAAGAAGTACCGCCGCGAGACCAACACCATGCCCAACTGGGCGGGTTCGTGCTGGTACGAGCTGCGCTACCTGGACCCGCACAACGACCAGAAGATGGTCGACCCGGCCATCGAGCAGTACTGGATGGGCCCGCGCGAGGGGCAGCCGACCGGCGGTGTCGACCTGTACGTGGGCGGCGCCGAGCACGCGGTGCTGCACCTGCTGTACGCCCGCTTCTGGTCGAAGATCCTGTTCGACCTGGGCCACATCTCGTCGGCCGAGCCGTTCCACAAGCTGTACAACCAGGGCATGATCCAGGCGTACGTCTACCGGGACAGCCGCGGCTTCCCGGTGCCGGCGGCCGAGGTCGAGGAGCGCGACGGAAAGTTCTTCTTCGAGGGCGAGCCGGTCAAGCGCGAGCTGGGCAAGATGGGCAAGTCCCTGAAGAACGCCGTCACCCCGGACGAGATCTGCGACGAGTACGGCGCGGACACCCTGCGCCTGTACGAGATGGCGATGGGCCCCCTGGACGTCTCCCGCCCCTGGGACACGCGCGCGGTCGTCGGCCAGTACCGCCTGCTGCAGCGCCTGTGGCGCCTGATCGTCGACGAGTCGACCGGTGAGGTCACCGTCGCGGACGTCGCCGAGTCGGAAATCGACGAGGCCACCCTGCGCGCCCTGCACAAGGCCATCGACGGTGTGCGCCAGGACCTGGACGGCATGCGGTTCAACACCGCCATCGCCAAGATCACCGAGCTGAACAACCACCTGACGAAGGTCGGCGGCTCGATCCCGAAGTCCGTCGCGGAGCGCCTGGTGCTGCTGATCGCGCCGCTGGCCCCGCACGTCGCCGAGGAGCTGTGGCGCAAGCTGGGCCACACCGACTCGGTCGTCCACCAGGACTTCCCGGTCGCCGACCCGACGTACGTCGTGGACGAGTCCGTGACCTGCGTCGTGCAGATCAAGGGCAAGGTCAAGGCGCGCCTGGAGGTTTCCCCGTCGATCTCCGACGCCGAGCTGGAGAAGGTCGCGCTGGCCGATGAGAAGGTCGTGGCGGCGCTGGGCGGCGCCGGGATCCGCAAGGTGATCGTGCGGGCGCCGAAGCTGGTGAACATCGTCCCTGCGTAGCGGCATCGGGGTCTTCCCTTACGGGCAGGTTGGGGGTTCTGTTGGAACCTCCGGCCTGCCTTCTCCGTTTACGGTGGAAGGAGCCGCCGGAGCGGACCGGACACGGAGAGGATCGCCATGGGAGCCGTGGGCGCAATCGTGGCGCTGCTGTTCGTGCTGTTCTTGGTACTGGGCGTCTACGCGACAGTGAAGGTGGCCAAGGCGGCCAAGCGAGGCGTGGACCGCACCATCACGGAGGCGCGCCGGACCGTGGAGGACACCACCCTCCGGGCGAAGAGCTTCGCGCAGGTCGGCACCGCCAGTGAACTGGCCCAGCTGCGGCTCTCGTTGCGCACGTCCATGCGGTCCACGCAGGACGTCCTGCACGCGGGCGTGGCCGAGGACGCCTCCCTGAAGGAGTCCCTGCAACTCTTCGAGCGGCTCAGCGCGCACGGCCACGAGCTGGACGACGAGCTCCGGCGCCTGGAGCGCGACCCGGACAAGAGCGCCCTGGCCGAGCGCCTCCCCGAACTGCGGGAGCGCACGGAGCAGATCACGAAGGCGGCGGACTCGCTGCGGTGGTCGGCGCGTGACCGGGCCCGTCGGTTCGCGGGCGACGACCTGGACTCCCTGAGCACGCAGATCGACATGGAGGCGGGCGCCCTGCGGCACTGGACGACGGAGCCCCCGCCCGCCCAGACCCCCGCCGCGTGGCCCGAGCCCGCGCCCGCGCCGGGCAAGGACGCCGAGCAGACCTGGTCCGAGCCGTCCGAGTCCGCCCGGAAGGCGGCCCAGGAGCCGACCCGGCCCGCGATCACTCCGCCCACCCCGAGGCCCACATATCCCTGGGAGAAGAAGGCCAAGCCCGAGAGCACGACCTGAGTACAGGGGCCGGGCTGCCGCCCGAGGGTCCAGACGGGTAATCTCCAGCTCATGTCCCGCCATGTCGCGATCGTCACGGATTCAACGGCCTACCTGCCGCAGCGGACGATGGAGCGGCACGGCATCACCGCGGTGCCCCTGACCGTGGTCCTCGGCGATCAGGCGCTGGAGGAGGGCACCGAG
The DNA here is from genome assembly GCF_040647455.1 of Streptomyces sp. NPDC041068. NCBI lineage: Bacteria > Bacillati > Actinomycetota > Actinomycetes > Kitasatosporales > Streptomycetaceae > Streptomyces > Streptomyces sp. NPDC041068. Next base: position 117,264 of record NZ_JBEZCG010000017.1, read on the forward strand.
ATCTCGGCCCGTTCCCTCGCCCTGGCGCTGCAGAAGCGGAAGCCGGTGACCACGTCCCGGCCCAGCCCCGAGCTCTTCGCCGAGACGTACCGGAAGGTCGCGGAGGCGGGCGCCACGGCCATTGTCTCGCTGCACCTGTCCGCGGAGTTCTCCGGCACGTACGACGCCGCGGTCCTCGCTGCGAAGGACGCCCCGGTGCCGGTGCGGGTGGTGGACACCGGAATGGTCGCGATGGCCCTCGGCTTCTGCGCCCTCGCGGCGGCCCAGGCCGCGGAGGCGGGCGACTCGGCGGAGGAGGCGGTGGCGGCGGCCGAGAAACGGGCAGCGGGCACGTCCGCGTACTTCTACGTCGACACCCTCGACTATCTGCGCAGGGGCGGCCGCATCGGCGCCGCGCAGGCGCTGCTGGGCTCCGCGCTCGCCGTGAAGCCGCTGCTGAAGCTGGACGGCGGGCGCATCGACATGCTGGAGAAGGTGCGGACGGCGTCGAAGGCCATCGCGAGGCTCGAGGAGATCGTGGTCGAGCGGGCGGGCACCGGCCATGTGGACATCGCGGTGCATCATCTGGCGGCGCCGGAGCGGGCGTCGGCCCTCGCCGACCGGCTCCGCGAGCGGGTACCGGACCTTGCGGAGCTGCACGTCAGCGAGGTCGGCGCGGTGATCGGCGCACACACGGGGCCGGGTCTCCTTGGGGCAGTGGTCTCGCCGCGCTGAGCCGCGGCAGGTGGATCCTTTCCCACGTGTGGGTGACGGAGTTGTCCACAACTCCCGGGTAATCCACGGGAATTGACCAAGATCAACATCTCTTTCTCGCGGTGCCTAACGTCGTCGGCATGGCACTTCGATCACTTTCCCGGACAGCTTCTTCGACGAGCGGCCCCGGCCGCGGCCCGGCGTCCGACGGCCGCGCGAGTCACCGTCACGCCCGTGGGCGGGCCCGGCGCCGACGCGCAACGGCGGAGGCGGTGCGGCTGCGGGCGGAGACAATCTTCGCCGAGCCCCAACCGCCGCCCTCGCCCCGGTTGGACGTGGCGGCTGCGGATGCGCCACTGCTGGGCCAGGACCGGGTCACGGACGTATCCGTGCCGCGTGTGCCCGTGCCCGGGTGGGCGCGGGAGGCGGAGGCGGTGGAGGGACCCGTCCCGGAGGCGGAGGCGGCGGAAAGGCGGTCGGGGCCCTCGCGGCGGGAGCGGATGGCGCTCGCCGTGCGGGAGCGGCTGCCGGTGTGGGTGCAGTCGCGGTGCGGTCTTGAGCGGCGCGGCGTGGTCGTGCTCGTCGTGGTCCTGGCCGTCGCCGCGGCCTTCGCGGCTCAGCACTTCTGGACGGGGCGGACCCAGCCCGTGCGCCCGCCCGACATCGTGCGCGAGGCGGGCGCCGCCGCAGAGGAAGGTGCGGAACCGGCTCCCTCGCCGGGGCCTCCGGCACCGGCGGGGCAGGCTTCGGCGGGTGCGGGCGGCGCGGGTGCCGGAGCGGCCGGTGGCGGTGCCGCCGGGGAGATCGTCGTGGACGTCAGTGGGAAGGTCCGTAGCCCCGGGGTTCATCAACTGCCCGCGGGGTCCCGCGTGACCGACGCCTTGAAGGCCGCCGGTGGGGTCCGACCCGGCACCGACCTGGACGGCCTCAACCGCGCGCGGTTCCTCATGGACGGCGAACAGGTGGTCGTGGGAGGCCCGCAGCCGGCCGCGGGGACCGGCGGAGCAGCGGGCAGCAGCAGCGGTGCCGGTACAGGACCGGCGGGAGCGGGCGGGGCGGCGGCCACCGCGCCGATCGGACTGAACACGGCGACCGCGGAGCAGCTCGACGAACTTCCGGGCGTGGGGCCCGTGCTGGCGCAGCACATCATCGACTACCGCACCGAGCACGGCGGGTTCCGCTCCGTCGAAGAGCTCCGCGAGGTCAACGGCATCGGCGACCGGCGCTTCGCCGATCTCCAGGATCTCGTACGGCCATGAGGCGCCCGGCAGTTCATGTCGCCTCGGGACACCGCCTCGGTGCCTCGCACCCCCGGCAGGAAGGGCCGGCCGACCTCCGTCTCGTGCCGCCTGCGCTCGCGGCGTGGGCAGCGGCCGCAGTGATGCTGGACGCCCCACCTCGATGGGCGGTCGCCACCGTGGCGGTCTGCGGGGTGGCGGCCGGTGCCCTGTTGCTGACGCGGACGGTCCGAGGCCGGTGGGCGCACGGAGCCGGAGGGCACGGGCAGTCGCCGGGGCGACGGCGCGCATGGGGGCGGCACACATGGGGGCGGCTGTCGGTGGCGGCGGTTCTGCTCTGCGTCGCGGGGGCGACAGCCTCGGCGGCTCTGCACGGAGCGGATCTGCATCGCGGGCCGGTCCCCGAGCTGGCACGGGGATACGCGGAAGTGGAGGCGGAGTTGAAGGTCACGTCCGACCCCCGGCGCACCCGGCCCCGCGTCGCGAGCGCGCATGCGATGCCGCCCGCCGTCGTGCTGGACGCCGAGATCGTCCGCGTCACGGAGGCGGACGGCGCGTCGACCGTGACGCGCGCCCCGGTGCTGGTCGTCGTGCGGACGGAGCCGAAGGGGTCCGGCGGCGGTGCCTGGCTCTCCCTGCTGCCGTCGACGCGGCTGCGGGTGCAGGCCCGCTTGGCTCCGCCGTTGCCGCAGGGGGACCGAGTCGCGGCCGTGCTCCGGGTGGCCGGGGAGCGGATGCCGCGCATGGTCGGGGCGCCCTCCGCACCGCAGCGGCTGGCCGGGAAGCTGCGGGGCGGGCTGAGGGAGGCCACGGACGGGCTGCCCGCCGATGCCCGCGCGCTGCTTCCGGGGCTTGTGATCGGGGACACCTCGCGGGTGCCCGCCGAGCTGGAGCAGGCCTTCCGGGACACCGACCTCGTCCATCTGCTCGCCGTCAGCGGGGCCAATCTCACGATCGTCCTCGTCCTGCTCATCGGGCCGCCGGGTACTGCCCAGCGAGTCGAACGGCGCGGGCTCGCGCCGAAGTTGGGTATTCCGCTGCGGACGACCGCCCTGCTCGGTGGGTTGCTCACGCTCGGGTTCGTCATCGTCTGCCGACCGGACCCGAGCGTGTTGCGGGCCGCGGCGTGTGGGCTGATCGCGCTCCTCGCCATCGCCACGGGGCGGCGCAGATCGCTGATCCCGGCGCTTGCGGCGGCGGTGCTGCTGCTCGTCCTGTACGACCCGTGGCTGGCGCGGAGCCATGGCTTCCTGCTCTCCGTCCTCGCCACCGGCGCGCTGCTCACCCTCGCGCCGCGCTGGGGTGCCGCGCTGCGCAGGCGCGGGGTGCCGCCGAGATTCGCCGACGCGCTGGCCGCGGCGGCCGCCGCGCAGGCGGTGTGCGCGCCCGTCGTCGCCGTCCTCGCGGCCCGGGTGAGCCTGGTCGCGGTGCCGTGCAATCTCCTGGCCGAGTCCGCCGTCGCGCCGGCCACCGTGCTCGGCTTCGCCGCGCTGGCCGCGGCGCCGGCGGCGATGCCGGTCGCCAAGGCACTGGCCTGGGGCGCGAGTTGGCCCACCGAGTGGATCGCGGAGATCGCCCGCACCGGGGCCGCGTTGCCCGGTAGCGGGATCGACTGGCCGGGTGGCTGGTGGGGAGGACTCCTGCTCGCGCTCGCCACGGTGTCCCTCGTCCTGGCGGGGCGCAGGCTCGCGCGACGTCCCTGGCTCGCCGCGGCCTGTGCCCTGCTGCTCCTCCTGGTGATCATCCAGCCGCCACCCGTCACCCGGGTGATCGCGGGCTGGCCGCCCCAGGGGTGGCGCCTGGTGATGTGTGACGTGGGGCAGGGCGACGCCACAGTGCTCGCGGCGGGGGACGGTGCCGGGGTGGTGGTCGACGCGGGGCCCGATCCGGTGGCGGCCGACCGTTGCCTGCGGTCGCTCGGGGTCAGCCGGGTGCCGCTCGTGCTGCTCACGCACTTCCACGCCGACCATGTCGCAGGGCTGCCGGGCGTGCTGCGGGGGCGTGAGGTGGGGGCGATCCAGACGACGGGGTACCAGGAGCCGCCGGAGCAGGCCGAGTTCGTGCGGGAGCAGGCGGCGGCCGCGCGCATTCCGGTGACGCGGGCCGTGGCGGGGGAGCGGCGCCGTGCGCAGGGGCTGGACTGGCGGGTGCTCTGGCCCCCGGCAGGGCCGGAGCCGCGGCCCGAGGGGCCGAACGACGCGAGCGTCACGTTGCTCGTGCGGACGGCGGGGCTGACGCTGCTGCTCCTCGGGGATCTCGAACCGCCCGCCCAGCGAGCCCTGCTGCGTACCCCGGCGGCCGAGTCGCTCGCCTCCGTGGACGTGCTGAAGGTCGCCCATCACGGCTCGGCCCAGCAGGATCCGGAGCTGCTGCGCAGAGCGGCGCCGCGGCTGGCGCTGATCTCCTGCGGCGCGGACAACTCGTACGGCCACCCCGCGCCCGTGACGCTCGCGGCGCTGCGGGCCGGGGGAGCGCAGGTGCTGCGGACGGACAGGGATGGCGCGATCGCGGTGGTGGGATCGGGGCCAGGGGTGGCGCCGCGGCTCGAAGTGGCCACGAGCCCGCCCTGGAGCGGGCCCGGGGCGCTTCGAGGAGGCCGTCCTGGCCCCGGGGGGATGGGGACCGCTTTGGGGCTACCGCGGGGAACCCCGCTGTGACCTGGTGAGACGCAGAAAGGGAGGAGCCATTTCGGACTACTCGCAACACTTCCAACGCATCGTCAGTATTCCTGCGATGTGGGTTCGTGTTGCATGTAAAGCCGCAACGGTGATCGAATGCCTTTTCGTTGCAGTTTGCAGGTGTTGTCAAGTGACGCGGGGGTGTGTCGCACGTGTTCGGCCGCTGGCTGGGAAACCGTACGAATCGGGCTGGACGGACAGGGCCGCTGTCGGCGCTTCCGGTTCCGCCGGGCGCGGGGGTGCTCAGCTGCCGGGTCCTCGACCCGGTCAACGAGCCCGTGCGGAACGCGGAGTTCGCCGTCACTGACGCCGCTGGGCGCAAGATCGTCAGCGGGGGCACGGATCCGTTCGGCTCGTTCATGACGACCGTTCCGGCGGGCGACTACCGTCTGGCGGTCTCGGCGGAGGGGTTCACCCCGTACCGGGCGAGCGCCACCGTCGGGGAGGGCGCGCACGCCTCGCTCGGCGACGTCATGCTCCAGCTCGCCCAGCCGGCGGCGCTGCCCGAGCCCGGGGACTGGGAGATCGACCCCATGCACTCCTCGGTCGCCTTCACCGCCCGCCATATCGGCCTCGCCCGCATCCGCGGCCGGTTCAACAGCTTCGCGGGCGCGATACGGCTCGGCGAGCGCATGGAGGAATCCGCGATGCACGTCGTCATCGACGCGGCCTCCATCGACACCGCGGTCCAGATGCGCGACGACCATCTGCGCTCCGGTGACTTCCTCGACGTGGGGCGCTTTCCGACGATGGAGTTCTACAGCGACCGCTTCGTGCACAAGGGCGGCAACCGTTGGGCGATATCGGGCGGCCTGACGCTGCACGGCGTGACGCGCACGGTCACGCTCGACACCGAGTACCTCGGGGTCGGTCAGGGGTTGGAGGGCGAGACCCGCGTCGCCTGCCGGGCCAGCACCGAACTGCACCGCGACGACTTCACGATCACCTGGCAGACGATGCTCGCGCGCGGCATCGCGGCCGTCGGGCACAGCATCACGATCGACCTCGACATCCAGGTCATCCGCAAGAAGTGACGCTCGGGGCGCCGGGACGGCGCACCGCGCCCCAGGGTCCTCCAGGCGGCTAGGGGGCCTCCAGCCAGCCCTCGTGCTCGGCGGCCAACTCGTCGAGCGCCGCCGGGTCGAGGCGGGAGTCGGGGTCCTCGACCACGACCAGCCACTGGGCGTCCTCGGCGTCGTCCTCGCCGGCCAGCGCGTCGCGTACGAGCTGGGGCTCTTCGGCGACGCCGAAGCGGTCGGGCAGCTCTTCGGCGACCTCCTCCGCGGCATCGCGGTCGGGCAGCACCAGGACATGTCGTACGTCGCTCACGTGACCCATTCTCCGATACGGGAGAGGCCGTCCGGGACGGAGTGTCAGTGCCGCGTGGGATGCTTGACCGCGATGGCCAGGAAGACAGCTAACGACGATCCGCTCGCTCCTCTCACGCTCGCCGTGGGGCAGGAGGACCTGCTCCTCGACCGCGCCGTGCAGCAGGTGGTCGCGGCCGCCCGCGCCGCCGACGCGGACACGGACGTGCGTGACCTCACCCCCGACCAGCTGCAGCCCGGCACGCTCGCCGAGCTGACCAGCCCCTCGCTCTTCGCCGAGCGCAAGGTCGTCGTCGTGCGGAACGCGCAGGATCTGTCGGCCGACACGGTCAAGGACGTGAAGGCGTACTTCGGGGCGCCCGTCGAGGAGATCACCCTCGTCCTGCTGCACGCGGGCGGCGCCAAGGGCAAGGGCCTGCTGGACGCGGCCCGCAAGGCGGGGGCGCGCGAGGTCGCCTGCCCCAAGATGACCAAGCCCGCGGACCGCCTCTCGTTCGTCAAGAACGAGTTCCGCACGCTGGGCCGCTCGGCGACCCCGGAGGCCTGCCAGGCCCTGGTCGACTCGATCGGCAGCGATCTGCGCGAGCTCGCCTCCGCGGTCTCGCAGCTGGTGGCGGACATCGAGGGCACGATCGACGAGGCCGTCGTCGGCCGGTACTACACGGGCCGGGCCGAGGCCTCCAGCTTCACGGTGGCCGACCGGGCCGTCGAGGGCCGCGCCGCCGAGGCGCTCGAAGCGCTGCGCTGGTCCCTGTCGACCGGTGTCGCCCCCGTCATGATCACCAGCGCCCTCGCGCAGGGCGTGCGGGCGATCGGCAAGCTCTCCTCCGCGCGCGGCGGCCGCCCCGCCGACCTCGCCCGTGAGCTGGGCATGCCGCCCTGGAAGATCGACCGCGTGCGCCAGCAGATGCGCGGCTGGACCCCGGACGGCGTGGCCACCGCGCTCACCGCCATCGCGGCCGCCGACGCGGGCGTCAAGGGCGGTGGCGACGACCCGGAGTACGCCTTGGAGAAGGCGGTGGTAGCCATCGCCCGAGCCGCCAGATCCCGCCGGGGCTGACCCTGCGGGACCTCGCGCAGAGATCCTGCGGGACCCCGCACAGAGGCCCTGCGGGACCCCGCGCAGAGCCCCTGCGAGGGACCCGCGCAGAGCCCCTGCGAGGGACCCGCACAGAGATCTAGCCACCCACCCCACGGGCCGCGTCCAGCTGCCCCTGCGTCAGTGCCGGTACCGCGATCGGGTGCGCCTCGGCACCGAGCGGTACGGCGCCGTCGACCTGCTCTACCACGGCCCGGGTGCGACCGGCATCGACGAGGGCCCGAAGCCGATCACCGAGACGGACGCCGACGACGTCCGCGAGGCCATACGCTGGATGTACCCGGCGGCCGACGTGGTGAACAAGGCCGCATAGCGCCGAAGGCGCAACGAAGGCGCGACGAAGGAACAAACCGGAAGCCCCGTCCCGCCGACCTGGGGAAGGTCGGTGGAACGGGGCTTCCGTTCACGCTGTGTGGATCCGTACCCGCGTGGCGAACGCAGTCGTGTACGGATCCGGGGGTGCCGGTCGGGAGCGGAAGAGAGGGCCCGCTGGGTCCCGGCCCGGCGTCAAATCAAGTGAGCGTCGTCGTCAGCCGCCGAAACGGCCGCCGAAGCACTCAGCAGAGGCTTCAGCCCTTAGAGGGACGCGGCCTTCGAAGCAAGCGCCGACTTCTTGTTGGCGGCCTGGTTCTTGTGGATGACACCCTTGGAGACGGCCTTGTCGAGCTGGCGCGTGGCCTCACGCGTGAGCTCGGCAGCCTTCTGGGCGTCACCGGCGGCAACGGCCTCGCGGGCCTTGCGGATCGCGGTCTTCAGGGAAGACTTGACCGCCTTGTTGCGCTGACGCGCCTTCTCGTTGGTCTTGATCCGCTTGATCTGGGACTTGATGTTCGCCACGAAAGAGCCTTTTCAGGTTCAGGTACTGCAGAGGTACTGCAGATGAGTGTTTCCGACATGCGTCTCGACGCTGAGAGGGCTACGAGACACAGCTGCCCACGGTACCAGCCGCCCTCCGACCGGCCCAAACCGAGCGCAGTCCCTCACCCATGGGACGATGGAACCTACGTATAGATCCGACCCGAGGCGACAGGCGCCTCAAGAGACAGGACCCTGCGTGCCCGCGACCCCTAAGAATGTGCCCGAGCCGAGCCGTACCGACCCGGCGCTGATCCGCAATTTCTGCATCATCGCGCACATCGACCACGGCAAGTCCACGCTCGCCGACCGCATGCTCCAGCTCACCGGTGTGGTGGAGCAGCGGCAGATGCGTGCTCAGTACCTCGACCGGATGGACATCGAGCGCGAGCGCGGCATCACGATCAAGTCCCAGGCGGTGCGTCTGCCCTGGGCCCCGACCGGGGGCCCGGACGAGGGCAGTACCCACATCCTCAACATGATCGACACCCCGGGCCACGTGGACTTCACGTATGAAGTCTCGCGTTCGCTCGCGGCCTGCGAGGGCACGATCCTCCTCGTCGACGCGGCCCAGGGCATCGAGGCCCAGACCCTCGCCAACCTCTACCTGGCGATGGAGAACGACCTCAAGATCATCCCGGTCCTCAACAAGATCGACCTGCCGGCCGCCCAGCCGGAGAAGTTCTCCGAGGAGCTCGCCAACCTCATCGGCTGCGAGCCCGAGGACGTCCTGAAGGTCTCCGCGAAGACCGGCATGGGCGTCGAGGCGCTGCTCGACAAGGTCGTCGCCGAGATCCCGGCCCCGGTCGGCGTCAAGGACGCCCCGGCCCGCGCGATGATCTTCGACTCGGTCTACGACTCCTACCGCGGCGTCGTGACGTACGTACGAGTGGTCGACGGCCAGCTCAACAAGCGCGAGCGGATCCGGATGATGTCCACCGGCGCCACCCACGAGCTGCTCGAGATCGGCACCAACTCGCCCGAGATGCTGGCCGCCGACGGCCTCGGCGTCGGCGAGGTGGGCTACCTCATCACCGGCGTGAAGGACGTCCGCCAGTCCAAGGTCGGTGACACGATCACCTCCCTGCACAAGGGCGCCACCGAGGCCCTCGGCGGCTACAAGGACCCGAAGCCGATGGTCTTCTCGGGCCTGTATCCGCTGGACGGCTCGGACTACCCCGAGCTGCGCGACGCCCTGGACAAGCTGCAGCTCAACGACGCCGCGCTCGTCTACGAGCCCGAGACGTCCGCCGCGCTCGGCTTCGGCTTCCGCGTCGGCTTCCTCGGCCTGCTGCACCTCGACGTGATCCGCGAGCGCCTGGAGCGCGAGTTCGGTCTCGACCTGATCGCCACCGCCCCCAACGTGGTCTACCGCGTGATCATGGAGGACGGCACCGAGCACACGGTCACCAACCCGAGCGAGTTTCCCGAGGGCAAGATCGACGAGGTCTTCGAGCCCGTCGTGCGCGCCACGATCCTCGCCCCCAGCGAGTTCATCGGCTCGATCATGGAGCTGTGCCAGAACCGGCGCGGCGTCATGCTCGGCATGGACTACCTCTCCGAGGACCGCGTCGAGATCCGCTACACGCTGCCGCTCGCGGAGATCGTCTTCGACTTCTTCGACCAGCTGAAGTCCAAGACCCGTGGGTACGCCTCGCTGGACTACGAGCCCACGGGCGAGCAGTCCGCGCAGCTCGTCAAGGTCGACATCCTGCTGCACGGCGACAAGGTCGACGCCTTCTCGGCGATCACGCACAAGGACGCGGCGTACGCGTACGGCGTGCGGCTCGTCGCCAAGCTGCGCGAGCTCATCCCGCGGCAGGCCTTCGAGGTGCCCGTGCAGGCCGCGATCGGCTCCCGGGTCATCGCGCGCGAGACCATCCGCGCCATCCGCAAGGACGTCCTCGCCAAGTGCTACGGCGGTGACATCTCCCGTAAGCGGAAGCTGCTCGAGAAGCAGAAGGAGGGCAAGAAGCGCATGAAGATGGTCGGCTCCGTCGAGGTGCCGCAGGAGGCCTTCATCGCGGTGCTCTCCAGCGACGACAGTGGTGGCGGCAAGGCCAAGAAGTAGCCGCTCCGCGGGGCCCGGCCCCTGTCGTACCGACGTAAATGGCGTCTGTCCTTACTCCGGACAGACGCCTTTTGCGTTGATGTGAGAATTAGAAAAGCACCTGCGACATTTGGGTGATTGGAAAAAAACCCGTCACTTAAGAGTTTCCGCAGACCGGGGCGCCCCGTTACGAAGGATGGAAGACGGCGTTCCGAGCGGCCAGCAAGACGCTCGGGCGGCACGACGGTCGTGACCGTGAAGGACGCCTCTTCGGAAAGGGATGCTGAAGTGAAGTACACCAAGGCTGCTGCGGTCGTTGCCGGAACCATGATGGCCCTGGGCGCCGGCGCGCCTGCGTTCGCCGACGACGTCGACAACGCTCCGGCGAAGGCCGATGACCAGCTGGTGGACAGCAGCACGGTCTCGAAGAACGAGGTCAAGAACCCGCTGAAGGACATCAACGCCGAGGTCATCGTCAACGGCGTCAGCAAGGTCGCCGACAAGCTGGCGACCAAGAACGACCTGGCCTCGAAGACGAACGCTCTGCAGGGCGCCAGCGCCCGCGCCATCGAGGGCACCCCGATGATGGGTGGCCTGCCCCTCGGCGGCTGAATTCCCCGGCGCATGCCGTGTCATTTCCTCGAGCAGTGACACGGCCGCGCACCCCACGGGCCCGGTGCTGAAAAGCGCCGGGCCCGTGTTTGTATTTCTATTGGTCTCTTGGGGTGTTGTGTCGACGCAGGCGAATCAACGGCGTTACGTTCGGTAAATTCTGGTTACCGTTCCAGTTCGAAGGAGGTTTACATGAATAAGAACGTAATCGCACGCCTGGTCGGCGGATTTCTCGCGGCTTTCCTGTTGGTGGGGGCCACGGCGGCCACCGCGTCGGCGGACGACGGCCCGGCCGTGCAGAGCAAGGTCAACACCGGCATCAGCGTCGGAGGGCTGCTCGACGTCGGTTCCAGCAGCAACGTCAACGGCACGGACGCCAACACCGGCATCAAGATCGGTGGGCCTGCCGGCATCTCGACGTCGGTGAGCAACGACACCAATGTGGGCATCGACATCCTCACGGATCTCGCCGCCAGCGTCACCGCCGCGATCGGTTGACGTCACTCCTGTCACGACAGGTCGGAACGGGCCCACGGCGCATCGGCGCGGTGGGCCCGTTCCGTTTGGGTGTCTGTAGGAAGTGACAGGCAGCAGCCCCTTACGCACCGGGCGTCGGCGCTCTACTCTGATCACCACTCGTAGGTTACTCGCAAGTTAAACAAGTAGCCGACAGGGATGTAAGAAGCAGCCGCCAGCCAGTTCGCCGCACTGTCGTGGGCCCGGAGGATGTCGTGAGCGACACACAGACCTTGATCGAGAACCGTCCGCCCTCCGTGGCGCATCTCTTCCTGGAGCGCGTGGCGGCCACGCCGGATGCCGAGGCCTACCGCTACCCCGTCCCAGCTGCCTCCGGCGAGGGCCCCGACGACTGGAGGGCGCTCAGCTGGTCGCAGGCCGCCGACCGGGTCCACGCCATCGCGGCGGGGCTGATCGAGCTCGGTCTGCAGCCCGAGGACCGTGTCTCCCTCGCCTCGTCCACGCGGGTCGAGTGGATCCTCTGCGACCTCGGCATCATGTGTGCGGGTGCGGCCACCACGACCATCTATCCGCAGACCAATGCCGAGGAGTCCGGGTACATCCTGGCCGACTCGGGCAGCCGGGTGCTGATCGCCGAGGACGCCGCGCAGCTCGCCAAGGCGCGCGAGAAGCGGGCCGAGCTGCCCGAGCTGCGGCATGTCGTGGTGCTCGATGCCGAGGGCGCGGAGCCGGTCGACGGCGACCCCGAGGGCTTCGTCCTCACGCTGGCCGAGCTGGAGGTGCGCGGCGCCGCGTACCTGGAGAAGAACCCGGAGCTCATCAAGGACCGGATCGCGGCGATCACCGCCGACCAGCTCGCGACGCTGATCTACACCTCCGGCACCACCGGCAAGCCCAAGGGTGTGCGCCTGCCGCACGACAACTGGTCGTACATGGCCAAGGCCATCGCGGCGACCGGGCTGCTCACGGCCGACGACGTGCAGTACCTGTGGCTGCCGCTCGCGCACGTCTTCGGCAAGGTGCTGACCTCCGGGCAGATCGAGCTCGGGCACGTCACCGCGGTCGACGGCCGCGTGGACAAGATCATCGAGAACCTGCCGGTGGTGCAGCCGACGTACATGGCCGCGGTGCCCCGCATCTTCGAGAAGGTCTACAACGGCGTCGTGGCCAAGGCGCGGGCCGGCGGCGGGGCCAAGTACAAGATCTTCCAGTGGGCCGCCGAGGTGTCCCGCGAGTACGCGAAGACCAGCCAGGACAACTTCCGCAGGACCGGCACCGCTTCGGTGCCCTTCGGGCTCGGTGCCAAGCACAAGGTCGCCGACGCGCTCGTCTACTCCAAGCTGCGCGAGGCCTTCGGCGGGCGACTGCGCGCCGCGGTGTCGGGATCGGCGGCGCTCGCGCCCGAGATCGGGTACTTCTTCGCGGGAGCCGGGATCCACATCCTTGAGGGGTACGGGCTGACCGAGTCCTCCGCGGCCTCCTTCGTGAACCCCGGCGAGGCCTACCGCACCGGCACCGTCGGCAAGCCGCTGCCCGGCACCGAGGTGCGGATCGCGGACGACGGCGAGATCCTGCTGCGCGGTCCCGGCATCATGGAGGGATACCACGGGCTGCCGGACAAGACGGCCGAAGTGCTCGAATCCGACGGGTGGTTCCACACCGGGGACATCGGCGAGCTGTCCGTCGACGGGTACCTGCGGATCACCGACCGCAAGAAGGACCTCATCAAGACGTCCGGCGGCAAGTACATCGCGCCCGCCGAGGTCGAGGGGCAGTTCAAGGCGGTGTGTCCGTACGTGTCCAACATCCTGGTGCACGGCGCCGACCGGAACTTCTGCACCGCGCTCATCGCCCTCGACGAACCCGCCATCCTCGGCTGGGCCAAGGAGAACGGGCAGGACGGCAAGTCGTATGCCGACGTGTGCGCGAACCCCGCGACGGTCGAGCTCATCGAGGGGTACGTCAAGGAGCTCAACGAAGGCCTGCAGCGCTGGCAGACCATCAAGAAGTTCCGGCTCCTGCCGCGCGACCTGGACATCGAGCACGGCGAACTGACGCCCAGCCTGAAGCTGAAGCGTCCGGTCGTCGAGCGGGAGTACAAGCACCTCATCGAGGAGATGTACGCGGGCTCGCGCGAGGCGTGAGCCCCGGGCGGGGGCTCCTGGTGCGGGCCCCGGGCGCGGGGCCCCTCGGGCTCATGGCGGGCGGGGTGCTAGACGCCCCGCCCGCGGCGCATTTCCTGCACCAGTTCCTCCATGTGCGTCACTTGGCGGCGAAGTTCGAGGACGTCCTTCAGGCTGCTCGCCGCCATATGGGTCTCGATCGCCGAGAGGCGCGCGGCCAGCTCGTCGAACTGGCGTTGCTCGCGGGCCAGTATCCGCTCCAACTGCCGGTTCTTGCGGTGCAGTTCGAGGAAGACGGTGACCTTGGCGCGCAGCACCCAGGGGTCGAACGGTTTGGTGAGGTAGTCCGCGGCGCCCGTCGCGTACCCGCGGAAGGCGTAGCCCGCGTCGTTGTCCGTGCCCGTCAGGAAGATGATGGGCACGTCCTTGGTCTGGTCGAGGCGCTTGATGTTCGACGCGGTCTCGAAGCCGTCCATGCCGGGCATCCGGACGTCCAGGAGGATCACGGCGAATCGTTGCCGCAGAATCGCCTTCATGGCTTCCTCGCCCGAACGGGCGCGCACCAATGGCTCGTTCAACGACCCCAGGACTGCTTCTAGTGCCATCAGGTTGTCCTCCATGTCGTCGACAAGGAGGATGCTCGCGCGGTTGTCGGTCGTGGACTCTGCGCTCATGGTCACGGTGCCTCATTCGGTTGTCGGCGGAACAGCGCTTTCTCCCTGGGCACTTGCCTGTTCCACGGCGACGGACTCTGAATCGGGGGAGGTGGACTGCTCGGCTGCTTTTGCGCCCTCCGGGTCCAGGAGGGAGCAGACGACGCCGAGCAGTTGGTCCACGTCCACAGGTTTCGGGACATAGTCGGTGGCGCCCTGCGAGATGGCCTTCTCGCGGTCCCCGGGCATGGCCTTCGCGGTGAGGGCGACGATGGGCAGACCCCGCCAGCGGGGGGTGCGGCGGATCGCTGCCATGGTTTCGTACCCATCCATCTCCGGCATCATGATGTCCATCAGGACGATGTCGACGTCCGGGTTGCGCTCCAGCGTCTCGATGCCCTCGCGGCCGTTCTCCGCGTAGAGGACGGGCATGCCGACGCGGCTCAGTACGTGGGTGAGTGCGAAGACGTTGCGGATGTCGTCGTCGACGATCAGCACCCGGCGGCCCGGCAGTATGCGGCCCGCGCGGCCTTCCTTCCACTCCTCCAGTTTGGTGGGGGTGGGCCAGCTGTCGTCGGGTTCCAGGGCGGTGTGCGGGCGCAGGGCGGCCTGTTCGATGGGCTCCGGCAGGTGCTGGGTGCGCGAGGCGGCGTACGCGATGGCGGCCGCGCCGTGACCGGGGTGCACCACGGGAACGTACAGCGAGAAGGTCGAGCCCTGGCCGGGATGGCTCTGTGCGGTGATGCGGCCGCCGAGCAGGCCCGCGATCTCGCGGCTGATGGAGAGGCCGAGGCCGGTGCCGCCGTACTTGCGGTTGGTGGTGCCGTCGGCCTGCTGGAACGCCTCGAAGATCACCGGGAGTTGCTCGGACGGGATGCCGATGCCGGTGTCGCTGACGGCGAAGCAGAGCAGGTCGTCGTTGTCGTGGAGGATGCGGTCGACCGAGTTGTCCTTCACGCGGCTGACGCGCAGCTCGATGCTGCCCGACGAGGTGAACTTGACCGCGTTCGACAGGAGGTTGCGCAGGATCTGCTGGAGGCGCTGTTCGTCGGAGAACATCTCGCGCGGCACGTCCTCGCCCACCGACACGTCGAAAGCAAGACCCCGGTCGAGGGTGAGCGGGCGGAACGTCGCGTGGACGTAGTCGAGGACCTTGATGAGCGGGAGCTTCTTGGGGCGTACGTCCATCCTGCCCGCCTCGATCTTCGACAAATCCAGGATGTCGTTGATGAGCTGGAGCAGATCGGAGCCGGAGCGGTGGATCGTCGTCGCGAACTGCACCTCCTGGTCGGAGAGGTGGTTGTCGGGGTTGTCGGAGAGCAGCCGGGCCAGGATCAGGAGGGAGTTGAGCGGCGTGCGCAGCTCGTGCGACATGTTCGCGAGGAACTCCGACTTGTACTGCGAACTCGTGGCGAGCAGGGCCGCCTTCTCCTCCAGCTCCGCGTTCGAGCGGCGCAGCTCGGCCTGCTGGCGCTGGAGTTCGTCCGAGCGCTCCTGGAGCTGAGTGGCCAGGCGCTGGGACTCGCCGAGCAGCGACTCCGTACGGGAGTTGGCGATGATGGTGTTGATCGCGACGCCGATGGTGTTCACGAACTGGTCGAAGAAGGCCAGGTGGACGTCGGAGAAGCGGGAGAACGTCGCCAGCTCGATCACGCCGAGCAGTTTGTCCTCGAAGAGGATCGGGATGATGACGACCGTGGCGGGCGCGGCGTCGCCGAGCCCTGAATGGATCTTGATGTAGTCCGGCGGGACCTCTTCGACGAGGATGCGCTTCTTCTCCAGGGCCGCCTGGCGCACCAGGCCCTGTGCGGGCATGCCGCCGGTGTCGACGACGGAGCCCTGTGCGGAGCCGTACCCGGCGATGAAGGCGAGGCCCTTCGCGGTGACCTGGGTGGGCGCAGGGGCCTCCGCCGTGTCCGGGTCGGCCAGGAAGAAGGCGCCGTACTGCGCGTTCACCAGCGGGGTCAGCTCGCGCAGGATCAGGTCGGCGACCTCCATCAGGTCGCGGTGGCCCTGCATCAGGCCGGCCAGGCGGGCGAGGTTGGACTCCAGCCAGTCCTTGGCGCGGGTGGTCTCGCGGAGGTTGGAGACCATGAGGTTGATGTTGTCCTTGAGCTCGGAGACCTCGCCGCGCGTCTCGACCGTGATGGCGCGGGTCATGTCGCCCTGCGCCACCGCGGAGGC
Organism: Streptomyces sp. NPDC041068; assembly: GCF_040647455.1. Taxonomy (NCBI): domain Bacteria; kingdom Bacillati; phylum Actinomycetota; class Actinomycetes; order Kitasatosporales; family Streptomycetaceae; genus Streptomyces; species Streptomyces sp. NPDC041068. Next base: position 133,254 of record NZ_JBEZCG010000017.1, read on the forward strand.
CACCTCGGCGATGGCGCGCACCTGGGTGGTGAGGTTCAGCGCCAGCTCGTTCACGTTCGTCGTCAGGCGCTTCCACGTGCCGTACACGCCCTCGACCCGGGCCTGGCCGCCCAGTTGGCCCTCGGAGCCCACCTCGCGGGCCACGCGGGTCACCTCGGAGGAGAACGAGGAGAGCGTGTCCACCATGGTGTTGATGGTGGTCTTCAGCTCCAGGATCTCGCCGCGCGCGTCCACGTCGATCTTCTTGGAGAGGTCGCCCTGGGCCACCGCCGTCGCGACCTGCGCGATGTTGCGGACCTGGCCCGTGAGGTTGTCCGCCATGTAGTTGACGTTGTCGGTGAGGTCCTTCCACACACCGGAGACGCCGAGGACCTGCGCGCGCCCGCCGAGCCGGCCGTCCGTGCCGACCTCGCGGGCCACGCGGGTGACCTCGTCGGCGAAGGCGCGCAGCTGCTCCACCATGGTGTTGACGGTGTCCTTCAGCTCCAGGATCTCCCCGCGCGCCGTCACCGTGATCATCTTGGAGAGGTCGCCGTTGGCGACGGCGGTGGTGACCTGGGCGATGTTGCGGACCTGTGAAGTGAGGTTCGACGCCATGAAGTTGACGTTGTCGGTGAGGTCCTTCCACACGCCCGAGACGCCGCGGACCTGCGCCTGACCGCCGAGGTTTCCTTCGGTGCCGACCTCGCGGGCGACGCGGGTGACCTCGTCGGCGAAGGCGGAGAGCTGGTCCACCATCGTGTTGATCGTCGACTTCAGTTCGAGGATCTCGCCCTTCGCCTCGACCGTGATCTTCTTGCCGAGGTCACCCTGGGCGACTGCCGTCGACACGAGCGCGATGTTGCGGACCTGCGAAGTGAGGTTGTCCGCCATGAAGTTGACGTTGTCGGTGAGGTCCTTCCAGACGCCGGAGACGCCCCGCACCTGGGCGCGGCCACCGAGGTTTCCTTCGGTGCCGACCTCGCGGGCGACGCGGGTGACCTCGTCGGCGAAGGCGGAGAGCTGGTCCACCATCGTGTTCACCGTCGACTTCAGCTCCAGGATCTCGCCCCGGGCGTCGACGGTGATCTTCTGGCTCAGGTCGCCGTTGGCGACGGCGGTGGTGACCTGGGCGATGTTGCGGACCTGCGAGGTGAGGTTCGACGCCATGAAGTTGACGTTGTCGGTGAGGTCCTTCCACACGCCCGACACGCCGCGTGCCTGGGCGCGGCCGCCCAACTGGCCCTCCGTGCCCACCTCGCGCGCCACACGCGTCACTTCGGCGGCGAACGCGGAGAGCTGCTCCACCATCGTGTTCACGGTGAGCTTCAGTTCGAGGAGCTCGCCCGTCGCCTCGACGGTGACCGTGCGGGTCAGGTCTCCCTGGGCCACGGCCGTGGTCACCAGGGCGATGTCCCTCACCTGGGCGGTGAGCCGTGCCGCCATCGTGTTGACGGCTTCGGTCACGTCCCGCCAACTGCCCGACAGGCCCCGCACCTTCGCGCGTCCGCCGAGGCGCCCCTCCGTGCCGACCTCGCGGGCGACGCGCGTGACTTCGCCCGTGAAGAGGGACAGCTGGTCGACCATCGTGTTGACGGCGCGGCCGAGCCGGCGCAGATCGCCCCGGAGTTCACGGGTGCCGTCGTGCAGGTCGACGCGCTGCGTGAGGTCACCGCCCGCGACCGCGTTCAGTACGCGGGTGGCGTTGGCCGCCGGGGCGACCAGGGAGTCCAGGAGGGTGTTGACCTCCGTGACACGGGCGGCCCACCTCCCCTGTCCGGGGCTCGCGGCGAAGCGCTCGTCCAGGCGGCCGTGCCGGATGATCTCCCGGCGTACGCGGACGAGTTCGCCGTCGAAGTGGAGGGAGCGGTCCACCATCTCGTTGAAGACCGAGCACAGCTCAGCCGTCAGGCCGTCGCCGACGGGCGTGACCTTGGCGAATTCCCCGTCCCGCGCGGCCCGCATGGCGGCGAGAAGAGGGCGCAGCTGTGTGGCGGTCGGTTCCGTACCGACGCCTCCGGGGGCATCGGAATCGGCCGTCTGCGCGGGAGCTGGAATCCGGCCAGGTTTAAGCGCAGGCATAGCACTGTTCTCACTCATAGCGGCCCACTTCAGTGACTCGGTGCTTATGGGCATGGTCAGTCTGTCACTCTGTCGGTGTCGCCTGAGGCGTATTCGACCGAACTGCTCAGGAGCCGCACCGTGGGGTCCATTCCGATGCAACGGGAGACCGAATATCGCTCCTCCGTCACAGCCCCGGACCGACCGGGGCCACCGGCGGTGGTGCGTACGTCGCTGCCCGGAAACCCGCTGGCTCCCGCCGCGGCGCGCAGATTCGTGCGCGCGGCGCTCGCCGACTGGACCGAGCTGGGGGTGTCCGCGGCCGGGGGCTTCACCGACCGCCTGGCCGACGACTCGGTGCTCCTGGTCAGCGAGTTGGTGACGAACGCCGTCGTGCACGCGGGCACCGCAGTGGAGCTGCTGTGCCGCCTCGACGGTGCCGTCCCCGGCGAGAGCAACGAGTTCCTCGTCATCGAGGTCTCCGACCACCACCCCTCCCGCGCCGTGCGCAACGAACAGGGACCGCCGCCGTCCGGCACCCCCGAGTACGGCCGCGGTCTCCAACTCGTCGCGACCCTCTCCGAGTCCTGGGGCATCACCTACCGCACGGGCACCAAGACCGTCTGGGCCCGGCTGCCCATCGAGGGCGTCCAGGCCGTCCACGAGATCGAGTCGTACGCGAGCGAACAGGCGCTGCAGCGCGGACTGCGCGCCGCCGAGATCCTCGCGCCGCTCCCCAAGCGGGCCACGCACGACACGGACTGGGTCAACCGCGGCGCGCTGACCTTCCTCGCGGAGGCGTCCGACCTGCTGGCCGGGCAGTTCGACGAGGACCTGGTGGCCGCCCTGGCCGGACAGCTCCTTGTGCCGCGCCTCGCGGACTGGTGCGCGGTGTGGCTCCACGACACCTCCGAAGGGGTGGGGCGCGGGACCGACGGCGGCCAGGGAGCACGGCTCGCCCGCGTCTGGCACACCAGTGAGCACCGGATAGAGGAGCTGCGCCGGGTCCTGGAGAAGGAGCCGCCGCGGCTGCCCGACGCGGCGGGCTCGGGCGCCTTCCCCGTCCCCTGGCCCGGCGAGGCGCTGGCGGGCGACTCGTCCGGCACGGCGCTCGCGTACCGCCTGGCCGCGGGCGGGCGTGCGCTCGGCGCGCTCGTCATCGGCCGGGCGGGGCTGGTGCGCTTCCCCGACGAAGTCACCGGTCTCATCGAGGACTTCAGCCGCCGCGTGGCGCTCGCGATCAGCACCGCGCGCCGCTATCAGCGCCAGGCCAACATCAGTCAGGTCCTCCAGCGCGGGCTGCTGCCCAGCCAGGTCGCGCAGATCCCCGGCGTGGACAGCGGCGTGGTGTACGAGCCACGGGACAAGGGCGGTCCCGGCGGCGACTTCTACGACGTGTTTCAGGCGGGCGAGGGCCGTTGGTGCTTCGCGCTCGGCGACGTCCAGGGCAAGGGCCCCGAGGCGGCGGTCGTCATCGGCCTCGCCCGGCCCTGGCTGCGGCTGCTCGCCCGCGAGGGCTACCAGGTCGCCGAGGTCCTGGACCGGCTCAACCAGCTGCTCCTGGACGACGCGACCGAGGCGGCGGACGCGGCCGCGGCGGTCGTCGCGGTGGCGGGCGGCCAGGGCGTCCCGCCGGACGGGCCCACATCGCGCTTCCTCTCGCTCCTGTACGGCGAGCTGGTTCCGTACGAAGGGGGCGTGCGGTGCACCATCGCGTGCGCCGGGCATCCACTGCCGCTCCTGCTGTCCCCGGAGGGGGAGGTGCGGGAGGCGGCCACTCCGCAGATGCTGCTGGGCGTCGTCGACGACGAGACGTACACGAGCGTGAGCTTCGAGCTGCGGGCCGGCGAGACGCTGCTGTGCGTCACGGACGGGGTGACCGAGCGGCGCTCGGGGCGGCTGCAGTTCGACGACGGGGACGGGCTCGCCCGTGCCCTTGCCGGGTGTGCGGGGCTGGACGCGGGGCTCGTGGCGGAGCGGATCCGGCGGCTCGTGCACGAGTTCTCGGAGCGGCCGCCGGACGACGATCTTGCGTTGCTGGTGTTGCAGGCGCGGTGATCGCGAGGCGGCCTTGAGGGCGGGACATCCGGGGGCTCCTTGCGTGCGGGACAATCGAAGGCATGCCTTCCGCACTGCCCGATGGTGAGCCCATGCCCGAGGACGGGGCGCTGCCCGCGTCCGCCCTGGACGGCGCGGCCGCCCGCCCCCTCGGCTTCTACCTGCACGTTCCGTACTGCGCCACGCGCTGCGGGTACTGCGACTTCAACACCTACACGGCGACCGAGCTGCGCGGCTCCGGCGGTGTGCTCGCCTCCCGTGACAACTACGCCGACACCCTGATCGACGAGGTGCGGCTCGCGCGGAAGGTCCTGGGCGACGACCCGCGGCCCGTGCGGACCGTCTTCGTCGGGGGCGGGACGCCCACGCTGCTGGCCGCGAAGGATCTCGTACGGATGCTGGGTGCCGTACGGGACGAGTTCGGGCTCGCGGACGACGCGGAGATCACGACCGAGGCCAATCCCGAGTCCGTCGACGCGGATTATCTGGGCGAGCTGCGGGCCGGTGGGTTCAACCGGGTCTCCTTCGGCATGCAGAGTGCCAAGCAGCATGTCCTGAAGATCCTCGACCGTACGCATACGCCCGGACGTCCCGAGGCGTGTGTCGCCGAGGCGCGGGCGGCGGGCTTCGAGCACGTGAACCTCGACCTGATCTACGGCACGCCGGGGGAGACGGACGACGACTGGCGGGCCTCGCTCGACGCGGCGATCGGGGCCGGGCCCGACCACGTCAGCGCCTATGCGCTGATCGTGGAGGAGGGGACGCAGCTGGCGCGGCGGATTCGGCGCGGGGAGGTCCCCATGACCGACGACGACGTGCACGCGGACCGGTATCTCATCGCCGACGAGGTGCTCGGGGGTGCGGGGTTCGATTGGTACGAGGTGTCCAACTGGGCCACGTCCGAGGCCGGGCGGTGCCTGCACAACGAGCTGTACTGGCGGGGGGCCGACTGGTGGGGGGCCGGGCCGGGGGCGCACAGCCATGTGGGGGGCGTGCGGTGGTGGAACGTGAAGCATCCCGGCGCGTACGCGGGGGCGCTGGCCGGTGGCGGGTCGCCCGGGGCCGGGCGTGAGGTGCTGTCCGCCGAGGACCGGCGGGTGGAGCGGATTCTGCTGGAGCTGCGGTTGCGGGAGGGGTGCCCGCTGTCGCTGCTGCGGGAGGCGGGGCTCGCGGCGGCTGCGCGGGCGCGGGACGAAGGCCTGCTGGAGGCCGGGCCGTACGCGGAGGGGCGGGCGGTGTTGACGTTGCGGGGGCGGTTGCTGGCCGATGCGGTGGTTCGGGACCTGGTGGACTGAGGGGGTCTTGGGGAGGGCGGGCGCAGCCCGGAGCCGCCCGGTGCCGAGGAAGGAAGCGGGCCCCGCCCGGAGGGGCTACGGCAGGGTGACGAAGTCGATCAGTTCTTCCACCCGGCCCAGGAGTTGCGGCTCCAGGTCCTTGTACGTGTGGACCGAGGACAGGATGTGCTGCCAGGCCGCGCCCGTGTTCTCCGGCCAGCCCAGGGCCCTGCACACGCCCGTCTTCCAGTCCTGGCCCCGCGGGACCCGGGGCCAGGCGGCGATGCCCACCGAGGACGGCTTCACCGCTTCCCACACGTCGATGTACGGATGGCCGACCACCAGGGCGTGCGCGCTGGTGACTTCGGCCGCGATGCGGGACTCCTTGGAGCCGGGGACCAGGTGGTCGACCAGGACGCCCAGGCGCGCGTCGGGGCCCGGCGCGAACTCCGCGACGATCGCGGGGAGGTCGTCGATGCCCTCCAGGTACTCCACGACGACGCCTTCGATGCGCAGGTCGTCGCCCCAGACCCGCTCCACAAGATCGGCGTCGTGACGGCCCTCCACGTAGATGCGCCCGGCGCGGGCGACCCTGGCCCGCGCGCCGGGGACCGCCACCGAGCCGGACGCCGTACGCGTGGGGCGGGGCGGGGGAGCCGGTGCCGTCGTGGTCGGGCGGACGAGGGTGACCGTGCGGCCCTCCAGGAGGAAGCCCCGCGGCTCCATCGGGAAGACGCGGTGCTTGCCGAAGCGGTCCTCCAGCGTCACCGTCGGGCCCTGCGCCGTCTTCTCGCAGCGGATCACCGCCCCGCAGAAACCGGTGCTCAGCTCCTCGACCACGAGGCCGACGTCCGCCGCCACCTCGGGGACCGGCTTCGGCTTCTTCCAGGGCGGCGTGAGGTCGGCGGAGTACTGGCGCATTCCGCCGACCATAGGAAGAGTGGCGTTCCTTGTCCTACGACACGCCGAAACGGGACGCCAGTGTGGCGCGTTGCTCACGGACAAAGGACGCATTTACCGTCGCGCCGTGCCCCGGCACGTACAGCGCGTCCTCGCCGCCCAGCTCCAGGAGCCGGTCCAGTGCCGCGGGCCACCGCTTCGGCACCGCGTCCGGGCCCGCCTGCGGTTCGCCCGACTCCTCGACCAGGTCGCCGCAGAAGACGATCTCCCGCCCGCCGTCGGTGCCGGGGACCAGGATCGCCAGGTCGTGGCCCGAGTGCCCGGGGCCCACGTTCGCGAGCAGCACCTGGACGCCGCCGCCCAGGTCGAGCGTCCACTCCCCGCACACCAGATGGTGCGGGTGGACCAGGAGGTCGGCAGCCTCCGCCGCCGCGTCCGCGTCAACGCCGTGCCGCACCGCGTCCGCGCGCAGCTCGTCGCGGCCCTTGGCGAAGACCGTGTCGATGCCCACGGCGCCGTACACCTCCACGCCCGCGAAGGCGGCCGCCCCGAGGACGTGGTCGAAGTGCGGGTGCGTGAGGGCGAGGTGCGTGACCCGGCGGCCGCCGCCCAGGATCCCGCGTGCCCGGGTGCGCAGGGCCGCGCCCTCGGCCAGGCTCGAACCCGCCTCGATCATGAGGGCCGCGTCGTCGCCGACGACGAGCCCCGCCGTGCAGTCCCAGACCGGCAGACGGCACCTCCCCACGCGCGGTGCGAGTCGCTCCCAGCCCGCCGCTTCCCATGCCAGCGCCACGTCCATACGGTGACGCTAGCTCCTGCGGCACACGTCGGCATGACTTAGGGGGTCCGGCCTTGCCCCGTGCGTACCTCACGGCCGTACACTGACCTTTTGGAAGGCTGGCACTCCCCTGCGGTGAGTGCCAGGCCGGGGGCTCGGGGGTCCGGGGGCTCGGTGTGAACGACGGAGACGGTTGGAGGTGTGCGCGATGCTCAGTGAACGCAGGCTCGAAGTGCTGCGCGCCATCGTCCATGACTACGTGGGGACGGAGGAGCCCGTAGGCTCCAAGGCGCTCACCGAGCGGCACCGCCTCGGGGTCTCTCCGGCCACCGTCCGCAACGACATGGCGGCGCTGGAGGAGGAAGGGTTCATCGCCCAGCCCCACACCAGCGCGGGGCGCATCCCGACGGACAAGGGGTACCGCCTGTTCGTCGACAAGCTCGCCGGCGTCAAGCCGATGACCGCGCCCGAGCGTCGCGCCATCCAGAACTTCCTCGACGGCGCCGTGGACCTCGACGACGTCGTGGGACGGACCGTGCGGCTGCTCGCGCAGCTCACACGGCAGGTCGCCGTCGTGCAGTACCCCTCGCTCACGCGGTCGACGGTGCGGCACGTGGAGTTGCTCTCGCTGGCTCCCGCGCGTCTGATGCTCGTCCTCATCACGGACACCGGCCGGGTCGAGCAGCGCATGATCGACTGTCCCGCACCGTTCGGCGAGGCCTCGCTCGCCGATCTGCGGGCGCGGCTCAACAGCCGGGTCGCGGGCCGCCGCTTCGCGGACGTGCCGCAGCTGGTGCAGGACCTGCCCGAGGCCTTCGAGGCGGAGGATCGCGGCACCGTCGCGACCGTCCTCTCCACCCTCCTCGAGACACTCGTCGAGGAGACTGAGGAGCGGCTGATGATCGGCGGCACCGCCAATCTCACCCGCTTCGGACATGACTTTCCCCTCACCATCCGGCCCGTTCTCGAAGCCCTTGAGGAGCAGGTCGTGCTCCTCAAGTTGCTTGGGGAGGCTACGGATTCGGGCATGACCGTACGGATCGGTCATGAGAACGCCCATGAGGGCCTCAGCTCCACGTCCGTGGTCTCGGTCGGCTACGGTTCGGGCAGCGAGGCAGTCGCCAAACTAGGCGTGGTCGGACCGACCCGCATGGACTATCCGGGAACGATGGGAGCAGTACGCGCAGTGGCACGTTACGTCGGACAGATCCTGGCGGAGTCGTAAGTGGCCACGGACTACTACGCCGTACTAGGCGTGCGCCGCGACGCTTCCCAGGACGAGATCAAGAAGGCCTTCCGGAGGCTGGCGCGTGAGCTTCACCCGGATGTGAATCCGGATCCGAAGACTCAGGAGCGCTTCAAGGAGATCAACGCCGCGTACGAGGTGTTGTCGGACCCGCAGAAGAAGCAGGTCTACGACCTCGGCGGCGACCCCCTGTCCCAGGCGGGCGGCGGCCAAGGCGCGGGCGGCTTCGGCGCCGGTGGCTTCGGCAACTTCTCCGACATCATGGACGCGTTCTTCGGGACGGCGTCGCAGCGGGGGCCGCGGTCGCGCACGCGCCGGGGCCAGGACGCCATGATCCGTCTGGAGATCGACCTCGAAGAGGCCGCCTTCGGGACCACCAAGGACATCCAGGTCGACACCGCAGTGGTGTGTACGACCTGCAGTGGTGAGGGTGCCGCGCCCGGTACCTCCGCCCAGACCTGTGACATGTGCCGCGGTCGCGGTGAGGTGTCGCAGGTCACGCGGTCCTTCCTGGGGCAGGTCATGACGTCGCGGCCGTGTCCGCAGTGTCAGGGCTTCGGCACCGTCGTGCCGACGCCGTGCCCGGAGTGCGCCGGTGACGGCCGCATCCGGTCGCGCCGGACGCTGACCGTGAAGATCCCCGCCGGTGTCGACAACGGCACGCGGATCCAGCTCGCGGGCGAGGGCGAGGTCGGCCCCGGCGGCGGCCCCGCCGGCGACCTGTACGTGGAGATCCACGAGCTGCCGCACGAGGTCTTCCAGCGGCGCGGCGACGATCTGCACTGCACCGTCACCATCCCGATGACGGCGGCCGCGCTCGGCACGAAGGTGCCGCTGAAGACGCTCGACGGCATGGAGGAGGTCGACATCCGCCCGGGGACCCAGTCCGGGCAGTCGATCCCGCTGCACGGCCGCGGTGTCACGCATCTGCGGGGCGGCGGGCGCGGTGACCTCATCGTGCACGTCGAGGTCCTCACGCCGACGAAGCTCGACCCCGAGCAGGAGCGGGTGCTGCGGGAGCTGGCGAAGATGCGGGGCGAGGAGCGGCCCACGGGGCAGTTCCAGCCGGGGCAGCAAGGGTTGTTCTCGCGGTTGAAGGATGCGTTCAACGGGCGCTAGCCCTTTGCTGCGGGCGCCTCGTTGACTGTTGCCCGGGAGCTTCGGGCTGTGCCCACCCGTTCCGCCCTGCGGAACGCCTGCCCACAGCGGGAGCGGCCAGCCGCCGTCGCGTACCCGGAAGGGGCGATTCGGTCGGTGCGGGAGGACGTGGCACGATGCCGTCATGTCCTCCGCACTGACCGATCTCTGCCGCTGTCCGATCGTGCAGGCCCCCATGGCCGGCGGTGCCTCCGGCCCGCAGTTGGCCGCGGCCGTCTCCGATGCCGGTGGGCTCGGGTTCCTCGCCGCCGGGTACAAGACCGCCGACGGGATGTACCAGGAGATCAAACAGTTGCGGGGGCTCACCTCGCGGCCCTTCGGCGTCAACCTCTTCATGCCGCAGCCCGACACCGCGGACGCGGCGGCCGTGGAGGTCTACCGCAGCCAGCTCGCCGGCGAGGCGACCTGGTACGAGACGGAGCTCGGCGATCCGGACAGCGGGCGCGACGACGGGTACGACGCCAAGCTCGCGATCCTGCTCGACGACCCCGTGCCGGTCGTCTCCTTCACCTTCGGGTGCCCCACCCGCGACGTCCTCGACGCCTTCGCGCGCGTCGGCACCCTCACCGTCGTCACCGTCACCTCGCCCGAGGAGGCGCAGACCGCCCAGTGGTGCGGCGCCGACGCCGTGTGCGTGCAGGGCATCGAGGCGGGCGGGCACCAGGGGACCCACAAGGACAACCCCGAGGCCGACGGCGCCGGGATCGGTCTCCTTTCGCTGATCACGCAGGTCCGCGAGACCGTGCAGATCCCGATCGTCGCCGCCGGCGGGCTGATGCGCGGCGCGCAGATCGCCGCCGTGCTCGCCGCGGGCGCCGACGCGGCCCAGCTCGGCACCGCCTTCCTCGTCACCCCCGAGTCGGGCGCGAACGCCCTGCACAAGCAGGCCATGACCAATCCGCTCTTCGTGCGGACCGAGCTGACGCGGGCCTTCTCCGGACGCCCCGCGCGCGGCCTCGTCAACCGCTTCATGCGCGAGCACGGGCCGTACGCCCCCGCCGCCTACCCCCAGGTCCACCACCTCACCAGCGGGCTGCGCAAGGCCGCGGCGAAGGCCGGTGACGCGCAGGCCATGGCGCTCTGGGCCGGGCAGGGCCACCGGCTCGCCCGGGAGCTGCCCGCGGGGGAGCTCGTGGAGGTCCTCGTGGCCGAACTGGCCGAGGCGAAGGCCTCGTTGGCTTCGGAGGGCGCCGCGTGACCGCCCCGGTCTTCGTCGTCGAGCACTTCGACGCGGGCGACGGCGGACGCTATGTACTGGAGGGGCCCGAAGGGCGGCACGCCGTCTCCGTGAAGCGGCTGCGGGCCGGTGAGGACGTCGTCCTGACCGACGGCGCGGGACGCTGGGCGGACTGCGTGGTCCTCGACACCGAGGGCAAGGACCGGCTCGTCGTGACGATGGGCGCCGTGGCCGAGGAGCCCGAGGAGTCGCCGCGGATCACCGTCGTGCAGGCGCTGCCCAAGGGCGACCGCGGTGAACTCGCCGTCGAGACCATGACGGAGACCGGCGTCGACGCCGTCGTGCCGTGGACCGCGTCGCGCTGCATCACGCAGTGGAAGGGCGACCGCGGCCTCAAGGCGCTCGCCAAGTGGCGGGCCACCGCGCGCGAGGCGGGCAAGCAGTCGCGCCGGGTCCGCTTCCCCGAGGTGGCCGACGCCGCGTCGACCAAGCAGGTGGCCGCCCTCCTCGCGGGAGCCGACTTCGCTGCCGTCCTGCACGAGGAGGGCAGCGAGCCGCTGGCCACGGCCCAACTCCCGGCGGCCGGGCACGTCGTGCTGGTGGTCGGGCCCGAAGGGGGCGTTTCCCCCGACGAGTTGGCGGCCTTCGCCGAGGCGGGCGCGAAGCCCTACCGGCTCGGGCGCAGCGTGCTGCGCACCTCGACCGCAGGGACCGCGGCGACCGCGCTGCTCCTCGGGCGCACGGGCCGCTGGTCCTGACCGAACCCTCCGAGGGCTGTCCTGGAACCCGTTCAGGGGCGGGCGTCCGTGCTTCCGGCCGTGAGGAGCCCCTTCCGGCCGCGAGGACCCGTTCCGGCCCCGATGACCCCCTTTCGGCCGCGATGATTCGTTCCGGCCCCGATGGCCCCCTTCCGGCCGCGATGATTCGTTCCGGCCCCGATGGCCCCCTTCCGGCCCCGACGAACCCCTTTCGGCCGCGAGGGCTCCTTTCGGTCCGTGAGTGGACAGATGGCCGCAAGCGGTCTACCGCATCGGCGCGTGCGGTGGCACTCTGCCGCCTATGGGGGCTTTGAGGCGGTTACGCGACCGGGCTGCGGGGACGCGGCGCCCGGCGGCGAGGACACGGCGTCCGACGATTCTGTACGCGGTAGGGCTCGCCGGCGCCGCGGCGCTGGGCGTCACCGCGTGCGAGCCGGTGGAGGGGGACATCAACACCTCCGCCGTCGCCATCACCACCGACGAGATGGGCACCAAGGAGCTGGAGCGGCAGGGCGTCGACGTGTCGTGGCTCAGCTGCACCGCCAGCTTCGAGGACAAGGTCACGCCACGCAGCGAGTCCGCGAATGTCGAGTCCGTGGTCAAGGTGGACTGCCAGGGCGAGACCGACGACGGCACGGACATCACCATCAGGGGCCGGGTGCACTCCGTCGTCGACGGGGCCTGCGTACGGGGCAACCTCACCGCCAAGGTCGGCGGCAAGGAGTGGTTCCGGGTCGACGTCCTGGGCAACTGCGAGGCGGACAACGGAAACGATGACGGAAACGGCGACGGCAATGGCGACGGCGGCCATGACGGCGGGGACCAGCCGTCCACGACGCCTTCCCACCAGGAGCCCGAACCCGGGCCCACCACGACCGTCACGGTGACCGCCCCTCCCGACCCGGCGCCCGACCCCACCTGCAACTGCATCCCGGGCAAGTGATCCAAACCTGTGCCGACCCGCGCGGAGCCTGCCTAGGCTGGGCGATGTGACACAGACTGCGTACCTTCGGTTCCCGCACATCCACGGCGAGTTGATCACCTTCACGGCTGAGGACGACGTCTGGGTCGCGCCTCTCGACGGGGGCCGCGCCTGGCGGGTCAGCGCGGACAACATGCCCGTGAACCACCCCAGGATCTCCCCGGACGGCACGACCGTCGCCTGGACCTCCACCCGCGACGGCGCCCCCGAGGTGCACATCGCGCCGGTCGACGGCGGCCCCTCCAAGAGGCTGACGTACTGGGGGAGTTGGAAGACCGCCGTGCGCGGCTGGACCCCCGAGGGGCAGGTCCTCGCGGTCAGCGCCGAGGGCCGGCCCTCGGCGCGCCGCACCTGGGCGCGCGCCGTGCCGCTCGACGGCGGCCCCGCGGCCACCCTGCCGTACGGCGTCGTCGGCGACGTCGCCCACGGCCCCGAGGGCCAAGTCCTGCTGCTCTCCGCCCCGATGGGCCGCGAGGCCGCCTGGTGGAAGCGGTACCGCGGCGGCACGGCGGGCAAGCTGTGGATCCGCGCCGCGGGGGAGGACCAGTCCTTCGTACGCGTACACGAAGGCCTCGACGGGAACATCGAGTATCCGCTGTGGGTGGGGGACCGCATCGCCTTCCTCTCCGACCACGAAGGCGTCGGGGCGCTGTACTCGTCGCTGCCCGACGGTTCGGATCTGCGCAGGCACACCCCGATCGACGGCTTCTACGCGCGGCACGCCGCCACCGACGGCACTCGCGTCGTCCATGTGTCCGCCGGTGAACTCTGGCTCCTGGACGACCTGTCGGACGCCGAACCGCGCCGCGTCGACGTCCGGCTCGGCGGGCAGCGCACCGATCTGCAGCCCCATCCCGTCGCCGCCGCCCGCTGGTTCGGCGCCGCCGCGCCCGACCACACCGGACGCGGCAGCGCCGTCTCCGTGCGCGGCTCCGTGCACTGGGTCACGCACCGCGAGGGCCCCGCCCGCGCCCTCGCCGCCGAGCACGGGGTGCGCGCCAGGCTGCCCCGCACCTTCCGTGTGCAGGGCGAGGAACACGTCGTGTGGGTCACGGACGCCGAGGGCGACGAGGCCCTGGAGTTCGCGCCCGCCACAGGACCCGCGCCCGGCGCCACGCCCCGCAGGCTCGCCGCGGGACAGCTCGGCCGGGTCCTCTCGCTCGCCATGGCGCCGGACGGCTCCCGCGCCGCCGTCGCCTCGCACGACGGCCGGGTCCTGCTCGTCGAGCGGGAGAGCGGCGAGGTCCGCGAGGTCGACCGCAGCGAGGACGGCGAGGCCACCGGGCTCGTCTTCTCGCCCGACTCCGCGTGGCTCGCCTGGTCCCACGCGGGGCCGCGCCCGCTGCGCCAGCTCAAACTCGCCAACACCGCCGACCTGTCGGTGTCCGACGCGACCCCGCTGCGCTTTCGCGACTACGCGCCCGCCTTCACCCTCGACGGCAAGCACCTGGCGTTCCTGTCCGCCCGCGCCTTCGACCCGGTCTACGACGAGCACGTCTTCGACCTCGCCTTCGTCGGCGGCTCGCGGCCCCACCTGATCACGCTCGCCGCGACCACGCCGTCCCCCTTCGGGCCGCAGCGGCACGGCAGGCCCTTCGAGGCGCAGGACAGCCCCGGCGCCGAGACGCCCGACAGCGAGGGCGCGCCCGTCACCCGCATCGACTTCGACGGGCTCGCCGACCGCATCGTGCCGTTCCCCGTCGAGGCCGCCCGCTACACCACGCTGCGGGCCGCCAAGGACGGGCTCCTCTGGCTGCGCCACCCGGTGCGCGGCGTCCTCGGCGCCTCCCGCGCGACGCCGGACGACCCGGACCCCAAGACCGAGCTGGAGCGGTACGACCTCGCGCAGCGCCGCGTCGAGGAACTGGCCGCCGACGCCGACCACTTCGCGGTCACCGGCGACGGCAAGCGGGTCCTGCTGTGGACCGACGGCAAGCTGAAGGTCGTACCCAGCGACCGGCGCGCGTCCGGCGACGACGACAGCGACTCGAACATCACCGTCGACCTCTCCCGGGTGCGCCACACCGTCGACCCGGCCGCCGAGTGGCGCCAGATGTACGACGAGACGGGCCGCCTCATGCGGGACAACTTCTGGCGGCCCGACATGGGCGGCGTCGACTGGGACGCCGTCCTGGATCGCTACCGCCCCTGCCTGGCCCGCGTCGCCACCCACGACGACCTCGTCGACCTGCTCTGGGAGGTGCACGGCGAGCTCGGCACCTCTCACGCGTACGTCATCTCGGGCGGCGCGGGCGGGGCGCACCGCCAAGGGCTCCTCGGCGCGGACCTCTCGCGCGGCGAGGACGGCCTGTGGCGCATCGACCGGATCCTGCCCTCGGAGACCTCCGACCCCGCCGCGCAGTCACCGCTCGCCGCGCCCGGCGTCGCGGTCCGCCCCGGCGACGCGGTCATCGAGGTCAACGGCAGGACCGTCGAGCCCGTCACAGGACCCGGCCCGCTCCTCGTGGGCACCGCGGGCAAGGCCGTCGAGCTGACCATCTCGCCCTCGGGCGGCGGCGATCCGCGCCATGCCGTGGTGGTCCCCGTGGACGACGAGGAGGCGCTGCGCTACCACGCCTGGGTCGCCGACCGGCGCCGCTACGTCCACGAGTGCTCGGGCGGCCGCCTCGGCTACCTCCACGTGCCCGACATGCAGGCGCCGGGCTGGGCGCAGATCCACCGGGACCTGCGCGTCGAGGTCGCCCGCGAGGGCCTGGTCGTGGACGTCCGCGAGAACCGCGGCGGGCACACCTCGCAGCTCGTCGTGGAGAAGCTGGCGCGCCGCATCATCGGCTGGGACATGCCCCGCGGCTCGCGCCCCTTCAGCTACCCCGTGGACGCGCCGCGCGGCCCCGTCGTCGCCGTCGCCAACGAGTTCTCCGGCTCCGACGGCGACATCGTCAACGCCGCGATCAGGGCGCTGGGCATCGGCCCCGTGGTGGGCACGCGCACCTGGGGCGGTGTCATCGGCGTCGACAGCCGCTACCACCTGGTCGACGGGACGCTGGTGACCCAGCCGAAGTACGCGTTCTGGATGGAGGGCCAGGAGTGGGGCGTCGAGAACCACGGCGTCGACCCGGACGTCGAGGTCGTCGTCACGCCCGAGGACCACACCGCAGGCCGCGACCCGCAGTTGGACGAGGCCGTGCGCATCGCGCTCGCCGCCCTGGCGGAGAACCCGGCGAAGGCCGCCCCGCCCGTGCCCGGCACGGAGTGACCGTGCCCCGGCCTCCGGCACAGGGGGCCGATAGCATGCCGAAGGTACTGATCGTTCCCATCATCACGTACTGATCGTTCTCAGCGATCCCATCGTGCTCAGCTAGGAGGCGGCCCATGGCGGGCGAAGCGCAAAGCGACTGCCTGTTCTGCAAGATCGTCGCGGGTGAGGTGCCGGCGACCGTCGTCCGGGAGACCGAGACGACCCTCGCCTTCCGCGACATCAACCCGCAGGCGCCGACCCACGTCCTGGTGATCCCCAAGGTGCACTACCCGGACGCCGCGTCGCTCGCCGCCGCCGAGCCGAAGATCGCCGCCGATGTGCTGCGCGAGGCGGGCGACGTGGCGGCCGAGGAGAAGTCCGAGAGCTACCGCATCGTCTTCAACACCGGCGCGGGCGCGGGCCAGACCGTCTTCCACGCGCACGCGCACGTCCTGGGCGGCCGCGGCCTCCAGTGGCCGCCCGGATAGCGGGGCAACTCCCCTTGTCCGTACGTGAACTGGTGGTGCTCGGCACGGCGAGCCAAGTCCCCACCCGGCACCGCAACCACAACGGCTACGTCCTGTCCTGGGACGGCCAGGGCATCATGTTCGACCCCGGCGAGGGCACGCAGCGCCAGATGCTGCGCGCCGGGGTCGCCGCGCACGACCTGCACCGGATCTGCGTGACGCACTTCCACGGCGACCACTCGCTGGGCCTTGCCGGGGTGATCCAGCGCATCAACCTCGACCGGGTCCCGCACCCGGTCACCGCCCACTACCCGGCGTCCGGGCAGCACTTCTTCGACCGTCTGCGGTACGCGACGGCCTACCGCGAGACCGTGTCGCTCACCGAGGCGCCGGTCGCCGCGGACGGACCGCTGGCCACCACTCCCTCGTACACCCTGGACGCGGTTCGGCTCTCGCACCCCGTCGAGTCCTTCGGCTACCGCGTCACCGAGCCCGACGGGCGGCGCATGCTGCCGCGGCTGCTCGCCGAGCGCGGCATCAAGGGGCCCGACATCGGGCGGATCCAGAAGGAGGGCCGCCTCGGCGACGTCACCCTCGACGAGGTCAGCGAGGCGCGGCGCGGCCAGCGGTTCGCCTTCGTGATGGACACCCGGCTCTGCGACGGCGTGTACGCGCTGGCCGAGGGCTGCGACATGCTCGTCATCGAGTCGACCTTCCTCGACGAGGACGAGCAACTCGCCACCGACCACGGGCATCTGACGGCGAGCCAGGCGGCCCGGGTGGCGATCGACGCGGGTGTGCGCCACCTCGTCCTGACGCATTTCAGCCAGCGTTACCCCGACCCGAACGTCTACGAACAGCAGGCCCGCGCCGCCGGCTTCGACGGTGAACTCACCGTCGCCCGCGACCTGTTGCGCGTACCCCTGCCCAAACGAACCTGAGCACCACCAAAGAACTGCGCCACCAGAGAACTGAGCGAGACCGCACCATGCCGATCCCCAAGGCCGAACTCCACCTGCACATCGAAGGCACCCTCGAACCCGAGCTCGCCTTCGCGCTCGCCGCACGCAACGGCGTCGAACTGCCCTACGCCGACACCGAAGAGCTCCGCAAGGCCTACCTCTTCGACGACCTCCAGACGTTCCTGAACCTCTACTACAGCCTCATGGCCGTGCTGCGCACCGAGGCCGACTTCGAGGAGCTCGCGGACGCCTACCTCGCCTCCGCCGCCGCACAGGGCGTGCGGCACGCCGAGATCTTCTTCGACCCGCAGGCGCACACCGCCCGCGGCGTCCCCATCGGCACCGTGATCGAGGGCCTGGCCCGCGCCCTGGACCGCAGCGAGGAGCGGCACGGCGTCTCCACGCGGCTCATCATGTGCTTCCTGCGCGACGAGTCCGCCGAGTCCGCGATGGAGACCCTCCGGGCCGCCGAGCCGTACCTGGACCGGATCATCGGCATCGGCCTCGACTCGGCCGAGGTCGGTCACCCGCCGGTCAAGTTCAAGGAGGTGTACGAGGCAGCTTCCGCCCTGGGGCTGCGGCTCGTCGCCCACGCCGGTGAGGAGGGCCCGCCCGCGTACATCACCGAGGCCCTTGACGTGCTGCGCGTGGAGCGCGTCGACCACGGCCTGCGCTGCATGGAGGACCCCGAGCTCGTCGAGCGCCTGGTCCGCGAACGGGTGCCGCTCACGCTCTGCCCGCTCTCGAACGTCCGCCTGCGCGCCATCGACGTCCTGGAGGAGCACCCACTGGCGCGGATGCTGGACGCCGGCCTGATGTGCACGGTCAACTCCGACGATCCGGCCTACTTCGGCGGGTACGTCGACGACACCTTCCACGCCGTGCGCGAGGCCCTCGGGCTCGACCGGGAACGGCTTCGCACCCTCGCGCGGAACTCCTTCGAGGCGGCCTTCCTGGACCGGGACGCGGCGGACGAGGCGCTGCGGGCGAAGTACCTCGCCGAGGTCGAGGCTTATTCGTTCGACTGATCGCGGGGCGCCGGGTTACGGTCCCGGCATGGATTCCATCGCGCAGATCTACGGCTGACACGGCCTTCTGGCCCCCGCCCGCCCCTCGTGAGGCTTTGCCCGCGTAGAGAGGCCGAGGCGGTGGGCCGTCGTGTCCTCATCCGTAGCTTTCTGCATTCGAAGGAACTCTCATGTCATCTCGTGGACCTTCCCGTCGCCGTGCCCATATTGCGATGATCGGCGTCCCGATGGTCAGCCACGTGCTGCCCAGCCTGGAGATCATCCGTGAGCTGGTGGCGCGCGGCCACCGCGTCACGTACGCCAACGACCCGGCCGCCGCGGGGCTGATCGAGCCCACCGGCGCCGAACTCGTCGCGTACGAGTCGACGCTCCCGCACCGCGACAACATCTGGCCCGAGGACCCCATCGAGGCCAGCGGGCTCTTCCTCGACGACGCGATGGCGGTGCTTCCGCAGCTCCGCGCGGCGTACGACGACGATCCCGCCGATCTGTACCTGTACGACATCGGGGCGTACGTCGCCCGTGCGCTCGCCGAGGCGCAGGGGCGGCCGCTCGTGCAGCTGTCGCCCACGTATGTGGCCTGGGGCAGTTACCAGGAGGACGTGGGCGCGATGCTCGCCCAGCTGCCGGGAGCCGATGTCCTGGAGGCCCGCTTCAAGGAGTGGCTCGCCGGGTGCGGGGCCACCACGCTGGACGTCGGCGAGTTCTCCGGCGTGCCGCCGCGGGCCCTTGCCACCATCCCGCGCGCCATGCAGCCGCACGCCGACACCGTCGACGCCGAGCGGATCTCCTTCGTCGGGCCCTGCTTCGGGGACCGTGCGAAGCAGGGGAGTTGGGAGCGGCCCGCGGGCGCCGGGAAGGTGCTCCTGGTCTCGCTCGGCTCGGCGTACACGCAGCAGCCGGAGTTCTACCGGAGCTGCGTGGCCGCGTTCGGGGATCTGCCGGGGTGGCACGTGGTGCTGCAGATCGGCAAGCACGTGTCTCCCGCGGAGCTTGGTGATGCTCTTCCGGCCAATGTCGAAGTCCGCTCCTGGGTGCCGCAGTTGGCGATTCTTGAGCAGGCCGACGCCTTTGTGACCCATGCGGGCATGGGGAGCAGCTCGGAGGGGCTCTTCTGCGGGGTGCCGATGATCGCCGTGCCGCAGGGTGCGGAGCAGCCGATGAATGCGGATCGGCTTGTGGAGCTGGGGGTGGCCCGGCGTATCGACACGGAGGCGGCCACGGCGGCTGTTCTGAGGTCGGCGCTGCTTGAACTGACCTCGGATCCTGAAGTGGCGGAGCGTTGTGCGCGGTTGAAGGCGGAGGTGCGGGGTGATGGAGGTACAGCTCGGGCCGCTGATCTGATCGAGGCCGAGCTTTAGTTGCTGTTTCGCGCAGTTCCCCGCGCCCCTCAACAGGGGCGCGGGGAACGGGCCGTTGACTAGCGTGCGTTCGCGTACCTAGTCTCCGTTCTCATGTATGGACAGTGTTCCGGCAGCCTCGTCATCGAAGATGTCCGTCTCACGCCCGTCCTCGTCGCCGATCCGCCGCTCCTCAACACTCAGGGCGTCCATCAGCCCTACACCCCGCGCCTCATCGTCGAGGTGGTCACACAGGGCGGCGTGACGGGGATCGGGGAGACCTACGGGGACGGGAAGTATCTGGAGCTCGCCCGGCCGCTCGCCGAGCGGCTGGTCGGGCGTGCGGTCTCCGATCTGAACGGGCTGTTCACACTCGCGGACGACGTGGCCGTGGATGCCGCGCGGGTCGACGACTCCGTGGACGTCGGCGGCCTGCGCGGGGTGCAGACCGCCGACAAGCTGCGGCTCTCCGTCGTCTCCGGGTTCGAGGTGGCGTGCCTGGACGCGCTCGGCAAGGCGCTCGGCCTGCCCGTGCACGCGCTGCTCGGCGGGAAGGTGCGGGACGCCGTGGAGTACAGCGCCTATCTCTTCTACAAGTGGGGCGAGCACCCGGAGGGCATCGCGAGCGAGCCGGTCGACGGCTGGGGTGCCGCGCTCGATCCGGCCGGGATCGTCGCCCAGGCCCGGCTCTTCGTGGAGCGGTACGGCTTCTCCTCCTTCAAGCTCAAGGGCGGCGTCCTGGCGCCGGACGAGGAGATCGCCGCGATCCGCGCCCTCGCCGAGGCGTTCCCTGACGCGCCGCTGCGGCTCGACCCCAACGGCGCCTGGTCCGTGGAGACTTCGCTGAAGGTCGCGGCCGAGCTCGGCGACGTACTGGAGTACCTGGAGGACCCGGCGCTCGGCACGCACGCGATGGCGGCGGTCGCGGCGGGCACGCGGGTGCCGCTCGCCACGAACATGTGCGTGACGACCTTCGAGGAGATACCGGAGGCCTTCGCGAAGCGGGCCGTGCGGGTGGTGCTCTCCGACCACCACTACTGGGGCGGCCTGCGGCGTACGCGTGAACTGGCCACGCTCTGCCGGACGTTCGGGGTGGGCGTCTCCATGCACTCCAACACCCACCTCGGCATCAGCCTGGCCGCGATGACGCACGTCGCCGCGACCGTGCCCGACCTGCGGTACGCCTGCGACTCGCACTACCCGTGGCAGGCCGAGGACGTGCTGACCTCGCGGCTGCGGTTCGTGGAGGGCAAGGTCGCCGTCACCGACGCCCCCGGGCTCGGCGTCGAGCTCGACAGGGAGCGGCTCGCCGCACTGCACGCGCGCTGGCTCGACCCGGACTTCCGGGCGATGCGGGAGCGGGACGACGCGGCGGCGATGCGGGTGGTCGATCCGCAGTGGGTGACTCCGGCGGTGCCGCGCTGGTGACTGTTCCGTCGTGCCGCGCGGGTACCCCGGGCCTCCGTGCGGCTCGTCCGTTACGTTGCCTGCATGGTCGTACCCGTACAGCCCACCGTCGACCCGCTGAAGACGGCACGCAGAGCCGGTGATCCGGACTGCGACGTCTATCTCACCGGCACGGTCTTCCTCGACATCATCTTCACCGGGCTCGACTCCGCGCCCGTGCGCGGGACCGAGTCCTGGGCGCGCGGCATGGGGTCGAGCCCCGGCGGCGTCGCCAACATGGCGACCGCGCTCGCCCGGCTCGGCCTGCGCACCTCGCTGGCCGCGGCCTTCGGGGACGACCACTACGGGGAGTACTGCTGGGACGCCCTCGAACAGGGCGAGGGCATCGACCTCACGACGTCGCGGACCGTGCCCGGCTGGCACTCGCCCGTCACGGTCTCCATGGCGTACGAGGGCGAACGGACCATGGTCAGCCACGGGCACGAGCCGCCGCCGGACGCGGACGCACCCGACGGGGGCGCCCCGGCGTGCCCGCCACGCGCGCGTGCCGCCATCGCTTCGCTGGCGCCGGGCACGCGCGCGCCGTGGATCGCGCAGGCCGCGCGGAGCGGTACGCGGATCTTCGCGGACGTGGGGTGGGACGACACCGGGCGGTGGGACCTGGCGGGCCTCGCCGACCTGGAGCACTGCGAGGCGTTCCTGCCGAACGCGGAGGAGGCGATGCGGTACACGCGGACGTCGTGCCCGCGGGCCGCGGCGCGGGCGCTGACCGCGCATGTGCCGCTGGCGGTGGTGACGCTGGGGGCCGAGGGCGCGTACGCGGTGGACGGGCGGACGGGGGAGACGGCGGAGGTCCCCGCCATCGAGGTGGAGGCCCTCGATCCCACCGGGGCGGGGGACGTCTTCGTCGCGGGGTTCGTCACCGGGACGCTGGCGGGGTGGCCGCTGGCGGACCGGCTCGCCTTCGCGGGGCTCACGGCGGCGCTCTCGGTGCAGGAGTTCGGCGGGTCCCTTTCCGCGCCCGGGTGGGCGGAGGTGGGGGCCTGGTGGCGCAGGGTGCGGGAGTTCGACGACCAGGACCCGGTGGCGCTGCGGCGCTATGCCTTCCTGGAGAGGCTGCTTCCGGCCGCTGCCCGGCCGTGGCCCCTGCGCCGTGCCGTTCCCACCATTGGGTTCCGCTCGGCCTAGTGAGGGTGCGGTCCGGCTGCGCCGGGGCTGGCGCCTTGCCACCCGTTGCCCGGCGGCTTCGGGCTGCGCCCGCCCTCCCCCAAGCTCTCGGCTTCGCTCGAGCAGGAGGGACCCCCCTCGCCCTGCGGAACGCCTGCCCACAGCGGAAACGGTCTGCCACGTGCCTCACGGTGCGTCTGGGGAGAAAAGGCCTACGGCTCTGTCAGCGCCCCGTCGTACCCTGGAAGCCGCAAGGCTGTCGAGCGGCCACCAAGCCCCGCATGAGGAGGATGAGCAGGCCTTCAGAGCCGGCCCATGACTCAGACACCCACAACTCACACCGACGCACAGGACCAGGCCCGAGCCCACTTCACCGTCCCGGCGAACCACCCGATGGTGACCGTCCTCGGCTCCGGCGACGCCCTGCTGCGGGTGATCGAGAAGGCCTTCCCGGCGGCCGACATCCATGTCCGGGGCAATGAGATCAGCGCCGTGGGCAGCGCCCACGAAGTCGCCCTTATCCAGCGCTTGTTCGACCAGATGATGCTGGTGCTCCGCACCGGTCAGCCGATGACGGAGGACGCAGTGGAACGCTCGATCGCCATGCTCAGGGCGGACGAGAACGGCAACGGCGCGGAGGAGACCCCCGCCGAGGTCCTCACGCAGAACATCCTCTCGTCCCGCGGCCGCACCATCCGCCCCAAGACCCTGAACCAGAAGCGGTACGTCGACGCGATCGACAAGCACACGATCGTCTTCGGCATCGGCCCGGCCGGTACGGGCAAGACGTACCTCGCCATGGCCAAGGCCGTGCAGGCGCTGCAGTCCAAGCAGGTCAACCGCATCATCCTGACCCGCCCCGCGGTCGAGGCGGGCGAGCGCCTCGGCTTCCTGCCCGGCACGCTGTACGAGAAGATCGACCCGTACCTCCGCCCGCTGTACGACGCCCTGCACGACATGCTCGACCCGGACTCCATCCCGCGTCTCATGGCCGCGGGGACCATCGAGGTGGCGCCGCTCGCGTACATGCGCGGCCGGACGCTGAACGACGCGTTCATCATTCTCGACGAGGCGCAGAACACCAGCGCCGAGCAGATGAAGATGTTCCTCACCCGCCTCGGCTTCGACTCGAAGATCGTCATCACCGGTGACATCACCCAGGTCGACCTGCCGGGCGGCACCAAGAGCGGTCTGCGCGAGGTCCAGCAGATCCTCGACGGCGTGGAGGACATCCACTTCTCGCGGCTCACGTCCCACGATGTCGTACGGCACAAGCTGGTCGGCCGTATCGTCGACGCGTACGAGCAGCACGACAGCCGCGCCACCGGCGGCGGCAACAACGGGAAGTAGACCAGCAGCGTCATGTCGATCGACGTCAACAACGAGTCCGGAACCGAGGTCGACGAGCAGGCGATCCTCGACATCGCCCGCTACGCCCTCGCGCGGATGCGCATCCACCCGCTCTCCGAGCTCTCGGTGATCGTCGTGGACGCCGACGCCATGGAGCAGCTCCACATCCAGTGGATGGACCTGCCGGGGCCCACGGACGTCATGTCCTTCCCGATGGACGAGCTGCGGCCGCCCATGAAGGACGACGACGAGCCCCCGCAGGGCCTCCTCGGCGACATCGTGCTCTGCCCCGAGGTCGCCACCAAGCAGGGCGCCGACGCGCCGACGCAGCACTCCATGGACGAGGAGCTCCAGCTCCTGACCGTCCACGGAGTGCTGCACCTGCTCGGGTACGACCACGAGGAGCCCGACGAGAAGGCCGAGATGTTCGGCCTGCAGGCGGCGATCGTCGACGGCTGGCGCGCCGAGAAGGGCCTGACCGGCCCGTCCCCGGCGCCCACCGTCTCGTAGCGCCATGAGCCCTCAGTTGATCGTGGGCGCCGTCGCCCTGGTCGTCGTCGCCTGGCTCGCGGCCTGCGCCGAGGCGGGCATCGCCCGCGTCTCCAGCTTCCGCGCGGACGAGGCGGTCCGCTCCGGGCGGCGCGGCAGCGCGAAGCTCGCGCAGGTCGCCGCCGATCCGACCCGCTATCTCAACGTGGCACTCCTTGTGCGGGTGGCGTGCGAGATGGCGGCGGCGGCCCTGGTGACGTATGCCTGTCTGAACGAGTTCGACGAGACCTGGCAGGCGCTCGCCGTCGCCATCGGCGTGATGGTCCTCGTCAGCTATGTCGCGGTCGGGGTCTCCCCGCGCACCATCGGCCGTCAGCACCCGCTGAACACGGCGACCGCCGCGGCGTACGTCCTGCTCCCGCTGGCCCGCGTGATGGGCCCGATCCCGCCGCTCCTGATCCTCATCGGCAACGCCCTCACGCCCGGCAAGGGCTTCCGGCGCGGCCCGTTCGCCTCCGAGGCCGAGCTGCGGGCGATGGTCGACCTCGCCGAGAAGGAGTCCCTGATCGAGGACGAGGAGCGCCGCATGGTGCACTCCGTCTTCGAGCTGGGTGACACGCTCGTGCGCGAAGTCATGGTGCCGCGCACGGACTTGATCTCCATCGAGCGGTTCAAGACGATCCGCCAGGCGCTCACCCTCGCGCTGCGCTCCGGCTTCTCGCGCATCCCCGTGACGGGCGAGAGCGAGGACGACATCGTGGGCGTCGTGTACCTGAAGGACCTGGCGAGGAAGACGCACATCAACCGCGACAGCGAGTCCGAGCTCGTGTCGACGGCGATGCGCCCCGCGACCTTCGTGCCCGACACCAAGAACGCCGGTGACCTGCTGCGCGAGATGCAGCAGGAGCGCAACCACGTGGCCGTGGTCATCGACGAGTACGGCGGCACGGCCGGGATCGTGACGATCGAGGACATCCTCGAGGAGATCGTCGGCGAGATCACCGACGAGTACGACCGTGAACTGCCGCCCGTCGAGGAGCTCGCCGACGGCTGCTACCGCGTGACGGCGCGGCTCGACATCGGCGACCTCGGGGAGCTCTTCGGGCTCGACGAGTTCGACGACGAGGACGTCGAGACGGTCGGCGGTCTGCTCGCCAAGCAACTGGGCCGCGTCCCGATCGCGGGGGCCTCGGCGGTCGTGGCGCTGCCGGACGGGCGGGAGCTGAGGCTCACCGCGGAGTCCGCGGCCGGCCGCAGGAACAAGATCGTGACGGTGCTCGTGGAGCCGGTCGCGTCCGGTGGGGACGCGGAGAAGGAGGGGGAATCCGGATGACACCCGAGGAGCTGCGGGCGTTCTGCCTCTCGTTCAACGACGCCGTGGAGGACTTCCCGTTCACGCCGGAGACCTCGGTCTTCAAGGTGGCGGGAAAGATGTTCGCGCTCACGGCGCTCGACCGGCGTCCGCTCACCGTCAACCTCAAGTGTGAGCCGGACATCGCGGACCGGTTGAGGGCCGCGCACGCCGAGATCGTGCCGGGCTGGCACATGAACAAGCGCCACTGGAACACGGTCACGGTCGACGGCGACCTGCCGGACCGCCAGATCAGGGAGCTCGTCGAGGACTCGTACGACTTGGTGGTCGCGGGTCTGCCACGGGCGGAGCGCCTGCGTCTCGATCGCCCTTGAGGGGCGTACGCGACCCGGGGTGTGCTCGGCAGAGTGTCCCAACAGCCCCTCGCCATCGGGGTGGAGGGGCGGCAGAATGGAGTGACAGGCGGATCCGAAACGCTCCCACTCCGGGCTGCCGGCCAAGGGAACTCGGAGTGGAAACGTCTGTGCGATGGCGTCCGCCGCATCTGGCCCCGGCCCCCAGGTCGGGGCCAGTTCCGTCTTACACGTGGGGCATGACCCACTTGTCGATGATCTCCTGGACCAGCAGTGCGAGGCTGATCCACGGAGCCGACATCGCGGCCCATTCCGTCCACTTGTGGATGGTGCGGCGCCCGTCAGGCTTCTCGGCCATCGGGCTGTTCTCCTTCCTGGTCCCACGTATGTCGTGGATACCGCGGCGATCCACGGATGGGCGGCGCCAGGAAGAGGGAACCGTCGACCTCGCGGCACTCGATGGAGTGAGCCGGTGCCGTGTCGGTCCTGGTAGTCAACCTCCTTGCTGGAATGGTCAGTTGGGCGTGCCGCTGCTTCAGACCAGCGTAGCCTGCACGTGAGCAGCTGGGTAGACTCCTGTCGGACAGGTGGCCGAAGTAAGTGTCATCTTCGGAGCCTCCGATGCGCAGCTCGCCAAATGCGATATAGCTATCCGGCAACTGCCGGGCCCTCCTGTTGCCGCTCCGGGCGGCTTGGGTTCTCCTGGCAGTGACGTGAACCGTCGCCTCGGAAGGTCTCGATGAGTAAGCTGCTAGTCTGCTATGTTGCACCTCGCACGGTCCGCTTGGGGGTGGAGCCATCATGAGCGTGCCAAATGCGGCACTCCAGCGGCTGCGGCTGCGCACCGAGCTCCGCAAGGCGCGGACCGCTGCCCGCCTCACGCAGCGCCAGGTCGCGTCCAAGATGGAGTGGAGCCCCTCCAAGCTGATCCGCATCGAGGCCGGTGAGGTGGGCATCTCGGTCAACGACCTGCGGCCTCTCCTGGATGCGTACGGCATCAGGGACCGGCGCAAGATCGACGAGCTGCTCGATCTGGCCCGGGGCAGCCGGAGAATGCCCTACAGCGAGTACCGCGACCTCTATCGCAAGGAGTTCCTGGAGTTCCTCTCCCTGGAGTCCTCGGCGTCGATCATCCGGCACTACGGCGCCATGGTGGTGCCGGGGCCGCTGCAGACCGAGGAGTACGCGCGCGCCATCATGCTCTCCTACAACAAGAGCATCTCCGACGAGCGCCTTGAGCGCGGTGTCGAAGTCCGCCTGGCGCGGCAGGAGTTGCTGACCTCGGGTGGGCGCGAGCTCTTCTACGTCCTCGACGAGGCGGTCGTGCGCCGACATGTCGGCGGCCGCGGCGTGATGCGCGCCCAGCTGGAGCGGCTCGCCGAGCTGGCGGCCAGGCCGGGCGTCACCATCCAGATCCTGCCCTTCAGCATCGGTGCCCACGCGGGCATCCAAGGGCCCTTCAGCCACTTCGAGTTCGAGGCCGACGAGATGCCGGACTCGCTCTATCTGGAGAACCCGCGAGGCGACTCGTACACCACCAACGCCCCGGACGAGACGGGCCGTTACCTGGAGCGGTTCTGGGAGCTCGAGGACCTCGCCATCAAGGACGACATCGGCACTCTGCTGCGGGCGCTGGCCGACAGGATGGAGGACGGCAGGGACGATCTGGAGACGCTGCTCGGGAACGCGACCCCCGTGGAGGCGGCCGTCGCGCAGGAGTAACTCGCCCTGGACCACGGGATCTTGGCGGGAAACGGGTCGTTCATATTCGAATGGCGCCCCGTTATTCTGGAAGAGGTGCTGCGTGTCCCTGCACCAGCCGCACGGGGGAGCCGACTGAGCTGGAATCCCGGCCTCCGTCCTTCCGCCGTGAGCAGCGACGGCTGGTCTTCCGCACCCGGGGTGGAGGAGAAGCGTGGGCAGCTCATGGACGTGGCGCAAGAGCCGCGCGAGCGATGGTCCGGACGGCGCGTGCGTGGAGATCGCCTGGACCGGTGAGGCGGTGCGTGTGCGCGATTCGACACGGCCCCGGGACGCTGTGCTCGCCTTCGGCCCGGAGGCCTGGTCGGCCTTCCTCGTCCTGGCGGACCGGGCGGCGCCGTCCGCCGGGGCGCGCCGCCCATGAGACATGGTGACGGCCCGCCTCCCAAGGGGGTCGGGCCGTCACTGTGTGAGGGGGCGGCTAGGCGCGGAGGGCGGTGCGGCGCAGGCCGAGCGAGATCAGGCCCGCCGTCGTAAGGACCACCGCCGCGTCGATCAGGAGGACCGTCCGCGTGCCCGCGAGGAGGTCCGTCGTGGTCGTCGCGAGGACGCCGAGCAGCGGGATGCCGATCGTGATGCCCACCTGCTGGGTCGAGGTGACCAGGCCCGTCGCCAGGCCCTGCTCCTCGTCGGGGACGCCCGAGGTGACCGTCACGCCGTACGAGACGATCGCGCCCAGGTGGAACATGCTCGCCACCGACACCGCGGCCGTGGCCAGATACACCGACCAGCCGCCCTCGCCGATGCCGAGCAGCGCCGCCACGAACAGGCCCTGACCGACCAGGGATCCGACCAGCGTGCGGCGTGCGCCGAAGCGGCCGATGACCTTGGGCGCGTACACACCGGCGACCACCGACAGGACGCCCTGCACACCGAAGACGAGGCCCGTCTCGAAGGCCGACAGGTGCAGGATCTCCTGGAAGTAGAGGGTCAGCACGAAGACGACCGTCGTCATCATCGAGAAGGTGACCAGACCGCCCAGGTTGCCCCACGCCACCGTGCGGCGGCCCAGCATGGGCAGGGAGACCAGCGGCGAGGCGGTGCGCGACTCGACGTATCCGAAGGCCGCGAGGAGCAGGACGCCCGCCACCAGCGTGACGATGACGTCGGTGCCGCCGAAGCCGCGCTCGGCGGCCGTCGACAGGGCGTAGATCAGGGCGAGCAGACCGCCGGTGACGGTCACCGCTCCGGGGATGTCCAGGCGCGGGCGGTCGGGGGTGCGGGACTCCGGCAGCAGGCCCGGCGCCAGCGGCAGCACGATCAGTGCGAACAGGGTCAGCAGGCCCATGGTGGAGCGCCAGCCGAGGGTGTCGGTGAGGACGCCGCCGAGCACCATGCCGACCGTGAAGCCGAGCGAGAGCAGCGTGCCGGAGATGCCGAGGGCCCTCTCGCGCTGCGGGCCCTCGGGGAAGGTCGTGGTCAGCAGGGACATGCCGGTCGGCACGATGGCCGCGGCGCCCACGCCCTGCAGCGCGCGCCCGGCCAGGAACGACGCCGGGTCCCAGGCGAACGTGGCGAGCAGCGAGGCCAGGCCGAAGAGCGCGAGCCCGGCGAGGAACAGCCTGCGCCGCCCGAACAGGTCGCCGGTCCTGCCGAAGAGGAGGAGGAAGCCGCCCGAGGGCAGCGCGAAGGCGGTCACCGCCCACTGCAGGGCGGACTGGCTCATGCCGAGGTCGGCGCCGAGCACGGGCAGGGCCACGTTCAGGACGGAGAAGTCCAGCGCGACCATGAACTGCGCGGCGCAGAGCACGAACAGGATGAGCCTGTCGCGGGAGGAGAGCTTGGGTGCGGGAGCGGGGGTGTGCGGTTGTGGCGCCGGAGGGGCGGCCTGGGTGGACGGGGCGGTGGAGGTGTCGATCGCCATGGTCAAGAGCTTGGATCGGCCGGAATACCCGTGGGGAGCGGGAACTTATGCTGGTGGCCGTAACACCAGTCAGGGCTTGGGGGAGCAGCACATGGCAACAGCGTCGGTCCCGGACGCCGCGAAGGCCCACCGCCTCGGCGAGCTGCGGGAGTTCCTGATGAGCCGGCGCGCCCGGGTCAGCCCTGCGGAGGCCGGGCTGCCGGACGGCGGCGGTCGGCGGCGCACGCCGGGGCTCCGCCGCGAGGAGGTCGCGGTCCTCGCCGGGGTCGGGGCGTCCTGGTACCAGTGGTTGGAGCAGGGCCGCGACATCTCCGTGTCGCCGCAGGTCCTGGACTCCGTGGCGCGCGTCCTTCGGCTCAGCGGCGCCGAGCGGCGTCACCTCTACGTCCTCGCCGGGCTCAATCCGCCGCGGCCCGAGGTCGCCAGGGACGACCAGGACATGTGTGACGGGCTGCGGCGGCTCATCGAGGCGTGGCTGCCGTATCCGGCGCACATCATGGACGCGTACTGGAACTGCGTGATGTACAACGACGCGTCGGCGTCCGTGCTCGGCATGCGCTCGGAGACCTCCGACAACTGTCTGCTCACCTTCTTCACCGACTCCATCTACCGTGAGCGAGCGAGCAGTTGGGAGCGGAACGCTCCGCAGGTCGTGGCGATGTACCGGGCCGCGTGCTCGGAGCTGCCGGACGACGACGGGTTCGCGGCGGTGATCGCCGAGGCGAAGGCGGTGAGTGCGGAGTTCGTGGAGCTGTGGGAGCGGCGGGACGTCCTGCCCGGGGGGCAGGTCACCAAGGAGATCGAGCATCCGGTGGCGGGGACGCTGTTCCTTCAGTCCACCCAGCTGAAGGTGCCGGCCAGGCCCGATCTCACGATCGTGCTGCATACGCCGTTGCCGGACGCGGAGGTGGACACGGCGGGGAAGTTGGCGTGGCTGGCGTCACCGGAGGGGCGGCGGGGGTCGATCCATCCGGTGGCGGGGTAGTGGGGCGTGCTCCGTATGCTCGGGGCATGACTGAGAGTGCCGCGCTGGATCCCGAGGACCGCAAGATCGTCACCCTGGCTCGTTCTGCTCGGGCCCGTAATGGGGTGCCTGAGGGGGCGGCTGTGCGGGATGAGACGGGGCGTACGTATGTGGCGGGGACCGTTGCGCTGGATTCGCTTCAGCTGTCGGCGTTGAGGACGGCGGTCGCGATGGCGGTGGCTTCGGGGGCGGAGTCGCTGGAGGCGGCGGCGGTCGTTTCCGGGGCGGAGGGTGTCTCGGCTGAGGATCTGGCGGCTGTGCGGGACCTTGGCGGGGCCGGTACGCCGGTGTTCCTCGCGGGGGCCGACGGGGAGGTTCGGGTGCGGGTGGAGGCGGGCTGAGGTCTTGCCTCCGGCGGGTTCTTCCCCGATCCCGCCCCTTCCCGAAACTGGGGCTCCGCCCCAGACCCCGCTCCTCAAACGCCGGAGGGGCTGAAGGACGTCAAACGCCGGAGGGGCTGAAGGACGACAAGCACCGGACGGGCTGAAGGACGACAAGCACCGGACGGGCTGAAGGACGACAAGCACCGGACGGGCTGGAAGATCCAGCCCGTCCGGTGCTTGAGGACGGACTCGGCGGAGCCGGTGATCTGCCGTCACACTGCGTCGGGGCCCCGTTCACCCGTCCTGACACGGATCACCGTGTCCACCGGGACCGCCCACACCTTGCCGTCGCCGATCTTCCCCGTATACGCCGCGCGAACGATCGCGTCCATGGCCGGGTCCGCGTCCAGGTCCGGGACGACCACCTCCACGCGGACCTTCGGGACCAGGTCGACCCGGTACTCGGCGCCGCGGTAGACCTCGGTGTGGCCGCGCTGGCGGCCGTAGCCGCTGGCCTCGGTGACCGTCAGGCCCTGGATGCCGAGTTCCTGGAGTGCCGTCTTCACCTCGTCCAGGCGGAACGGCTTGATGATCGCGGTGATCAGCTTCATGCGACGGTGCTCCCCTTCTTGACCGACGCGGAGCCCACAGGGCTCGTCAGGACGCCGTGATCGTAGGCGCTCTCCGCGTGCTGTGTCTGGTCCAGGCCGGTCAGTTCGTCCTCGGGCGACGCCCGGAAGCCCATCAGTCCGTCGATGGCCTTGCCGATGCCGTACGTCACGGCGAACGTGTACGTCGCCACGGCCGCCACCGCCACCGCCTGCTTGCCGAGTTGGGCGAGCCCGCCGCCGTGGAAGAGGCCCTCCTGGCCGCCCGCCGTCATCGTGGCCGTGGCGAACAGGCCGATCAGGAGGGTGCCCACCACCCCGCCCACCAGGTGGACTCCCACGACGTCCAGTGAGTCGTCGTAGCCGAGGCGGAACTTCCACGCCACGGCGTACGAGCAGACCACGCCCGCCGCGAGGCCGATCACCGCGGCGCCCAGGACGTCGACGACCCCGCACGACGGCGTGATCGCCACCAGGCCCGCGACCGCGCCCGACGCCGCGCCGAACGTCGTGGGGTGGCCGTCGCGCCGCTGCTCCACGAGGAGCCAGCCGAGCAGGCCCGTGCAGCCGGCGAGGACGGTGTTCAGCAACGACGCCGCCGCCAGGCCGTTCGCGCCGAGGGCCGAGCCGCCGTTGAAGCCGAGCCAGCCGAACCAGAGCAGGCCCGCACCCATCAGGACCATGGGGAGGTTGTGCGGGCGCATGGCCTCCTTCTTGAAGCCGATGCGCGGGCCGAGCACCAGGCACAGGGCGAGGCCGGAGGCGCCCGAGGCGATCTCGACGACCAGGCCGCCCGCGAAGTCCAGGGCGCCGAGCGCGTTCGCGATCCAGCCTTCGGGGCCCCAGACCCAGTGCGCCACGGGAACGTATACGAGGAGGGTCCAGACGGGGACGAAGACCAGCCACGCCGCGAACCTGGTGCGGTCCGCGACGGCGCCGCTGATCAGCGCGGCCGTGATGATCGCGAAGGTGAGCTGGAAGGTGGTGAAAAGGAGGGTGGGGACGGTTCCGGTGAGGGTGGTCGGGCCGATGCCGGCCATCCCGATGTGGTCGAGGTCGCCGATGAGGCCGGCGAAGGCGTCGTCGCCGAAGGCGAGCGAGTAGCCGGCGAGCAGCCAGACCACGGTGACCAGGGCTATCGAGACGAAGGACATCAGCAGCATGTTCAGCACGCTCTTCGTGCGGACCATGCCTCCGTAGAACAGGGCGAGGCCCGGGGTCATGAGGAGGACCAGCGCGGTCGCTGCGAGGAGCCAGGCGGTGTCGCCCGTGTCGAGGTGGGGGGCGGCGGAGGTCGTCATGGGGGGAGAGCGTCACGGGCCCGCGTTTCGTATCGGGCACCCGGGGGTTTCCGCCGTGTTTCGTGTTGCCGAGGGGTTGCCGAGCGGTTTCTGAGGGCTCACGGGGGCTCACGGCGCGGGCGCGGAGGCCGTGCGGGGCGGGGCCGGGGGCCGTGCCGGTGCGGCGGGGCTCGCGGGATCAGGGACAATGGGCGCCATGAGCGTTCGTACCCCGTCTTCAGCCGAGCCGTCCGATGCCGTGCACCGCGCCGGCTTCGCCTGCTTCGTCGGCCGCCCCAACGCGGGCAAGTCCACCCTCACGAACGCTCTGGTCGGCAAGAAGGTGGCGATCACCGCGGACCAGCCGCAGACCACGCGGCACACGGTGCGTGGCATCGTGCACCGGCCTGACGCGCAGCTGATCCTGGTGGACACCCCCGGGCTGCACAAGCCGCGGACGCTGCTCGGCGAGCGCCTGAACGACGTCGTGCGGACGACGTGGGCCGAGGTCGACGTCATCGGCTTCTGCCTGCCCGCGAACGAGAAGATCGGGCCCGGCGACCGGTTCATCGCCAAGGAGCTCGCGTCCATCAAGAAGACGCCGAAGATCGCGGTCGTCACGAAGACGGACCTCGTCGACAGCAAGGCCCTGGCCGAGCAGCTCATCGCCATCGACCAGCTCGGCAAGGAGCTCGGCTTCGAGTGGGCCGAGATCATCCCGGTCTCGGCCGTGGGCGACAAGCAGGTCGGGCTTCTCGCGGACCTGATCGTCCCGCTCCTGCCCGAGGGCCCCGCGCTCTACCCCGAGGGCGACCTCACGGACGAGCCCGAGCAGGTCATGGTCGCGGAGCTGATCCGCGAGGCCGCGCTGGAGGGTGTGCGGGACGAGCTGCCGCACTCCATCGCCGTGGTCGTCGAGGAGATGATCCCGCGCGAGGACCGCCCGGCGGACAAGCCGCTCCTGGACATCCACGCGTTCGTGTACATCGAGCGGCCGAGCCAGAAGGGGATCATCATCGGCCCCAAGGGCAAGCGGCTGAAGGACGTCGGCATCAAGTCCAGGAAGCAGATCGAGGCGCTCCTCGGGACGCCCGTCTTCCTTGATCTGCATGTCAAGGTCGCGAAGGACTGGCAGCGGGACCCTCGGCAGCTTCGCAAGCTCGGATTCTGAGCGGGTTCCGCGGGGCTCGGTGGATCACCGGCTTCGCCGAGTTCGTCCTCAACCGCCGGACAGGCTCTACTCGACTCCCCTGATCCGCGTCACCAGCACCGCCCCCACCAGCCCCGTCACCGCCGCCGTCAGGTACAGGACCCGGTAGCCGCCCAGGTGCGTCACTATCGGGGCCGCCAGAGCCGGGGCCGCTACCTGGGGGAGGGAGTTGGCGATGTTGATGATGCCCAGGTCCTTGCCGCGGTCCTTGGCCTCGGGGAGGACGTCCGTCATCAGGGCGAAGTCCACCGACGTGAAGACGCCGAAGCCGATGCCCAGGACCGCTGCCGCCACGATCGCGCCCGGCCAGGTCTGCCAGACGGCGAGCAGGGCCGTCGCCGCCGCCATCAGCGCGCCCGACCAGATCACGAACGGCTTGCGGCGGCCCAGCCGGTCCGACCAGGCGCCGCCCACCACGACCGTGGCGAGCATCGTCGCTCCGTTCACCGCCGTCAGGATCAGTACTCCCTCGTCCGGGTCCCCGTGGTTGAGGCGGTCCCTGAGGAAGTAGAGCAGGTACAGCAGCACGATCGAGTTGCTCGTGTTGATCAGGAAGCGGGTCAGCCAGGCCCAGCCCAGGTCCGGGTGGCGGCGCGGGCTCAGCCGGAAGCCCGCCAGGAAGCTCCGCCACTGCCAGGGCGGGCGGTCGGCAGCAGGCAGGCGCAGGTCCCTGTGGCGTACTACGTACGGCAGCACGCCCGCCACCGTGAACACCGCGCACGCCGCGTACCCCGCGACCGTCCCGCCCGCCACCGTCACGAGCCCCGTGCCGACGACCACGCCGAGCAGCTGCGCCGCGCCCAACCAGCCGCCCACGGAGCCCCGTTGAAGCCGCGGCACCCGGTCGGGCACCGCTGCCGTGATCGCGGCGAAGGCGGCGTTCAGGGTGAGTTGGACCAGGCACCAGCCCGCCGCCATCCACCACACCGAGTCCGCCGCGGAGAGCAGGAGGAGACAGGCCGCGCCGCCTGCCGTGCCCGCCACGATCCAGGGGGTGCGGCGACCCCAGCGGGACGTCGTGCGGTCCGAGACCGCGCCGAAGAACGGGTTCGCGGCGAGGGACACCACCGCGCCGACGCCCGTCACCCAGGCGAGGACCGCCTCCTTCGACGTGCCCGCAGGCGCCAGGTCCTCCGCCTGGACGGCGAGGAGGATCTGCAGCGGCCCGTACCAGCCCACCCAGATCGCGCCGTTGGCCACCGAAAGCGAAGTGGTCCAGCCCCGGCCGACCCGTGCGGTCGGCTCAGCGAGCGCGGTGCCGGTCATGGGCGCTGCGCCCGCAGAACCTCGCGCAGCCAGCCGTACGACGCCTTCGGGGTGCGCTCCAGCGTGTCGTAGTCGACGTGGACGAGGCCGAAACGCTGCCGGTACCCCTCCGCCCACTCGAAGTTGTCGACGAGGGACCAGACGAAGTAGCCGCGTACGTCCACCCCGGCCTCCAACGCCCGGTGCAGCGCCCTCAGATGACCGTCCAGGTAGGCGATCCGCTCCTGGTCGTCCAGACCCTCGTACGAGCAGCCGTTCTCGGTGACGACGAGGGGCGGAAGCCGGTCGCCGTACCGGTCCCGGAAGCCGGTCAGCAGCTCTGTGAGCGAGTCCGGGACGACCGGCCAGCCGAAGTCCGTGACCGGGTACCCCTCGATCTCCCGTGGCGAGAAGGGCAGTTCGGGCGGGAGCGTGACGCCGGAGAACTCCGCGGCCGTGCCCTCGGGGAGCGGGGCGCCCACCTTCGTCGGCTGGTAGAAGTTGATCCCGTACCAGTCGAGCGGCTCGGAGATCACCTTCAGGTCCGCCGAGAGGTCCGGCGAGGGCATCAACTCGCCCATTCCCTCCGGGTAGTGGCCGAGCAGCAGCGGGTCCGCGAAGAGGCGGTTGAGGAGTACGTCGTAGAAGTCCGCGGCGGCCGTGTCCTCGTCCGCGGCGGACGCGGGCCAGGTCGGGCCGTGCGAGTTGGCGATGCCGATGTCGTCGGCGCCCGCCGCGCGCAGGGCCTGTACGGCGAGGCCGTGCGCGAGGAGCTGGTGGTGGGCGACCGGCAGGGCGTCGAAGAGGAGCCGCTCGCCGGGCGCGTGCTGGCCGAGCGCGTGGCCCAACAGGGTGTGTTCCGCGGGTTCGTTGAGGGTGATCCACTTGGTGACGCGGTCGCCGACGCGGGCCGCCACCACGGCCGCGTAGTCGGCGAAGCGCTCGGCGGTGTCCCGCGCGAGCCAGCCGCCCGCCTTGTGCACGGCCAGCGGGGTGTCCCAGTGGAAGAGGGTGGGGACGGGGCGTATCCCCGCCGCGCAGAGCTCGTCGACGAGGCGGTCGTAGAAGTCGAGCCCTGCCGCGTTCACCGGGCCCGCCCCCGTGGGCAGGACGCGCGGCCAGGAGACGGAGAAGCGGTACGCGCCGACCCCCAACTCCCTGATGAGCGCCACGTCTTCGCGGTAGCGGTGGTAGTGGTCGCAGGCGACGGCGGCCGTCGTGCCGTCCTTCACGTTCCCCGGCACGGCCGTGAACGCGTCCCAGACCGAGGCGCCGCGTTCGTCGACGGCGCCCTCGATCTGGTGGGCCGATGTGGACACACCCCACAGGAAGTCGTGGGGGAACTGGGGGAACGGGTCTCTCGCCGATGTCGCCGCACTCGCTGCCATGGCCGGGATCTTCCGTACCGCCGAGTACGGAAGTCAATGGGCGTGCGCGGAAAAGATGAACAATGCTCAGGTTTTCCGGGCGAGGTTCTTCAGGGCGGTGTTCTTCAGGGTGAGGCTACGAGCCCTCCTTCAGTACCCGTGAGATCAGCTTCCGCTGCGGCTCCGTCAGGCGCGGGTCCGAGCAGTACACCGTGCGCCCGTCCACCGTCAGCTGGTAGTTGAAGCCGTCCGGCACTCCTATCGGCGGGGTGCTCCTGCCCTCGGCCAGGGCCCGTTCGGCCAGGGCGTGCCATTCCGGGGCATCGGCCAGCCCCGAGGTGTCCACCTCGGCGTGCCGGTCGATGCCCGCGAATCCTCCGGTCCGCTTCACCTGGATACGCATGGGTCCTGTCTACTCCACGGGATGGGCGGCCGGTAGCGCGCCCGTCAGTCGGTGGCGGGAACCTTGACCGTGGACCACGCGTCGATGACGGCCTTGAGCTCGTCGCCGTCGCCGTACTTCGCGCGTGCCGCGGCGACCGTCAGCTTCGCGAAGTCCGTGAAGGACGCGTCCTGCGCCAGCTCGCCGCCGGTCAGGACGGCGTACCAGATCTGTCCGGCCCGCTCCCACGAGTGACCGCCGAGCGCGTCGGCGACCAGGTAGAACGCGCGGTTGGGGATGCCGGAGTTGATGTGCACGCCGCCGTTGTCGCGGCCGGTGCGGACGTAGTGGTCCATGTCGGCGGGCTGCGGGTCCTTGCCGAGCACGTCGTCGTCGTACGCGGTGCCGGGCTCCTTCATGGAGCGCAGCGCCTTGCCGGTGACGCGCGGGGCGAGCAGGCCGGCGCCGATCAGCCAGTCGGCCTCGGACGAGGTCTGGCCGAGTGTGTACTGCTTGATCATCGAGCCGAAGACGTCGGCCATCGACTCGTTCAGGGCGCCCGGCTGGCCGAAGTACGTGAGGTTGGCCGTGTACTGCACGACGCCGTGGGTGAGCTCGTGGCCGATGACGTCCACGGGGATGGTGAAGTCGAGGAAGATCTCGTTGTCCCCGTCGCCGAAGACCATCTGCTCGCCGTTCCAGAAGGCGTTTCCGTAGTCCTCGCCGTAGTGCACGGTGGCGTTCAGCGGCAGGCCGTTGCCGTCGATGGAGTTGCGCTCGTAGGACTTCTGGTACAGCTCGAAGGTCGCGCCGAGGCCCGCGTAGGCGCGGTTGACCGTGGCGTCCTTGCCGGGCTTGTCGCCCTCGCCGCGGACCTTGCGGCCGGGGAGCTCGGTGCGGTGCTTGGCGTCGTAGATGGTGCGGTGCGGCTTGCCCGCCGCGGCTTCCTTGGGCGGGGTCACGCTGGGCGCGCCGATGACGGTCGTCAGACGGCGGTGGGTGCGCTCGATGGCGTCCCGCTCCAGGGTGCGGCGGGCGGGCGCGGCGAGTGCGGGGTCCTGGCTCTGGGCGAGAGTGTCCAGGACGTGGGGCGGCACGATGGTGCAGAAAACGGGCTCGAAACCCGTCGGGTTGGCGGTCATGGCGGCAATGTGGCACTGGGTCATGCCGCTGTCACTACCTGCAACCATGATTAGTGAAATAGAGGTATTGATCACGCCATAGCCGTTACCTGGCGGCGATCCCGCATACTGATACGGGCCCGCGCACGACGCGCGGCTCGGCTAGGCTCGCCCCATCATGCGATTCGGGCTGCTTCTCCTTAGCTGCCGCGGCGAGGGCCTGTAGTCGAGGCCGACCCCCTCCCCGCGGAGTTCGGTGTTGCGCTAAGACCGTCGGCCGTCCTTCCGGACATTCCCGAGGAGCCCCGCACATGCCGAACTTCCAGCGCCCCACCTCCATGCCCGTCCACAAGTACGGGCAGTACGAGCAGGTGGACATCCCCGACCGCACCTGGCCGAACAAGCGGATCACGGTCGCCCCCCGCTGGCTCTCCACCGACCTGCGCGACGGCAACCAAGCGCTGATCGACCCGATGTCCCCGGCCCGCAAGCGCGCGATGTTCGACCTGCTGGTCCGCATGGGCTACAAGGAGATCGAGGTCGGCTTCCCCTCCTCGGGCCAGACCGACTTCGAGTTCGTACGGTCGATCATCGAGGACGAGGACGCGATCCCCGAGGACGTGACGATCTCCGTCCTGACCCAGGCGCGCGAGGAGCTCATCGAGCGCACGGTGGAGTCCCTGAAGGGCGCCCGGCGCGCGACGGTCCACCTGTACAACGCCACCGCGCCCGTCTGGCGCGACGTCGTCTTCCGCGGCTCGCGCGACGCCGTGAAGCAGATCGCCGTCGACGGCACGCGCCTGGTCATGGAGTACGCCGACAAGCTGCTGGGCCCCGAGACGACCTTCGGCTACCAGTACAGCCCCGAGATCTTCACCGACACCGAGCTGGACTTCGCGCTGGAGGTCTGCGAGGGCGTCATGGACGTCTGGCAGCCCGACGCGGAGCGCGAGATCATCCTCAACCTGCCCGCCACCGTGGAGCGTTCGACGCCGTCCACGCACGCGGACCGCTTCGAGTGGATGAGCCGCAACCTCTCCCGCCGCGAGTTCGTCTGCCTGTCCATCCACCCGCACAACGACCGCGGCACCGCCGTCGCCGCCGCGGAGCTGGCCGTCATGGCCGGCGGCGACCGCGTCGAGGGCTGCCTGTTCGGCCAGGGCGAGCGCACCGGCAACGTCGACCTGGTGACGCTGGGCATGAACCTGTTCTCGCAGGGCGTCGACCCGCAGATCGACTTCTCGGACATCGACGAGGTCCGTCGTGTGTACGAGTACTGCAGCCAGATGGAGGTCCACCCCCGCCACCCGTACGCGGGCGACCTCGTCTACACCGCCTTTTCCGGCTCCCACCAGGACGCCATCAAGAAGGGCTTCGACGCGATGGAGACCCGGGCCGCGGGCCAGGGCAAGACCGTCGACGACATCGAGTGGGCCGTGCCGTACCTGCCCATCGACCCGAAGGACGTCGGCCGTTCCTACGAGGCCGTCATCCGCGTCAACTCGCAGTCCGGCAAGGGCGGCATCGCGTACGTCCTGCAGAACGACCACAAGCTGGACCTGCCGCGCCGCATGCAGATCGAGTTCTCGAAGATCATCCAGGCCAAGACCGACGCCGAGGGCGGCGAGGTCACGCCGGCCGCGATCTGGAGCGTCTTCCAGGACGAGTACCTGCCCAACCCCGAGAACCCCTGGGGTCGGATTCAGGTCAAGAACGGCCAGACGACGACCGACACGGACGGCGTCGACACCCTCACCGTCGAGGCCACGCTGGACGGCGTCGACACCGTCCTGACCGGCTCCGGCAACGGCCCGATCTCCGCGTTCTTCGACGCGCTGCAGGGCATCGGCATCGACGTACGCCTCCTGGACTACCAGGAGCACACGATGAGCGAGGGCGCGTCCGCGCAGGCCGCCTCGTACATCGAGTGCGCGATCGGCGACAAGGTGCTGTGGGGCATCGGCATCGATGCGAACACGACACGTGCTTCGCTGAAGGCCGCCGTCTCCGCGGTCAACCGCGCGGCGCGCTGACCCTTCCACCGGCGCCTTCCCGGCCCCGTCCGCCGATCAGGCGGGCGGGGCCGCGTCGTCTCCCGGCCATGTCCGGCTCGCTCTCCTGTACGAGGTGCTGACGCCACATCACCGATGTGGCTAACATCACGCCAACGCGGCAATGCAGCCGGGGAGTTACGGAGGTGCGTGGTGCTGCCAGATCGGGGACGAAACGGCCGGAAATCCCGCATCCTCGCGCTGCCCGTCTCGCGCGGGCGAGCCGTGTGCAGGCGCGTGATCGGCATGCACACGGCCTGGGACGCCGTCGGCGACGGCGAGTTCTTCTGTCCCGCCTGCGGCGGCGACCGCAACTACCAGCGCCTGACGGGCCGGCGCCGCTTCGTCCTGCTCGGCCTGCCCGTCCTGCCGCGCGGCACCGCGGGACCCGTCATCCAGTGCGCCGCCTGCCAGGACTTCTTCGACCCCGACGTCCTGGACCACCCCACCACCACGCGCCTGTCCGCGATGCTCCGCGACGCCGTGCACACCGTCGTCCTCGCGGTCCTCTCCACCGGCGGTACCACCTCGCGCACCACCCTCGACACGGCCGTCGCCACGCTGCGCGGCGCGGGCTACGACGACTGCACCGAGGAGCGGCTCGTCGCCCTCGTCGACGCGCTCGCCACCGACGCGGGCCGTGCCGTCGAGCCGGACTGCGGCCCCGGCCTCGCCATCGAACTCCACGAGGCCCTCGGCCCCCTGGCCCCGCACCTCGCCCCCGCGGGCCGCGAGGCCCTGCTGCTCCAGGGCGCCAGGATCGCCCTGGCCGACGGCCCCTACACCCCGGCCGAGCGGGACGTTCTCACCACGGCGGGCTGCGCGCTCACGATCGACTCGGACGAGGTGGCCCGGCTGCTCGTGGCGGCGCGGACGCCGTCCTGAGGGTGAGCCGCAGGGCTTCTTTGTGAGGGGCCCTTCGCGAGGGGTCCCTCGCCGGGCGAGGTCCGGGACAATCTGCGGGCATGAGGGACGGTGTGCGCTGGGCGGCCGTGATCGCCTTCAACTTCCTCGCGTTCGCCGGGGTGTTCGTTCTCTGCTACGCCGTGCGGGCGCCGCTGCTGCCATCGGCGGAGGAGGGCCGGATCGCCGTCGGAGTCGCCGCGGCGACCGTCGTCGCGACGATCGGGGGGACGGCGGGGGCGTCGTGGGTGAGCCGCTCCGCCGCGCGGGCGCAGCCCCGGCCCGTCTCCGCCGAGCCCGACTCCGGTCCGGGCGAGCCTGCCCGTGTACTGGTCCGCATGGGTGAACTTCCCCTGGAGCCGAGGGGGTTCCAGCCCCGAGCGGATCTCCTCGCCACCCTGGAGCAGGCCGCGGACGAGCCCGGCCTCACCGTCGTGCACGCCGTCACCGGGGCGCGCGGCGTCGGCAAGACACAGCTCGCCGCGGCCTATGCGCGCTCCCGCATCCGGGACGGCTGGCCCGTCGTCGCCTGGCTCACCGCGGAGAGCGGTGGCCGACTCGCATCGGGCCTCGCGGAACTCGCCGACCGGCTCGGCGTGCGGTCCTCCGGGGACGACGTGGAGGCGGCGGCGCGGTCCGCGCTCGGCTGGTTCGGCGGCCACCCCGACCTGCCGTGCCTGATCGTCGTCGACAACGCGACCGACCCGGACGAGGTCGCCGCCTGGCTGCCGACGGCGGGGCGCGCACAGGTCGTCGTGACGACGACGGTGCGGTCCTTCGGGAACATCGCGGGCGCGCAGGTCGACGTCGACGTCTTCACGGCGGTCGAGGCGCTGGACTTCCTGGCCAAGCGGTCCGGGTGCGGGGCGGACGACGGAGCCGCGGAACTCGCCGCGGAGCTCGGGTACTTGCCGCTCGCGCTCGCCCAGGCCGCCGAGGTCATCCGAGGGCGGGGCGGCGGCTGCCTGGGCTACCTGGAGCGGCTGCGGGCCTACCCCGTGCACGAGGTGCTCGCCAGGGTGCCGGGGGAGCGGTACCCGCACCGGGTGGCCGAGGCGATCCTGCTGGCGGTGGAGGAGGTGGAGGGGCGGTCCGGGGGTGAGGGCGGGCTCGTGCGGCTGCTCCTGGAGATGCTGTCCGTCCTGGCGCCGGGTGGAGTGCCGCGCGAACTCCTCCACGGGGCCCTCGAATCGAGCGGTGGCCCGTACGACGCCTCAGCCGTGGACGACGCCCTCGGAGTCCTCGCCGACGTCTCGCTCATCACGCGCGTCGGTGACGACGCGGTCGCCGTG
Source organism: Streptomyces sp. NPDC041068 (assembly GCF_040647455.1). NCBI lineage: Bacteria > Bacillati > Actinomycetota > Actinomycetes > Kitasatosporales > Streptomycetaceae > Streptomyces > Streptomyces sp. NPDC041068. Next base: position 175,130 of record NZ_JBEZCG010000017.1, read on the forward strand.
CACCGGCTCGTACAGCGCGTCCTGCGGGAGCGGGCGCGGCAGGAGGGCAAGCTGGACGGGGCGGCGGATCTGGTCGTGCGGCACCTCGACGTCCTGCTCGTGCCGCCGGAGGACGCGTGGCGCAAGCGGGAGCGCGGACGCCGACTCGCCGATCAGGTGGAGGCGTTGTGGGTCGCGCTGGGGCCGGAGATCGAGGAGCGGGGAGCGGTCGCGATGCGGCCGGTGCTCAAGCTGCGGAGCTGGGCGGCCAACGAATACCTCGCCGAGGTGGGAGACCTGGCCAGGGCGCTGGACATGGCCCGAGGGATCGTCGAGGTGTGCGAGGCGACGGCGGACGCCTCGGACCCGGTGACGCTGAGCGCGATGAAGCGCTTCTTCTCGGGTTCCCTGCACCCGGCACTGGTGCGGGCCCGACGGAGGTCCGGCACGTACTACGCCTCCCTTGGCCGCGTCAGGAAGAACGCGGCCGTCCAGCGCCGCCTGCTCGACGACCTCACACGGGAGTTCGGCCCCGATCACCCCTGGACGCTCCGGCGGCGGACGAGCTGGGCGGAGAGCGGGCTGCGGTACACCGGGCACTGGCGCAAGGCGCTGACCCTCCTGCGGGAGCTGGCCGCGGACCATGAGCGGCTCTTCGGCGCCGACCACCCCTGGACCCTCGGGGCCCGCGCGGACGTCGTGCGGATCGCCCGCCGCACCGGCCGTCTGCGCACGGCGTCGGCCGAGTACGCGGCCCTCGTCGCCGACCGCGAGCGGATCCACGGACCCGATCACTTCTGGACCTGGCAGACCCGGGTGGGGCACGCCTTCACCCTGCTCCTCTCCTCGCACCCGCACCGCGCGGTCGTCCTCTACGACCGGCTCCTCCGGGACGCCGCCCGCGTCTTCGGCCCGGCGAGCCACCAGGCCCGATGGATCGCCCCCAGATACACCCTGATCTGCTTCTGCACCGGCCACTGGACCCGCTTGCGGGAGGCCCGCCGCGTACTCCGCGGGGAGTAACCGCAACGCCCCGCCTTCCCGAGCCGTACCCCCCAACTCGCCCCCCAGCCCGACGGATCGGCGGCCCCTTCCCGGAAGGGTTGACGCAGAACATGTCACCCCTGCCGAAGGAGGCCCGTCATGGGGGCCACATCGACCGCTGGTGCGTCGCGAAGGCGACGGCGTGCCGTGCCCTGGGTGTTCCTGGGGCTGTGGATCGTCGTCGTCGCGCTCGCCTCGCCGTTCGCCGCGAAACTCGCCGATGTGCAGAAGGACCGGCCCGTCGACTATCTGCCGGCCAGTGCGGGCTCCACCGAAGTGGCGAAGATCCAGGACCAGTTGCCGGGCGGTGAGGCCACCGAGCTGGTGCTCGTCTATCACCGGGACGGCGGGCTCACCGCCGCCGACCGGGCCGCCGCCGGTGAGCAGGTCGACGAGATCGCGCGGGCGCACCGGCTGGTCGCCGAGCCCAAGGGCGTGCCGTCCGAGGACGGCACCACGCTCATGTACCCCGTCGCCTCCACGGAGCCGGGGCAGGACGAGGAGAAGCGGGACGCCCTCGTCGAGGATGTGCGGGACGTCGCCCGTGGGGACGGCGGGCTGAGCGTCGATGTCGGCGGGGCCGGGGCGCTCGACACCGACGCCAGCGAGGTCTACAACTCGCTCGGCGGGCCGCTGCTCTACACCACTGCCGCCGTCGTCGCGCTGTTGCTGATCCTCATCTACCGCAGTCCCTTCCTCTGGCTCGTGCCGCTCGCCGTCGCGGGCGTCGCCGACTACCTCGCGATGGGCGTCGCGTACGGACTGAACCAGGCGTTCGGGACCTCCGTCACCGGCCAGAGCTCGGGGATCATGACCATCCTCGTGTTCGGCGCGGGCACCGACTACGCCCTGCTGCTCGTCTCCCGCTACCGGGAGGAGTTGCGGAGGATCGAGCGGCCCTACGACGCCATGGTCGCCGCCCTGCGCGGCTGCGGGCCCGCCGTGCTCGCCTCCTCGGGGACCGTCGCCGCGGGCCTGCTCTGCCTGCTCGCCGCCGACCTCAACAGCAGCCGTGGCATGGGGCCGCTCGGCATGGTCGGGGTGCTGTGCGCGCTCGTGGCCATGCTGACGCTGCTGCCCGCCGTCCTCGTGCTGCTCGGGCGGCGCGTGTTCTGGCCGCTCGTACCCGCCTTCGGCAGCGTGCCCAAGCAGCGGCGAAGTCTGTTCGCGGCCATGGGGAGTTCGGCGGGGCGCAGGCCGCTGGCCGTGCTCGCGGGCGGAGCCGTGCTGCTCGGTGCGCTCGCGCTCGGCGCGTTCAACCTGCCGGGGTCGCTCAAGCAGGAGGACTCCTTCACCAAGACGCCCGAGTCCGTGTCCGCCATGGAGACCCTCGCCGCCGCCTATCCCGAGTCCGGCACGCAGCCGATCACCGTCATGACGCCCGCCGACCGGGCCACCGAGTCCCTCGCCGAGATCCGGGGCACCAAGGGCGTCGACGGCGCCGAAAAGGGGCGTACCGCCAAGGGCTGGACCGAGATCTCCGTGCTCGCGGCGGCCCCGCCCGAGTCGGCGGGCGAGACCGCGACCATCGAGGCGCTGCGCGACAGCGACCGTCTCGACGGCTCCTACGTCGGCGGATCCAGCGCGCAGCAGCTGGACCTGAAGGACACCAACGCCCGTGACCGCACCCTCGTGGTGCCGCTCGTCCTCGGCGCCGTCCTGCTGATCCTCGTCGCCCTGCTGCGCAGCCTCGTCGCGCCCCTGCTGCTGCTCGCCGCGGTCGTCGCCGTGTGGGGCGCCTCGCTCGGCGTCGCGGGCCTCGTCTTCGAACCGCTCTTCGGGTTCGAGGGCACCGATCCGGGGCTCGGCCTGCTCTCCTTCGTCTTCCTCGTCGCGCTCGGCGTGGATTACGGGATCTTCCTGATGCACCGCATGCGCGAGGAGTGCCTGAACGGGGCCGAACCCGGGGCGGCCGCGCTCACCGCGCTGCGCACCACGGGCGGCGTCATCGCATCGGCCGGGCTCGTGCTCGCCGCGACGTTCGCCGTGCTCACCAACATGCCGCTGGTCCAACTCGTCGAGCTGGGCTTCGTCATTGCGGTCGGCGTGCTGCTCGACACCTTCCTCGTGCGTACGTATCTGGTGACGAGCGCGAGCGTCGCCCTCGGCAGGAAGGTGTGGTGGCCGGGCCCGCTGTCCAGGCCCCGCCCCGCGGCCCCCGCCCCCGAGGCCGAACCCGTCCGGGTCCCCGCACCTTGAGGCCGGCCTCCAGGGCGCCCCTCCTCTCCCGGAGGGGCGCCCGCGTACCCCAAGATGGAGCGGTGGAATCACCCGTCATAGGCCAGGGCGTGGCGCGCGGTACCGCCCGCCGCAACCTCGTCGAGCGCGTCCTCGGCCCGGCCGCCCCCGGCGAACGGCTGCGCACGGACGTCCTGTTCGCGCTCGCCATGGCGGCGAGCGCCGTCGTGATCGTGCAGGTCGTGCGGGACAACGGCGACCCGCCCGACCTGTTCGGCTGGGCGCTGCTGATCGTCGCCCACGTCGTCATCGTGTGGCGGCGCCGCGCCCCGCTGCGGGTCATGGCGGCCATGATGGTGATCCTCATGGCCTACCACTCCATGGACAACAACCACACCGCGCCCATGGCGGTGTCGATGGCCGCCCTGTTCACCGTGGCCTCCCGGTCCAGACCCCGCAACGCGGTCCTCGTCGGCGGCGCGGTCCTCGGCATCATGCTGGGCCTGAAGTTCAGTGAAGGCATGGCCGAGGGCGCGGAGTCGCTCCGCATCTCCGGCTGGATCGTCGCCTTCCTGCTGCTCGGCGTGTACGTGCGCATGCACCGTCAGTACGTCGCCTCGGTCCTGGAGAGGGCCGAGCGGGCCGAGCGCACGCGCGAGGAGGAGGCGCGGCGCAGGGTCGCGGAGGAGCGGCTGCGGGTCGCCCGCGATCTGCACGACCTGCTCGCGCACAGCATCACGCTGGTCGGTGTCCAGACCTCGGTCGCCGCGCACGTCCTCGCCGCCGACCCCGACCGGCTCGACCGGACGGCCGTCGCCAAGGCCCTCGACGACGTCGCCGAGACCTGCCGCACCGCCCGCGGTGAACTCCGCGCCACGCTGGAGGTGTTGAGGTCCGGCACCGACGACGAGGCCAGGGGGCCGCTGCCCGGCCTCGACGGCCTGCCCGACCTCGCGGACGCGGCCCGCACCGCCGGAGCCCGCGTCGATCTCGAGGTGGGGGAGTGCGAGGCGCCGCCCGCCGTGGGCGTCGCCGCCTACCGCATCGTGCAGGAGGCGCTCACCAACGCCGTGCGGCACGCGGGGCCCGACCCCAGGGTCCAGGTGGCGGTGCGCATGCGGGAGGCGGCGCTGTGTGTGCGGGTCACGGACGACGGCGTCGGCGTCCAGGAGCCCGCGCACGCGCCGGGCTACGGGCTCGTCGGCATGCGGGAGCGGGCCAGGACGGTTGGCGGGACCCTGGAGGCGGGGCCGCGGCCCGAAGGGGGTTTCATGGTGTCGGCGGTGCTGCCTCTGGCGCCGGTGTCCCTGGGAGGACTGACATGACGGACCGTTCCTCGGGAGGTCCGCGATGACCATCCGCGTGCTGCTCGCCGACGACCAGACGCTCGTGCGCGCCGCGTTCGCGATGCTGGTCGACTCGGCGCCGGACATGGAGGTCGTCGCGCAGGCGGGAACCGGGCGCTCCGCGGTCGACCTGGCCCGCTCCGAGCGCGCCGACCTCGTCGTCATGGACATCCGCATGCCCGACCTCGACGGCATCGAGGCGACGCGGCTGCTCGCCGCCGACGAGGACCTGGCGGGCGTGAAGGTCCTGATGCTGACGACGTACGACACGGACGAGCACGTCGTCGACGCGCTGCGCGCCGGTGCGTCCGGCTTCCTGGTCAAGGACACCAAGCCCGCCGAACTCCTGGACGCCATCCGCACGGTGGCGGCCGGCGACTCCCTCCTCTCGCCGGGCCCCACGGCCCGCCTGATCGCCAGGGTACTGCGGGCCCCGGACGCCGAACTCACCGTCTCCGGCGGTCCCGAAGGCCTCTCGGACCGGGAGAGACAGGTGCTTCGCCTCGTGGCACGCGGCCTGAACAACACGGAAATAGCCGAGACGCTGGGCCTGAGCCCTTTGACCTCGAAGACCCACGTCAGCCGCATCATGGGCAAACTGGGCGCGCGGGACAGGGCCCAACTGGTCATCGTGGCCTACGAGTCGGGGCTGGTGGCGCCGGGGTCGGTGCCGTCCCAGCCGTGAGCGCTGAGTACTTGAGCGCTGAGTACTGAGTACTGAGTACTGAGCGCTGAGTACTGAGCTCTGAGCGCTGAGTGCTGAGCTCAGAGCCGTGAGCCCGTCCCGCGCCGCCCTCGGAGCGGTCCCGCCGCCTTCAGAGCAGTCCCGCCGCCGCGAGGTGCTTGCCGACCGTTTCGATCTCCGGTGGGGACAGGGGGATCTGGGGGTCCGCCGTCGCCGGGCAGGCGATCACTCCGCGCAGGTGCAGCGCCGCCTTGAACGCGCCCAGTGCCGACGAGCTGCCGCCCATCCGGGCCGGGTCGCCCGCCGTGACCATGCCGAACAGGCCGCACAGCCGCTCCTGTTCGGCCCGCGCCCGTGCCCAGTCGCCCTCGCGGCAGGCGCGGTACAGGCGCACGTACCCCGCGGGATCCACGTTCCCGAGGCCGGGCACCACGCCGTCCGCGCCCATCGCGAGCGCCGAGTCGACCGTCACCTCGGACCCCGTCAGGACGCCGAACCCTGCGAGCCCCGGCCCCGACCGCTTCCCGAGCACCACGTTCCGGAAGGCGCCCTCGTCACCGCTGGAGTCCTTCAGGCCCGCGAGCACGCCCTCCTCGGCCAGTTCGAGGACCAGCTCCGCGCCCAGTTTGGTGTGCACCGACACCGGCAGGTCGTACGCGAAAACCGGCACCCCACAGCCCTGCGCCACAAGGCGGAAGTGGCGTGCCACCTCGGCCGGGTGGGTCCGCGTGTAGAACGGCGCGGTGACCACGGCCGCGTCCGCGCCCGCCCCTGCCAGGGCGCGCGCATGGTCCAGGACACGGGGCGTGGTCATGTCGATCGCCCCGGCGAGGACGGGCAGTTGGCCCGCTACGTGACGTACGACCGTGTCCAGTGCGGTCGCGCGCTGCCGGTCCGTGAGATACGCGACCTCCGAGGTCGAGCCGAGCACGAACAGGCCGTCCACGCCGCCCTCGACCAGATGGTCGACGAGCCTGGTGAGGGAGGCGGTGTCCACCTCGCGGTCCGGTGTCAGCGGAGTGCAGACGGGCGGGACGACACCGGTCAGCGGAGTGGGAAGAGTCATGGATGCTCCCGGGGGGTGGTGGCTGGGGCCGTGGCGGCGGCCTGGGTGACTAGCTCGTGGGTGGACTGTCCCTCGCCCACGGGGTGGAAACACCGGAACCGGTGCGCCGCGCCCGCCGATCCGACGTCCGAGACGTCCGGCATGGCTTCGGCGCACACCTCGTCCGCCTTCCAGCAGCGCGTACGGAAGGGACACCCGCTCGGCGGCCGGGTCGCCGACGGCACGGGACCCGCCAGCGGGATCGGGTCGATGGGGTCGAGCAGCCCCGGAGTGGCGGAGAACAGGGCCCGCGTGTACGGGTGCCGGGAGCGGTCCAGGATCTCCTCGGCCGGCGACTCCTCGACGATCCGCCCGAGGTACATCGTGACGACGCGGTCGCTCATCCTGCGCACGGTCTGGATGTCGTGCGAGACGAAGACGAGGGCGAGACCCAGGCGTTCCTTCAGGTCGAGGAGGAGGTTCAGGATCTGGGCGCGCACGGACACGTCCAGGGCGCTCGTCGGCTCGTCGGCGACCACCAGGTCCGGTTCGAGCGCCAACGCCCTCGCGATGGCGACGCGTTGGCGCTGACCGCCGGAGAGCTGCCCCGGCAGCCCGTCCGCGAGCGCCTTCGGCAGGCCGACCAGGGACATCAACTCCCTTACGCGGTCGTCCCTTTCGCGCACGCTTCCGCGTCTGTGCACGTCCAGGGGGTCCCGGAGGATCTGCCTGATCGACAGCCGGCGGTTCAGGGCGGTGGACGGATCCTGGAAGATCATGCCGGTGCGCGTTCCGATGGCCGTGCGGCGCTCGGCGGGTCTCATCGTCCACAGGTCGTCGCCCCGGAACGACACGGTTCCACTCGTCGGCGGCTGCACGCCGACGAGGACCTTGGCGAGCGTCGACTTGCCGCAGCCGGATTCCCCCACGACGCCGACGGTTTCGCCTCCGGCGACGGTCAGGGTGGCGGCCGTCAGGGCGTAGACGTGGTCGCGGGAGAGGAGGCCGCCCGATCGTGCCTTGTGCACCACGTGTACGTCGGTCAATTCCGCGATGGGCGTGGTCATTTCGGCTTTCCCTCTGTTGTGGGGCGGCGCGCCGTGGGGAGGGCGGTGGGGTGTGCGGATGCGGGTTCGTCGTGGTTGCTCGCGCCGTTCCCCGCACCCCTTCGAGGCGCCCTTCGCGGCGCCGGGTGATGGCATGCCGTCGCGTGGGCCCGGCCGCCCACCAGGACCGGCGTCTGCTCACGGCACACCTCGCTCGCCAGCGGGCACCTGTCCGCGAAGCGGCACCCCGGCGGGAAGTCCGCCGGGGACGGTACGACGCCCTTGATCTGGGTGAGGCGGCGCGCCGCCGATTCCAGCGAGAGGACCGAGCCGAGCAGGCCGCGCGTGTAGTGGTGGGTCGGGGCCTCCACCAGGTCCGCGGTGACGCCCGTCTCGACGATCTGCCCGCCGTACATCACCACGACCCGGTCGGTGACGTCGGCGACGAGGGCGAGGTCGTGCGAGACCAGGATCAGCGCGAAGCCCAGCTCCTCGCGCAGCCGCAGCAGCAGCTGGATGATCTGCGCCTGCACCGTCACGTCGAGCGCGGTCGTCGGCTCGTCGGCGACGATCAGCTTCGGGTCGCGGGACAGGGCCATGGCGATCAGTACGCGCTGGCGCTGGCCGCCGGAGAGTTCGTGGGGGTAGCTGCGCAGGGTGCGTTCGGGGTCCAGGCCCACGAGTTCGAGGAGCTCGACCGGTGTGCGGCGCCCACCCCTTCGTACGACTTGTTTGAGCTGGGAGCGCACGGTCATCGCCGGGTTCAGGGACGACAGGGCGTCCTGGTAGATCATCGCCATGTCGTGGCCGAGCAGCCGGCGCCTGGCCCGCATGGGCAGGCCGATCAGCTCCTGGCCGTCGAAGGTGACGCTGCCGCCCACCCGGGCGCCCTTCGGCTCCAGGCCCATGACCGTCAGCGCGGTCAGCGACTTTCCGCAGCCCGACTCACCGACCAGGCCCAGGACTTCACCGGGGCGTACGTCGAAGGTGATGCCGTCGACGATCTCCACTCCGCCGTGCCGCTGGGGGAAGGAGATCCTCAGGTGCTCGACGGTCAGGACCGGGGGCGCCGTCGGCAGGGGGCGGGCCCTGGTGCGCAGGCGGCGGGCCGCCTCCGTCAGGCCCGGCAGGTCGAGGACCTTGCCGCTGCCGGGCTCGGGGGCCTCCAGGCGGTCCTCGTCGCGGGCCGCGCCCTCGACGTCCCGCGACGAGGGCGCGGCCCAGGCGTCGGAGACGCCCTCGGAGAGGATGTTGAGGGCGAGGACGGTGACCAGCATCAGGAGGCCGGGGAAGACCGTCGCCCACCAGCCGCCGATCAGGACCATGTTCTTGCCGTCGGCGATGACGCTGCCCCAGGACGGGTCGGGCGGCCGCACCCCCGCGCCGATGAAGGAGAGCGAGGCCTCGAAGACGATGGCCTCGGCGACCATCACGGTGCAGAAGACGAGGATGGGTGCCGCGCAGTTGACCGCGACGTGACGGATCAGGATGTGCGGGGTGCGCGCGCCGACGACGCGTTCGGCCACGACGTAGTCCTCGCCGTACTGGTCGAGGACGTTGGCCCGCACGACACGGGCGATCGGCGGGGTGAACAGGAACGCGATGGCGCAGATCAGGACGAGGATGCCGCCGCCGAAGACCGCGACGAGCACGGCGGCGAGCGCGATGCCGGGGAACGCCATGACGACGTCCAGGCAGCGCATCATCGTCTCGTCGACCGCCTTGCGGGAGGTCGCCGCGACGGCGCCGACGATCGCGCCGACGACCAGGGCGAGCAGGGTGGCGCCGAGCCCGATCGCCAGCGACCAGCGTGCCCCGTACATCAGCCGGCTGAGGATGTCGCGGCCCAGGCTGTCCTGGCCCATCCAGTGGTCGGCGGAGGGGGCGCCGGTGCCGCCCGCCTGGGGCTGCTGGTCGAGCGGGTCGTGCGGGGCGAGCAGCGGGGCGAGGAGCGCCATCAGGACGACGACGCCGAGGACGCCGACCGCCACGCGGGACAGGACGGGCAGCTTGCGCAGCGAGCGGAGCCGGATGCCGGGGACCGCCAGCTTGTCGGTGAGCGCCTTGCGGGAGGTGACCATCAACTCGCCTCCCTCAGGCGCGGATTGACCAGCAGATAGAGGATGTCGATGACGAGGTTCACGACCACGAAGCCGACGGCGGTGGTGATGACGACGCCCTGCACGACGGCCGGGTCACCGTTCTTCACGGCGTCGATCATCAGCTTCCCCATGCCGGGCAGCGAGAAGATCGTCTCGATGACGACCGCGCCGCCGAGCAGATAGCCGACGCGCAGGCCGAGCACGGTGAGCGGGTTGATGAGGGCGTTGCGCAGCACGTTCCTGCCCACGACCACCACCGGCGGCAGACCGCTGCCGACGGCCGTGCGGACGTAGTCCTTGTCGAGCTCCTCGACCACGGCCGTGCGGATGATGCGGGTCAGGCCGGCCGCCACCGGAAGGGAGAGCGCGAGGGCGGGCAGCGTCATGGTCTTGAGCCAGCCGGTGAAGGAGTCGGCGGGGTTGATGTAGCCGCCGGTCGGGAACCAGCCGAGGTCCACCGCCAGGTACTGGATCATCAGCAGCGCCAGCCAGAAGCCGGGCGCCGCCACACCGGTCAGGGAGACGACGCGGATCAGCTGGTCGGGAAGGCGGTCGCGGTAGATCGCGGCGGTCACGCCGAAGGTGAGGGAGAGCACCACGGCGATGCCGAGCCCCAGGAAGGTGAGCTGCATGGTGAGCGGCAGGGCGGTGGCGACCTGGTCGAGGACGGGGGAGCGGTTGAGGACGCTGATGCCCAGGTCGCCCTGGAGCAGGTCCCCCACAAAGGCGATGTAGCGCACGGGCAGCGGATCAAGGAGCCCGTTCTCCTCGCGGAACTGCTGCAGTTGCTCGGGGGTCGGGTTGGCGCCCTGGAAGAACGCGGAGGCCGGGTCGGCGTCCGAGAAGCGCATCACGAGGAACACGAACAGCACGATGCCGAGCAGCAGCGGGACGAGCAGGGCGATGCGGCGGGCCAGGATTCTGATGACTGCGGTCACGGCGTACGACTCCTGAACTGGCGACTCCTGAAATGGCGATTCCTGAACCGCCGATCCCTGAACCGGCGACTCCCGAAGTGGCGCTGTCTCAGGCCCACTTGGACTGGAGCAGGTTGATTCCGGGGTAGGGCTGCGCCTTGACGCCGGTGATCTTCTCCGGATCCCAGGCGGTCATCAGTTCGTTGTGGACGACCGGGTAGAGCACGGCCTGTTCGGCCACCGTGTCGATGTACTCCTGGATCATGGTCTTCTTCTTGCCCGCGTCGGATTCGCGCGTGGCCTGGTCCATGTCCTTGAAGAGCTTCTTGGCGACGGGGTCGTCGGCCCAGCGGGCGTAGCCCATCCAGATGTTCTCGGGGCCGTAGTTGTAGTGCATGATCAGGTCGGCGTCGAGCCCGAACTGGTTGGGGTTCGAGGCGGCGGCGACGATCTGGAAGTCCTTCTTCTGGTCCAGCTTGGTGAAGACGGCGGTGGTCTCCTGCGGGTCGAGGGTGACCTCGACGCCGAGCTTCTCCCAGCCGTCCTGGATGGTGGGCAGGCAGTCGACGATCCAACTCACGTTCACGGCCATGAGGTTGATCTTGAGGTTGTCGACCCCGGCTTCCTCCATGAGCTTCTTCGCCTTCGCCAGGTCGTGTCCGTAGACGGTCTTGGCGGGCCGGTAGGAGGGGTTGGCCTCGTTGAGGAAGGACGTGGCCGCCCTGCCGTGGCCCTTGAGCGCGGCCTCGATCATCTTGTCGCGGTCGATGGCGTAGTGCAGGGCCTGCCGGACGCGTACGTCGTCGAACGGTTTGTGCGCGGTGTTGAAGAGCAGGAAGAGGTTGTTCATCCCCGCGCCGCCCTCGACGGTCAGGCCGTCCTTCTTGAGCTGCTCGATGTTGGCGTACGGGATGTTGTCGGAGATCTCCGCGTCCGCGTTGCCACCGGATATCTTCGCCACGCGCGGCGCGGCGTCCACGATCGTCAGCCAGTTCATCTTCTTGAAGGCGGCCTTGCGCGGGCCGTTGTAGTCCTCGAAGGCCTCGAAGGTCGTGTTCGACTTCGGGTTGTGGGCGGTCTGCTTGTACGGGCCCGAGCCCACCGCCTTGCCCTTGGTCGCGTCGTCCCACGCCCCCGGCTCGGAGAAGACGTGCTTCGGCATGATCTTGGCGAGGGAGAGCCGCGCGGCGCCGTCGGGGAAGGGGAACTTGAGGATCAGCTCGACGTTGGTGGCGTCGACCTTCCTGACCTCCTTGAGCCAGCTCGCGAAGAAGCCCTTGGCCAGGGTCTGGGTGTCCGGGTCGAGGATCCGGTCGAACACGAAGACCACGTCGTCGGCGGTGACGGGCTTGCCGTCGTGCCACTTGGCGCCGGGACGCAGCGCGAACTTCCATGTGGTCGCCTTGAGGTCGCCGGGGACCTCGGTGGCGAGCGCCGCGTACGGCTCGCGGGTGATCGGATCCGTGCCGAGCAGGCCCTCGTAGATGTGTTCGTTGCCGGCCATGGCGAACGCCGAAGCGGTCTGCGTCGGGTCCCAACTGCCGTCGTTCCCATAGCCGATGACAGCCGTGAGCGTCGCGTCGCCGCCCTTGCCGCCGCCGTCGGCCTCGTTGGTGGACTCGGGCCCCGACGAGCAGGCGGAGAGCGTGGAGGTGACGACGGCGGCCGCGCTCAGCGCGCCGGTGTACTTGAGGAAGGACCGGCGGTCCGGCGCGGTCCGAGGGGTCAGGTCGCTCACGGTGTCTCCCTTGCCTCCCTGAGAGGTCCCACGTCCTACGTCGTGGGTGGCGTGGCGACCATAGGAGCGGCGCGGGACCCGGTCAAGAGAGTGCGCAGGGATCCGAACGGGACGAACTCGTGCCGGAGGTGGGACGTGGGATGTCATCCGTGCCTACGATGGCGCGCATGGCGCAGGAGCCGATCCGAGAGCGGCGTGTGAGCGGTCAAGTGCGGCGTGAGGTCGTCCAGTTGATCCTGGAAAGAGGGCTGCGGCCGGGCGCGCCGCTGCCCACCGAGGCCGAGCTGATGGTCGCGCTCGGTGTCAGCCGCAACTCCGTGCGCGAGGCGCTGAAGGCCCTCCAGGCCCTGGACATCGTGGAGATCAGACACGGCTACGGAACGTATGTGGGCCAGGCGTCGCTCACCCCGCTCGCCGACGGTCTGACCTTCCGCGCGCTCGTCGGGCTCCGCGACGACACCCAGGCGCTCGCGGAGATCCTGGAGGTGCGGGAGGTCCTGGAGGAGGGGCTCATGCGGCGCGTCGCCGGGGCGCTCGGCGAGGCCGAACTGGCCCAACTGGAGCTTTTGGTGAGGCAGATGGAGGACGCCGCCGATGCCGGGACCGCCTTCCCCGACCTGGACCGCGAGTTCCACGAGACCCTCTACCGCCCGCTCGGCAACGAACTGGTGCCGCAGCTCCTCGGCGCGTTCTGGAACGTCTTCCGCCGGGTGGCGGGCGCGCAGGGCTGGGCGAGCGACCCGGCGCCCGAGGTGACGGTGGCCCGGCACCGGGACATCGTGGCCGCCCTGCGCGCGAAGGACGCGGGGCGCGCGCAGCGGGCGATGGCCGACCACTTCCGGGGGATCGGGGAGCGGGCGGGGCAGGGGATGCGGGGGGTGGGGTAGCCGGGGTTATCCGGCGTGGTCCTCAGAGGCGTGGTCCTCAGAGGGGTGGTCCTCTGAGGGGTGGTCCTCTGAGGGGTGGTCCTCTGAGGGGTGGTCCTCTGAGGTGCAGTCCTCCGAGGTGCAGTCCTCTGAGGTGCAGTCCTCCGAGGAGAGGGCGTAGGCGAGGCCGTCGGAGGTGCTGGTCCTCAGACCCGTCCCGTACTCCTCCTCGTACGCCGTGTCGCCGATGGACGTCCTGATCGCGCGCTCGGACTCGGCGCGGGCGGCGAGCAGTTCGGGCATGCCCATCTGGGCCGGGCCGATGGCCTGCCACATGCGCTGGCCGATGCCGAGCAGGCGGGCCGCGTGCCTGCCCCGGGCCGCGGCGACGGCCGTCGAGGCCAGCAGGTCGACGGCCAGGACGGCACCGAGGCTGTCGTGGAGCAGCGCCTTGCCCTCCAGCGCGACGCGGGCGTGGGCCGCGGCTTCCGAGTGGCGGCCGAGCCCGGCGGAGGCCAGGGCCTGGGTGTATCCGACCCAGGCGCGCATCCACCGTTCGCCGAGCCGTTCGGTCCTCGCGTACAGCTCGTCGGCGTTGTCCGCGGCGGCGGTGAAGTTCCCGCGGTGGGCGTGGACGAACGAGCGCGTGACCTCGAGCAGGAGCCAGGCCTCCGGGAAGCCGCCCCGCGGATGCGGGAGTTCCGGCGTCGAATCGAGTACCACGGCGGCCCGTTCCTGATCACCTCGCAGGGACAGGGCGGCGACTTCGAGGTAGGTGGCGGCGTGGGCCCCCGGGGCATCGGCGCCCCCGACCGTCTTGCGCAGCGCGTGCGCGAGACGGCGCACGGCGTCGAGGTCGCCCTGCCCGATGGCCGCGAGGCCACACGCCCACTGGGCCTTGGCGCGCACAGGGCCCGGCTCGTGGTACAGGTCGAGTGCCCGCGTCAGGTAGTGCCTGCCCTCCCGGGCGAATCCGCAGGCGAACCAGAAGAACCACAGGGCCCCGCCCATCTCCTGGGCCGTACGTCCCTCGCCGTGCGACAGAGAGAACTCCAGCGCCGTACGGAGGTTGGCGTGGTCGGCGGACAGCCGTGTGTACCAGGCGATCTGGCGAGGGCCCAGCCACTCGGCCTCGGCCCGCAGCACCAGCTCCCGGTGGAAGTCCCGGTGCCTGCGCCGGGCCACGTCCTCCTCGCCGAGCTCGCGCAGCCACTGCGCGCCGAACTCGCGCACCGTGTCCAGCATGCTGAACCGTACGGGGCCCGAGCCGTCCGTCCGGCGGCGTACGAGGGACTTGGCCACGAGCCCTTCGAGCAGCCGCTCGACCTCGTCTGCGGGGAGCGGGCCGCCCGCGCCCACGGCCCGCGCGCCATGCGCCTCGAAGCCGCCGACGAACACCGAGAGCCGGGCCCACAGCAGCCGCTCCAGCGGCTCGCACAGCTCGTGGCTCCAGCCGATGGTGGTGCGCAGGGTCCGGTGGCGCGGCGGGGCGGTGCCGTTGCCGTGCGTGCCGTCCTGGGCGATCAGCGCCTCGAAGCGGTGCTGCAGCCGGTCGTCGAGCTGCTCGATGGTGTGGTCGGACAGCTGGGCCGCCGCCAGTTCGATGGCCAGGGGGATGCCGTCGAGGCGGTGGCAGACGGCCGCGGCCGAGGCCCACCGCGAGCCGTCGAGCGTGAAGTCCGGGGCCGAGGCGGCCGCCCGGTCGGCGAAGAGCGCCAGCGCGTCGCCGTGTCCGGTGCCCGTGTACGCCTCTGCCGTGGGGGGCGCCACCGGCAGTGGTTCCACCTCGTAGCACCGCTCGCCCGCGATGCCGAGCGGCTGCCTGCTGGTGACCAGGACGCGCAGCTCCGGCGCGGTATCCAGCAGGGTCCGTGCCACGCGGGCACACGCGGCGACGAGGTGCTCGCACGAGTCGAGGACCAGCAACAGCCGCTTGTCGACGAGCCACTGGGCGACCAGCTCCTCGGCGGGGCCGGCCGCCTGGTCGACCAGGCCGAGCTCCTCCAGGAGGACGTTGCCGAGCAGGGACGGTTCGCGCAGCGGCGACAGTTGGACCAGATGGACCCCGTGGGGGAAGGCCTCCGCCACCCGGCGGGCGGCCCGCAGCGCGAGCCGTGACTTGCCGACGCCGCCCACGCCGGTCAGCGTCACGAGGCGGTCCGATGCCAACAGGGCTTCGACGGACCGAAGTTCGACCGTCCGCCCGATGAAGCTCGTCGTCTCGGAGGGGAGATGCACGTCGCACAGTGTGCTCCCCGCGGGCGCCGCGGGGTTGCGATTGCTGCGACATTGACCCGTCTTGAGTGACGCCCCGGGCGGGGCGCGCAAAAGTCGGCATGAGGAGATCATCGCCGGTCATCGGTGCCCTGGTCCGGACATCAGGTCGTGCTGCCGCGACCTTTCGGTCATAGTGGCCGTTCGATGGAGCGGGGTTACGGAGAGTCGGAGAGTCAGGGAGGCCGCGCATGGCCATCCTCAAGGGGTGGCGTGAGCGTTGGAGGGCCAGGGTCGGCCGCGCACTGCCCTGGGCCTTCTGCTCCGCCATCGCTGCCCCGGGTGTGTTCACCGGGACCTGGACGCCCACCGCCGCCACGCTGCTCCTCGCCCCGCTGGCGGCGTGCGTACGGCTCGGCGTCCGGCGGACGGCCGCCGTGGCGTGCGGGGCGGTGCTCCTCGCCCTCGCGACCTGGGCGACGTACGGCTTCGTGCTCTCACCGTCCCTCTTCCTGGACCTCCTGGTCCTGGTGGTCGGCGGTGCGCTCACCGTCCGTGCCGCCGCCCGGCACGCGTCGGACGCGGCCGCCCTGGCCCGGGTCACCGAGGTCGCGCGGGTGGCGGAGGGGGCGATCCTGCGCCCCGTCGCCACGCACATCGGCGGGGTGGAAGTGTGCACGCGGCACCACTGTCCTGTCCAGGGGGCGACGGTGGGCGGCGACGTGTACGACATCGCGCACACGCCGTACGGAGTCCGGGTGCTCATCGGGGACGTGTGCGGCCACGACCTGAAGACGCTCCGGCTCACGGCCGAGGTCATCGGAGCCTTCCGTGACCAGGCCTACGTGACGCCCCAACTGCCGGACCTGGCACGGCTGATGGACACCCGCATCTCCCGGGTGCTGGGGCCGGAGGAGTTCGTCACCGCGCTCTTCGCCGAGTTCGCCCCCGGCGAGGTCAGGATCGTCAACTGCGGGCACCCCGCGCCGCTGAGGGTGGGGCAGCAGGTCAAGCTGCTCGAAACCCCGGAGCCCACGCTGCCCCTGGGGCTGGGGTCGCGGCCCGCGGTGCACCGGGCCTGGCTGCAGCCCGGCGACCGGGTGCTGTTCTACACCGACGGGCTCAGCGAGGCGCGCGACCCGGGCGGCGCCGACTTCCCACTGCTCGAAGGTGCCGCACGAGCGCTGGGCGAGCCGCTGCCGGCCGACGCGCTCGACGCGCTGTACGCGCGCCTGACCGACCACACCAGGGAGCCGCTGGCCGACGACGTCGCGTTCGTGCTCTGCCAGCCGGCGGACCGCCCCGCCGACGACAGGCACCTCCAAGTGATCGTCCGGGAAAGGGAGTCGGGCCGAGAGTCGGGCCGAGGCCGCTCCGTGCCGTCATCGGCTAAGGGCTCAGGCCCTCGCCGTTGATGACGGGCCCGAGCTCCCGCGCGAGCGCCACCGTGAGCGCGCGGAAGATCCGCACCTCGGGGTTCTCCTCGTCCGCGCGCACCGCGAGATGGCTGCTCTCCCACGGCGCGTCGATGATCGGTACGAAGGCGGCGCCAGGCCAGGCGTAGTAGCGGGCGAAGGACTTCAGGCCCGAGCCCGCGGCCCGGCCCGTGATCACGCCGGTGAGCACCTCCTGCGGGGTCACCGCGAAGTCCGTGCTGCGGCGCTGGGCCTCGTCGTCGAAGTAGAGGTACTGCGTGAAGGGGCGCGGGGTGTGGCCGGGTACGCGGAAGAAGGGCAGGCCCGCGATGTCGGCGACGCTCGCGCCGGTGAGCCGGGCGTCCGCCAGCGGGGAGTGCGCGGGGACGACGACGATGCGCTGCTCCGTGGTCAGGACGTCCGACACGACCCGCTCGTCGTCGGGGCTCGGCCGGACGAAGGCCACGTCCACGCGGTCCTCCGTCAGCGCCGTCACATGCTCGGTGAAGTCCAACTGGCGTATCTCCACGCGGACTTCGGGGCGGGCACGGCGGTAGGCGTTGATCGCGGCCGGGGTCAGCTCCGCCGAGCCGTGGCCCATGATGCCGACGCGGAGGGGGCGGACCGCGGCCGTGGGGTGGGTGGCCTCGGCCATGTCGTCCAGGGCGGCGTTCGAGGCGGCGAGCAGCACACGGGCGTGACCGGCCAGGCGGACGCCCGCGGGGGTGGGCGCCACCGGGGTCGCGGTGCGGTCGATCAGGGTCGTGCCGAGCTCCGTCTCCAGTCGGCGCACATGCTGCGTGACGGCGGGCGGGGAGAGGAAGAGGCGGGCCGCGGCCCGGCCGAAGTGGCCTTCTTCGACCACCGCGAGGAAGGACGACAGGAGCCGTAGATCGAGCGGTGACGAGGGCATGCCTTCAGCGTAAACCCGGTGGTCACGGGGGTGCGCGGGCCATTCACGATTCGTGAACGCGGGCGGCGCGCAGGGCTGGGCCGCGCCTACAACTGACGACCATGAGCATCAGCACCACCACCGACACCACCTCCGCCCGCTCCGAGGCCGGATCGGCGACGGCGCCTCTGGGAGCCGTGCGCCGCCGGTACGGGGTGCGGGCGGCCTGGATCATGGTGGCCTCCGGGTGGAGCGCCAACCAGTTCTCCGCGCTGCTCGGCGCCTACCGCTCCGAGCTGGGACTCGTCGAGTCCGCGGTGACCGGGCTCTTCGCGTTGTACGTCGTCGGCCTCATCCCCGGCCTCCTCGTCGGCGGCCCGTTGGCCGACCGCGTGGGCCGCCGCCCGGTGGCGCTGGCGGCACTCGCCCTGAACCTGCTGTCCACGGGGGTGCTGATGCTGGGGGCGGGGGCCACGGGGTGGCTGTGGCCGGGGCGGTTCGTGACGGGGGTGAGTGCGGGGGCCCTGCTGGCGGCGGGCAGTGCGTGGATCAAGGAGCTGTCTTCACGTGAGGGCGCTTCCGCGACCACGGCTTCGCGCCGGGCGGGGTTGTTCGTCTCGGCGGGCTTCGCTTCGGGCGGGCTGGTGGCGGCGCTGATCGCGCGGTGGGCGCCGGAGCCGATGGTGGTGGCGTACGTACCGCACGTTCTGCTGGCCGCAGGGGCGGGGCTGGCTGCGCTGAAGGCGCCCGAGTCGATGGCCGCTCCTGCTGTGGGCAGGCGTTCCGCACGGCGAGTGGGGTCTCCCCTGCTCGAGCGGAGCCGAGAGCTCGGGGAAGGGTGGGCACAGCCCACGATGCCGAGCACCGATCAACGAGGCATAGCTACACGCTTCCGCCGAGCCGTCCTCCCCGTCGCCCCCTGGGTCTTCGCCGCCCCCAGCATCGGCTTCGTCACCCTCCCGGGACTCGTACACGGCGGCCTCGTCCACGCAGGCGTGGCCACCGCGGTAGTCCCCGGCACGGGCCTGCTCGTCCAGCCGCTTGCCCGCCGCCTGGCGCCACGGCACCGCCTGGCCACGGCCGTGGCGGGCCTGCTGATCATCGCCGCGGGCTTCACCGCGGCCGCCTTCGCCGCAGCGACCGGCGGCCAGGCCCTGGCCCTCGCCGCCGCCGCGGTCCTCGGCGCGGGCTACGGCTTCGTGCTGACCCACGGCCTCACCGAGATCACGGCCATGGCCCCACCGCACCGCCTGGCCCGCCTCACCGCGTACTTCTGGACGGCGGCGTACGCGGGAATGTTCGCGCCGTACGCGGTGACACTCCTGTCCTCCACCGCCCACCCCGCGACCCTGCTCGCGGCGGCGGCGGCCCTGGCAGCCCTCTCCTGCGCCCTGCTGCTCGCCCTCGACCGCCGACCCGCAGCGGCGGCCTCCCCGGTCTCGCCAAACGGGCGGCCGTGACCTGATCACGCCCCGGTTTGTATCCTCGGCGGGCTCCACCCCACCCGAGCCGCACCCCCGAGAGGCACCACCATGAGCACCGAGCAGACCCCCGACGCCCAGGCCCTGGCAGGGCTGCTGGAGAGGGCACGGGAGGACTACGAAGGCCTTGCCGGGCGCGGGCTCTCCCTCGATCTGACCCGGGGCAAGCCCGCTCCGGAGCAGCTGGACCTCTCCGAGGAGCTGCTGAGCCTGCCCGGCAGCGGTCGGCACACCTCCGCCGACGGCACCGACGTACGCAACTACGGCGGGCTCCAGGGGCTGCCCGAGCTCAGGGAGATCTTCGCCGAGCTGCTCCAGGTCCCCGCGGACCGGCTGCTCGCGCTCGGCAACTCCAGCCTGGAGCTGATGCACGACTGCCTCGTGCACGCCCTCCTCGGCGTGCTGCCCGGCGCCGAGTCGCGCTGGGTGGACCAGGAGCGCATCGCGTTCCTGTGCCCGGTGCCCGGCTACGACCGGCACTTCGCGCTCTGCCAGCGGTTCGGCATCGACATGATCCCCGTGGCGATGACCGACGAGGGCCCGGACATGGACGAGGTCGAGCGGCTCGTCGCCGAGAACCCGGCGGTCAAGGGCATCTGGTGCGTGCCGAAGTACAGCAACCCCGACGGCGTCGTCTACAGCGACGAGACCGTGGCCCGCCTGGCCGCGATGCCCACCGCCGCCCCCGACTTCCGGATCTTCTGGGACAACGCGTACGCGGCCCACCACCTCACCGACGAGCCCGCCGAGATCGCGGACCTGCTCGCCGCCTGCGCCGGGGCCGGGCACGAGGACCGCGCCTTCGTCTTCGGCTCCACCTCGAAGATCACCGCGGCCGGGGCGGGCGTCGCCTTCTTCGGCTCGTCGCCCGCCAACGTGAAGTGGCTGCTCGCGGGCAACCAGAAGCGGTCCATCGGCCCCGACAAGATCAACCAGCTGCGCCACGTGCTGTTCCTGAAGGACGCCGACGGGGTGCGCGCCCACATGGAGCGCCAACGCGCCCTGCTGCAGCCCAAGTTCGAGACGGTCGCGCGCATCCTGGACGCCGAGCTCGGCGGCACGGGCCTCGCCACCTGGACCTCGCCCAAGGGCGGCTACTTCGTGACCCTCACGGTCCCGGACGGCTGCGCCAAGGAGGTCGTGCGCCGCGCCGCCGAAGCGGGCATCGTCCTGACGCCCGCCGGCGCCACGCACCCCTACGGGGACGACCCGCGCGACGCCGTCATCCGCGTCGCGCCCAGCTACCCGGGCCTCGCGGAGCTGGAGCAGGCGATCAAGGGCCTGGCGGTGTGCGTGCGCCTCGTCGGGTACGAGCGGCTGGCCGCCGGCTGAACTCGGCGGCGGAGCCGCTGATCGACACGGACCCGTGCCCCTTACGGGGCACGGCCTCCGGAGCTTCGGGACGCGGTGCTAGCCCCGTTCCAAGAACGGCCCGAGCAAATCCGGCACCGCCCCCTCCGCGAACTCCAGCCCTTCCACTTCCCCCACGTCGTACGCCGCGTACGCCTGTGCGCCGGCCGCCGTCGTCGCGGCCACGGTCAGCAGGCCCGCCCGGCGCTGCAGCGCCGACTGCTTGACGGTCCAGCCGATCACCCCGTCGCGCCGCAGGGCCACGGTGGACCGGCGGATCGTGCCGGACCGTACGACCAGGTAGTCGTCGCCGAGCGCGTGCCCCAGGCTGCGGTACGCGTCCCGTGCGAGCGCCACGGCCACGGGCAGCAGCACCACCGCGCACCCCGCCCCCAGCCAGGCGAGCAACGGCAGGCCGAGGAGCGCGCCGAGCAGCACCAGGGCGAGGACGGGGGCCAGCGTCGCCGACACGGCCCAGCGAAGGCGTCGCGTCCGTGCCGCGGGCGGGTGCGCGGCGAGGGGGGCTCCGGTGGGCGTCACCGGCTCCCGCAGGACGCGCGCCGCCACCTCGTCGGCCAGGGCGCGCGGGGCACCCGGCACGAGGGTGTTCGCGTCGGCATGGCTGTCCTCGTCACGGCGGGCGAGGCCCGTGACGATCGCATCGACCCGGGCGGCGCCCGACAGCCGCAGGCCGAGGGGTTCCACCACGTCGACGCCGCGCAGTCTGGCCTCCTCCAGGGAGACCGAGCGGGTCGTGAGGAGACCGCGCCGCACCCGCAGCGTGCCGCCGGGCTCCTGGTCCAGGCGGTAGTTCCACCACATCTCGACCCACAGCCCGAGCGCGCCCACGGCCCCCGCCACGAACGCCACCGCGGCCAGGACGAGCACCATGCCCGCCACGGACATCCCGCTGAACCGGTCACCCACCCACTCGATGACCTCCTTCTGGGCCCCGAACCACTCGCTGACCTGCATCACGGCCCCGCCCGCCGCGACCGCGAGCACCGGTGTGACGAAGGAGACCGGTGCGTAGCGGATCCAGCGGGTGTCGAGGGAGGCGAGCCGACCCTCCGTGTCCTGCGCGGTGTCGGCGGCGGCGCGGTGCAGGAGTTCGTGCCGCAGCCGTTCGCCCTCCGCCCTGCGGACGGGGGAGAGTTCGAGGGCGGCTTCCTGGGCCGAACTGTGCTCGCCGGTCCCGATGCGCACCTTCACCAGGCCGAGCAGGCGCAGCAGCGGATGCGCGACGAGGTCGACGGTGCGGATCCGCTCGCGGTTCAGGGACCGGTGCTTGACGAAGAGGACGCCGCTGCGCAGCTCGGCCCGTTCGGGCCCGACGCGGTAGCGGCTGTGCCGCAGCCGCAGCGCGTCCACCGCCACACCGCCCGCGACCAGCAGCACGGCCCCGCCGAGGACGCAGGCAAGGGTGATCCCCAGGGACAGCGCGCTCGCGAGGCCGAGCGCGGTCGGCACCCCGGCGGCGACCGCGACGCCGCCGGTCATCTCGACGGTGACGAGCAGCGACCGCCGGTCGAGCCGCTGCCACTCACCGGGCTCCGCCGGCCCTGGCTCCCGCTCAGGGGCAAGGCCAAGGCCCAGGTCACGAGATCCGCTCACGTCGCGTCCCCCGGCGTCGTCTGCGTCACCATCGCGAGCCGCTCGGCGAGTTCGGCAGCGGTGCCGTGTTCGAGCCCCTTGATCTTCAGGGCGCCCTTGGCGGAGCCCGTGGTGACGGTCACGGTGGTCAGCCCGAAGAGCCGCTGGACGGGCCCGCGCGTCGTGTCGACGGTCTGCAGCCGCGACATCGGCGCGATCCGGCCCTCGGTCCAGAAGTAGCCGGTGCGCACGTACACCGCGTGATCGGTGACCTCCCAGCGGTGCACCTTGTACCACCACAGCGGCAGCAGCACCGTGACGAGCAGTCCCGGTACCGCGATGACGACGGCGGGCAGCAGCAGCCAGAACCGGGCCGGGGCGATGAGCGTGCCGAGCACGCAGAGGACCACCACCGGAGGGGCCACCGTCAGCAGCAGCTGCGCGCGCCACCAGGCCACGGTCCGCCGGTCCAGGGGATGGCGCGGCGGCCGGAGCCGCACGCCGGTCGTGTTCTCGGTCTCTTGGTCAACACCCACGGGGCCGACGGTACTTGTTCAGTGCTGCTGCGGCTTGTGCGGTGTCGCCTCGCTCGGCCGCACGATGACGTGGCCCTCGCCCTCCAGCTTCAGCTGCACGGCCTCGCCCGAGCCGCCGCGGATCATCGAGCCGATGGACTGCGAGCGGTGCAGGGAGGTGTGCAGGGCGGCGGTCCAGCCGACCACCGCGTCCGTGTCGACGAACACCGGCTGGCCGTGGGTCACCGGGATCACCAGCGGGTTGCCCTCGCAGACCAGGCCGAGACGGCCCGAGCCCGTGAAGACGCTGTTGAACAGGCCGCCGCCGGTGATGCCCGCGCCCTTCACCGTCTTGATCTCGTACGAGAGGGTCGCGTCGAAACAGAGGACGTTGCGGCCGTTGACGGTGAGGACGTCGCCCGGCTCGATGTCGACGATGAAGCAGTTCTGCGCCTCGTTCGCGAACCATGCCTCGCCCTGGCCGCGCACGGCCATCAGCGGCAGGCCCTCGCCGGTCATCGCCCGCTTGAGCATGCCGCCGACGCCCTGGCTCTTCCGCTCGAACTGCAGGTTCCCCCGGTAGGCGATCATCGCGCCCTGGCGTGCGTGCATCTCGCCGTTGACCGCGTACTTGATCGACTTGGCGTTCTGGAGGGTCATTCCGGGCGCGTGGGCGGGCTGCGCCATGTGGTCACTGGAGAACAAGTCACTCTTCATGCCCACATCTTGAGCTATGGCTTGCGAGTTGAGCTATGGCTTGTGCGCGCGGAAGCGCATGCCTCCGGATTCCGGATGCAGGTCCACCGCCACCTCGGTGAAACCAGCCTCCTTCAGGCGGTCGGGGAGCCCCGCCGGGTCCACCGTGTTCAGTACGTCCCCGATGTGCAGCTCGTCGAGTTCGCGGCTCGGCGGGCTGTCGCTGCCCGCGAAGACTCCGCCGGGGCGCAGCACGCGGAAAGCCTCGGCGAAGATCCGGTCCTGGAGGGCGTCCGTCGGCACGTGGTGCAGCATCGTGAAGCCGACGACCGCGGAGTACGAGGCGTCGGGCAGCGGCATCTGCGCGGCGTCCGCGTGCAGGATGCGGGCGCGGTCGCCCCAGTCGCGCTCCAGGAGCCGGGCGGTCGCCCCGTCGATCTCGACCGCGGTGAGACGAGGGACGAGGTCGACGAGCACGCGGAGGTTGGCGGCGTATCCGGGCCCGATCTCCACGACGTCGTCGCCCAGTTCGACGTCCTCCAGGGCCCAGGGCAGGATGCGGTCCTTGACGGTCTGTGCCCACTCGTCGGAGCTGCACAGCGCTTGGTGTGCTTCGTTCATCGGCATACGGCGACGCTAGGCCGGGCCCTTCGGTGGCCGCCACGGGCTAGGCTGCCGTCCCATGTCGCGAACCGGACACGACCTCGGACACGATCCCCGGCACGACCTGAACTTCGGCCCTCACACACGTCCCACCACCGCGATCTTCGTCGGTGACTTCGCGATGCCGCGCGGCCGCGCTTTCCGCACCCACGTCCACCCCGTGCACCAACTCGCCTGGGCAGCGCGGGGGTTGCTCCGGGTCCGCGCCGAGCAGGGCACCTGGATGCTGCCGCCCTCGCTCGCCCTGTGGATCCCGGCCGGGCTGCCCCACGCCACCGAGGCGGAGGGCGACACCGTGATGCGCAGCCCCTACGTCGACCCCACGCACTGCCCCGCCGAGCGCGTCTGGACCGAGCCGACCGTCCTTGAGGTCGGCCCTCTCCCGCGCGCCCTCATCGACCACTTGGTACGGGACGACCTCACCCAGGAGGCCCGCGCCCGTGCCGAGGCCGTGCTCCTCGACGTCCTGCGGCCCGTCCCCGTGGCGACCGTCTCCGTGACCGAGCCGAGCGACCCACGGGCCCTGCGGGTGGCGCGGGCGCTGGCCGACGCCCCCGCCGACGGCCGGACCCTGGAGGAGTGGGGCGGCGAAGTCGGCGCGTCGGCAAGGACGTTGGCGCGGCTCTTCACCGCCGAGACGGGCCTGGCCTTCGGCCAGTGGCGCAAGCGGCTCCGCATCCGATCCGCGATGCCGCTGCTCGCCGAGGGCCTGCCGGTGGAGTCGGTGGCCCGCCGTGTCGGCTACGCCTCGGCCAGCTCGTTCGTGGCCGCCTTCCACCGCATCGTGGGGCTCACGCCCCGGCAGTACTTCCCGGTGCGGGAGGAGCGGGAGTGAGGTGACGGGAACGCTTCGGCCCCCACCGAAAGATCGCCCCCTTACGGTCGAGGCATGACACTTCGGTACGAGGAGTTCCGCGACCTGCACCGCTCCGGTGCGCCCCTGCTCCTGCCCAACGCCTGGGACCACGCGTCGGCCGCGGCGTTCGCCGCCGCGGGGTTCAGGGCGGTGGGGACGACCAGCCTGGGCGTGGCGTCGGCGGCGGGTCTGCCCGACGGTGCGGGCACCGCACGGCAGGAGACCGTCCGCCTGGCCCGCGGCCTGGCCCGCCTCGACGCGTTGCTCAGCGTCGACATCGAGGGCGGCTTCAGCGACCGCCCCGAGGAAGTCGCCGCGCTGGCCGTCGAGTTGGCGGAGGCGGGCGTGGTCGGCGTGAACATCGAGGACGGCCGCCCCGACGGCACGCTGCGGGAGACCGGTCACCAGTGCGAGATCCTGCGGGCGGTGCGGGAGGCGGTGCGGGGCCGACTCTTCGTCAACGCGCGCACGGACACGTACTGGCTTTCGCCGGGCGGTGACGGGTGCGTGGCGGTGCGGACCGAGGAGCGGTTCGCGGCGTATCAACAGGCGGGCGCGGATGGTCTTTTCGTGCCGGGGCTGAAGGACGTACGTGTCATCGCCGACCTGGCCTCCGGCTTCGACGCCCCGCTCAACATCCTCCACGCCCCGGACGGACCCGCCCTGCCCGAGCTGGCGGAGGCGGGCGTGGGGCGGGTCAGCTGCGGCTCGCTGCTGTTCCGGGCGGCGCTGGGGGCGGCGGTGACGGCGCTCGAAGCGGTGGCACGCGGGGACGCGAAGTCGGCCGAGGGTGTTCTCTCGTACGCGGAGACGCAGGCGCTGGCCGACGCCTTCGCCTAGAGTCTCGGCGGTGGAGATCAGTCAACTGACCGCAGCGGAGCGGCGGGTGTGGGAGGCGTATCCGCTGGGGCGGAAAGTCGACTTCCGGCCGACGGACAGGGAATCCGCCATGTCCGGCGCGGGCTGGGGGCCCGAGCGGACGGTGCGGGCCGAGGTGCTGCGGGCGTTGCTCCTCGATGGGCCCCGCCGTGACGGGGAGACGGCGAAGCTCCACCTCACTGGCGCCCGTGTCATCGGCCGTCTCGACCTCCAGCATGCGGACATCGCGGCGCCGATCCGCCTCTGGTCCTGCTACTTCGACGAGGAACTGAACCTGTACGGCGCGCAGCTGCGTCAGCTACACCTCAGCTGGTCCGCGCTGCCCGGCCTGAACGCCATAGCCCTCCGGGTCGACGGCTCGCTGCGGATGACGGGGTGCCATGTGCGCGGTCCCGTCCGGCTCGCCGGTGCGCGGATCTCGGGGGCGGTCTTCTTCGACTCGGCCGAACTCGGCGAGCAGGGCGTGGAGTGGTCCGAGCCCGTCCTCGCGCTCAACCGCGTCACCATCGACGACGACTTCCAGGCGGACGGCGGCTTCACCGCGCACGGCCTGGTCCGCATGGCGGGGGCGGTCATCGCGGGGAACATCACGTTCGACGACGCGGTGCTCAGTAATCCCGGCGGTACGGCGCTGCATGCGTCGACCCTCAACGCGGGTGCCGATCTGCATGCGATGCGGCTGCGGGCGTACGGGCGGGTCAACCTGCGGGGCGCCCGCATTCCGGGGCAGCTGAACCTCGCCTACGCCAGCCTGTCCAACCCGGGCGGCATGGCTCTGCGCGCCAGCAGCGTCGCCGTCGGCGAGCTGTGGCTGCGGGAGGCCGCCCCCATCGAGGGCTCTGTCACCCTGCGCCGCGCCCACATCGACCTGCTGCACATCGCCCCGGGGACCTGGCCGGACGAGGTCCGCCTCGACGGCCTGACCTACGCGGTCCTCGACCCCCACGAGCCCGTCGAGCGCCGCCTCCAGGTCCTGGAGCGCGACGCCGACGGCTATGTGCCGTACGCGTACGAGCAGTTGACCGCCGCGTACCGCCATGTCGGCGACGATGCGGCGGCTCGGACGGTGCAGCTCGCGAAGCAGCGCCGCCATCGCGCGACGCTGCCGCGCTATGCCAGGGCCTGGGGGTACCTCCAGGACGTGACGGTCGGCTATGGGTTCCGGCCCACATGGGCGGCGGCGTGGTTGTTGTCGTTGGTGCTGGTCGGCGCGGTGACGTTTGCGCTGCGTAGGCCGCCCGCGTTGAAGCCGGGCGAGGCCCCCGACTTCAACGCGGTCTTCTTCACGCTGGACCTGCTGTTGCCGATCGTGGACTTCGGGCAGGAGAGGGCGTATGCGGCGGAGGGGGCGTATCAGTGGTTCGGGTACGCGTTGGTTGTTCTGGGGTGGACCTTGGCCACGACGATCGCGGCGGGGGTGACGAGGGCGATCAGTCGGCAGTAAGTGACGTGCGGGTTGTGGGGGTTGATCGCGCAGTTCCCCGCGCCCCTGACGGGGCGTCCAGCTCGCGTCAGTGTTTGATGTGGGCCACGAATGCGGACCAGGCGGCGGCGCGTATCACCAGGGCGGTGCCCTGGGGGTCCTTGCTGTCCCTGACGGGGACGACGCCGGGGACTCCTTCGCCTACCTCGACGCAGTCTTCACCACCATCGCCGCTGCTGTGACTGCTCTTGCGCCAGCGGGCGGCGCCCACGAAGTCGTGCGCGACCTCGACACAGTTGCCGCCCTCGCCGTTGCTGTAGCTGCTCTTGCGCCAGCGAGCGTTGCTCAGGTCGTACTCGTGCATCGTCTGTAGTCCTCAGCCGCCGACTCGACCAGGGCGAGGGACGCCTCCGGCGACAGCGCGGCGCCCCTGAGCAGATCGTATGCGCGCTCAGCGCGCATCACCACCGCCGGTTCGTCGACGAGGGTTCCCGAAAACGATGTCTCTGTATAGGCGGTTGGAGGGGCATCCTCGAACTCCATGAGCCTCAGATCCCCAGCCATGGAGGCGTGCGCCCCCACCCCGTAGGGAAGCACCATCACCAACACCTGCCGCGCCCGCATCAGCGCCGCAACGTGTTCCAGTTGCTGCGCCATCGCCTGCGCGCCCCCCACCGGGATGTACAGCGCATTCTCGTGCAGTACCACCCAATACTCGGGCCGCGCCGCGTCCTTGAGGATGTGGGCCCGTTCCATCCGGGCCGTCACCTTCTCGTCCACGTACTCATCGGTGACGAACGGATTGGCGGCCAGCGTCACCGCCCGCGCGTACGCGGCGGTTTGCAGCAGGCCCGGAATCAGCGTCGGCGCGAACTCGCAGATCCGCGTCGCCAGTGCCTCAAGCTCCACCACAGCCGCGAAGTAATCCGCGTACCGCCTGTCATCGATCAGCTTCCGGCACATCCGCTCGAAAAAGCCGTCGGTTTGTAGCACCTCATCAATACGTTGAGCCACATCAAGCTGAGGCTTTCGAATGGCCTGCTCGAACTGCCCGATGTACCCCCCGGACACGAAAACCCTTACCCCCAGCGCAGACTGGCTGAGCCCAGCCTCCTCCCGCCTCCGCTTCAGCTCCGCGCCGAAGAACTCCCACGCCGCCTGCCTCGAACCACGCGAACCATTGGCCATGGCCAACCGCCTCCCGCTGCCTCTCAGTTGTAGAGGACAGACTCCTGCCGAGTGTAGGTGGAGTGCGCCACCGTAGGGGCACGAAGAGTGAAATCCAGCGGCAAAGGGGAGCCACGTGACGACCGGAGAAAAGCCCCACGCAGTGGCCTGCGTCGCACACGCGGAGGAAACAGTGAACGAATTGCGCACCGCACTCGCACGGGCGGGAATTTCCTTGCCGTCATTGCGGATCGACCCGGTGACGATCGCGAGGGAGGCGCCCTGTCTGCGGATCGAATTGGGCGGATGTTCCGTCGACCAGGCGGCACGCCTCGCCGCCGCGCTGAGGAGTGAGCCATGAACCGTCCGTCGAACCTCCCCGTCGGCTCGTACGTGGTGGACACCCGCAACGGCCGCGTGGGGAGAGTCATGGGCCACGAGGGTCCGTACGTCCAACTCCGCCCCTACGGCGGAGGGAGGGAGTGGGACTGCACACCGGAGGCGGTGAGAACGGCGACCAGCGCGGAGCGGCTGCGCGCGGCGACGGCGTATGCGAACGCACGGAGCCGGGGGGAGGTGCCCTGAGGCTCAGCCGTACCAGGTGATGTTGCAGATGTAGACGCATTCGTGGCGAGGCGCGGGCAGGAAGCTGATGAAGCCGCGTCCGCCGAGGAAGTCGAACTCGCGCAGGCCGCCTTCACGGTCGGTGGGTCTGCCGACGGCGGCGGAGTCCGGTCCGAGTGCGGCGGGTGGCCAACCGCTCGACCTCGGCGACGACGCCGGGCGGGACTCCGTCGGTGAGGTACTCCTCGCTCGGGTTCCAGTCCCAGGACCAGTCGGTCACAGACCGGCCTCCGCTTCCGCCTCGTCCCGGATGCGACGGATCTCGGCGACGGCGTCCGCCGGGTCCTGCTCCGCCGCGTTCACCAGCTGCTCCAACGCACGCAGGCGGGCCGCCCGCTGCGGATGCCGCTCGATCGCGACGAAGACGGCCCACGAGTGGACGAAGGCGCGCAGGGGGGCCAGGCTCTGCGTCTGCTGGGCGTTCGTCGTCGCCTCTAAGAGGTGCTGGGTGAGCGCGGGGATCCGGCTGGGGGCGATCCGGGCCACCGCGGCGCGCAGTGCGTCGGGCGTCAGCTCGGGCATCGGGACCAAGGGACCGTAGGGGTCTTCGGGCTGTGCGCTCACAGGGTCCTTCGGTGCGGGTGGGGCGGGTCTCCGTACGCTACCGCTCCGACGGGGGAGGTTGAGGGCATACGCGGCGAACCGGCGCCCTGGCGCGGAACCCGGGCCCGGCCATCCCCTGCCGTACGCGAGAATGGGCCCATGAGTCTGTTCCGCGACGACGGCATCGTGCTGCGCACCCAGAAGCTGGGTGAAGCGGACCGCATCATCACCCTGCTCACACGCGGTCACGGCCGCGTACGCGCCGTGGCGCGCGGGGTGCGGCGTACGAAGTCCAAGTTCGGGGCCCGCCTCGAACCGTTCTCCCACGTCGACGTGCAGTTCTTCGCGCGGGGGAGCGAACTGGTCGGCCGCGGGCTCCCGTTGTGCACGCAGAGTGAGACCATCGCTCCGTACGGTGGCGGCATCGTGACGGACTACGCCCGCTACACCGCCGGCACGGCCATGCTGGAGACCGCCGAGCGGTTCACCGACCACGAGGGCGAGCCCGCCGTGCAGCAGTACCTGCTGCTGGTGGGCGCGCTCCGCGTGCTGTCCCGAGGTGAGCACGAGCCCCACCTCGTCCTCGACGCCTTCCTGCTCCGCTCCCTGGCCGTGAACGGCTACGCGCCGAGCTTCACGGACTGTGCGAAATGCGGCATGCCGGGACCGAACCGCTTCTTCTCCGTCGCGGCGGGCGGCTCGATTTGCGTCGACTGCCGGGTGCCCGGCAGCGTCGTGCCGTCGACGGAGGCCCTCACGCTGCTCGGCGCGCTGCTCACGGGCGACTGGGAGACCGCGGACGCGTGCGAGGCACGGCACGCCAGAGAGGGCAGCGGGCTTGTTTCCGCCTATCTGCATTGGCACTTGGAGCGCGGACTGCGTTCACTGCGGTACGTAGAGAAGAACTGAAGCGAGCTAGGAGAGAGCCCCCCATGGCACGACGCGGAATCCTCGGACGGTCCCGCCGCGAGTACAAGACCCCCGAGCCGCACCCCTCGGGCATCCAGCCGCCGAAGATCCCCGGCGAGCTGGTCCCGAAGCATGTCGCCATCGTCATGGACGGGAACGGCCGCTGGGCCAAGGAGCGCGGGCTTCCGCGCACCGAGGGGCACAAGGTGGGCGCCGAGCGCGTGCTCGACGTACTCCAGGGCGGCATCGAGATGGGTGTCGGCGCGATCTCGCTCTACGCCTTCTCCACCGAGAACTGGAAGCGGTCCCCGGACGAGGTGAAGTTCCTGATGAACTTCAACCGCGACTTCATCCGCAAGACCCGCGACCAGCTCGACGAGCTCGGCATCCGGGTGCGCTGGGTGGGCCGTATGCCCAAGCTGTGGAAGTCGGTCGCCAAGGAGCTGGAGATCTCTCAGGAGCAGACCAAGGGCAACGACAAGCTGACCCTGTACTTCTGCATGAACTACGGCGGGCGTGCCGAGATCGCCGATGCCGCGCAGGCCCTCGCCGAGGACGTGAAGGCCGGTCGGCTCGACCCGTCGAAGGTGAGCGAGAAGACCTTCGCCAAGTACCTGTACTACCCGGACATGCCGGACGTGGACCTGTTCCTGCGCCCCAGCGGCGAGCAGCGCACCTCCAACTACCTGCTGTGGCAGAGCGCGTACGCCGAGATGGTCTTCCAGGACGTCCTGTGGCCGGACTTCGACCGGCGCGACCTGTGGCGCGCCTGCCTCGAATTCGCCTCGCGCGACCGCCGCTTCGGCGGGGCGATCCCCAACGAGCTGCAGATCCCCAAGAGCTAGACGTACGCATGCGTGAGGGGCCCGCACCGTCGAACCGACGGTGCGGGCCCCTCACGTACGCACTGAAGCTACTTGCTCGCGCACTCCGCACACGTGCCGAAGATCTCCACCGTGTGCGCCACGTTCACGTACCCGTGCTCGGAGGCGATCGCCTCCGCCCACTTCTCGACCGCGGGGCCCTCGACCTCCACGGCCTTGCCGCAGACGCGGCAGACGAGATGGTGGTGGTGCTCGCCGGTCGAGCAGCGGCGGTAGACCGTCTCGCCCTCGTTGGTGCGCAGCGCGTCCACCTCGCCGGCGTCGGCGAGGGACTGGAGCGTGCGGTAGACCGTGGTCAGGCCGACGGAGTCGCCCTTGTGCTTGAGCATGTCGTGCAGCTCTTGGGCGCTGCGGAACTCGTCCACCTCGTCGAGTGCCGCCGCCACTGCCGCGCGCTGGCGGGTCGACCTGCCTCGAACCGGGGCTCCCACGGTTGCCTCCTCGCGTCTGCGCTCTGGTCTGGGCCTGCCGGGCCATTGTGCCAGGTCGCTCGGAGCGCGGGTCAGGTCTTGGCCACGGGCTGGGCGGGGACCGAGCACTCGGCGGGGTCGCCGAGCGCCTCGGCGGCGGCAGCGGCCCGCGCTCTGCGCCTGGCCAGCGGCGTCGCGAGGACGGTGAGCGCGATGAAGACGCCGATGGTCAGGAGCACGATCGTCGCGCCGGGCGGGACGTCCTGGTAGTACGAGGTGACCGTGCCGCCGAGGGTGACCGCGACGCCGATGGCCACCGAGATCGCGAAGGTCGCCGCGAAGCTGCGGGTGAGCTGCTGGGCGGCCGCGACCGGCACCACCATCAGCGCGGAGACCAGGAGCAGGCCCACGACGCGCATGGCGACGGTGACCGTGACCGCGGCGGTGACGGCGGTGAGCAGGTTCAGGGCGCGCACCGGCAGACCCGTCACGCGCGCGAACTCCTCGTCCTGGCTGACCGCGAAGAGCTGGCGGCGCAGGCCGATGGTGACCAGGACCACAAAGGCGGCCAGCAGGCAGATCGCGGTGACGTCCTCCTCGGAGACCGTGGAGAGCGAGCCGAAGAGGTACGACTGGAGGTTCGCGTTCGAGCCGCCGGGGGCGAGGTTGATGAACATGACGCCGCCCGCCATGCCGCCGTAGAACAGCATCGCGAGGGCGATGTCGCCGCGGGTCTTGCCGTACCAGCGGATCAGCTCCATGACCACGGCGCCGACGATCGCGACCGCCGTCGCCATCCAGACGGGGGAGGTGGAGAGCAGGAAGCCGAGGCCGACGCCGGTCATCGCGACGTGCCCGATGCCGTCGCCCATGAGGGCCTGGCGGCGCTGCACGAGGTAGATGCCGACGGCGGGCGCGGTGATGCCGACCAGCACGGCGGCGAGCAGCGCCCGCTGCATGAAGGCGTAGTTGAGGAGTTCCATGGTTGTTGCTCGCCCTCGGTCAGGTCAGCAGGCCGGTGCGGACCGGTTCCGCGTCGGCGGTGTGCGGGTGGACGTGGTCGTGACCGGGCAGCGCGTGCTGGCCGACGGCCTCCGGGGGCGGCCCGTCGTGCAGGACGCAGCCGTCGCGGAGCACCACGGCGCGGTCGATCAGCGGCTCCAGGGGGCCGAGCTCGTGCAGGACGAGCAGGACGGACGCGCCCCGCTCGACCTGGAGGCGCAGGGTGTCGGCGAGGACCTGCTGGCTGGCCAGGTCGACGCCCGCCATCGGCTCGTCCATGATCAGCACCTCCGGCTCGGAGGCCAGCGCGCGGGCGATGAGGACCCGCTGGTGCTGGCCGCCGGAGAGGGCGTTCACGGAGTCCTTGGCGCGGTCGGCGAGGCCCACGAGCTCGATGGCGCGGGCGACGGCCTCGCGGTCGGCCTTGCGCAGCACGCCGAAGCGGGCGCGGGCCAGCCGGCCGGAGGCGACGACCTCGGTGATCGTGGCGGGCACGCCGCCCGCGGCGGTGGTGCGCTGCGGGACGTACCCGACGCGGGCCCAGTCGCGGAAGCGGCGGCGCGGGGTGCCGAAGATCTCGACCTCGCCGCCGGTCACGGGGACCTGCCCGATGACCGTGCGCACGGCCGTGGACTTGCCGGAGCCGTTGGCGCCGAGGAGGGCGACGACCTCGCCGCGCTTCACGGTGAGGTCGATGCCGCGAAGGACGGGGCGCGAGCCGAGCTCGGCCGTCACCTTGCGCAGGGATATGACGGCGTCGCCCGATTCGGCTTCAGCTGACTTGCTCATGGCTCCGGCCTCCAAAGCCGCTGGGGAGGGGGTCACTTGGCGCCCAGGGCCTTCTGCAGGGCCTTGAGGTTGGACTCCATGACCTGGATGTAGTCGTCACCCTTGGACTTGTCGGTGATGCCCTCGATCGGGTCGAGCACATCGGTCTTCAGGTTCGCGTCCTTCGCCATGGTCTTCGCCGTCTTGTCGCTGACGAGCGTCTCGTAGAAGACGGTGGTGACGCCGTCGGCCTTCGCCATCTTCTGGAGGTCCTTGACGCGCTTGGCGCTGGGCTCGCCCTCGGGGTCGAGGCCGCTGATGGCCTCTTCGGTGAGGCCGTAGCGCTCGGCGAGGTAGCCGAAGGCGGCGTGGGTGGTGATGAAGACCTTGGAGTCGGTGTCCTTCAGGCCGTCCTCGAAGGACTTGTTCAGGCCATCGAGCTTCTTCACCAGGGCCGCGGTGTTCTTCTTGTACGTCTTGGCGTTGTCCGGGTCGGCCTTCTCAAGGGCCTTGCCGACGCCCTCGGCGACCTCGGCGTACTTCACGGGGTCGAGCCAGATGTGCGGGTCGGAGCCCTCGTGGGAGTGGCCGTGGTCGTGGCCTTCGTGGCCCTCTTCGTCCTCGCCGTGCTCGCGGTCGTGCTCCTCGGCGTGGCCGCCGACCTCGTTGCCGTGCTTCTCCATGCTGGTCAGGGAGGCGGCGTCGACCTTGGTCTTGATGCCGGACTGGTCGATCGCGTCGTCGACGGCGGGCTGCAGTCCCTTGAGGTAGAGGGCGACGTCGGACTCTTCGAGCTGTCCGCGCTGCTTGGCGGAGACGTCCAGGTCGTGCGGCTCCTGGCCGGGCTCGGTGAGATTGGTGACGGCGACGTGGTCCCCGCCGATCTGCTCCGCGAGGTACTGCATGGGATAGAACGACGCCACCACGTCGAGCTTGCCGTCCTTGTCGCTCGCGGCCGACGAGGAGCAGGCCGTCAGCGCCGTGAGGCCGAGGACGGTGGCGGAGGCAAGGGCGGCGGTGGGTATGAGGCGTCGTACGTTCATGACACTCATTTTCAACAAATGTGGAAACGATTGTCAACAAGGGGTCCGGTCCGGGGTCCGGTCCGACCCCTGCCCCCGTGCTGTACCGGAACCGATTTGATTAGGGGGGTAAGGCCGCCGGTAACCTGAAGCATTCGCTCGCGGAGCGCCTAACCCCGCTTCGTCCGCCGTCGTAATGAAGAGAGCACCGTGGCCGCCGACAAGATCGACACCATCGTCAGCCTGAGCAAGCGCCGTGGCTTCGTTTTCCCCTGCAGTGAGATCTACGGCGGTCAGCGCGCCGCCTGGGACTACGGACCGCTGGGCGTCGAGCTGAAGGAGAACCTCAAGCGCCAGTGGTGGCGCTACATGGTCACCTCGCGCGAGGACGTCGTCGGCATCGACTCGTCGGTGATCCTGGCCAGCGAGGTCTGGCAGGCCTCCGGCCACGTCGCGACCTTCTCCGACCCGCTCACCGAGTGCCTCTCCTGTCACAAGCGCCACCGCGCCGACCACCTGGAAGAGGCCTACGAGGCCAAGCACAACCGCCCGCCGGCGAACGGCCTCGCCGACGTCAACTGCCCCAACTGCGGCACCAAGGGCCAGTTCACCGAGCCCAAGCAGTTCTCCGGCATGCTCGCCACGCACCTCGGCCCCACGCAGGACAGCGGCTCCGTCGCGTACCTGCGCCCCGAGACCGCGCAGGGCATCTTCACCAACTTCGCCCAGGTCCAGCAGACCTCGCGCCGCAAGCCGCCGTTCGGCATCGCGCAGATGGGCAAGTCCTTCCGCAACGAGATCACGCCCGGCAACTTCATCTTCCGCACCCGCGAGTTCGAGCAGATGGAGATGGAGTTCTTCGTCAAGCCGGGCGAGGACGAGAAGTGGCAGGAGTACTGGATGGAGCAGCGCTGGAACTGGTACACCGGCCTGGGCCTGCGCGAGGAGAACATGCGGTGGTACGAGCACCCGAAGGAGAAGCTCTCCCACTACTCCAAGCGCACCGCTGACATCGAGTACCGCTTCCAGTTCGGCGGCAGCGAGTGGGGCGAGCTGGAAGGCGTCGCCAACCGCACGGACTACGACCTGTCGGCGCACTCCAAGGCGTCCGGCCAGGACCTGTCCTACTTCGACCAGGAGGCCGGCGAGCGCTGGACTCCGTACGTCATCGAGCCCGCGGCGGGCGTCGGCCGCACGATGCTGGCGTTCCTCCTGGACTCCTACATCGAGGACGAGGCCCCGAACGCCAAGGGCAAGCTGGAGAAGCGCACGGTCATGCGCTTCGACCACCGCATCGCCCCGGTGAAGGTCGCGGTGCTCCCTCTGTCGAGGAACCCGGAGCTTTCGCCGAAGGCCAAGGGCCTGGCGACGGCGCTGCGCCAGAACTGGAACATCGAGTTCGACGACGCGGGCGCCATCGGCCGCCGCTACCGCCGCCAGGACGAGATCGGCACGCCGTACTGCGTGACGGTCGACT
This sequence comes from Streptomyces sp. NPDC041068, assembly GCF_040647455.1. Taxonomy (NCBI): domain Bacteria; kingdom Bacillati; phylum Actinomycetota; class Actinomycetes; order Kitasatosporales; family Streptomycetaceae; genus Streptomyces; species Streptomyces sp. NPDC041068. The sequence goes on from NZ_JBEZCG010000017.1 coordinate 210,859, forward strand.
TCGACACCCTGGACGACAACGCGGTCACCGTCCGCGAGCGTGACTCGATGAAGCAGGAGCGCGTCTCCCTCGACCAGATCGAGGGCTACCTCGCGACGCGTCTCGTGGGCTGCTGACGCTCGTACGTTCACTGAGTGACGTCATACGAAGCCCCCGGTTCCGGGTTATGGAACCGGGGGCTTCGGTGCACACTGAGGCGCATGCTTCCGATGACCGCGAGCAAGGTCAGCAGATGGGACCAGCACGGGCGCGAACACGTCGTCCAGGTCCGGAAGGCGGGTGTGCAGCGGCAGTTGAGCTGCGGAACCTGCGGGTGGCGCAGGAAGGCGCAGTTCCTGCCGTGGCTCAAGGCGGAGGAACACCTGGCGCGGGAGCATCAGGCGACGGTGGACCCGTCGGCTTCGTCTTCGTAGGGCCTGGGGGTCAGTACGAGGACGGCGGCGTCCTGCGGCTGCGGGGTGAGCAGCAGGTTCATGGCGTACGGGCGGGGTGCGCGGCCGCGGCCGCGACCGCTCTGCGACGCGGTCTCGACGATCTCGACGGTCCGTGAGGCGAAGTCGCCGATCGAACGGCAGGCCCACCAGGCGTCCAGGTCGGGCCGCGCGGACCGCAGTTGCTCGGTGAGCCGCCGGAAGCCCTCGTCCCCGGGGCGGCGGTCCGCGCGGGTGCGCAGGTGCCGGTACAGATCGATGGCGACGGGCTCCCAGCCGGGCAGTGCCTGCTGATGCCGGGCGTCCCCGACCAGCAGGAGCACCAGATTGCGCCGCTCCTCGGGGGTGTCGGCGGGGTCGGGCAACAGGGCGGTGTACGCGGAGTTCCAGGCGAGGATGTCCAGGGCGGGGCCGAGGAGCAGGGCCGGGCTGTCGGGCCAACTGTCCAGCATGGCGCGGAGGTTCGGGTCGTACGAGGTGTCCCGTCCCTCGGTGGCGGGGGCGAACCCGGCGAGGGCGAGGGCGTGCCGGTGGGCGGTGTCGTCCAGGCGCAGAGCACGGGCGACGGCGGCGAGGACCTGCCGCGAGGTGTCCACGCGGCCCTGCTCCAGCCAGGTGTACCAGGACACGGAGACGCCGGAGAGCGCGGCGACCTCTTCGCGGCGCAGCCCTTTCGTGCGGCGGCGCGTGGTGTTCGGCAGCCCGACGTCGCCGGGGGAGAGGGATTCGCGGTAGGCGCGCAGAAACCCGCCGAGCTGTCGGCGGAGGGCTGTGGTGGCGTGCTCCAGGGGCTCGGCGGTCTCCGTGGTGGTGGCCATGGCCTCAGCCTATGACCTGGGCTAACCCCCATGAACGCCTGGCTGGTTGAGGAGCGGGCACAAAGGGAGCCTGGTCCCATGACTGAAACTCCCACGATGTGGCGCCGCCGCAACGACTCCACGGACCTTTCCGAGCCCCGCCCCTTCATCCGCGTCTACACGGGCCCGGGAACGCTGGACGAACTGGCGTCCTCCTACGAGCGCCTGCTGGGCACGGAACGGGACATGTGGTTCGCGTACCCCGAGAAGAAGCTCGCGCTCGCCGTGGTGGGCGCCTTCCTCCTGATCGAGGGCACGGAGGAGACCCTGGCCCCGTTCCGCGCGACGCACGGCACGTTGCTGATCGACTCGGCGCAGAAGTACCTGGAACGCCTGGCGGCGGAGGGCGCGGAGATCACGGACCCGCTGATCAAGGTCCCGACGGGCTCGGGCTTCACGGCACGGCACAAGGACGGAACGGTGATCGAGTACGTGGAGCACAGGCCGACGGAGGAGGGTCTGTAGGGGCTGCAGGCACGGTTGTCAGAGGCAGGCCCTAGGGTCCGCCTGTGACTGAATCCTCCACTTACCTCGATGAGACGGCGAACGCCTACGACTCCATAGCCACGGTGTACGCCGGAATGGCCCGCGACGACTTGGAAACCCCCTCGCTGGACCGAGCCTGGATCGCCGCGTTCGCCGACCAGGTGCGGGCGGCGGATGCTCCGGGCCCCGTCGCGGAGCTGGGCTGCGGCCCCGGCCCCGTGACGGCTCTCCTGCGGGACCTGGGCCTGGACGCCTTCGGCGTGGACCTGTCGCCGACGATGATCGGCCTGGCGCGCGAGGCGTACCCGGAGATCCGCTTCGAGGTCGGCTCGATGGACGCACTGGACGTTCCGGACGCCGCCCTGTCGGGCATCGTCTCCTGGTATTCGGTGATCCACACCCCGCCGCGGGAACTGCCCCCGTACTTCAAGGAGTTCCGCCGCCTCCTGGCCCCCGGCGGCCATCTCCTGCTCGCGTTCTTCGAGTCGGAGGGCGCCCCGGTCACCCCGTTCGACCACAAGGTCACGACGGCCTACCGCTGGCCGGTCGACGGCCTCGCGGAACTGGCCGCCAAGTCCGGCTTCACCGAGGTGGGCCGGATGCTGCGGGAGCCCCGGGAGGGGGAGAGGTTCCGCAGGGGCCACCTGCTGATGCGAAGGGAAGAGGAAGACCAGGAAGGGAAGAAGGCCGGACAGTGCCCGCATACGCGATAGTCACCATCGACGTACTGGACGAGGAGGCAGGTTTGGCCTACGCGCCGGTGGCCCAGGAGTCGATCCTCGCCCACGGCGGCCGCTACCTGGTGGCGGGCCCCACACCTGAGCCGATCGAAGGCACCTGGAACGCCTCCCGGTTGGTGGTCCTGGAGTTCCCGGACATGACGCGGCTCAGGGAGTGGTACGACTCCCCGGAATACCGGGAGGCCCGCCGGATACGGGAGGGCAAGGTAAGGGTGTCGATGCTGTTCACGGAGGGGGTACCGCCCGAGGGGTTCTCCCTTCCGGCCCCGGCCTAGGCGCCTTCGGGACGCGCGTGCCGACGGAACTGATGGAAGCGCACGAAGCTCAGGAGGGCGAGCGACGGCAGCTTGTAGGCGATGGTCTCGCCCGACTTCGTGATCATGACGAGTGCGCCCCGCGGGCCGCGTTCTACCGACTGCGCGCACGCGGCAGGGCCCCGCAGTGCCTGAAGATGCCGAACGGCCAGCTATGGATAAGCCGTTCAGGCCTGGACGCGTGGTGGGCCACCTGTGACGTCCCCGCGTCCTGACCTGTGACGTGCAGATCTGGGGCATCCGCAAGCGCGCGAACGGTTCGACACGGACACCGGATTGCCCGCGTCCGATGTCCAGGCGCTCACGTCTCCCACCTGGTACGCACACACCCTCGCGTACATGGAGATGAAGTGGCCCGGAGCCTCGGCCAAGCAGCGCTCTACTCATGGGCCTTCCGCCTCGTCAAGGACGCCGAGGGCAAGTGGCAACGTCGCACGGACGCTGAGCAACCTCCCGAGCAGATCGCGGCGGCCCTGGACTGGGTCGACCGCAAGTCGGTGCACATCTCTGATCTCAAACCCCGCCCGTGGTCCGCTCCGCGCTCAACGCGCTCACGCTGAAGCTCGACGGCGAGCCCGCCGCCGACCGCCCCGGCGAAGCGGCCAACCTCCGCTCGTCCAGCACTCCGCGGGTGGGCTCGGCGTGGACGGACACCGGAGAGTCGTACGACTCACGCGGCCTGAAGAAGCGCGCCCGCAAGGCCACCCGTGCGGTACCGATCCCGCCCCTCCCGGTCCGCATGATCCGCGACCACATCCAGAAGTTCGGCACAGCCGAGGGCGGCCGGTTGTTCCGCGCGGTCCAGGGCGGCCACATCCTGTCCAAGGAGTACGGGGAGGTCTGGAAGGCGGATCGTTGCCGCCGGGCGAGGGGCTTGGGGGCTGAGCCAGACGGATTCAGCCAAGGTCACTCCCGCCACCTCGCCCGCCATGCCGAGTGGACCTTGGCATCGCAAGCCTCCCAGCCTTCAGGTATGCGTCCACATGATTGCAAATGCGCCAACATCGGTGCCTTGATGGTGATCTGAGGCGGAACTATGGCTTCCATCACAGCTCACCCGATTGAGGCGTGATGAAGTCGATCTTGTAATCGAGGTCGGTTAACAACCCTTTCCCACCAAAAGAGTTGGGTTGCAAGCCATGCCCTCAAGCAAACACCGCATGTATTCAAAGGAGTGCGGCGCGTGCAGAACAGCACTCAGCGACGCAGGCTCAGCACGGCAGTTGCCGGTCTTGTCGCCGCAGCAATTGTTGGCACGGGACTGTCTGGATCGGCAGTTGCTGCCGACCGCGGCCACGAGGAAGCGGCACGGTCCTCGATATCCACTGTCACGGTGCAGGCCCCGACCGGCGCCGCGCCCACTGATGTTGACCCCAGGCTGGCCGGGGTCAGTGATGAGGAAGGCGAAGCCGCGGTCAAGCGCGCTTTCGATCTCATCGGTTCGATCCCCGAGCCGCTGATCAAGAGAGTCGAAGCCGGCGACCAGGATGCGCTCCGTGAGGTCAGCGACTTCCTGAACCAGAAGCAGCATGCCCAGGGCGCGGTAGTGGCGTTTGGTTGGTTCGGATGTGCGGCCGGGGTGGCGAAGTTCGCCGCCGAGAACGGAATCGGCATCGCCAAGGCGTGGAAGCTCGTCAAGAATGGCAAGAAGGTGTGGAAGGCCGTCTGGTCGTTCATCAAGCACCGTACCTATCCGAAGGGCATTGACGAGGAAATCGTGAACCTCATCGTCAACTCCACGGGGCTCCCCGACCTGGCCCATGCATGCATGTAGGCACAGTAGGGAAGGGGACCGCCCGTGAAGCAGAACCTGGACTCACCCGCGCAGGATTCGACCGACGACGAGCTCGGCAACTTGGGCAGCGGTGTTCTCAGTACCCTTACGTTCCTGCTCATTGCGTACATCCCGGCCACCTTCATCGGCGAACTCTTCGGCAATCGCGGTATGCCCGCGTCGCCCTGGTTGATCGCCCCGGCCGTGGCGTTCGTAGTAGCCGTGATGATGGCGGTTCATTCATATCTTGAGAACCGTTCGTGGTGGGAGCGGGTTGACGACGTGTGGGGCGCTCTCTTGATCGGCCTGACCGTCGTGGCTCCGATCGTCGTCGCTGTGGTGTGGCCAATACCGTTGTGGTCGGGGCTGCCGCCATTGGTTCCCACGGTGCTGTCCTTCGTACCCATCGTGTTCGCCTGGTGGTGCGTCAGGCAGTGGCATCGACATCTGGCGAAGCAACAGCGGCCCCAGTTTGGTCCGTTCAAGTCTGTTCCGCGGATCAACAAGCCGGATTCCGGAGAGCAGGACTGACAGGTCTGCACACACGGACATCAGAGGGGCGCGCCCGGTGACCCACCGGGCGCCCCGTTCCGCGAGCCAGGGGCGGATCAAGGTGAGACAACGACCATGTGGAAGGGGCGCCCCTGAAACGGAGCGCCCCTTCTGACCAGCCCATACGCTGACCTGCTGCGGTGGGTATGGGATTTGAACCCACGGCGACTCGCGCCGCGACGGTTTTCAAGACCGTTCCCCAAGGCCGCTCGGGAAGCTCGTCTCCGTGCCGCCCACCTGCGATGCAGCGCTTGCAGGCAGCCAGCCACACGCGCTTCGTGGAGAGCGTGGTCCACACGGGGTCCACGCAGCGGAGCAAGGACGAGACCGGCTCCGCAACCTTCTGATCCGTAGGATCCGGCAAGACCGCTTGCGAGCGGCTGCCCACCCCGGACCTCGATCGCACAAGGAGGCGATCACGCGTAGCCGTGTGCCGTCATTGCCGTCAGGGCTGCCGTCAATCTTGGCTACGGCGTAGCCAACCCTCGATGTCACTCCGCCTCCAGTACAGGCGGTACAGCACTCTGTGAGGTGAGGGAAACGGTCGTCTCTTTGGCCCGCTACGTGTCAGCCAACCGGTGATTGTCTTGGGGTTCACCTGCACAAGTGCCGCCGCTCCAGCGGTGTCCACCCAGACATCATCTTCAGGCAACTCTGGCAAGCCGAGTAGACGTCCCGCTGGAACCTCCTCCGCTTCGGCCAGGGCTTCCGCAAGGGCCCGATGCTGGGCGGCAAGCGTTACGTGCCGGTCGTTCACTTGTCTCCCTAACTTTGCAGTTTTAAAACTGCGATACAAGCTACACGACTCCAGCCCAGGAGATCACTGGTCAAAAAAGGGCCGTTTAGCTATTCCTGAGCTGTGCTGGGGTCAGCGCCAGACTCTTGAAAAACTGAGGCCACCTGGTCGTCAGGGATCCGCTGAAGCATCTGCCGCTTCAACTCACGGTCTGCCCGCTTGTTCCTGTGGTCGAGGATGTCACGGATGATGCACCGCGCCACCCATGCCACTCCAGGAAGGAATCCCAACGACGCCAGTTCACCGAGGATTTGCACCTAGGTCTCCTGGGTTGACTAGCCACTCGCCAGCCAGAAGCCGAACGCGAGTCGCGCAGACATCGCCATTCCCATGAGAAAGAAATGGCAACAAAAAAGCCCGAACGCTAAGTTCGGGCAACAAAAAGGCGGAAGACCAAGCCTCCGCCAACACGTTCCGGGCATGCCGGACCTGCCAGTGAGTATGTGACACCACCGCTCGCGCGTCAATGACTAGACGGTTTCAGCAGGTCAGCCAACAGGAGCAGGCACATGCCCAGGCATACCCACACGCCGACGGCGACAACTACGCTTGTCAGCATGACGCTGCCTCTGGATGACCCCATCACCACTTATCTGTACGGGCTCGCGTGGGAGAAGGCCGTAGAAAGACTCCCTGTGCCACCTCGGAGCCCATCAGGTCCGGTAACGCAGCAAGAACACTTGGCACTGCTTTCGACTCTGTCCGACTTCTCCGCAGGAGTAGAAATAAATGTACTGACTGCCACCTATTACGCATGCCAATTCGGCGTATCACAAGCAGAGGTTGGACACACCTGCGGAATCTCTCGACAGGCCGTCCGTCAACGGCTTGCTAGGGCAACAGACTTGCAAGAAGAACGAAAGCGCCGATACTCCTACTGGGATTACGACTACGCCGAACCTGATGACTATGAGTGAGTCGGAAGCGCGGCTGCGCGTGCATGCCAAAGACGCTGTTTGCCTACCGCCCACTCAAGGCGCTGAACGTCAGGTATGACTGTGAGGGGCGGACGCCTTCACACCCAAGCGATCGGACAACCGTGGCCGGGTTCATGGCCCTCTGCCGAGGGCAGTTGCATCGCTCAACTCCCGGTTGGTGGTGCTGCCCGTATCTGTCAGCCGAGATACGGGTGCTCGCGATGCTCCAGGAAGTGCCGAAGCCTGAGCCGCTGGGTGTGGTGCATTGGCAGTTCCTCAAGATCACCCGGCAGGGCAAACCGCAGTTCGGTCGACTCATCGGAGATCGCGAGTTGGCCTCCGATGATCCGGGCGGTGAAGCAGACGTTGAACTGGCGCCGGACTTCACCGTCCGTGTACTCGATGATGTGCTTCGGGTCGGTGTACGTACCGACCAGGCCCGTGATCTCCACGTCCAGCCCGGTCTCTTCCTTGACCTCGCGGACCGCTGTGCCGGGCAGGGAATCGGTGAGATCCATACCGCCTCCTGGCAACGCCCAGAGGTCGTTGTCCCGGCGTCGCTGAAGCAGGATGCGTCCCTGTTCGTCAGTGACGACCGCTGAGGCCGCAACAACCATGCTGTTCGGCTTGGGGGCGTTCGGATCGTCGTAGTACTCGGTCCGTGCCATGGTCACCCTTCCTGCTGTACCGGCTCTGCCGTCTCCCACACCGCGTCGAAGCTCGTGGCGTAGGTGTCGAACATGCCGCCTTCCCCGTTACGGCGGAGATGCCACACAGGGGCACCGTAGGCGTTCACTCCCCAGACGTGGGCGTTGACCAACAGTTGGTCATCGGCGCGGTAGAGGGAGTTGTAGAGCGTTGTTCCGTGGGTCCTTATCTCGACTCCGGATGCGCCGAGCAGAGGGCGGTAGTGCATCAGGGCCAGTCGGCAGCGGGAGTCGATGCCGTGGCCGAACTTCTCTTCCTGGCCACGCGCTTGGACGTTCGCGCTCTCGGCGTCACCCACCGCGATGCGAACGGTGCAGCCTTCGGCGGCTCGCTCGCGCAGCAGATCATTCAGCCGTGGGTACGCCTCGTGCAGGAAGACGGCGGCATACACCAACACATCAATCCGCTCGCGGGCCTGCTTCAGCATGTCCACGAAGGCAGACACCGGGATGTCCGCCCGCTGGTCGTACAGCGCAACCAGCTCCGGGCTCACTGCGCGGGCAGGTCGTGCCTGACGGAGCGCTGGCCATAGAACGTGCACGTCTTCTCCTAGCGTTTCCGCTGCCAGCATGGCCGTGGCACGGCGCGGCGTACGCCCAAGATTGGCCCATCGCTCAACGGACTTGGGATCGACCTCGACCTTGTCCGCGAGGCTCGCGTACGTCCAGCCGCCAGCCGCCATGGCGGCTCGTAATCTCTCGTTCGGCATCTGAGTCTCTCCCTGAATCCTGGGACGGCACTAGGGACGTTTTACCCGACGCGGGACGTCCCGAAGTGGGATTCGGTCGTGGTTCCTAGGTCCTACCAGTCGCCTTGATGCTTCTCCGCATGAGCACGGACGGACGCCGACTGCTTGCCGGAGGCGAGCCCTCCGGTCTGGAGGGATCATGACGAAGAGCGTGAGTGCGGTAAACGCAGGCTTCGAGCTGGATTTGGGAAAGACCGCCGACGACATCGCGTGGGGGCGCCGCGTCGTGTTCGAGGTCCCTGGCCGAAGGGACAGCATCGCGACCATGCGGCGTCTGCTCGATGCCCTGAGGGTTCTCGTGGAGACGGAGCGCCCGCACACCGGTAGTGATGCCCGGCGTGAGCGGGACTACCAGAACGCCCAGCGCACGTTGCGCACCATCGGCAAGACGGTGGATCTGCCCGAGGATCTGGGCGGCCCGAATCGGGTGGTGGCCTGGACGCAGTGCAAGCACGTCGCCGAGATCACGGCGTTGTTCCGTGCGATGCACATTGCGCGGGTGCGGCGCGGTGAGTGAGCGCACGTGGGTCGTCGCCTGCGCGTGGCTGTGCGGCCTGTGTCCCGGCGCCCTCGTCGCGGTGATGGCGGCTGCTTGGTGGCCGTCGAGCACCCCCTAAACCCAGCCCCCCAGCTTCCCCGCCCTGTCGGCATGGCTCCCCCGAGCATCGGTCCCCTGACCCCGGCAGGGCGGGGAGCTCCACCCCCTCTACCTCGCAAGGGAGTTGGACCATGTGGTTCTTCCTGTTGCCCCTCATGCGCCGACGCTTCACCCCGAGGCCGGCCCCTGCCCGGTTACCCACGCGGTGGGCGGTGCGGCGGTGAGACAGCGGCTGTTCATGGTGCTCATCGTCCTCGGCTGGTCCTCGCTGGTCGTCCCGCTGACGGTGGTCTCCACTCCCCACACCACAACCACCCCTGTACCGCCAGCACTCTGGAAGGTCTGTTGATGCGCGTATCCCTGATCACCGAGAGCCCGGCGCACCCCGAGTTCGCCCCGATGATCGAGAAGGCCGTTGAGGCGGCCGCGCCGCACGTCGAGGAGATCACCGAGCTCCCGCTGCCCGAGGAGGTGCGGGTCCGCCTCACCTACCGGACCGGCTTCGTGTTCGACGTGATCGCCGAGCAGCGGCGTGGCCTTGAACGGGACCTCGATGAACTCGACCTGTCCGAACGGGAGGCCACGGACCTGCGCGCCCTGCTGATGGCGCGGGAGGAGGACCTGGACCGGCACTGGATGCTGGCCGGGGCCAACACCCTCGTCGAGGGGAACGGGCATCGGGAGCAGCCGGTGATCCTGTTCATGCCTGACGCCTTGTATCACCAGGGCGCGGGACAGCATGAGATCACCATGATCGTGGCCAACGAGCTGTGCCACATCCTCCAGCACCACGCCGGGGGCGGAGTGATCTCCCGCGCCCACACCATGGCGTGCCCTGAGCTGCGCGGTGTGGCTGGGTACTCGCATTTCGTCGCCTCGGGGCACGCTCTGTGGTGCGCGCAGCAGGTCACCCAGCGGCTCTTCGGCCGCCAGGTCGGCCGCGAGCCCACAGGCCGGGCATCCGATGCCTTCAAACGGTACGTGCGCGATGAGTTGATCCCCGAGCAGGAGCAGCGTGCCGAGACGGCGCCGGAGCCGCTGAGCCGGGTGTGGGTGCCGGGCCGAGCCTCGACGATCGACCCGCCGCACGAGGTGTACGAGACCGGCGCACGGTGGGTGGCCGCTGTGACCGAACGCGACGGCGGCCTGGACCGGTTGAACGCCTGCTGGTCCGACCTGTCGCTTCTGCCGACGATCGAGGAGGCCCGGGACGTAACGGTGTGGTGGAAGCGCGTCACCGCACAGGCGCCCACCGCAGCCTAATGACCCCGCCCCGGGAGCGCTCCCCGGCGGCGGCGCCGCGCCCGCCCTACTGATCCGGGGCAGCACGGCAGGGGCCCCGATCCCCGGGAAGGTAGGGGCCCGGCTCCCGCCCTGCGCCCGGCGAAGAGCCCTCGGGTGCCGCGCGAAGACTGGACTCCCCGCGCGGCACCCGGGACACCACTCGCGTTCGCCCACCCGTTTCACACGTGGCGGGCGCCGACAACGAAAAGACCGGACCACCCCTCAGCCTGGACAGCATTCCGGGTGGTCCGGTCGTGGAAGCCCTGATCAGGACCCCGGTGCCGATGGTACCGGGGTGGTTGGCGTGCGCGGATGCGGGTGCGGCTGCAACTCCGGTTCCCAGTAGTCGAGTCAGGGAGAACCGATGTTGCCGCTCAGCTTGTGGGCGCCCAGTTCTGGCCTCAGCCACCGAAAGTCAGCCACAACGGTGGGAGAGCCGAACGATCACCCGTCACGTATGTCTCCAGCAACCCCGAACCGGCATCAGCCACGCCTCATCCATGCGTCATACGTTGATGCCTTCAGGGAGCCAGCAATCTGCCAATGTCAGGGGTGTGTCGGTGGTGAGGCTCTCCAAATCAATGCGGCCCTCGACGCGCGCCGCGCACAGCTGCAAGCCATGGGGGTCGGGGTCGGTGGCCAGGCGCCGCCGCAAGATGTCGCGGATGGCCATGGCGGGGATGGTGCGCTCCGGCCCCCAAGAGCGCAGATCAGCTTCGTCCACTGGCTGACCGTTAGCCAGGTCCAAGACCTCGCCGCAGGTGACGTGATCGACCAGTTGCTGTACTGGATGCGCCACGGTTCCCCCCGAAGCAGCTCCTGCCAACGCCCACACCGTACGGCAGAGGGCTCCCTACCCCTGGTCCTGGTCCTCGCTAGCCAGTTGGAGACCGGCGTTAGAGGGCGCTTGGGACATGCCGTGGTCCACACCTGGTCCACACGCGCTGATCCACGGCGTGACAGTCGCGGATCAAGGTGAGACAGCCGCCCACGACAAAGGGTGCCTCCCAGTGAGAGGCACCCTTCTGACCAGCCCATACGCTGACCTGCTGCGGTGGGTATGGGATTTGAACCCACGGCGACTCGCGCCGCGACGGTTTTCAAGACCGTTCCCCAAGGCCGCTCGGGCGGGTCCCGGCCTCAGTGCCCCAAGCGTTCTCCCGCTGGAGGAGAGTGCGCAGGTCGGTGATCTGGTAGCCGCGGGTGTGCAGGGCGTCGATGATCTGGGGCAGGGCCTGGGCGTCGAGGACCGGGTCGTGGCCGTCGAGTGAGCCGACGTGCATCTGGATGATCTCGCCGGGGACGAGGGCGTCCAGGGCGCGGGTGACGGTCTTCTGCACGGTCATGCCGCCGGCGGTGCCCTTGTAGCCGTTGGTGTCGGCGGTGTACTCGATGTCGGCGTAGCCGAGCCTGTTGACCTGGGTGACGTGTGCGGCCGGGGCGGAGCCGTAGGGGAAGCGGAAGAACGGCAGGGGCTGGGTGGCGGTGGCGGCGCGGATGGCGGTGTCGGCGTCGTGGACCTCCTGTGCGCGCTCGGCGGGGGTGAGGACTTCGAACCGGGGGTGGCTGTGGGAGTGGTTGCCGATGCCGTGCCCGGCGGCGGCGATGCTCCGGGCGGCGTCCGGGTGGCGTTCGGCGAACTGGCCGGTGAGGAAGAAGGTGGCCGGTGCCTTCTGCTGGCGCAGCACCTTCAGGACGGCGTCCAGGCCGCTCTCGTTCCAGGCGGCGTTGAACGTGAGCGCGACGAGCTTCTCCTCGGTGGGGATCTTGCGGACCGGGGAGCCGTAGAGGTGGTCGACCGGCCCCGTCCGCATGGTCTCTACCGGCCGTACCGCTGTCGTCGGGGTGCCGGACGCCAGTGCTCGGGGACGGCCGTCGGCGGGCGGTGACGTGGCGGTCACCAAGGTGAGGGCGACGAATGCGGTGGCCAGGAGGGCGCGTGCGCCGCGTGGAGCGGGGCGGGACGGGGCGGTGAAGGGGATCATGCTCCTCCAACGCGGGCGGCCGCCGCCTCGACACGCCGCCGAACAAAGAGGCCCTGAGCTGCCCATGGGCCTGGTGGAACACCGGGATGTCCGCCCAGCGGCCCTGGGGACGTACCGAAGTGGGATTCGGTGGTGGTTCCTGGGTCCTACCAGTAGTCCCCCTCCTCATGCCACCAGTGCGATGACGTCATAGCGGTGTTGGTCTTGGACGCCACAACTCGCGCGCCATAGCGTCGAGTTGTTCGCGCATGCAGATCATCATGAGGAGATTCCGGCATGAGGGAAAACAGCAGACGAGCCGTGCTCAGGAAATTCACCGCCCTTTCGCTCGTCACCGCCGCGGTCGGTGTCTTTGCCGTCGGCAGCGCGGATGCCGATAGCTCCGAAGCGCCTGCCGATAGCCCGGGAAAGGGCCGGGTCGAGGTCATGGAAATCCAGCTCAAGGACCTTGAGTACGAGGCTGTCGATCTCGGCAGGCCGGGGCCGAGCCTGGGCGACATGAGCGTCTACTGTGCCACCGCAGTGGAGAACGGCCGCGAAGTCGGACGTGGGGCCGGGACGTCTCAGGTCGTTTACGTCAAGGGTGAAAAGGCCACGTCGCAGGCCGTGATCACGATAGAACTCGAGCGTGGCTCTCTGACGATGCAATCGCTGCGGGCGGACGAAGCGAGTTCGCTCGACATGGCCATCACCGGCGGAACAGGCGCTTTCAAGAACGCCAGGGGCACCGTTCGCTATTGGGACATCAACACGCCGAAGGAGCGGTTGCGCGCCGAAATCCTGCACTGAGGGAGGATCCGGTCACCGCGCCCGCAGCCCCCGCACCGCCAGATCGACCACCGCTGTGAAGGCGTCCTCGATGCCCGGCCGTGACCAGTGCGGGGCGTAGCACGGGTCGTGGAAGCGGCTTGTGGCGTCGAAGACCGCTCGGGCCGATGCCGCCGGGGCCGGGGACGCGAAGTCGCCCGCGTCCACGCCCTGTTGGATGATCGCCGTCAGCTGGCCCGTGAGGTCCGCGATGTGGGCGTCCACCACGTCGCTGTTCTCGTCCGTCAACACCGTGTACGTGGCGAAGAGTTCGGGATCGTCACCGGCCTTGTGCTGCTTCGCGGCGAAGAGGCCCGCCAGCCAGTGCCGGAGCTTCGCCTCGGGCTGCTCGGTGCCGGTGACGATTCCGGAGAGGGTGTCCGAGGTGCGGTCCAGCCAGCGCCGCGTCACCGCGCCGCGCAGCTCCGCCTTCGTGCGGAAGTGGCGGTACACCGTGCCGTGGCTCACCCCGAGGGCGCGGGCCACGTCGACGACCGTGGCCTTGGCCGCGCCGTGCCTGCGCAGCACCTCCTCGGTCGCTTCGAGGATGCGCTCGGGGGTGAGGGGTGCCGCGGTAGCCATGACTAGACCGTACCCGCGGGCATGTCAGCGCTCGCTGTCGAGGTGTGCCATCTGGGACTCCGGGTAGCGGGCCCCGGCCGCCGCGTCCGCCGGCACCGCCGCCTCGATCGCCGCGAGGTCCGCGTCGTCCAGCGTCACGTCGAGTGCGCCGAGCGCCTCGTCGAGCCGGTCCCTGCGCCGGGCGCCGACCAGCGGCACGATCGACGCCCCGTGCCGCGGCCCCTGCGCGAGCACCCACGCGATGGCGGTCTGCGCCACGCTGACGCCCTTCTGCTCGGCGATCTTCCGCAGCGCGTCGACCAGGTCGAGGTTGCGGTCGAGGTTCTCCCCCTGGAAGCGGGGGCTCATCGCGCGGAAGTCGTTCGCGGCCAGCTGCCGGTCGCGGGTGAAGTGGCCGGAGATCAGGCCGCGGGAGAGGACCCCGTACGCCGTCACGCCGATGCCGAGCTCGCTGACCGTCGGCAGGATCTCCGCCTCGATGCCGCGGGAGATGAGCGAGTACTCGATCTGGAGGTCGGAGATGGGGGCGGTGGCCGCCGCCCTGCGGATCGTGTCGGCGGCGACCTCGGAGAGGCCGATGTGCCGGACGTGGCCCTTCTCGACCAGCTCGGCGATGGCGCCCACCGTCTCCTCGACCGGGACGTCGGGGTCGATGCGGGCGATGCGGTAGACGTCGATGTGGTCGACGCCCAGGCGCTGGAGCGAGTACGCGGCGAAGTTCTTCACCGCGGCCGGGCGGCCGTCGTACCCCGACCAGCCGCCGTCCGGGTCGCGCAGGGCGCCGAACTTGACGCTGGTGAGCGCCTGTTCGCGGCGCGCGGCCGGGGCGGTGCGCAGGGCCTCGCCGATCAGCAGTTCGTTGTGCCCCATGGCGTAGAAGTCGCCGGTGTCCAGGAGCGTGACGCCCGCTTCGAGGGCGGCGTGGATCGTCGCGATGGACTCCGTGCGGTCCGCGTCGCCGTACAGCGCGGACATGCCCATGCAGCCGAGGCCGAGGGCGGAGGTCTGGGGGCCGGTGTTTCCGAGGGTGAGAGTACGCATGCCTCCACCATGGCATGACAAATGACAGATTTCAATATCTGTCATTTGTCATCTGTCATCTGTCATGCCGTCCATTCGTGCGTCGGCTGTTGCCCGTCGTTCGTCAGCCGCCGCCCGCCGCCCGCCGCCCGCCGCCCGCCGCCCGCCGCCCGCCGCCCGCCGCCCGCCGTCTTCAGGCGTTCGGCGTCAGCCGTTCCGCCTCCACCACCGCCCCCTCCTCCAACCGCTCCGCCGTCCTTCGCGCCGTCTCCCGCGCCCACCGCCCACTCGTCAGCGCCCCGAGCAGCAGCACCGCCACCCCGCAGCCCGTGATGATCCACCAGGCCGGGCGGCTCGCCTCCGTGAAGCCGGTCGCGTACGAAGTGGACGTGGCCACGCCCGACGCCAGGACCGCGCCGATCACCGCCACGCCCAGCGTCTGGCCGATCTGGCGGCTGGTGGAGGCGACCGCCGCCGCCACGCCGGCCTGGGCCCGCGGCATCCCGGCGACCGCGGTGTTGGTGATCGGCGCGTTCACGAAGCCGAAGCCCAGGCCGAAGAGGACGTATCCGAGCAGACGCGTCCCGCCCGACTCCTCCGCCTGGAACGCGGCGAAAAGAACACCCGACACCGTCATCGCCACCCCCGCGACCAGCAGCGAAAGCCGCGGCCCCCGGCTGCCCACCAGGCGGCCCGACAGCGGGGCGCAGACCAGCGTCATCGCCGCCATCGGCAGCATCCACAACCCGGCGTGCAGCGCGTCGAGGCCGCGTACGTCCTGGAGGTAGAGCGTCGACAGGAAGAGGAAGCCGCCGAGCGACGCGAACGCGGCGACCGCGATCACCGTCGCCCCGCTGAACGGCACCGACCGGAAGAAGCGGAGGTCGATGAGGGGTTCCGCGCGGCGCGGCTCGTAGGTGAGCAGGCCGATCAGGGCGAGCAGCGCCGCACCCGCGAAGGACAGGATCAGCGGCGACGTCCAGCCGGCGCTCGGCGCCTCGATGATCGCGTACGTCAGCGCGCCGAGCAGCACGATCACGAACAGCTGCCCCACCGGGTCCGGGCGACGCGGCCTCGGGGCGCGCGACTCGGGGACGTACCGCATGGTCAGGAAGAGCGCCGCGAGGCCCACCGGCACATTGATCCAGAAGATCGAGCGCCAGCCGACGGAGTCCACGAGCAGCCCGCCCACCAGCGGGCCCGCCGCCATGGAGATGCCGACGACGCCGCCCCAGACACCGATGGCGCGGGCCCGTTCGCGCGGCTCGGTGAAGGTGTTGGTGATGATCGACATCGCCACCGGGTTGAGCATCGAGCCGCCGATCGCCTGCACCATGCGGAAGGCGACCAGGGATTCGAGGTTCGGCGCGAGCGAGCAGAGCACCGAGCCGAGGGTGAAGGTCACCAGGCCCGCCTGGAAGACCTTGCGGCGGCCGATCCGGTCGGCGGTCGAGCCCGCGAGCATCAGGAGCGAGGCGAGGACGAGCGTGTACGCGTCGATCGTCCACTGCATGCCCGAGACGCTCGCGTCGAACTCCTTCTGCATGGTGGGGAGCGCGACGTTCAGGACGGTGTTGTCGAGGCTGACGATCAGCAGGCTCATGCAGCAGATCGCGAGGACGAGCATCCGTCTGCGGTGGGTGAGTTCATCGGGCATGTTTTTGACCGTAGCCCTCCTCGCGGCCTCCGGCCCGGCCGGGACCGGAGGCCTTACGCCGCGGGCTCGGACAGCGCGCCGGGGGCTCGGCCAGCGCGCAGCGGACTCGGCCAGCGCGCAGCGGGTTCAGACCGCCTGTCGCGGCAGCCGCAGGCTCAGCAGCGCCAGGCCGAGCAGCCCCACGAGCTGCACCCCGAGCACGAGCGCGAACGCGTCCCGCATGCCGAGCGACGGCACGAGCGCCAGGAACAGCGAGCCGAGCGTCGCGACGCCCACCGCCAGGCACGACTGCTGCACGGTCGCGGCGAGCCCGCTGCCCGCGCCCGCCCGCGCGGCCGGCACCGCGGCGAGCGCCACGCGGTAGTAGAGCGCGAGCTGGACGCCCTGCCCGAGCCCGCACAGGAGCAGCCCGGGGGCGAGGGCGAGCGGGGTGAGGGCGGACCACGGCACCCACAGCACCGTCAGGCCCATCACCGCGAGGCCCGCGGCATGCACCAGGGCGGCGCGCGTCATCGCACGGGTGCCCCAGCGGCGTACGAGAGGCGGCACCAGCATCGACGCCGGGATCTGCGTCAGCCCCATGGGGATCACGGCCAGCCCCGCCTTCAACGCCCCGTAACGCAGCCCCTGTTGGAGGAGGATCGCGAAGCCGAACATGAAGCCGCTGAATCCGAGGAAGATCGGCAGGCCGAGCGCCAGGCTCTTGCGCACGGCGGGCTCCCGCAGCAGCGACGGTGGCAGCAGCGGACTGCCACCGGTCCGCTCGGCACGGCTCTCCACCGCCCCGAACACCCAGCCGAGCAGCGGCGCCGCGATCAGGAGCAGTACGGACCACAGGGGCCAGCCCGTCGCACGGCCCTCCGTCAGGGGCAGCAGCAGCGCGGTCAGCGCACCCGCGAACAGGACGGTGCCGAGTACGTCCCCCCGCGCGGGCCGCTCGGCCCGGCTGTCCGGCACCGCGCGCACGCCGACGAGCAGGGCCGCCGCCGCGATCGGCACATTGATGAGGAACACCGCGCGCCAGCCGGTGCCGAGAACGTCCGCGGCGACCAGTGCGCCGCCGAGCGCCTGGCCGAGCAGCCCCCCGATGCCGCTCACGGCGCCGTACAGGGCGACGGCCCGCGCCCGCCGCTCGCCCCGCGTCGTCGCGTGGATCGTGGCGAGGACCTGCGGCAGCATCAGCGCGGACGCCGCCCCCTGCGCCACCCGCGCGCCCACGAGCCACCACGCGCCGGGCGCGAGACCGCAGGCCAGCGAGGTCAGGCCGAAGGCGGCCACGCCCCACAGGAAGAGCTTCCTGCGTCCGTACGTGTCGCCGAGCCGCCCGCCGAGGACGAGCAGCACGGCGTACGCCACCGCGTAGCCCGCGACGACCATCTCCAGCGTGGCGGGGGAGGCGTGCAGATCGCGCTCGATGCTGGGCAGGGCGACGTTGACGATGAAGAAGTCGATGCTGGAGAGGGAGGCGCCGAGGAGGACGGTGAGCAGGCCGAGGGGGGTGAGAAAGGCGGGAGCGGGCGCTTCGGCGGTGCCCGTGCCGCTGGTGTCCGTGGTGGTCTCAAGAGTCACGGATACGACGATGTTCCGGCCCTCAGAGGGGTACCAGAGTGTCTTTATCCTGGTACCGAGCGAACCTGGAAACAGGCTGCGGTACAGGCCACCCTTGGATGGTGACCGTTACAGCACGCCCGGCGGGGCCTGCCGCCGACATCCGCCGCCAAGAGCTCGCCGCCTTCCTCCGCAGCCGCCGCGAACGCGTCACGCCCGAGCAGGCAGGCCTGCCGCGCGGCCCCCGGCGCCGCACCCCGGGGCTGCGCCGCGAGGAGGTCGCGCAGCTCTCCTCCGTGGGCGTCACCTGGTACACGTGGCTGGAGCAGGCCCGGCACATCAAGGTGTCCGCGCAGGTCCTCGACGCGATCGCCAGGGCCCTGCTCATGGACCCCAGCGAGCGCGCCCACCTCTTCGCGCTGGGCGGCGTCGTCGACCCGCGCCCGGAGGCGGAGTGCACCGCGCTCTCCGCGCCGGTACGCCGCCTCATGCACCGCGTCGCCCCCTATCCGGCCACCGTGCAGAACGGCCGCTACGACGTCCTCGCCTACAACCGCTCCTGGACCCACGTCTTCGGCGACTTCGACGCGATGGAGCAGCGCGACCGCAACTGCCTGTGGCTCCTGGCCACCAGCGACCGCTGGCGCGAGACGTTCCTCGACCGGGACGAGATGCTGCGCGACCTGACCGCGAAGTTCCGGGGCTCGATGGCCGAGCACGGCGCGGAGCCCGCCTGGAAGGAACTGCGCGACCGGCTGCTCGGGGTCTCCGCCGAGTTCCGGGAGCTGTGGGAGCGGCACGAGGTGGCGACCATGTCGCCGCACGTCAAGCGGTACCAGCATCCGCGGGTCGGCCTGCTCCGCCTGGAGCACCGCATGCTGTGGATGGCCCCGCTGGCGCAGGCGCACCGCCTGATCGCGTACGTTCCCGCGTGCGACGAGACGGAGGAGCGCCTGGAACGGCTGGCGGAGCTGTCGGGGGAGTGACCGGGGAGCGGGCGGCACGGTGTCCGGGGAGTGAGGGACAATAGAGGCTTGCCCCTCGTCCGTACGTCCCGGAGAGCCCCCGAATGTCCCAGCCGCTGTCCATCGGCCCGCACACCGTGCAGCCGCCCGTCGTGCTCGCCCCCATGGCGGGCATCACGAACGCGCCGTTCCGGACGCTGTGCCGGGAGTTCTCCGGCGGCAAGGGCCTCTTCGTCAGCGAGATGATCACGACGCGCGCCCTGGTCGAGCGCAACGAGAAGACCATGCAGCTGATCCACTTCGACGAGACCGAGAAGCCCCGGTCCATCCAGCTGTACGGCGTCGACCCCGCGACCGTCGGCAAGGCGGTCCGCATGATCGCCGAGGAGAACCTCGCCGACCACATCGACCTGAACTTCGGCTGCCCCGTCCCCAAGGTCACCCGCAAGGGCGGCGGCTCCGCGCTCCCCTACAAGCGGCACCTGCTGCGCGCGATCCTGAAGGAAGCGGTCAGCGGCGCGGGCGACCTCCCCGTGACGATGAAGATGCGCAAGGGCATCGACGACGACCACATCACGTTCCTGGACGCGGGCCGCATCGCGGTCGAGGAGGGTGTGACGGCCATCGCCCTGCACGGCCGCACGGCCGCTCAGCACTACGGCGGCACGGCCGACTGGGACGCCATCGCCCGCCTCAAGGAGCACGTCCCCGAGATCCCCGTGCTCGGCAACGGCGACATCTGGTCGGCCGCCGACGCGGTCCGCATGATGAACGAGACCGGCTGCGACGGCGTCGTCGTGGGCCGCGGCTGCCTCGGCCGCCCCTGGCTCTTCGGCGACCTGGTCGCCGCCTTCGAGGGCACGGGCGCGCCCAAGGCCCCCGACCTGCGCGAGGTCTCCAAGGTCATGCTGCGCCACGCGGCACTGCTCGGCGAGTGGATCGGCGACGAGGCGCGCGGCGTCATCGACTTCCGCAAGCACGTCGCCTGGTACCTGAAGGGCTTCGCGGTCGGCTCGGAGATGCGCAAGCGCCTCGCGATCACCTCGTCCCTGGCCGAACTGGAGGACGGCCTGGGCGAGTTGGACCTCGACCAGGCGTGGCCGGCCGGCGCGGACGGCCCGCGCGGGCGCACCTCCGGCAACAACCGCGTGGTCCTGCCGGACGGCTGGCTGAAGGACCCCTACGACTGCGCGGGCGTGAGCGAAGAGGCGGAACTGGACACCTCCGGCGGCTGAACCTCCCCGGGGCGCCGACTACGTGAGCGTCACCGTCACCGGCAGCTCCTTGATCCCGTTCACGAAGTTGGACCGGACGCGCCGCACCTCACCGGCGACCCGGATGTCCGCGAGCCGCGGCAGCAGCTCCTCGAACATGATCCGCATCTCCAGGCGGGCCAGGGAGTTGCCGAGGCAGAAGTGCGGGCTGCCCTTGCCGAAGGTGACGTGGTCGTTGTCCTCGCGGGTGACGTCGAAGCGGTACGGATCCGGGAAGACGTCCTCGTCGCGGTTGCCGGAGGCGAACCACAGCACGACCTTGTCGCCCTCCCGGATCGGCTTGCCGCCGAGCTCGACGTCACGGGTCGCCGTCCGCCGGAAGTGATAGACGGGCGAGGCCCACCGCAGGCACTCCTCGACGGCGCCGGGGATGAGTGACGGGTCGCGGACGAGCCTGGCGCGCTCCTCGGGGTGTTCGATGAGCGCGAGCATGGAGTGCGAGATGGCGTGCCGGGTCGTCTCGTTCCCCGCGACGACGAGCAGCAGGAAGTAGTTGTCGAAGTCCGTGTCGGAGAGCGGGACGCCGTCCCTGGGCGAGCTGTTGACCAGCGCGCTCACCAGGTCGTCCCCGCTGCCGCCGCGCCGCCGCGCCGCCAACTCCCTTCCGTAGGCGAAGACTTCGAGGGAGGCGGGTGATCTGAAGGGAAGATTGCGGTACCGCTCGCTCTCCGTGCTCTCCAGGAGTACGTCGGCGTAGTCCGGGTCGGTGTTGCCGATGATGCGGTTGCCCCAGTCGATGAGCTGCTGGGTGTCGCCCTCCGGCACGTCGAGCATCCGGGCGAGCACGTTGATGGGGAAGTCGGCGGAGACCTCCTGGACGAAGTCGAAGGTGCCCTTGGGCAGGGCGGCGTCGAGCGTGCGCGCGGTCAGTCCGCGCAGGAAGGTCTCGTACGCCGCGACGGCGCGCGGCGTGAACCGCTTCTGCAGGATGAGCCGCATGGCCCGGTGCCGCATCCCGTCGGTCTCCAACAGGGAGCGGCGCAGGGCGATGTAGTCCTCGTCCACCTCTTCGAGATTGGTGAACCTCTCGGAGGTGAAGGTCTCGGGGTCGCGGTCGACGCGCACGATGTCGGCGTGCCGGGTGACCGCCCAGAAGCCGGAGTTGGGCGGGGGCTCGGGCTGCCAGTGGACGGGGTCCTCGCGACGCAGCACGTCGAACATGCGCCAGGGCAGGTCGCGGTCGGTGAAGCGGTCGTTGTCGGCGAGGTCGACGTCGGCGAGCGGGAGGGAGAGGGGCGGGGCGACCGTGCGCATGGGGTGCTCCTCTGGAACTCTTCCTGGAACTTTTCGTCTTGGGGGAGAGCGCGGTCCGGGGGATCAGATGTGGAAGGCGTACTCGGCGAACTCCCAGTCCGTGACGGCCTGTTGACAGCGCTCTATCTCATTGCGCTTGTACGTGAGGAAGGCGCCGGTGAAGCCCTCGCCGAGGAGACGGGTCAGCGCCTCGTCCGCCTCCAGGGCGTCCAGGGCGGCGGGGAGCGTGCCGGGCAGGCGGGGCGCGGAGGTCTCGTCGTAGCCGTAGCCCTCCAGGGGGGCGGGCGGCTCCGGCTTGTCGCGGATGCCGAGCAGGACGGCGGCGACGGTGCCCGCGACGACGAGGTAGGGGTTGGCGGAGGCGTCGCCGAGGCGCAGCTCCAGGCGGGACCCCGCGCCGCGCTCGGGCGGTATGCGGACCATCGCGCTGCGGTTGTCCGGGCCCCAGTCGATCAGCCAGGGGGCGAGGGTGTCGGGCCCGAAGCGTTTGTACGAGTTGACGGTGGGGTTGGCGAGGGCGGCGAGGGCGGGAGCGTGCCGCAGGACGCCGGCGATGGCGTGCCGGGCGGTGTCGGAGAGGCCCAAGTCGCCCTCGGGGTCGTCGAAGACGTTGTGCCCTGCGGCGTCGACGAGGGAGAGGTGCAGATGGAACCCCGACCCTCCGATCCCGCTGAAGGGCTTGGCCATGAAGGTCGCGAGGCGGCCCTCGCGGCGGGCGGCCTCCTTGACGGCGGCCTTGAAGAGGAAGGCACGGTCGGCGGCGTCCAGGGCGTCGGAGTGCGCGAGGTTGATCTCGAACTGCCCGCCGTCGAATTCGTGGTTGCCCGCGATGGCGCCGATGCCGAGCTCGTCCAACTGCCGCAGGGTGCGCAGCAGATGACCGTCGGGGTCGCCGCGCCGGCCCGCGCTGTAGACGTTGCCGGTGGCGCCGCCGTAGGGGGTCCAGCCGGAGGGGGCGGCGGGGTCGGCCTCGCAGAGGAAGTACTCCAGTTCGGGGCCGACGACGGGGGAGAGGCCGTCGTCGCCCGCGTACTCGCCGACGTGGTCGAGTACGCGGCGCAGCAAGGCGCGTGGTGACTCCGGGGCGGGCTCTCCGGTGAGCGGGTCGATGGTGTCGCCGAGGCACCAGGCGACGCCGGGCTCCCAGGGGAGCGGCCTGAGGGTGTCCAGGTCGGGGTGGACGCAGATGTCGGGCAGTCCGGCGTCGAGCCCGCCCGCCACCGGGACCACATCGCCTCGGGGTGTGGTGTGGTAAACGGCGCGGCAGAAGGTGAGGCCGTGGCCGCAGGCGCTGGGCAGGTGTCCGAGGAGGACGTCGCGGCCGCGGTCGGCGCCGATGAGGTCGGGGTAGACGACGCGGACCACGTCCGTGTGGTTCGCGCGCAGCGTTTCGACGGTCTCGGCGATGTGTGGTGCGCTCGCTTCACTCACCCGTGGTCAGCCTCTCTGCGGGGTGGAGCGGTGACGGTGACGCTCAGTTGACGCAATGTTGTTTGACCTCAAACGGTATGGCGGGTACGGGCCTTGCGCAAGAGGGTGGAACCCCGTGACATCCCGCCGCCCCCGGCGTATCGTACGGGCCCAAACGAAGACGGAAGGGGCCTGGTCGTGAACGGAGTTCGAGGATTCCTGCCGCCCAAGAGCGCGACCGGACGGTCGGCCATCGTGCCCGCACCTCCTTGGCACTACTCCGGCGACCTCCTCACCGTCGAGTACCGCACCGACCCGGCCCGCGTACGCGAACTCCTCCCCGCCCCCCTGGAGCCCGCCCCCGAAGACCCCGGCGCCGTCGCCCTCATCTGGGCCGACTGGCAGTCCTGCGGCGGTGACAGGGCCGAACTGCTCGACCCCGTCCGCGCCCAGTACAAGGAGTGCTTCGCGGTCGTCCGCTGCGTCCACCGCGGCCGCACCTACTCCCGCTGCGTCTACATCTGGGTCGACAAGGACTTCGCCATCGCCCGCGGCAACCACCAGGGCTACCCGAAGAAGCTCGGCTCCATCCACCTCACCCGCCCCCACCCCTTCGGCCCCGCCCCCCGCGTCGAGGCCGGCGCGGCCTTCGGCGCGACCCTCGCCGCGGCCGACCACCGCCTCGCCCAGGCGGTCGTCACGCTGCGCGCCCCGTCGGAGACGAACGGCTTCGTCAACGCCCACCCCATGGCCCACCACCGCCAACTCCCTTCCATCGACGGCAAGGGCCTGGCCCTGGACGAGCTGATCGAGTCGGGCGCCGCCGCCTTCGAGGGCGGCCAGGCCTGGCGGGGCGACGCCGACCTCGACCTCTTCGAGGCGCCCACGGAGGAGCTGGCCGCCCTGACGGTCGAGGAACCGATCGCCGCCTACTACCGCCAGGTGGGCGTCACGTGGAACGGCGGGACGCTCCTGGAGCGGGAGTTGTAGCCGTGGCGGAAGCCGTGGAGGCGGCCCCCGTCCCGATCCCCGCATACGTCTCCGGCCACGCCCACCGCAGCCACATCCCCCACGCCACCCCCGCCACCGCGGCCCCGAGCACGAGCCCCGGCAGAATCCACCGCAGCGGATTCCCCGGCGAAACCCCCAGCTGCGCACTGAAGTTGGTGAGCGCGAGCCAGAAGATGACGGCGAGCGCGACGCCCGAAAGCGCCGGCGCGACAAGCCGGTTCCACAGCCGTTCGGGCGGCTCCGCGCGCCCCCTGAGCCGCCCGAAGTAGCCGATCACCGCGGCCGACGTCGTACACAGCAGCAGAATGACGCCCAGCGCCCCGAGGTTGGTCAGCCAGGTGAAGACGTCCATGACGGGATCCCGCCCGGCGAGCGCGAACACGCCGATCACGACCGCGGTCACGGCGGTCTGCGCCAGGGACCCCCGGTGCGGCGACCCGTGCCGCAGATGCAGCACCCCGAGCCCGCGCGGCAGCACCCCCTCCCTGCCCAGCGAACGGACGTACCGCGCAACGGCGTTGTGGAAGGAGAGCAGCGCCGCCAGCAGGCTGGTGACAAGGAAGAGCTGGGCGAAGTCCGAGAAGACCGTGCCCAGCGTGGAGTCGGCGAGCGTGAACATCATCCGGGGCCCCTCCTCGGCCGCGACCTCCGTGGCCCGCCCCGTGCCCGCACCGGTGATCATGGCCCAGGCCGTGGCGGCGTAGAAGACACCGATGAGCCCGACGGCGATGTACGTGGCACGCGCCACGGTCCGCCGCGGATCCCGGCACTCCTCGCTGTACAGCGCCGCCGACTCGAACCCCATGTACGCGGCGAAGACGCAGCACAGCGCGACACCGAGCGCCCCGTCCGTGGCGGCGCCCCAGGTGAGCGGAGTGGCGGAGACGCCCTCCGACGTGTGGCTGAACTGCCCTGTGTCGAAGACGAGTACGGTGCCGAACTCCAGGACCAGGAGAACGGCGAGGACCTTCACCCCGAGGTCGACGCGCCGGTACCCGAGCGCCCCGACGACGGCCGTACAGGCGAGCACGAGCACCCACCAGGGGATCGAGACCCCCGTCCTGTCGTCGATGAACTCCGCGGTGGTGGCGCCGAAGAGCCCCGCGATGCCGATCTGCACGGCGTTGTAGGCGAGCAGCGCGACGAAGGCCGCGGCCACGCCCGGCACACGGCCGAGGCCCTGCGCGGCGTACGCGTAGAACGCACCGGCCCCCGTGATGTGCCGGCTCATGGCCGCGTACCCGGCACTGAAGAGCGCGAGCACGGCGGCCGTCAGGAGATAGAGCAGGGGGATGCCGAGCACGCCCGAGACGCCGAGGGACTGCGGGACGCCGCCCGCGGCGACGGTGAGCGGCGCGGACGCGGCGACGACGAAGAAGACGATGCCCGTGACGCCGATGCGGCGTTCAGGGACGGCGCGAGAGGAGAGGGGCGGCGCGGGCGAGGCTGAGTCATGATGGTCGACGGCCATACCGGGACTCCGGGGAGAGGAAGGCGTCTCCGGCGGAAACGCGTTATCGTTTGAGCCCGTACGAAATTCGAGTGGCGCCGATGGTACGGAGGCGTATGCGCCGCGGCAAGAGGGAGGCACGGACGTGACGGGCCATCGCACCATCCGCGAGACCGAGAAGGCGGTCAGGGCCAAGCTCGGCGGCACCCCCGTCAAGTACGGGCAGATGGCCGCCGTTTCGAACATCTACCGCGCGGCGGCGGCCGTGCGGCAGCACTTCGAGAACTCCGTGCTGCGTGGCGCGGAGCTGACGTGGACGTCTTTCGTCGTGCTCTATGTCGTCTGGATCTGGGGCGAGATGGAGACGCGGTACGTCGCCGAGGAGGCCGGCATCTCCAAGGGCACCCTCACGGGCGTGGCCCGCACGCTCGCGGGCCGCGGCCTCATCGAACGCCGCGGCCACCCCGACGACGGCCGCCTCGCCCTGCTCCGCCTCACCGACGAGGGCGAACGCCTGATGGGCGAGGTCTTCCCCGCCTTCAACGCGGAGGAGGCCTTCGTGACGGAGGGCCTCACGGCCGCGGAGTGCGAAACCCTGGCGGACCTCCTCCGCAAGATCGTCCTACGGACGGAGGAGAAGGGGGAGGAGCGCAGGCTGGAGCTCCTCGCGGGCGCGGAACCGGCGCGCCGCCGAAGCGGCCGCAGGGCGAAGTCCTCGTCCTGAGTGGCGTCTTGCCGGGGACGCGGGGTGCGCGCGTGCCCCGCAAGGGGCGCGGGGGGGGGGGGGGGGGGGGTGCGCGGCCCGCCCC